>JAFUXL010000003.1 GCA_017470905.1 Ruminococcus sp. | reverse complement strand
TTTCAAGAAAATTTTCTGCAAACTTGCTTTCCGAAGTCCAAAACCAATCTTCTCTCCAAAATCCCTCTTTTTCCCTGTCTCTCCGTCCGACAGCTTTATTATTATATCACGTCTTTTCTCTTTTGTCAAGTAAAATAATCAGCGATTTTTGATTGATTTTTTAGTCACTTTTCACAGCAAAACAAAAAATCAGCCGCTTTTGTGCGGCTGATTAGAAAATTCAGAGTGTAAAATCATTGACATTTCCAGGTGATGAAGTAAGTGCAGTAAAATTGTTGTAGGTTGCGCCCGATGCATCGAGTGTGACAGGATACGCACCTATGTAACGGTCATTTGAATTTCTGCTTGTGGCAACTGACTGCACCTTGTAATTATTATCAATATAGACAATATAAGCTATATCGTCCTCCAAAATTCTGTTGATGCTTCTGCCGAACATATTGTCCTCGGCATCGAAACCGCCCACGAAATTTCCGCTTGCATCGACTTTTCCGCCCGAATTGCCGTCCCAGTAGTAATAGAAACCGCCCGTACTCATGTAAGCATCGCCGTGAGTGCGCTCATAGGACATCATCTCGGTGGCGGCGGTCTGTGCGGCATTGAAAACCGTTTTCGCCTTTTTGTCGAGACTTCTCGTTCTGCTCCTCTGGAGCATTGTGACCCATGCGAGGGAAACCATGGCGGACAAAATTCCGATTATCGCAAGAACTATAATTAATTCGATTAAAGTAAAGCCTTTTTTCTTCATAAAAAACGCCTCCGTAACAATTTTATATTTACATTATAACAAATAATTCACAAATTGTCAATAAAAAGTATTTGTGTTTTTTCACAAAGTTTTCGGAAATTTTTGTGCAGTCAATCCAGAATTTCAAGAGCCTTATTCAACTGAATGTCTTTATCGGTGCCGATTATATTCTCGTCATAGTCCATTTCTATCTCAATATCGGGGGCTATGCCCTTTTCACGGTAATCCATGCTCCCGACAGTTACATAACCTGCCGTATATGTCAGAATGCCCTTGTTTATTATAGTCTTATTTTGGAAAACACCTTTTCCGAAAGTATTTTCTCCGACAAGAACAGCTCCGCCGTACTTCTTGAATATCGCCGTAAGCATTTCACCTGCACTTGCTGTCAGTCCGTCAGTCAAAACAGCCATAGGGACTTTTATATCGTTTTCGTCATCGTTTGTGGAAAGAACAGTATCTCCGCCGTTATAGGAATGTTCGCAAATTTCACCGTACCCCACAAAATAATCAGCAAGATTTATTCCGCTGTTTATGACACCTCCCTTGTTGTGGCGCAGGTCAATGACAACGGATTTAAAATCCTTATATTCATCGAGAATGCGTCCGACATTTTCGTCAGAATAGTCGTCAACCTTATAGACAGCAATATAAAGCGTATCACCATACATTTTTCCAAAAGCACTGCTCAGATTATTTTCAATCGATATATTTCTTGTGAAGTGTATATTTTTTTCCTTTCCGTCACGCATGATAATTATATCGCAGGAAGTTCCGTCTTTTCCCATAAGTTCGTTTGCAAGCTTGTATTTTTTTGTACCGAAGTTTTCGCCGTCCACGGAAATAACCCTGTCTCCTGTTATAATGCCCTGTTTTGCGGCTTCTGAATTTTGATAAACATTTGAAAAATAGAGATTGTCGTATCTGTCAAAATCTATTTCAAATCCGCAGCCCGTAGCCGCAGGAGACTCGTTCACAGTTTCAACGACAAATTCCTTTGAGTCGTGGTCGTTTTTGGTATACGCTGTCCAACTGTCATAGTACATTTTCAGCATAGTATCTATAACGGCAGTGTTGTTTTTTTCGGACTGATTTTCCGAAACATTAACTTCCGTGAGAAAATCTCTGCAATCAAAAAAGCTTTGAAAATCCTCGGCAAATTCTATTTTTTCCCTGTTCGGCAGATAGACTGACAGCGCACCGGTCAAAATTCCGCCCATTATGCCAAAAATTGCAAGAACATGATTTTTTGATACTTTCATTTTAAACCTCGTAAAAAAAGCCCCCTCATGAAGAGGAGGCTTTTTATCAGTTTTTATGCAGTTAAATCAGTTTAACGCAAAATTATTTGTTATGGTTCTCGTTATACTTAGCCTTAGCAGCACCGATAGCATCGCCAATGCTTGTGGGGTTAGTACCGTCTTTACCGTAGTTCTTGTTTGTGTAAACGATAGGAGATGTACCATAGTAAGCACCGGACTTAGCTGCTGCGCAGATTGCAGAACCGTTAAGGCACTCTACAGCGAACTCTGTGTTTTCAACCTCATCGAAGTACTCTGCCATGTATTCCCAGAGAAGGTCAGCCGTTGCAGGCTCAAGAGCGTGTGTCTGTGTTCCGTCGAGAGCTGTTGTGTCATAGTTAGCCTCGTCAAGCTCTTCCATAGCGGAGTTAGCAGCCTTGAGGATTGTGGAAGCTGCGCTGTTTGCGCTCTGGATCTTGGACTTCTTTACATAGCCGAGCATTGAGGGAACGAGGATTGCTGCGAGAACACCGATGATAGCGATAACAACGATGAGCTCAATAAGTGTGAAACCTTTCTTTGTAGTTTTCATAATAGAAAACCTCCTTTATAAAATTTGCCCTTTCGAGGGACTTTTAATTTGGTTCGGGTTTTTGTTGCCCTTACCTTTACCGTGATTATAGTATACCATGTTATTCATAAAATGTCAACACTTTTTTTGAAATTAATTCATTAAAATCCGATTTTTTACACCCGAACGGTAAATAGGCACAAATTTTTTACTGTTTTCGTCAAAATGCACAATATTTTGTGAATAAAACAAAAGATTTAATTTTAGAAATGTATTATTCATAATTTTTATCCTGTATGTATAATTTAAATCACTCTTTCGGGCAGTTTCCGCCCCCTGATTACCCTTTGTATATTTGCACAATAAAAACAAACCTTTTTTGTAGGTTTTATACATCATGGTATTTTCATATTTGTTTCCGACACGGGAACAAAAAAACAAATCCCCCGGAGTTTTATTTCCGGGGGATTCGACTTTTGTGAACAAATGAACTACATACTTACTTTTGTGGTTATCTATATTATACACCATAAATTTTCATTTGTCAACAGGTAATTTAATTTTTTCTATGCTGCTGAAAGCGTTATCGACAATTTCCTTGTCGGGGGCTTTCGTGAAGCTGCTGACAAGGGGTACTATTATAAGCGAAATAATCATAGTAAACGCTCCTGCATTTATGGGCGAAAGGAGATTTAACGGACAGCCCATATCCGCAACAGCCTGTTTTATGCCGTCAAATGCGCTTATATTAAGGCTGAAAAGTGTCATGTGTATCACCGTTATGCCTATTCCCGTGCAGAAGCTTGCCGCACAAGCCGCAGGAGTTGCCTTTTTCATGAACAATCCATAGAGGAAGGGTCCGAGGAATGCGCCCGAAAGTGCGCCCCATGAATATGACATGAGCGTTGAAATCGAGGCATTTTTATTGCAGGCGATTATTACGGATATTATGAGGAATACGCCGATAAATACCCTCATTACGGTCATTTGTTTTTTGTCGTCAAAATTCTTTACCCTGGGCTTTATGAGGTCATTCGTGAGCGTTGAACTCGATGTGAGGACGAGCGATGAAAGTGTCGAGAGCGATGCGGAAAGCACAAGCACCACTACAAGACCTATCAGAAGATTGGGCAGTGCCTGATTGAGCAGAGCAGGTACCATTGTATCGAAAACGGGTCTTCCGTTCACGGTTTCGATGAATGCCTTGTCCGTTTCGTCCGGGTCGAGCGTACAGTAGAGCCGCACAAATCCGCCCATGAAATACGAACCGCCTGCGACTACCAGCGCAAAGAGAGTTGAAATTACTGCGCCCTTTTTAATCGCCTGTTCGTCCTTTATGGCATAGAATTTCTGCACCATCTGGGGAAGTCCCCATGTGCCGAGCGATGTGAGAATGACAACGCCGAATAAATTTATCGGGTCAGGGCCGAAGAGCGAGCCGAGCTTTCCCGTATCGTCAATATTTTTAAGCTGCTGAACCGCCTCCGAAAAGCCGTTTTTCTTCTGGACGGTGAGCGCAACAACCGTTGCTATTCCTATGAGCATGATAATTCCCTGAACGAAATCGTTGAGGGCGGTAGCCTTATATCCTCCGAGGGTAACATAAACCGCCGACAGCAGAGCCATTAATATAATTATAACAGTTGCGCCGTTTTCTCCGAGGTCAAAAACCATTCCGAAAAGCCTTGAAAGACCGTTATAAACCGATGCGGTGTACGGTATGAGGAATATGAACACTATCACAGCCGATACGGTTTTCAATGTTTTTGAATTGAAACGGTGTTCAAAATATTCGGGCATGGTCTTTGCGCCGAGGTGATTTGTCATAAGTCTTGTTCTTCTTCCGAGTACGAAGAAAGGGATAAGACTTCCGAGGATTGCATTGCCTATGCCTACCCACGAGGCGGAAATGCCGTAGCTCCAGCCGAACTGTCCTGCATAGCCGATGAATACGACCGCCGAGAAATAGGTAGTGCCGTAGGAAAAAGCCGTAAGCCAAGAGCCTACATTACGGCCGCCGAGCATGAAATCCGATGCTGATTTGGTTTTTTTAGAGGTATAAAAGCCGATAGTTATCATTACTGCGACATATATAAACAGAATGACGAATGTTGCTGCTTTTGAACCCATAAATTTCACTCCTTTTTGTATGTAAAACTGCAAAGCTTTAAATGATTAAAGCAATTATTATAATTATACTATCAATTATATTAAATGTCAACAGTTTTTTTATATTTTTGGACAAAAATTATTTCCCTGCCGCAGACAGGGAATAATAATTTTCAAAATAAAAATCATCTTCCGCCGCAGACGGAAAAATTATGAATTATGCATTATGCATTAAAAAACCGCCCCCGGAAATGAGGGCGGATATTTATTAAAGCTGGTTGAGATAACGGTAAAATTCCTGCTTGTCCTGACACTTTTCAAGCGCATCTTTTTCGAGGATAACGCCCGACTTCGTATATCTTGCAAGCTCCATATCAAGGCTCATCATGCCGTCCTGCTTACCTGTCTGGATAGCGGACTGGATAAGGTGGATTTTATTGTCACGTATCTGTGCGGCGATAGCGTCCGTAACGTTGAGAATTTCCATAACGGCAACACGTCCGGTATTGTCTCTCTTGGGGATAAGTGTCTGGGAGATAACGCCTACGAGGTTATTTGCAAGCTGTGTACGTATCTGCTGCTGCTGATGTTCGGGATAAACGTCTATGATACGGTTGATTGTATCGGCTGCACTGGTTGTATGGAGGGTTGACATAACAAGGTGTCCTGTTTCGGCTGCGGTAACGGCTGCCTGAATTGTCTCAAAGTCACGCATTTCTCCTACGAGGATAACATCGGGGTCCTCACGGAGGGCGGCTCTGAGGGCGAGGGCAAAGCTTCCTACGTCGTCGCCGATTTCTCTCTGGTTTACCATACATCTCTTATGCTCGTGAACATACTCGATAGGGTCCTCAACAGTGATGATATGTGCGCTCTTGTTGAGGTTTACGTAGTCAATCATTCCCGCAAGCGTTGTGGATTTACCCGAACCGGTAGGACCCGTAACGAGAACAAGTCCTCTGGGGCGCATGGCAAAATCTTCAAGTATTTCGGGGAGATTGAGGTCACGGAGGGTAGGAATGTCGTTTCTGAGGAGACGGATAGCAATAGCAGGCTTGCCCTTCTGGAAGTAAACGTTTACACGGTGACGGTAGCCACTTCTTGTCTGGAAAGAAAAGTCGGTGTCAAGGTGCTGGTTTACGTGTGTCTGCTGTGCATCGTTGGTCATCTGGTTGACGATGCTGAGTATTTCCTCCTCATCCATTTCGGGGTACTGCGAACGCATGGTTCTAAGTGCGCCGTTGAGACGTACAACGGGTGCGATACCGTAAGTAAAATGAAGGTCAGAGCAGCCGAGAAGTCTTACTTCATCGAGTATTCTGTTAATTTCAATAGCCATTTTTAGTTCCTCCCAATATATTAAACTGTGAATGTTGTTCTTACAACTTCGTCAATTGAAGTCTTACCCTGTATGCAAAGCTGTGCGGCATTGTCACGGAGGAGCTTTGTGCCGTTGGCTCTTGCAGCCTCTTCAATATCTTCCTTGCCGCCGCCTGCTGCAATGATTGACGATACCTTTGCGGTACAGTGGATTATCTCATGGATAGCGGTTCTTCCACGGTAGCCCGTGTTATTGCACATGGGACAGCCGCCTGCATCGAAAATCTGTATGGGAGCTTCAACGCCGAGGAGGTCATTTTCCTCCTCCGTTGTCATTCTGGGGACTTTACATTCGGGGCAGAGAACCTTTACAAGTCGCTGTGCGATAACGCCGATGAGCGAAGTAGCAACCATGTAGGGAGCAACACCCATATCTATAAGACGTACAACGGTTGATGCAGCGTCATTGGTATGGAGGGTTGAAAGAACAAGGTGTCCCGTGATAGCGGCACGGATACCGATGTCGGCAGTCTCCGAATCACGCATTTCTCCGACCATTACGATGTCAGGGTCCTGACGGAGGATAGAACGGAGGGCGGCTGCGAATGTCATGCCAGCCTTGGCATTAACCTGACACTGATTGATGCCGTCGATAGCTTTTTCGACAGGGTCCTCAACGGTGATAACGTTTACATTAGGTTTAGCAAGCTCACCGAGAGCCGCATAGAGGGTTGTTGTTTTACCTGAACCGGTAGGACCCGTAACGAGGATAACCCCGTGGGGTACTCGGAGCATTGACTCGAAAAGCTGATAATTGTATTCCGACATACCGAGGTCTGTAATCTTACGCAGGGCAATCTGACCTGTCGAAAGAATACGGATAACTATTTTCTCGCCGTTTACCATAGGGAGCGAGGACACACGGACATCGAGCGTTGTTCCGTCAACAACCTGTGTGAAACGTCCGTCCTGCGGTATTCTCTTCTCGGCGATGTTCATGCCGCTGATAAGCTTGAGACGTGTTGCAAGTGCACTGTGTACGGCACTGGATATATTCATAAGCTCAACAAGGTCGCCGTTTACACGGATACGTATTCTTGTATAGGTCTTGAAAGGCTCGATATGAATATCGGTAGCGTCCGCACGGTAGGAGTTTTCTATGATAGTGGTAGCAAGCTTAACGATAGGTGCGCTTTCTACTCTGTCCTTTGACTCCTCGTCCTCGGCATTTCCGAGGTCGTTGTTCATTGCGGTGATACTGTCAACAACGCTGTCAACGTTCTGCATTGAATAGTTCTTGCCTATTGCCTTGTTGATAGCCGATGTTGTGGCAAGAACGGGAACGGTATCCATACCCGTCGATACCTTTATATCTTCAAGTACTATGAAGTTTACGGGGTCGTTCGTGGCAACCGTAAGTCTTTTTCCCGTAATGGCAATAGCGATTACCGTATGCTTTCTTGCCAGTGCTTCTGGGACTTTCTGTACCGCCTCAGTATTTATATCAATTGACTCAAGGTCAACATATTTTACCTTAAGCTTTCCTGCAAGTGCCTTCGTGAAATTCACCTCGGACATAAATCCGAGTTCGACAACAACATCGCCGAATTTTTTGGCACCGTTCGACTCCCTCTGTACTTCAAGAACCTTCTGAAGCTGTTCGGGCGTGATTTGCCCCTGATTGACAAGGTAATCGCCAATTCTCTCGTTTCTCATAATATACCTCCGATATTCCAGAGCCTTTTAATTCCGAGGCTCTTAATTTATACTATATTTATACTATATAAATGAGCATTTTAAAATAATGCACAAAAATTTTTATATCTGTCTGTTTCCGTCTGTCTCCGCCGTGCGGAACAAAAAGAAAAACAGCCCGGCTTTTTTTATCTGATAAATACAATCACAGATTTATACTTGAAATTTCTTCAGATTATGCTATAATATTATTGTAATGAACGGCATTCACACACCGCAATGACAAGTAAGCCATGCCGTTTAATATAATCTTTACGAAAGGAGGATAAATACAATGTTCGGATTTGAAGATATGCTTCACAGTGAATTTACCGACTTGCCTTTCAAGATAATGTTTCTCTCTGTCGTATTTCTCTACGGCATATGCATAGGCAGCTTTCTGAATGTAGTCATATTCAGGCTGCCAAAGCACGAGTCCATACTCGGATTTTCGAGGACTAAGGAAGAAAAGGAAGAGGCATCGCACTGCATGACCTGCGGAGCGAAAATAAGACCCATAGACCTTATCCCCGTTTTCAGCTGGATAATGCTGAGAGGAAAATGTCACAGCTGCGGAGCGAAAATTTCCGCACGCTATCCCATAGTCGAAAGTCTCAACGGCTTTCTCTATGTACTTACATTTATAGTCCTGGATATAAATGCTGAATCCATAATAACCTGCATTCTCATGTCCCTGCTTATAATAGTCGGCTTCATGGACTGGGACACAATGGAAATTGACATGATAATTGTCGGACTTATATTTCTGCTTGCCGTTCCGTCTGCGATATTCACAGATGAGGTATCATTGAAGCACCGCATAATCGGCGCACTTGCCGTAAGTATTCCGTTCTTTGTGATAGGTGAGGTAAGCCGAAGCTTTATAAAGAAGAAATACGGCGAGGATTTCCGTGCGATAGAGCTGGGCGACACGATACTCATGATAGCCGCAGGCGCACTCCTCGGTACACAGGCTGTTATCGTTTCAACATTGCTCGGCATAATAATTGCCGCCGCCGCAGGCATAATCTACAAAAAAGTCACAGGCGAGTCAAAATTTGCATTCGGACCTTTCTTATCGGTAGGAATTGCCATAGGCGCATTGTGGGGCAATCAGATTGCCCAATGGTATCTTGGATTTTTCGCCGAGAAACAGTAAATAAAGCACAGGCAGCAGCATTGACTGCTGCCTGTTTTTTTGCTTTTATCCGAGGTCTGTTGCGTATGAATAGATGAAGTAAATATCTTCGCCAAAATCAATCTTGTGCGCACCTGAAGGGTCTATGAAAGCACGGAATGCCTGAACAAAATCCCTCTGTCTTACGGGGTGTGCCGCAATATTTTCGTCATGCCATCTTACAATCTGAGGAATATATGCTGCCGAAGCCGTATCGTAATACTCATTGTTTACATACATTCTTCCGATAGAAACTCCTGCATGATAGCTTATATTCATAAGCGGAATGTTTGCAACGGAAATCTGCGAGGGATTTCTGAAACCTCTGTAAACTCCGTTGTCAACTGGACTGCCCGTATTGAGGACAATCGAAACGGCAAGGTCATTGCAGCCGTTTATAACTATACCCTCATCGTTTCTGTCCTGGGGAATTGATTTGAATGTCTCTGTTGTGCTGCTGCCTGCAATGCTCGTATCACCCTCAAGGTCGTATGCGCCGAGTGCATAGCTGAATGTATAATCCCTTGTGTCGAACGCATCGAAATAAACATCGTTTATTGCAAGTGTTTCGGGAGTTGAACCTGTTATGTTTATTCCCGATGATGCAAAATAATCGGAAGTATTGTTATACGACTCGAAGTCATAGGTGGTGAGCGTTATCTGACCTGCCTTGAAGCTGCCGTGGTCGTGGTTGAGGAGACGGAGAACGTTTACCTTGCCTTTCATAGGCTGTATCTGGTCGAGAACATCGCTTGAACCCGAACCGTTAAAGGAAACCGTACCGAAGTAGTTTTCGTCAATGAAATCTGCGACCGCATCGTCAATCGAACCGCCGTCACCGACTGTTACCATAGTTGCGGTACCGGGAATTTCATTACCGTCTATATCATATTCGGGCGGATGTCTCATGCTCTGGAAAGTCCATGCGCCAAGGTCGTTTTCGGGGATAACCCACACGGCATCCGAATATTCAAGCTGTGTCTGGAGGTAGGTGCGGATATTGTCGGTATAGCCGTAGGTTTTCTCTGCGTTGGAGGTGTTGTTCATTATTTTCATAGCAGGCTCGGATACTTTCATAACTGCAAGCATGAGTATTGAAACGATAGCCATAACGATGATAAGCTCGATAAGTGTAAAGCCTTTAAGGGCAGTTTTCTTTTCGTTTTTCATCATAACACCCCCGCATCAGTGACTTCTTGCAGTGATAACAAGGTTGTTGTCATCAATGAAGTTAATGTTTATGCTGCCGTTTGCGCCGCTTTTTATGACAGCTATTTCGGCATCGCTGTAGCCGCTCTTTCTGAGAGCTTCATCATAAGCCTTTTCCGTGTCATAGATGTCTGTTTCGAGAGTTGCGGAGGGGTTGCTGTAGTTTACGGGGTGGTCGTTGTCGTAGCCCTTTGTGGGGTCGTTGTCGATAAAGGGAGTAAACGTTCCGCTTGTTCCGCTCATGGTCACGGTTATTTCGCCCGCAACGGAGTCGAGATCCTGAAAAGCACCGCCTGCATCGACATATTCTTTCTGTCGTGCGGCGGCATAGTGTGCCTCCTCAACGACTTTATTTTTCATTGTTCTTGTAGCCTTTGAAGTTTTGTCAACGTATGCGCCGTAGCCGAGAAGTATCGCTGAGAGCATTGCAAAAACCGCAAGCGAAACAAGGACTTCAACAAGGGTCATGCCTTTAAGGCTTTTTTTATTCTTTTTCATAAAGACATTCCTCCTTAATATTCAGAGAAGTAACTGAGTTCGTAGTCACCGAGCGCAGTACCGAGAGATGTGCTGCTTCCGCCGCCGCCTGCGAGGGTGTATGCCATTGAGAAGTTATTGCTTACCTCTGCATCATTGAAGAGGGCATTGCCTATCCAGCAGGGTTTCATACTTCTCGAATTGCTGTATTCGTCCTCATAGTTTATATTGAGACGACCTTCTACGTTGGCTTTGAGAGTAGTATAAGGAGCTCTTGCAGCACCGCATATTGTTCCGTTGTTGCGTATTTCGATAACAGAACCGCTTGCGCCGTACCACTCGATATTCATTTTGTCATCATACTTTACTGTTGAATACTGCGAAATAGTTTCGGGTCTTATAATTCCCCATTCATTCGTGAAATAGCCTGCCACAAAGAATTTAACCGTATAGGGAGAATTTTTGATAACTATTTCAGATGAGCCGTTCTGTGCAGGGTCGCTGAAAGTTACACCGTCAGCAAGAATTACCCATATATCGGAATCCTTTGCATATATTTCGAGCTTGCCGTTTACAGTATGGTCGATTATGCATGATTTTGTGATTGCTCCGCCCTCTGAAACTGCGGGGTTGAGGTCGCCTGCGCCGTGGTAATCTCCGCCTGTTGTGTAGGAATCATATTCGTCAATATTCTTGCCCTCTGTGGGAGCTGACGGATAAGGAAGTGCGCCTGTTGTGGGGTTCATGCCGACAGCGTTCTGAATATCGGAAATTGACTTGATGAACTTTGTATCTTCGGGAGCGTCAACCCAGTTGCCCGAACCTACGGGGTCTTCATACATATATATGCTTTCTCTTGTCATGGACTGCGGATAGATATTTGTGTCGTCATATCCGAGGTCGCCCGAAAGTGCCGAAAGGGGTTTAACAGTCTTGCCGTTGATATTTACGGGACTCGACATAAGCGTAAACTGTTTTGCCTCTCCCTCTGAAACATAATTGCCTGACGAATCCTTGTAGTATCCGCCGAGCGGGTTGCTATTCCAATCATATTTTATAAGATTTCCGTCGGGGTCGTAATAAGCCCAGCTGCCTTTCCAGCCGTTCGATGCAGGGTTGACAGCAACAGGAGTTATAAAAGCTTCAGAATATCCGGGTTTAAGACCTGTATATGTACCGACATTGTCACAATAAATATTGCCTGAAACGTTGATATTTCCGCTGTAGGAGAAATTTCCGCCTATGACGAGGTTTCCGCCTACTTCAAGACCGTTTGTGACTTCGAGATTTTCAACGACTCTTACATCGCCGTCAAATTTAACAGTATTCATACCTGTCTTTACGCTGCCCATGCTGTAGAGACTGCCGCCCTCGCCGAGATTCTGGTCAGTGCCGTTTATAACAGATGATGACCATTTGTAGAGCTTTGAGCCGTCCTGACCGAGTATACTCGTTTTGCCCGAATCCATAAGATAGAGGTTAGCATCCATGTCGAATTTCTGCATATCTGCCCAGCCTGCAAAAACATTAAAGGGAGCCTGTGTGCCTTTGATTTTTACAAAGCTTGAAGAAGCTGTGAGTTTTCCGTCAACGTACATATAGGGAATATCCTTTGCTTCAAGTGCTGTTGAGGCTGTATAGTTGACGTTCATAAAGTTGTCGTTCTGAATGTCCATATTGCCTGTAACGGTCATTTTGAATTTTTCGGTATTTACATTAATCTGTCCCTGACCGGGAACGTTAAGAGTACCGTTGATGAACACATAGTTACAGTTTACTTTTGTCTGGTTGTTAAGACCGTAGGTACCTGCTCCGTCTTTTTTGATACCTACAACGAGTGCGCCGTTAAATTCGTCCTGTGTAGCGTCAAACGAGCTGTCGCCGATAGTCTGAAAGCCCTCGATGGTTTTGGGGTCATCGCCTGCAAGGGGCATACTTGTGAGATAGAGGGAAACTGTTTTTTCGTCCCTGCCCACTCTTGCGGTAGCGGTAATTCTGTATCTGTCGGGCTTATACCATTCGGGGTCGCTGCCGAATGTCTTTATTCCGTAGACATAATTCGGAGCTTCGCCGAGGGGTTCAACCTTGATTTTGTCCTCAACCCATGTTCCGTCAGACTCATAATAACCTACATGACCGACAGAAGAGTTATTTATTATGACATCGGGGTATGCAGGACCGCTGAGCTGCTGAACGGCAGCTATCATACTTGGGTTATCCTTGTCTTCGAGAGCAGTTGTAAACGCCTTAATAGCCGCCTGTGCGGTATATTCTGCCTGTGATGTTGCATAGCTCTTGTGCGCACGGTTATTGGCCGCACTTGCAAGAACGAGAGTAGTACCCATAAAGATTATGAGCAGAGCCATTGTGGCAACAACAGCAAGCAGGACGGTACCTTTTAATTTTCTATTCTTTTCCGTTTTCATTTTCTGACCGCCTTTCTAAGGTATATATCTCTTTTACCTATAGCGTGAACGAACTTAATCTGCTTCTGTGTCGGGTTTTGCCATTTCGTATACTGAGTAGAACGATATGATAAAGTCAACCTCTGTCTCGCCTTCGCCTTCGCTGACATTATTTGCCTCGTTTGCGCCTGTAAGCTCGCCGAAGCTGTAATCCTGGAATTTAACGGAGTTTATTATTCTTGCATCGCCGACTTCCTTGATAGCCTCCATATATTTCCATACATTTTCTCTTGTGCCGCTTACCCTTACTGCGTATTCCGTACCCATAACTTCCTCTTCGGTTCTCTCGGAGAGTGAGTCGCTTGCTGCGGAAAGCTCTTCAAAAGCAGCCTGTGATTCGCCGTTGAGGTCGGAAGCCTCAAAAAGCTTTTCGGAGAGTATTTCGGGTGTGAAGTAGTAGTATTTGAGTACCGAGGAGCTGAGGGGAGAAAGTTCGAGAGTTAATATCTTTACTTCGCTCTCTTCGGCATATTCCTGCATATACTGGTCAATCATGAAGGTGCTGTCAATTTCTTCCATGGGAACGAAATCGCCTGCAAGCTTGTTGGTTTCCTGATAGGTTTCGTCTATCCTCTTTTTGAGGGGTTCAATCTGAGCAATTTTCTTTTCGACTTCTTCCTGTTCGCTGCGTTTTGTCTCTCTTATTGCGGTATCGTCCTGAATGTCCTGTGTCTTGGGCTTTACAAGTCCGACAAATCCTGCGATGAGGATAACAACAGCGAGGAGAATACCAAGAATAACCTTATCTCTGTAATTCAGTTTCATTTCAATCAGCCTCCTTTATTATTCTTCCGCAGGTGCATCATCGGCACTTCCGCTGTCATCGGTATCTGCCTTTGAGTCATCGTCATGGTATGCGTTTTCGTTTACTTCGAGGGCAACGGTTACTTCAAATGTAACTGTTTCGGATTCCTCGACAGTAACTCTTCTGGGAGCTTCTTCCTCTTCATCATCTCCGCCGGAGCTTGGGAGAGCGGTCTGGACTGACGAAATGCTTACCTTGTATCCCTCGTATGAGGCATTTGCGAAATATCCGCCGTTTGCATCGACTGACTTGTCGAGGAGGTTTTCAACGAAATCGGCAGGGAGTTTCTGCACCATTTCTTCGCTTCCGTCACAGCTTACGGTAAATTTGAGTATGCCCTCGGTGTAGTCGGGACTTACAACGGTTGCGTCCTCGATTCCGAGTTCGCCTGCCGTATCTTCGAGTACGGTTTCGATTGCGTCATAGACATCACCGTAGATAACGGGCTGCGAATAGAAAGCATCGTGTGCATTTACGACCATTGTGTTGTATGCATTTACCTTTTCCTCAATTCCGAGGAGTTTTTCCTGATGAGCGAGCTTTTTGAGGGTGTCGGGGCTGTCGAGAAATTCCTGTATCTCGTCAATATCGCTCTGGATAGCTGCGTCTCTGATTGACTGGATACCCCATGCAGCACCGACGATTATGGCAGCAACTGCGATTGCGCCAAACATTATGCCGTTTCCTGCGCCTTCGTTTCTTACCTTGTTCTTGATTGCCGTACCGAGTTCCGTTTCGAGGAGGTTAATTTTCTCGGTGTCCTTGTTTCTCTTGAACATGGCACCGATAGCGTTTGCATACAGTGAAAATTCAAGATTTTCGTGGCCGTGTATCTGCGGGGGAACGTTGATAAGGCTTGTGTTGAGGTCGAGTTTTTCGAGTTCGTCTGTAAGTCTTACATACTCGTGAGTATCGCCGTAGAAGATGACGTTCTCGATAGTATCGCCCGAATTACGGCTTCTGTGGAACTGGAGCATACGGAAGATGTTTTCGTTTACAGCCTCGAAAACGTAGTCCTCCGAGCCGCCGTAGTCGTCTGCATCGATTGAAGCGAAACGTGAGAATGAAAGCTGTCCGTCCTCATAGAGGTTGAGAGAGATGAAGTTGTTGTCTATCTGAACGGCAAGGAGCGGCATTTTGGATTTTATCTTTGTATCGGCAAGAAGAACCTTGGTGATACAGTTACAGCCGACCATTACCGACCTGAGCGAAATTCCGAGAAGCTTGAAAACCTCTCTGTAGCTGTTTACGATTTCATAGGGGCAGGCGGTTGCGAGCACCTTGTAGACGGGTTCGCCCATATCGCTTTTTTCTTCAGCCTCGCCCACGATAACGTAGGTCACGGAATATGTATCGTCGAGGTTAAGCTCTGCCTGCATCTGCTGCTTGACGGTTTTTGACAAGTCCTGATTTTTGGACTTTGCGACATTCAGCTCCTTGAAAATCGTGAGGTTTGAGGAGATGCTGACAATTGCCTCTTTGTCGGGCATCTTGTTCTTTTTGAGAACACCGTTGATGAGTGTGGCAACGTTGGGAACGTCCTTTACGTGGCCGTTCACGATAAGCTCCTCTTCGAGGTTAAGGGTAGCAGCGGAGCTGATTTTTATCTTTCCGTTGCTTTCGATACCCTTTACAACACGTATATTTCTGTCGGTTATATCAAATGAAAGCATTTATTTTTCCACCTTTCGTATTATTCGCTTTCGATGCTTTCCATTGAACCGTAGAGTGCGGGATAGATACCTACAACTACAAGACCAATGATAAGACCCATAAAGATAAGCATGATAGGCTCAACCATTCCGACAAGACGCTGTACGGCTGAGTCCGATTCTTCCTCATAGTAATCGGAAGTTTTTTCAAGGATAGAGTCAAGCGCACCCGACTCCTCTCCTACGTAGATGATTGAGCAGAACATACCCTCAAATATTTCAGTTCTTGTGATAGCGTCCGAAAGAGTAGAACCCTGCTTTACCTCGTCAATAACCTCCTCGAACTTCTGGTCAACGTAGGAATTTCCGAGAACCGACGAAGCCTTTTCGAGACATTCAACCATGGGAATACCGCTTGAATAGAGAGAGGAGAGAGTTCTTGAAAAACGACCCGTATATATTTTTGTAACGAGAGGGCCGAAGCCGGGTCCCTTGATGATAAGGCGGTCAATTTTCAGCCGGAAATCGGGGACTTTCATGGCGTATCTGAATCCGAAGAAAAGACCGACAACAATAACAACGAGGATATACCATTTTGTCTTGAGGAAGTCACTGATAGCAGCGAGCATCTTTGTGAGTGCGGGCATGGTGCTGGGGTCCTCATACATTCCGATAAATGTCGGCATGATGAAGGTAAAGAGGAAGATAACGATGACAACGCAGAGTACGGCGAGTATCATAGGGTATGTCATGGCACTTTTTACCGTATTTTTGAGTTTGTTCTGTTTAGCGTAGTAATCCGCCATACGAACCATTATGACATCGAGAGAACCGCTTGATTCGCCTGCGCTTATCATCGAGATAAGGAAGTCGGGGAAAGAACCTGCGTGAAGCTCCATAGCCGAGGAGAAGGATTCACCCTTCTGAACGTTTTCATAAACGTCCTGCCATATGGCTTTTGCCTTTTCGTTTTCCTGCTCTTTTGTCAGGATGTCTATGGCTTTTACGAGCGTAAGACCTGACGTAAGCATTGCGCTGAGCTGACGGCAGCAGAAAGCGAGTTCCGTCATCTCAAATTTGTAGATAGATTTTGAATTGTCTGAATCGTCTTCCTTATAGTCCTTAAGATACAAACCTCTTTCCTTCATTTTCTGAAGAAATTCCTGCTCGGTTTCGGCATTGGCCTTGCCTTTGACCTCCTTGCCCTTTGCATCTCTTGCGATGTAGGAATAACTTTTCATTGAGACCACCTCCGTGATTATTAATAAAGCCGTAACAATTCACACTGCCTTAATAATAACAATTATAACATATTAAAAGTTACTTTTCAATCGTTTTTTTGACATAAATAAAGGGTTATTTTTTATTAATATTCACCAACTTTTATACACATTGTAAAATTAACTCCGAAAAAGCAGCTTTATATTACAAAAAGCGATTTTCAAGGCAGAACAGCGCACAGCGTTCCCCGCAAGCCGTGCATTGTTGAACTTATACAAATATTATAGCACAAAAACTTTAAAATTGCAATACAGGAATGAATATTTTAAGAAAATTTTATATAATTGTAAATTACGGCAAAAAATTTAACTCCCTTTTGTCGATTTTTACCCCCTGTTACAATATTGTGCGGTGGAATTTCAGCAGTATAAACAATTTATTCTGCTTAATGCTTATTAATTTCGGAGCTATGATGAGCAAATCTGAAATTTTTCCTGATAAGATACAAAAAATCATAATAAAAAACATTGTCCGCCGCCTGCATGGGGGGAACACAAAGAAAAATCACGGCGGAGTTTTTTATATCTCTGATTTGTGCGGACTGATATATATTATATATATCCTCCGCAGACGGCATGAGATATTATTTGCAGGTCAAATATGAACAAATTGTAAACATTTCATTCTGCTATTGACATTTCATGCAGAAAAGTTATATACTTATTTTAGCACTCAAAGCATGAGAGTGCTAATTCATGAACGGAGATGTATTTTTATGGAAACGAAACAGTTCAAGGCAGAGTCCAAAAGACTTCTCGAAATGATGATTCATTCAATCTATACCCACAAGGAAATTTTTCTCAGGGAGCTTATATCAAACGCAAGCGATGCCATAGACAAGCTTTATTTCAAGTCCCTCACGGACGACAGCGTTGGCATGAACAAGGACGATTTTGCAATATGGCTCTCCGCCGACAAGGACAGCCGCACCCTCAGAATAACCGACAACGGCATAGGCATGACCGAGGAGGAGCTTGAAAATAACCTCGGCACTATCGCAAACAGCGGTTCTTTCAAGTTCAAGAGCGAAAACAAGCTTGACGAGGACAGCCAGATAATCGGACAGTTCGGTGTCGGCTTCTATTCGGCATTTATGGTATCTAAAAAAGTCACCGTAATTTCAAAGGCTTTCGGCAGCGACAAGGCTTACCGCTGGGAGTCCGAGGGGGTTGACGGATACACGATAACCGAGGACGACAAGAAATCCGTCGGCACAGAGATTATCCTTGAGCTTCTTGACGATACGGACGATGAAAAATACGGAGAATTTCTCGACCAGTACAGATTGCAGTCGCTTGTCAGAAAATATTCCGACTATATCCGTTTCCCCATTAAAATGGAGGTAACTCACAGCCGTCCCAAGGAGCAGACAGAGGAGGAAAAGGCTGAAAACAAGCCCCTTGAATACGAGGACTATATCGAGATTGAAACCCTCAACAGCATGGTTCCCCTCTGGAAAAAGAATAAAAACGAGCTTAAAGACGAGGACTACAAACATTTCTATACAGAAAAGTTCTACGACTACAACGAGCCCATAAGATATGCCCATGTAAAGAACGAGGGTATGCCCTCATACAACGCCCTCCTCTATATCCCCTCAAAAGCCCCCTATGATTACTACACGAAGGAATTTGAAAAGGGCTTGCAGCTTTATTCAAACGGCGTACTCATAATGGAAAAATGCGCAGACCTGCTCCCCGATTATTTCAGCTTTGTAAAGGGTCTTGTTGATTCCGAGGATTTGTCGCTTAACATCTCCCGTGAACTGCTCCAGCACGACAGACAGCTTAAAGCTATCGCAAAGAGCATAGAAAAGACCATAACCGCAGAGCTTAAAAAAATGCTCAAAAACGACCGTGAAAAATACGAGGAGTTCTGGAAAGCCTTCGGCTTGCAGATTAAATTCGGTGTTTACAGCGATTTCGGCATGAATAAGGACAAGCTTCAGGACTTGCTCATGTTCACATCTTCAAACGACAGCAAGCTGGTTACTCTTGACGAATACGTTACAGCCATGAAAGAGGAACAGAAGTATATCTATTACGCTACCGGCGAGAGTGTCGCAAGAATTGAACACCTCCCCCAGACGGAGCTTTTAAAGGATAAGGGCTACGAGATACTCTGTCTCACCGACAACGTTGATGAATTTGCAATAAAATCCATAAACCAATACAAGGACAAGGAGTTCAGGAACGTTTCCGCAGACGACCTCGGAATTGAAGATACGGACAAGAAAGAGGAAATCAGGGCAAAGGAAGAGGAAAATTCTGATATGCTCAAAAATCTTGCCGATGCACTTGACGGAAAGGTTGAAAAGGTTATCCTTTCGCAGAGACTTAAATCCCACCCCGTATGCCTCACCAGCGAGGGAGAAATTACCCTCGAAATGGAAAAGGTTCTCAACTCCATGCCCACTGACCAGAAAGTCCATGCAAAGAGAGTACTCGAAATTAATCCCGAACACGAAATTTTCGCAAAGCTCAGAGCCGTAAGCGACAACGGAGACAAGGAAAAGCTTGCAAAATATGCAAAGCTCCTCTACACGCAGGCACTTCTCATTGAGGGAATAGCCATAGACGACCCCGTTGAATTTTCAAATCTCATCTGCGAACTCATGTAAACAATGCATAATTCATAATGCATAATTATGATTTTGCGGACGATAATACTATGATTGAGCAGATTTAAAATTAAAAGCAATATTTCCCCCTGCCGTCCCTAAAGGGATTTCTGTTGGTCACAGGCAGGGGGAAAACAGAAAAAATATAAAAATATTTTTCAGATTTTTGATTTATTTTAAGATTATTTTAAGGGAAAGGGATTATTATATATACAGGATTTAAACAATCCCCCAATTCCCCTCTTATATTTTATATATCCCTCTCTAACCTGCATTTTTGTGCAGGTTTCTTTTTTTGCCTGTCGTGAAAATTTTAAATCTGCTCAATAACAGCCGCTTGATTAACTGTTATGTTTATGGTATAATCGTTATGAGGTGAATTATATGAAAATATCAGAAATAGAAATAAACTGCCGAAGAAGCTTTTCCCTGTCAGGCGGTGCAAAGGAGGATATGCTCCTGTATTTCTTCAAAACGCCCGTCACATATACAATCAACGGAAAAGAAACCAAATCCGAGAGCATATCCGCAGTAATCTGCTCCCCAGAAACCAAAATCCATATACGTTCCCTCAACGGTACAAATATGAAATTCGATTATGTTCGCTTTGAGATGACGGCTGCGGAGAGACATTATGCGGCATCTAAAAATATAAGTTTCGACACACCCATTATTCTGAACGATGATTTTGTCATATCGTCCGTATTCAAGAATATGAAAACAGAGTCCACGAAAAACAGCAAATATTCAAACGAATTTCTCGAACTCTCCATGCGTATGATATTAATATGCCTGAGCGAGTCTGCCCCTGTACAGAATGAAGATATATCCGTCAGGACGGATATTCCGAAATATTCAAAGCTAAAATCCCTCCGTGAGCAGGTCTACGAAAATCCCGTAATTCCATGGGATATTGAGATAATATGCGAAAGGCTCTGCATAAGCAGAACCTATTTTCACAGACTGTATTCTGCGGCATTCGGAGTTACATTCCGTCAGGACGTAATCGAGAGCAGACTGCTGATGGCATCGGATTTGCTTGTCTCGACAGATTTATCCGTCAGTGAAATAGCCGAAAAATGCGGCTATGAAAGCGACTCGTATTTCATGCAGCAATTCCGCAGACACAAGGGCTGCACACCGACACAGTACCGAAGAAAATCCGAAAGCAGAAATATTGACTTCAATGCATGATTTCAAAAAATATACCTTAAAGCAATATACCTCCGCCCGTGGCGGAAAGGATATTTAATTAAAAGCAATATACCTCCGCCTGAGGCGGAGGTATATTTATTATAATCAAAATATGGTTTTCAGTATGGTTATTATTTTTTCGCTCACACTGTCGGAATAGACTATCTCCGCAGTTTTATCGGGGCGGTTGGTTATTATATTGTCAACGCCGAGGGCAATCATTTTTTCAATATCCGATTTTGTGTCCACAGTCCAGACAAAAATTCTCTTTCCGTTCTGATGAGCATTGTTGACCACAGTATGATTTACAAAAAGATAATTCATGCTCAATGCATCTATATATCTCAGTTTCGTAAATGCTATGGTGGTGGCAACGTTTGCGATTATGCCCGTTTTTATTTTCGGGTTTGCCTTTTTTACATATTTAAGGGCATTATACGAAAATGATGTGACGTAGCATGAACCGGTTATGCCGTATTCATCTATCAGTTCGGCGGTTTTTTCTGCGGCAAGCTTTAAGTTCCCTATGTCCTTTATCTCTATGTTGAAATTTATATCATCGCCGAAGCTTTCAAGCACCTCGGAAAGCAGAGGTATTTTAGCGTCATCAAACTCTCCGTCCGTTCCGAAATGACACCCTGCGGAAAATTCCTGCAATTCATCGTATGTATAGTCGCTTATTTTTCCGTGTCCGTCTGTTGTCCGCTCTATGGTCTTGTCATGGAATACGACAAGCTGTGCGTCCTTTGTGAGCTGCACATCGAGTTCGATATAATCCGCTCCGCTGTCGAGGGCGGCTTCAAAGGCATACATGGTATTTTCGGGGGCGGCTTTAGAAAATCCTCTGTGGGCGGTTATCCTGGTTTTCGTGAGTATGCCCGAATTGAGATTTATACTCCCCTCGTAGAGTGCCGAAAAATATGAGGTATTCATGCCGACCGCAAGAGCGGTGACAATCGCTGCAAAGGCAATTTTCCTGCGCCTGCTCCATTTTTTATGCTCCCTGTCGGGGAGTATGATTTTCTCAAAGGGCGAAACGTCCTCAAAAAATCCCTCCGTTATCCTGAACATTATCACGGGTGCGGAAATAAATGCCGAAACCGACGAGAATATTCTTCCCTCATACTGCAATACTTTCAGCGATGATATAAAGGCTTTATGTGGCTTTGAAAATCCTTTTATCATAAGGAATATTGCAAAGCTTATGACGAATGTGATAACCGCCGCCGCCGCAAACATGACAATACCCCAGAATATTATCGAAACGGCGGTCTTGAATTTCTTTTTTGAAACAAGCTTTTTGCTTTCCCTTGTGCAGGCTATGAAGCTCCTGTCCGTCAGCACAAGAAAATGCAGGCTGTAGCAGCGGCTTACTATCAATGCGGCGAACAGGATTTCTATTGCTATATATACCCCCACGGCAAAGCCGCTGCCCCATGAGCGCAGAAGTCTTTTCAGCGCAGGCATCAGCGGAGATATGAATACTCCCGATGAAACCGTGAACTGTGCCACGGGCATATATATCATAAACAGAAAGAATTTGAATATCCCCGTACCTCTGAAAGCCTTTTTGAACGCACTGAGGCCCGTCCGTATCATACCGTCCGCCGTCAGCCTTTCCTTTTTCCTGAATGACGAAAAACAGCCTGCCAGTGCGGAAAGCTCCACAAACGAGAAAAAGCCTATGCAGAAAAACAGTATAAATATAAATGCTATCGTTACGGGGTGTTTAAGATATACACTCATGCGTTCATCGGAAAGATATTTTATTCCCGATATTTTCATGGCAAGCTTTATCAGCAGAGCAAGAACAGGTGTTCCCACTGCCGTTAGGAGAAGTCTGTATATAAGCTCAAATGCCATAAAATGCGGAAAAGCCCTGATAAAATTACTTAACGAACCGAAAAATTTTTTCATATCCGTCTCCATGATTAATATTTTCCGCAGTTCCCGTTATTACGCCGTGCTGCGGATACAAAGCAATGTATACTATATAATAGTATATATCCAAAATCCTCTCATGTCAATAATATTTTAATATTCACGCATGGAAATATATAAACACCTGCGGAGCAGAATATAAAAATATAAAAATTTATTTTAAAAAAACCCTTGACTTTTTCATAATAGGATGTTATAATATTATTCGTAGTCATGCTTGTGTAGCTCAGTTGGTAGAGCAGCGCATTCGTAATGCGCAGGTCGCAGGTTCGAGTCCCGTCACAAGCTCTTGCACAACCGCCCGAATTATCGGGCGTTTTTTGTATTTTTACCCATCTGGTTTTCGGGAGGATTTTATGAATGTTAAAGAAACTGTTCTGAAACAGCTTGCCGCCTCGGAGGGCGAATATATATCGGGTGCTGCTCTCGCAAGAAATATGAACATAAGCAGAAATGCAGTGTGGAAAGTCGTTAAAAGCCTCGAAAAAGAGGGATTTTCCATAGAGGCAGTCACTTCAAAGGGTTATCGCATTTCGGAGGATAACAACAAGCTCAGCGAAGATATAATAAAAGCTGTCGAAAAATCTGACAGGGATATTATCGTCCTCGATGAAGTTGACTCAACAAACGACTATGCAAAAAAACTCGCCGCCAGGGGTGCGAAAAACGGCACCGCTGTAATAGCCGACAGGCAGACCGCAGGAAAAGGCAGAATGGGCAGGAATTTCGTGTCGCCGCCCGGCTGCGGAGTTTACATAAGCATAATCATAAGACCAAAATTCGGCATAGAAACCTCTCCGCTTATTACCTCTGCGGCGGCTTGTGCAGCTGCGAACGCAATAGAAATGCTGTGCAAAGAGAATGTCGGCATAAAATGGGTAAACGATTTATACATGAATGATAAAAAAATCTGCGGCATACTTACCGAGGCATCTATGGGGCTTGAAATGCGCTCCCTCGACTATGCCGTAATAGGAATAGGCATAAATGTCGGAAAAAATGATGAATTTGACAGCGAACTCCGCCGTAGGGCATCTTCAATTGAAGAATGTACGGGAAAGAAAATCGACAGAAACCGCCTTTGCGCCGAAATATTAAGGCTGATTGACATTTACCTCGAAAATCCCGAAAGCCGTGAATATCTTGAAGAATACCGCAAAAGGGAAATTCTCACGGGTCATGAAATAACCGCACAGACGGGCGGCACTTCAATAAGGGGAATTGCCGAGGGAATAGACGACAATGCCAACCTTATAGTAAGGCTTGCGGACGGAAGTAAAATTCATCTCGGTTCGGGCGAAGCAACCCTCTGCCGACCCGTTAATAATTCATAATTCATAATTCATAATTAAGAATTAAGGATTATTTGAGGCTTTAAAATATCAGGTACAAGAAATTATAATAAAAACCATGTTCCCACGCCAACGGCGTGGCAACAATGCAATAAAATGTCAGGTACAAAAAATCATAATAAAAATAATATTCCCTCCGCCAACGGCGTGGGAACACTGCAATAAAATATCAGGTGCAAAACATATTTATTTTAATATGTGTATCTGCGAGCCTGAAGAATAAATTATGAATTATGCATTATGCACTATGAATAAAAAAAAGCTCCCTTTGACGGGAGCTTTTTTTATCAGCTGTTCATGCCGAGTTCGATAGCCTTGAAATTATTGGGGATAAGTGCAGCCTTTTTCGGGGGAACTACTTTCTCGATAGCCTTTTTCATTGTATCAAGAGAACATATCTGTGTCTCCTTAAGAAGCTTTCCGAGGAGGATAATATTAGAGCCGCCCTTTAAGGCATTATCATCCGCAAGCTGCTGAGAGGGTATGCCGAAAAGCTGTATATCGGTTCTGTCCGTTCCTGCCTCAATGAGAGTGCTGTCGAAGAATACCTTTCCGCCTGCACGTACCTCCGGTACGAATTTATCGAATGACGGCTGGTTCATGGCAACAAGTATATCGGGAGTGAGTACAAGCGGAGAGCCTATCGGTTCATCGGAAATACATACCGAGCAGTTACACGTACCGCCACGCATTTCAGGGCCGTATGAGGGAAGCCACGAAAGCTCCTTATCGTCCATAAGTCCGCAGTATGCAAGAATTTTTCCTGCGAAAAGGATACCCTGTCCGCCGAAGCCTGCAAGAAGTATTTCAGTAGCAGCCATTATTCTCCCTCCTTATCTGTAGTCGTCGATTTTTGCTCCTTGATGCTTGCCTGTTCGTTCACTTCACTCGGAAATACTCCCTCTTCAACGTCCTTGTAAACGCCGAGAGGATAGTAAGGTATCATTTCGTCCTGAAGTCTCTTTATAGCCTCAATGGGAGTAAGACCCCAGTTTGTGGGACAGGTCGAGAGAACTTCAACTATCGAGAAGCCCTTTCCTGCTTTCTGATTTTCAAAAGCCTTGCGTATAGCCTTTTTAGCGTTTCTTATATGGGGTACGCTGTCAACGGCAACTCTTTCTGCATAAGCAGTACCCGTGAGCTGTGAGAGCATTTCACAGACTTTAACGGGATAACCTGCAAGCTCGGGACTTCTTCCGAAAGGAGTGGTCTGCGTTACCTGTCCGGGGAGCGTTGTGGGAGCCATCTGACCGCCCGTCATGCCGTAGATAGTGTTGTTGATGAATATAACAACGATATTTTCGCCTCTTGTGGCAACGTGAACCGTTTCGGCAGTACCGATGGCGGCAAGGTCGCCGTCACCCTGATATGTAAATACAAACTTATCGGGATTGGTTCTCTTTACACCCGTTGCGACAGCTGGTGCACGTCCGTGGGCAGCCTCAATCATATCGCAGTTGAAATAATCATAAGCCATAACCGAACAGCCTACGGGACATACTCCGACAGTATCGCCCTCTATGCCCATTTCGTCAATTACCTCGCAGAGTATGCGGTGTACAATGCCGTGAGTACAGCCGGGGCAGTAATGCGTGGGAATATCTATAAGAGACTTTGGTCTTTCAAATACAACAGCCATTAAAGTGTACCTCCTATCCTCTTGATTTGTTCAAGAACCTCGACAGGTGTCGGGATAACGCCGCCTGTTCTTCCGTAAAATTCAACGGGCTTTGAACATTCTATGGCAAGCCTTATGTCGTCAACCATCTGACCCATTGACATTTCGACACTGAGGAGCTTTTTGGCGGATTTTGCAGCCTGATTTATCTCCTTTACGGGGAAAGGCCACAATGTCTTTGGTCGAAAAAGTCCTGCCTTTATGCCGAGTTCCCTTGCGGAATTTACGGCGGATTTTACAACTCTTGCGGTTGCGCCGAAAGCGCAGAGGAGTATATCGCAGTCCTCCGTGAGATAGAGTTCAGCCTCTGTTTCGGTTTCCTTTATGATTTCGTATCTCTTGTATCTGTCAACGATAGATTTTTCAAGCTCATCGGGCTTGAGATAGAGGGAATTTATAATATGGTGTTCTCTCTGATTTTTATGACCGTTTGCAGCCCAGCCGCTCTTGTCGTAGGCATCGGGATTTATTTCGGGGAAGGATACGGGTTCCATCATCTGACCGAGAAGTCCGTCCGCAAGTATCATTGCAGGCATACGATATTTATCTGCACGGTCGAATGCCTTTACAACATAGTCCACCATTTCCTGAACAGATGCAGGCGCATATACGAGGAGCTGGAAGTCACCGTGACCGAGAGCCTTGGTAGCCTGCCAGTAATCAGCCTGCGAGGGCTGTATTCCTCCGAGACCGGGGCCGCCTCTCTGTACGTTGATGATTACTGCGGGGAGGTCTGAGCCTGCGATATATGAAACGCCCTCGCTTTTGAGCGACACTCCGGGGGAAGAAGATGATGTCATGGCTCTAACGCCTGTGGAGGCTGCACCGAGAACCATATTTATAGCGGCGATTTCGGACTCTGCCTGTAAAAATACACCGCCTGCCTTATGCATACGCTTTGCCATATAAGCGGCAAGCTCGGTCTGGGGGGTAATGGGATAACCGAAGAAACATTTGCAGCCTGCTCTTATGGCAGCTTCTGCGAGGGCTTCGTTACCCTTCATGAGATTTCTTTCCAAAGCTTAACAATCCTTTCAAAATTTATTTTTCAACAGTAATGGCGCAGTCGGGACACATCATGGCGCACATAGCGCAGCCGATGCATTTTTCGTCATCTGTACATACAGCGTAGAAATATCCTTTTTTGTTGCGTTTCTCTTTCTGGAGAGATACTATATTTTTCGGACAGGCTGTAGTACAGAGGGCGCAGCCCTTGCAGCGTTCGGTAATAACCGTCATCTTAGCCATTTTCACACTTCCTTTCGGCATAAATCGGGATTATATCTATCTTTCCCACAAGGGCTTTACATAAACTCTCACGGGGAAAATATTCTTGGTTTTAACCTTGTCTGCGATATTTTCGGGACAGGCTGTAAATATAAGCGGCAGACCCGTTCTTTCTGCAATTTCCCCGGCAAAGGCGGCGGAGCTGTCGATTATATCCGCATCTGTTTCTGCGCCGAGGTTGGTATTGTTCACTATTGCGGTATGCTTCATTCGTGAAGCGGCTTCTATTTCATACATGAGGGCGACAGCCGCATCTGCGTTATCCGTAAGGTATCTGCGCTGATTTATGACATATAGCATATCCAAATCATTCTGCATATTCAGCAATGCGCCCGAATATCTTCCGAGGGCAGCCGCACCCGCATCATCGCCGCCAACGTCAATAATCAGGCAGTCCTCACTTGCGGCGAGCTGTTCGACATCGAACTGTATTGACGGCACATCGAGGTTTGTGTTGGCAAAATCGGGGGCGATTAATTTAACGCCGTTTTCCGCAAACAACTCACGGAAATCCGTGGTACGGAAATATGGGTTTACCAAATCGAGGTCAACTACTGCGGCGGATTTTCCCTCCCGTGATGCTTTAAGGGCAAGATTTACGGAGAGGTTGGTTTTTCCCGAACCGTAATGCCCTGTAATGACAGTAATTCTTTTCATAATATCCTTTCAGCTTTCAAAAAAAGTTTCCGAAACATATTATAACACATCTTTCAGACAAATGCAAGTATTTTGAAATGCATAATTTATGTAATATGTAGTTTTTTTATTTATATTTTTCTTTCTTGTTCCTCCTGCGGCGGAGAGATATTGCAAATTCCGAAAAAATATCAAAAAATTAAAAAAACTTTCATATTTTTTCAAAAAATTCTTGTATTTGCGAAATATTTATGCTATAATGAATAAGAAACATTTTTTCTTAAAGGAGCATTTTATGGAACAGAAATCTATCAAACCGCCCGTTGAAGTACGCTATGCAGACGAACTCGCCGCACTCAAAGCCGCAGATACGGGTAAAAAACCCGAAAACTGGATACTTTCGCCCAAAGCCGTAAGGACATTCATCATCGGCGGAAAAATCAAAACCCCCGAAGGAAATATTGATATTTCCAGAAAATTCTACGGAAACGATGCCCTTGTCGAACGCTGCATAATTACCCTTGCAGGCAGCAGAGGTCTCATGCTCGTAGGCGAACCCGGTACCGCAAAGACTATGCTTTCGGAGCTTCTCTCCGCCGCCTGCTGCGGTACAAGCACCAATACCGTGCAAGGTACGGCAGGCACTACCGAGGATATGATAAAATACAGCTGGAATTATGCCCTGCTCCTCTCGAAAGGACCATGCAGGGAGGCTCTTGTTCCCTCTCCGCTTTTAATCGGAATGGAAAAGGGCATATTCGCAAGATTTGAGGAAATAACCCGTACCCCTGCCGAAATTCAGGACAGCCTCATCTCCGTAATGAGCGACCAGATTTTAAATATCCCCGAACTGGGCGATGAGGGTCTTGTGCTTGCACGTCCCGGATTTAATATAATCGGCACTGCGAATACCCGTGACAAGGGAGTAAACGAAATGTCGGGAGCGTTGAAGAGACGTTTCAACTTTGAAACCGTTGAACCCGTCAAAGATGTTCGTCTCGAAAAGGAAATTATCATAAGAGAGGCACAGAACCTCGCCGCCGCAGGTCATATTGATATGCCCATTGATACGGACGCAGCCGAACTCCTTGCCGTTACATACCATGAACTCAGAGAGGGCGTTACATCGGAGGGTACTATCGTAGAAAAGCCCTCAGCCGTTATGAGTACCGCAGAGGCAGTATCCGTATTCTATCAGACCATAAGCCATGCATGGTATTACGGCGACGGAAAGACGGATTTGAAAATACTCACTGAAAACCTCCTCGGCGCAGTCTGCAAGGAGAATAAAGACGACCTCGAAAAACTAAAAGCCTATTTCAGAACCGCAGTAAAGGAAAAAAGCAGCAAGGTTGGTGGAACATGGAAAGAATACTCCGAAACAGCGAAGCTCCTGAAATAATCCCCTGTGATTTTTCTTCGCCGCTTTTATTTTATCCGATAAGACACCACAGCCCCGTCTGCTCCTTTCAGCTTGTCAGGACGATAGAGGAATACAAGCCCGACATAGTCCTGATAGAAGGTCCCGAAAACGCAAACGGGCTTATCCCCGTTCTTACCGATGAAAACACCACGCTCCCTGCGGCATTTTATTATTTCTACAAAGACACAAAGAAACTTGTAAGCGATGATGCAAAGGACTATAAATGCTACTATCCTTTTGTATATTCCTCCCCCGAATACAATGCGCTTGTCTCCGCAAAAAAACTGAATATCCCTGCAAAATTCATTGATTTGCCGTACTGTGAGATACTCATAGCAACGGCTGAAAACAACGGTCTGCGCAAAAATTCCGACAAACACAGCTATGCGGACGACTCGTATCTTGTCCAGAACCGTTTCTATGAGAAAATATGCGAAAAAACAGGCTTGCGCAGCTTTGAGGAATTTTGGGAAAAGTATTTTGAAACGGCAGGGATTTTCCTCACTCCGCAGCAGTTCATAAAACAAATGCATACCTATTGCAGGTTCACAAGAGACGATGTATCGCAGGAAGAAATGATTGCGGACGGCACTTCCGCCCGTGAAAACCATATGGCTGTGAGAATTATCGAGGCTATGCAGGAATACAGGCGTGTACTCGTTGTAACGGGAGGCTTTCACTGTATAGGATTATATAACCTCGTAAACAGCGGAAAAAAGATAAAATCCCCCCGTCTGCACAAAATGCCCGAAACCCACCACGGCTGTTTCCCCATGGCTTATTCGTATGAAGCCGCCGATGCCTTGCACGGCTATTCATCGGGAATGAGCTTTCCGTATTTCTACGACTGCGCAATGAAAAAGCTCCTCGAAAGCAATTCTCCCGAAGGAGTATACAACGGCATAACCCTCGATTTCCTCGTAAGAACGCAGAAAGAGGCAGTAAAAAAGGACATCGCCGTTTCAATTGCGGATATAACCTCCGCACATACGCTCATGAACGGTCTTGCGGCTCTCAGAAATGCGAAGGAATGCGGCATATCCGAATTATTTGACGGAGTTATAAGTACCTTCATAAAGGGCGAAAGGACTGTTTCCACGTCAATCCCCCTTGATATTCTGTCAAAGCTTGCAACGGGCGACAAGATTGGAGCAATCGGCGATAAATCCCATGTTCCGCCCCTTATCACGGATTTTGAAAAAAACTGCAAGAAGCTGAATATAAAATACGAAACCGCCGTCCCGAAGAATATAGAAAACGCACTGTTTACCTCCGCAAAGGGCATGGAGACAAGCCGTTTCCTACACAGAATGGATTTCCTCGGCACGGGCTTCGCAAAAATGCTCAAAGGCCCCGACCTGCATAAAAACAAGGACAGAAGCCGTGTGCGTGAGGAATGGAAATACAGAAGAACCCCCAATGTTGATGCCTGTCTGATTGACCATACAACGGACGGATTTACAATCGAGGAGGCTTGTTCGTCTGTTGCCGCAAGGAAATTAATGTCCGAAAGACGCTGCGAAACCGCCGCACAGATTTCAGTTGACTGTTTCCTCATGGGAATACCCATGCAGCAGGCGGAGCTTGCACAGATAGAGGATATATTAATCAATGACGGAGATTTCTTTTCGGTCGGAAGAGGTATGCACAGCTTTGAAATTCTGTACAGCCTGCAAAATCTGTACGGCTTTGAGGATAAATCCTCTCTTGCACATCTCACACGCTGTTTTGATAAACTGGTATCCTCCCTCCCGTCAATGGCGAATACTCCTCCCGAACGTGGGGAGGAATGCATAACCGTTATGAAATATATGTACGGAATTGTGGGAAATATCCTCTCCGAAAGACTTGATGACTTCAGACAGGCTCTTATAACCATGTCCGAAGCCCCGGCAAAAGAACCGTCTGTTTTCGGTGCGGCTATGGGCATTCTCTATTCAATCGAACCGGAAAGACGTGACGATGCAGAAAACGCAATGAAGGGCTATCTCAGAGGCTCTCCCGAAATTAAGAAACAGGGTGCGGAATATCTCAAAGGTCTTTTCGGTACGGCAAGGGATATTGTCCTGATTGACGACAGATTTCTCAGAATGACGGACGAGCTTGTGCAGAGCATGGATTATGAGGATTTCCTCGAAATACTCCCCTCTTTAAGGCTTTCGTTCAGCTGTTTCACCCCGAACGAGATACAGTCCACAGCGGAAATTATCGCAGGTATGTACAATTCGGACGGCGGAGATATAACGGATATGCCGGCAGTCGATGAAAGGCTTTTCTTCTTCGGCGAAAAGCTTGACAGGGAGATATTTGCCTTAATGGGAAAGGAGGATATGCTTGAATGAGCGAAAATAACGCATCACAGAATATGGTGAACCGCTGGAGACTCATTCTCGGCGGTCTTACCGACAGACAGCTTGAATTTACGGGCAGCGAAAGAGAGGTTCAGAGTTTTCAGGATATGGAACAGCTTCTCGACTACCTCTACAGCAGAGCGCAGGGCGATGATGTAAGAAGCGAGGACAGACACGGCAGTCTCGACAAAACACAGCTGACAGCCGCAAAATGGATTAACAAGGTGCGTGTCCTCTTCCCTAAACAGACCGCCGAAGTCCTCGAAAAACACGCCCTCGAAGAATTTAATATGACCGAACTGCTCACGGACAAAAAAGTCCTCGAACAGATGAAGCCCGATATGGATTTGCTCAAAACAGTCTTACAGCTTAAACACCTCATGAAAGGCGAAGTACTCAATACCGCAAGAATGATTGCAAAAAAAGTCGCCGATGAACTGAGACAAAAGCTTGAAAACGATATAAGACGCTCCATTCTCGGACGAATAGACCGCAGCAGCTCAAGCCCCGTACATTCCGCAAGAAACCTCGACATAACCAAAACCATCCGCAGAAATCTCAAAAACTACAATGCCGAAATGGATAAGATAATATTGCAGGATATATATTTCAGCAACCGTGTGAAAAAATACAACAACAAGCGTATCATCATAGCGATAGACGAAAGCGGCTCTATGACGAGTTCCATTATATACAGTGCGGTAATGGCGCAGATAATTTCAAATCTCCCCTTCGCGGAGATAAAACTGATTATTTTCGATACAAGCATAGTGGATTTGTCGGAGCAGGCTGACGACCCGGCACAGATACTCATGAGCGTACAGCTCGGCGGAGGTACTAATATCGGAAAGGCTCTTGCCTACTGCGAACAGCTTATCCAGACCCCTGCACATACCTGCGTGCTTGTGGTAACGGATTTGTATGAGGGCGCACCCGAAAAATATCTGCTCAACACAAGCAAAAATATAATCGAAGGCGGCGCAAAACTCAGCTATCTTACTGCGCTCGACGAGGAGGCAAATGCCTCATTCGACCGCCATCTCGGACAGAAGCTTGCCGATATGGGCGCATTTGTGGGCGCACTTACTCCCGAACAGCTCGGCGATTATATCGGAAAAATATTCTCATAGGCAGGAGGCGATAATTTGAACGAAATTAAAAAAGCTCTGGCGGTAGCCGATGAAAATTCAATCATTGAACTTGCAAACAAGGGAATATATAAGCGTGCCTGCAAGGATATTGACGGAGTAAAGCCCGAATTTACCGAAAATGCGGATAATATCTCCGTATCGCTCGGCGGTGAGACGGTTGAGGTAAAAGCTCCGCTCACGGAATGCAAATGCTCATGCGTTTCGAGAACCGTATGCCGCCATATCATAGGGGCTATACTCCTGCTGAAAGACGCATTCAGGGACGAAAAGCCCCCCGAAGAAGATAAAAATTCCCCCGAAAATCCCGAAGAAATTAAAGCACCCGAAGCCCACAAAGCAAAGGAGGATAATAAAAAATCCGAAAAGAAGAAAGATGATGAGCTTTCCGAAAAGGATATTGCCAAAATAAATGCCTGCGCCCGTCAGTGCCTTAACACACTCGGCGATATAATTAAGAGAGGGCTTGTGCGTATCCCCGAAACCGCCCCCGAAAATCTCGAAATTGCCGCCGTACAGTGCCATTCGCTCAGAATGGCAGATGCGGAGCGTGCCTTGCGTGAACTCGGCGGACGACTGAGCGACTGCATTGAAAGACGTGCGTCATTCAGCATAAAATTATTCTCCGAAAAATTCTGCAAATGCGTGAAAATGCTCACAAATCTCTGCCGTGATGACATAACCTCCGGCGAACTCGGAACATTCCGCCGAAAATACGAGACATACAAGGGAAACCTTACCATACTCCCCATAGGACAGAGGTCTGTAGCAGGCGGAGAATACGAGGGGGAGATATATTATTTCCTCAATACGGACGAGAACGCCGAAAAGAGATTTCTCTCCGTATCGGATTTAAGACCCGTATTCTATGAAAATGCCAACAAATATTTCAGCAGGTTCACCCCGAAAATACTCCCATGGGGCATGGGCAATACCCTGAGCAGCATGATGCACTCGAAAATGGTACTCGGAAACGCTAAGATAAGCGGCGGCAATATTTCAACCTCGCAGGAAACACAGCTTTTAATGCATACAAAGGCAAATATGGACTGCGACGAGGTTAAGAATATAATCTGCACGGATTTCAGGAAAATAATAATCGACATAGCCGAAAAAGACCCGCAGAACGAAACGGACTCCTTGTTTTTCGTACAGCCTGCAAAATGTATTTCGGCGGATTTCGACAGGTATTCCCAGACATATAATATGATAATAGAGGATTTCGGCGGCAGACGTGCTGCCGTATCCGCAAAATACCGTGCCGAAACCAAAAAATTCATAGAAATTCTCGAAAAAACGGGGAAATCCATGACGGAAAAATCCGACAGAGATTATGTCATACTTGCCTCCGCATACATCGATAACGGCAGTTTAAAGCTTTTCCCGATAGATATTTACGATTTCATAGATGTCTACGCTCCGCAGGAATATAACCTCCCCGATGAATACGCAGAGCTTGAAAAAAATATCCCCTACTGCTCGGTTATATTAAATCTCCTCGATGAGATACAGGACAGGCTCGAAATAACTCTGCAATGCGGTTTGCAGTCCGACCTGAAAAACAATCATAAGCTTGAAAGCCTTGCGTTCAATTACGGTCTCAAAGGACTGAGCATACTTACGGCAGGCTTCATGTCCTCGGCGGAGGTCTACCGCCACGGCATGGACAATGTAACCGAAGACATACTCCGTGATATGTGCAGTCTTGACGAATATATCAAACTCACAAGAAAAAAACTCAAAATAATGTCGGCATTATTTACCTGCTGACGGAAAGGAAAATCCTATGCTTTACAACGTTGGTGCGATGAACTTTGACGAACTCGAAAAGTCTCTCCTTGACCTCGGATTTTATACCGAGTCCGTAAAAAACGGCATTGCCTATCTCAATCCCGAAAACGAAAGAGACGATACCCTCCTCGAAAATATTAAAGTGCAGGGCATACCCACAGCATTCAATCAGAATTATCAGCTCCGCTCAAACTTCATCTCTGCCATAAAGAAAGAGATAACCAGGAAAAGAGACGATGAACTGAACAAGAGGTTTATTCTTTTCATGTACGCCCTCACAGGCTGTTATCTGAAAGACCTTATATTCTACGCAGCTTATTTCAACGGCAATGAGGATTTCAAGAAAAAGATAACGGATGCTCTCACCGAAAAATTCGGCGATGATGCCGAGGCAGTGTGTCTGTCGATATTCGTAAAAGATGTGAATTACAACGGCAGACTCAAGGATTTGACTGACAGCTCCGCAGAAACATTCCTCAAAGCCGCAGAATATGCAAGAAAATCAAGCACCGAGGCGGCTGTGACGGCGGCACTTATCGCACTCGACAAAACTCCCCTCGAAACCGATAAAAATTCCGATATTGTCACAAAGGCAACCGAGATTATCAGGAAAGAGACAAACAACGGAGTATATGTCAGAAATGCCACAAAGATAATAGCCATAGGCGAGGCGGCTTGTTTCTCCGATGAATTCAAGAAAATCTTCAAAAAAGAGATGACATCCACATACACCGAGGTTATAAACAGGCTTTTCACACTCCCGGTAAATCACAAGAGAATACTTGATTTGATTGCAGATTTCCCAGAAATAGTCACTTCCTCAACGCAGTATGTAAAATCCGTGGCGAAATGGGCTTATCCGAACGCATGGTATTCCAAGAGCGCAAGGGAACACCTTGCAGAGCTTGCCGGAAGATATACCGCCGCATACATCGGCGCAATGAAAACAGAAGAGGAGTCGGGAATTGCCGATATGCTGTACAAAATTATCAGCGATACAAATCCCGGTGCCGCCCCTGACAAGGACGAAATAAGGGAAATTGCAAGGCGCAGAATTGCCGAAAACATTGCATCGCTCTACACCGAGCGCATGAAGGTAAAAGCCTATCTCATGGGAGCGACAGACTTCGAAAGCATTTTTGCGGATATAGTGAAGGAAAGCCCCAGATATGCCCAGTGGGGCGGAAGAAATTCATACTGCGACACATACGGCGCAGATGATTTTGTCGGCAGGTGCATAACGGCACTTTCCCCCTGTCTGAATGTCTGCTACGCACTTGAAAGAGAATTGGGCTTCACCTTCAGGAACAACGAGGAGCAATTCGCCGAAATGCTCTTTGAAGAAAAAGCCCCCGCAGCTTATATCCTCGAAGTATGCTGCAAAATGGTTGACGGCTCTTACTATAAAGAGACTTCAATTCCAAATCTCGTCAAATCCCTTAAAAAACACGCAGAGGTGATTGAGCCTCTTGACGTAAGCAAGGGCAGCGTTATCGTCCGTCAAGTCTATCTGCTCACATTGGGCGAACACCCCGAAAAATACAAGGAAAAAATCCTCGAATACACCAACGACTCAAGCAAGATAATAAAGAATATCATCATAGATATTCTCGCAAAACAGACGGACTGGCAAAATGATATAATAAACCTCCTCAAATCCAAAAAAGCCTCCCTGCGTGATACTGCCGTTTCCGTAATAGTAAAGCAGGGGGCGGACAATTACAAATCCGAACTTGAAGCGGCTTTCAATGCCGAAAAATCCGACAAGCTTAAAGTACGTATCGCCGCTCTTATCAATGCCGACTATGAGGGCAAAGCTGCGAAAGACGAACCGTCGGCGGATATAATAACGGAACTGACGAAAAACAACAAAAACAAGAAAGTCGCATGGCTTTTCAAAGACCCCTACAAACCCGTCCGCCTTGCAAACGGAGAAAATGCAGACGACAAGCATTTGCAGGCACTGCTCCTCTGTTATTCGGCTGATGCAGGAGTTGTAAATCCTGCCGCAAAAACCGTATCCGCCATGCTCAATTCCGATGATGTGGAAAAATTCGCCGCAGAGGTTTTCGGCAGGTGGATTGCAAGCGGTGCAGCCGCTAAGGATAAATGGATTTTGTATTTTGCATCGCTCCACGGCGGCAGCGGCATGATAAGCACCCTCATGCATTATATAAAGGAATGGTCTGAAAATATGCGTGGTGCTATAGCATCGGACGCTGTTAAAGCCCTCGCCCTCAACGGCAGCTCCGCCGCACTCATGAACGTTGATGCAATGGCAAGGAAATTCAAGAACAGACAGGTAAAAAGCACCGCAGAATATGCCCTTAACCATGCCGCCGAACAGCTTGGAATTACCTCCGAGGAGCTTGCCGACAGAATAGTCCCCGATATGGGATTTGACGACAGAATGTGCCGTACATTCGACTACGGAAAACGTCAGTTCAAAGTATACCTGACACCCGACCTCGAAATCGAGATATTCAACGGCGAAAAGAAAGTGAAAACCATGCCCAAGCCCGGTGTCAATGACGACAGCGAAATCGCAGAGAAATCATATGCCGAATTTAAGGATATGAAAAAGCAGATGAAAAACGTTGTCACAAATCAGAAAGCAAGGCTTGAATATGTTCTCATGTGCGACAGAAAATGGACTTCCGCAAACTGGGAAAAGCTTTTCGTAAAAAATCCCATAATGCATTGCTTTGCGATAGGTCTTATCTGGGGTATCTACGAGGACGGAAAGCTGGTTTCGAGCTTCCGCTATCTCGATGACGGCAGCTTTACAACCTCCGATGAGGACGAATTTGAGATACCCGAAAACGCAGTGATAGGACTTGTCCACCCGATTGAGCTTGAAAACGATGTGCTTGAAGCATGGAAGGAACAGCTGTCGGACTATGAGATAACACAGCCTTTTCCGCAGCTTTCGAGACAGGTTTTCAGAATGACGGAAAAAGAAAAAAATCAGACCGAGTGTATGCGCTTTGACGGTGCGGATATAATAAATTATACTCTCCTCAGCAAGCTGACGAAATTCGGCTGGTACAAGGGCGATGCACAGGATGCCGGTTGTTTCTATGAATTTTACAGGAATGATGTATCGTCAGCCGAAAAGGACGAAAACGGCAAGACCGTATACAAGGGATATTATGCCGAGATAAGCTTTTCGGGAATGTATATCGCCGCTTATGACATGGATCAGGAAGAAGTCGAAGTGCAGAAGCTGCGTTTCTTCAAAGCATCGGATTTAAACAAACTCATTGAAATGCACGAGGTAAACGAACGCTATTTCAGCGAAGTGGTCTTACAGCTAACGCAGACCGTAGGACTTCCGGAAGAATAAAAAAATTCCCCCTTGAAAAAGGGGGTTTTTTACTGCAAAACAGCACAGACAAAATAAATATAGAAGGGGAATTGGGGGATTACTTAATCCGATTATTATTATATTTTATAAATCTTAAAATAATCTTAAATCTTAATACAAAATTTTTCGTGATAATATACAACAAATCATAATAAAACAATGTTCCCCCGCCTCCGGCGGGGGAACAAGGACAAAATATAAAGATTTTTGTGTATTTTAGTCTTAGATTTCCCACTTGTCACAAAGTTTATTTATTTTTTCCGCCATGCGGCGCATATCGGCATTAGCCCTGCCCGAAGATGCCTTGATAAGCTTGTAAAGCCTTTCGGAGGCGGCAAGAAGCTGGTCATAGGTAGGATTATTATTTGCGGCTTTGTGCCTGATTATCGGAACGGGCTTTGCCTCATAGGTTATCTCTCCGCTGATTAAGTCAAATTCCGTGCCGCTGTAGGGTGCATATGCATCAAAGCCGCATTCATTTCTGAGTTTTTCGGCAAAGCTGTCGGCGGCACTTGCCTCTCCGTGATTGATAAAATATTTCTTTACGCCCTGAATTGAAGCTGCCCATTTCAGCAAGCCGTTCATATCGGCATGACCGCTTATGCCGGGGAGCTGTTTTATTTCGGCGGCTACATAGACGGTTTCGCCGAATAATTTTACCTTCGATGCGCCCTCGACGATACTTCTGCCTATGGTATTCACAGCCTGATAGCCGACAAAAAGTATTGTATTTTCGGGTATCCAGAGATTGTGCTTAAGGTGGTGCTTTATTCGTCCTGCCTCACACATACCGCTTGCGGAGATTATTACCTTTGGTCTTGTATCGTTGTTTATAGCCCTCGACTCGTCACTGCTGACCGTCCTGATTAAATTCGGAAAGCTTATGGGATTGATACCCCTGCGCACATAGGACAATGCCTCGTCGTCATAACAGCTTTCACGGTTATTGATGAATATATCCGTAGCCTCGATTGCAAGAGGACTGTCAACGTATACGGGGAAATCATCATGACCGGCAACGAGGTTCTGCTCCTTGATTTTCCTTATGAAATAGAGCATTTCCTGAGTTCTTCCGACAGCGAACGAGGGAATTATGACACTTCCGCCCCTGTCGAATGTTGTCTGCAAAACATCGGCAAGAGAGGTCACATAATCCGTTGGGCGGTTATGCAGTCTGTTTCCGTAGGTAGACTCCATTACGGCATAGTCGGCATTTTCTATATATTGCGGGTCACGGATAAGAGGCTGGTTTGTATTGCCTATATCGCCCGAAAAGACGATTTTTCTCGTCTGTCCGTCCTCCGTCATGGTTATGATAATGCTTGACGAGCCGAGGAGATGTCCTGCATCACGGAAGAATATTTTTATGCCCTCGCATATTTCGCATTCCGTTTCGTATTCATGCGGCACAAAAAGCGATACCGCACCGATAGCGTCCTCCATAGTGTAAAGCGGCTGATAATCTTCCTCGCCACGTCTTTTAGCCTTGCGGCTGCGCCATTCTGCTTCAAATTCCTGAATATGTGCGCTGTCGAGGAGCATTACCGAGCAGAGATTTGAAGTAGCTTTTGTTGCGTGTATCGCCCCCGAAAATCCCCCGGCATACAAAAGCGGCAGCATACCCGAATGGTCGATATGCGCATGGGTAAGGAGTACAAAGTCTATATCCGCAGGCGGTACGGGGATTTTGGCATTTTCAAAATTATCCTCGCCCTGTTCCATTCCGAAATCCACGAGGAATTTTTTTCCGCAAGCCTCGATATACGTACAGCTTCCCGTGACCTCATGTGCAGCACCGATAAACGTCATTTTCATAAAAAAGCCTCCTTATTTAATGCATAATGCATAATTCATAATTATATTTTTTCTTTGTCCACTCCGCCGCAGGTGACCAACGGAAATCCCTTCAGGGACGAAGGAAACAATGTTTTTATTATATTTTTTCTTTAATTTCTGTAATGCCGCAGGCATTACCAATTATGAATTATGCATTATGAATTATGAATTAATTATACCATATTTTTTTGAGTTTGTCTATAATTTTTATGGATTTTTTAAAATATCAAATTTCCTCTTGACAAATTGAATTTTTTGTTGTATAATGTGTAAAGTAATTTTGGATTACACCCGAACAGGAGCTTTTTCAATGGCTAAAGAACTCAAATTCGTTATGCTCCTCGACTGCTACGGCGATTTGCTCACCAGGCACCAGAGAAATATAATGGAACTCTACTACTGCGATGACCTCTCCCTTGCGGAAATCGGTCAGCCTATGGGTATCACCCGTCAGGCTGTAAGATGCACAATAAAACGCACCGAGGAACTCCTCCTCAATTATGAGGAAAAACTCCGCTTTGCGGAAAAACTCGTTCAGCTTCGCAGCTGTTTCGGCTCTATATCAAAAATTGCCGAAAATATAAACGATGCTGATTTGAAAAATGCCCTTGAAAAAAAAGTTTCCGAGGGGCTGAAATTACTCTGATATATGAAAGGAAGATTTGCATGGCGTTTGAAGGACTTTCCGAGAAATTAAACAACGTATTCAAAAAACTGAAATCAAGAGGAAAACTCACGGAAAGTGATGTAAAAGAGGCTATGCGTGAGGTAAAACTCGCTCTCCTTGAGGCTGATGTAAGCTATAAGGTTGTAAAGGACTTTGTTAAAAAAGTCTCCGAAAGAGCCGTCGGCGAGGACGTTCTCGCAAGCCTTACACCCGCCCAGCAGGTTATTAAAATCGTAAACGAAGAGCTGTGTGCCCTCATGGGAAACAGCAACGCAAGAATTAATTTCGCATCAAAGCCCCCCACGGTCATCATGATGTGCGGCTTGCAGGGTTCGGGTAAGACAACCCATTCCGCAAAGCTTGCAAAGCTTCTCAAAAAAGAGGGTCACAGACCCCTCCTTGCCGCCTGCGATATTTACCGCCCGGCCGCTATAAATCAGCTTCAGGTTGTCGGTCAGAAAGCAGATGTCAAGGTTTTCGAGATGGGTCAGATAAGCCCCCTCACAATCGCATCTGAGGCTCTTAAATATGCCAAAGACTACGGCTATGATATTCTTATCATAGATACCGCAGGACGACTTCACATTGACGAGGCTCTCATGCAGGAGCTTAAGGACATAAAGGAGCTTACAAATCCCACGGAGATTATGCTCGTTGTCGATGCCATGACGGGTCAGGACGCTGTAAATGTTGCAAGCACCTTTGACGAGGCTGTCGGCATAACAAGCATACTCATGTCAAAGCTTGACTCCGATACAAGGGGCGGTGCGGCATTGTCCGTGCTGTCCGTTACGGGCAAGCCGATAAAATTTGTCGGCATGGGCGAAAAGCTTGACGACTTTGAGCAATTCCACCCCGAAAGAATGGCATCAAGAATACTCGGCATGGGCGACGTTTTAACCCTCATCGAAAAGGCTGAAAATGTCATGTCCCAGAAAGATGCCGAAAAGCTTTCCAAGAAATTCAAGGAAAATACCTTCGATATGGACGACCTCCTCGACCAGATGAAACAGATAAGAAGAATGGGTTCTATGAAGTCCATTATAGGTATGCTCCCCGGTGTCGGCGATAAACTCAAGGATGCCGATATAGACGAAAGTCAGCTCGGAAGAATTGAGGCTATAATCACTTCGATGACCAAAGCCGAAAGAGCAAAGCCCTCTATCATAAATCCCTCACGCAAGAAAAGAATTGCCGCAGGTTCGGGTACTAAAGTAGAGGACGTAAACAGGCTATTGAAACAGTTCGACCAGATGCAGAAGCTCATGAAGCAGTTCACTGGCAAGGGCAGCAAGATGAATATGCGCAAGGCGAGAAAAGCAATTGCAGGTATGAATTTCGATAAAATGGCAGGTAAGGGCGGCGGAAATCTCCCGTTCTGATTATGTTCGAGAAAATATTTGCCGTACTCGGCGGAGTATTCTGCATATGTGCCTCTTATTACGACTGGGACTGGTTCTTTGAAAATATGAAAGCACAGCCCTTTGTCAGGTTATTCGGCAGAGACGGAGCAAGAACTTTTTATACGGTACTCGGAATTATTCTTATGGTTCTCGGACTTCTGATATAAAGTCGGGGCTTGTGCTATGGAAATTACAGATACATTTCTTCTCAGACGCAATGTAAAGGGTCATAAAACCTTAATCGGCTTTCTGATGTGCATGGCTGGCATGGTGATGATATTAGCCGTGAGCAGAAAGGGAATACTCGTCCTGATAACCGATAACAGGAAAATATGCATTATACTGCGTGTTGTCGGATATACTTTCGGCTCTGCGGCAGTCATACTGTCGTATATAGTCGATGATATTATTGATAAATAGCTTTCATGCGGTCTCTCGCCGCTTGATATACAACTATGATTGGGCAAATTTAAAATTGCTTATTATAATATACAAAAATATAATAAAAAGTAATGTCTCCATCGCCGCAGGCGAGGGAGACAAAGAAAAAATGTAAAAATTTAAAATGCTCATTCATAGGATACAAGTAATTTTTGGAGGTGAATATTAAAATGGCAGTTAAAATAAGACTCAGAAGAATGGGTGCTAAAAAAGCTCCTTTCTACCGTGTGGTTGTTGCTGATGCAAGATACCCCAGAGACGGAAGATTTGTCGAGGAAATAGGCTACTATGACCCCACAAAGGAACCGTCCGTAATTAAAATTGATGCTGATAAGGCAAAGGACTGGATTTCTAAGGGCGCACAGCCTACAGATACAGTAAAAGTCCTTCTCAAAAAGGAAGGCATACTTTAATCGTTAAAAAACTGCAAAACGGAGGGAGGACAAGTGTCCAAGCCCTCTCGTTTGCGGAACTATGGAGGATTTATCATGAAAGATTTACTTTATGCTATCGCAGCAGGACTCGTAGAGGACAAATCTGCTATCAAAATCGTCGAGGACGAACCCGATGCAGAGGGCGTTATCGTTTTCCACCTTTCCGTTGCTCCCGATGATATGGGCAGAGTTATCGGAAAGCAGGGCAGAATTGCCAAGGCACTCAGAACAATCATGAGAGCAGGTGCTGCCAAGAGAGACCTTAAAGTTTCTGTCACTATCGAAGAATAATGCAGAAAAGCCGCTGTTTATCAGCGGTTTTTTCATAGGTGATTTATGATAAAAGAATTAATCAGTCCGGCAGTATGTGCGCAGTGCAGAATGTGCTGTGTCTTTGATATTTATGATATATGGGAAACGCCCGTCTTTTCACGGAAGATGAAAGAATATATAGTCTCACGCAAGCCCGATGCCGAATTTATCCCGAAAGACGGCGGATATATATTCAAAGCCGCCGATTTCAGCCCCGACGGGACATTCAAATGCCCTGCACTCACGGAAAATGGCTGTATGCTCGGCGATGACAAGCCTTTCATTTGCAGGATATTCCCCTACATGGTAATGGAAATAAACGGCGCAAGGGCAATAACCGCCGCTGTTGTGTGCAGTGAATTTTACAACCGTCCGCTGTCGGAGCTTGTCGGATTTCTGAAAAACGGACTTGCTGACAGGATATTCTCCTATGCGGATATTCACCCCGAAGAGGTGCGCCCCTACAACGAAAACTACCCGATTTTGTTAATTCATAATTCATAATACATAATGCATAATTATTATTTTGCTGCAAATGAATATGGTTTAACAATACAGGCAGAATTTTTTATATTATATTCTCCCTCCGCCGTCAGCAAGGGATATGTGGCTTTTATTATGTTTTTCCCTCCATCGTTAGCAAGGGGATATATAGTCTTTTATTATATTTTGCCTTTTACCCCAACGCATTATGGATTAATTTAATTATGAATTATGCATTAATTCAGTAGCCGTAATAATTCGGGTCATAGTACGGCTCAACATATGCATTCGGGTCATAATATGGTTCAGCATACGCGTTGGGGTCGTAATTCGGGTCAATATATCCGTTCGGCTCATCATTCTGCGGATTATCCGCATAGGGAACGGAATTGTTATCCGTATCGGGATTATCCTGATTATTTTCCTCCGCATTGCTGTCCTGCTGTTCGGGATTGTAGATAACTCCCGATGTGTTGAGATAATTTGCAGGGTCATCATGTACACCGAGATAGCGCACCTCGAAATGACAGTGCGGACCCGTTGAGTCTCCCGTAGAGCCTACCAGTCCTATTAACTGACCTTTTGTCACATACTGTCCCTCCACCGCCACTACATAGCTCATATGACCGTATACTGTCTGATAGCCGTTGAGGTGGTCCATCATCACGACATTTCCGTAGCCGCCTGCATTCCAGCCTGCCGTTACGATATATCCGTCATCTGCGGCATATATATTCGTGCCTGAGTCTGCGGCAATATCAAGACCCATATGGTTTCTGTCGCTTATGAATACATCGCTTATCCAGCCGCCGTCAACAGGCCATGCAAACTGTCCCGTACCCGTGAGAGGGCCTCCGTTATAAACCGTATCGGGATAATCGGGTCTTGCGGCGGACATTCCCACGCCCATTTGCTGAACGACAGGTTCTTTGGTTATTTCGCTGCTGACAGTTCTGCGTGAGGCTTCCTTGCCGTCAATATAGGTAACTTCGACCTTGCTTCTCTTCTCGCCCTTTTCGCCCTTGACAAGAAGTTTTTTAGTGCCGTAGTCGAGGGAGCTTGTCTGCACCTCGATGGTTTCAAAATCGAGATACGAGAGCGTTTCCATTTCCCTCGTATACTGTATCGGGAGAAAGCTCTCATGCTCTATGACATTGACTACCTGACCGGGGAGACATCTGTTTCTTATAATGGGGTTAAGCTCCTCGAATTTATCGAAATCCATGTTATATTTCTGGGATATGCCGACGGGGGTATCCTTATCCTGAACGACATAGGTCGCATCGTTTTCCTTTGTCGAGGTGAGCAGGGCTATCATTTCGTTTTCGTCCATTATACTGCTTGTGAGGTATATTCCGTCAACGTATTCGATTTTATTAACATAGGAGATATTCTTTACAATGCCGTCCGCCGAAAAATTGTCGAGCCTGTCGTCAAGAGCGTCCTTTACGGCTTTGTTATCCTTTACCGCACCCGTAAATTCTCCGTCTATGTAAATTCCGCAGGCTTCGGCGAGTTCCTGTTCGGATGCCGAAAGCATGGCATTTGCAAGCTGCAATGAAGATACATACTTATCGCTGTCGGATAATATTTTAACATGAAGTCTTGCCATTGAGTCAAAATCCGTATCTTCGCCGTCATCGTTATAGGCAAGACGTTTTCTGACCTCTTTCTGTGCCTCTTCAAAATCAGCCTCTGCGGTTATAATTCCTATTTCTCTGCCGTTGTATTCCACGGCTATGCCGTATTCGAGATTTACTCCCCTGCTTATCACTGCGAGGAGGACGGCTATTGAAAGAACAGGCATTATGTAATTGAATGTCGTGCGCAAAATTCCGGCTTCTCCGAAGAGAAAATAACCTATGAATTTCAGTACTGCACGGCGGTATTCATCAACGCCCTTTTTCTTAGCCTTTCTTACGTCCTTTGAAAGCTCCTGCGAAAGCTCGACACGCTCACGGAAAGATTTTTTTGATTTATCCAGAAAATCCGAAAATCTCCCTGCCATATTCCGCATGAAACGCCATATTCCCGAAAACATGAATATAAAAGCCTTTATCACGGCACGGATTATGAGAACAAACAAATCCGTTACACAGTGTCCTATCCATTCAAAAAGGCTGATTATAAATTTCAACGGCAGCACTCCTTTCGTTATATTTCTTTTTTTTGCTATAAATTAGCATTTTAAGATAATGCAAAAATTTTTATATTTTGTCTCTGTTCCTCCGCCGTTGGCGGAGGAACGCTGTTTTTTATTATATTATCAAGAATAATTTTAAATCTGCTTAATTACAGACCGTACTTAATAATTATATCATTTTCAGAAAAAATTACAACAACAAATGCAGTATTTTTTAATATTTCGTATGTCTGCACAAAATTTTATTATTTATGCTTTATTCTTTCTTCTTCATTTTTTCTTCTTTACTTCTCCCAAACATGATTTAGAATGGGGGAGACGCCCAATCCCCTGTTATTTAAATAACTTTTTCATATCATCGGGAAAATCCGATTTTACGGATATTAATTCCCCCGTGACAGGCTGGTTAAATTCAATCCGTCCGCAGTGGAGAGCCTGTCTTTTTATGTCCTCACATTCCCCCCCGTAAAGCTCATCGCCTGCGAGTGGGTGTCCGATATGCGCAAAATGTACCCTTATCTGATGTGTTCTCCCCGTTTCGAGGTTTATCTCCAGCAGTGAATATTTATCATTATAACACAGTCTTTTGTAATGCGTTACGGCTCTCTGACCGTCACTGCGCACACAGCGCAGAATTATGCTGTTATCCTGCCTTGCAACGGGAGCATCTATCATTCCGCATTCATCGGTTATGCCGTGAACGGCGGCATAGTATAGTTTTCTGAAATTTCCCTGAAGAATATTTGCGGAAAGTGCGTCCTTTGCAATAAGGCACAGTCCTGATGTGTAATTATCGAGGCGGTGGACGGGTCTGAATGTGAAATCCGGGAAAAGATATGCGAAATAATTCCCCAATGTATCATCATGATGTTTAAGTGACGGATGAACGGGTACTCCCGACGGCTTGTCAAATATTATTACATTCTCGTCCTCATAGGCTGTTTTAATATCAAGACTGCCGTTCGGTTCGAGGAATTTATCATCATCGATTTTCAGGACGATAATATCGCCGTTATGAACATCATCTGTCGAGCGTATCACAAGACCGTTTCGTGTTATGCCGTTTTCATGGTGTTTAAGCCTTGTCAGCAGCCGCCTTGAAACGCCTTTTTTCATGAGGAATTTTTCGAGCCTCACGGGCTTTTCCGTCTCGGCTGAGAATACTATTTCCTTCAAAATATTCGTCCTCTCTTATGAATATTGATATACTGAGCGAAAATGCCGTCATAAATTCGGGCAATATATACGGCACGGCTATGACGGTGAGCATAACAGCTCCGTAGGCAAATATCAGTTTAAGCAAAATCCGCTTTCTTTTTTTCAAAAGACCGAACGAGCCGAAAACTATCCTGAATATGCCTTTATCCCTGTATTCAGCCATTATAAACGGCACAGCCGACAAATTCATCCTGACACACAGGTATATATACAACGAAAATACCGCAGCCGCAAGAGCATGAAGTGCCAGGAAAAGCCTGTCCCTTTCGATGAGCCTGTATGCCCACACCGCCGATATTATCACAGGGAGCGAAAATATTATCCCGATTAGTTTTGTCAGAAGCACTGCTCCTGCACATCTGCGGAATGACCGCCTGCCGAGTATTATTGAAGAAAGCGGAGTGAAATTTTTTCTTTCACGGCATATTTCGCTAAGTCTCACAGCCGCCGCATAGTACAGAGGTGCGCATACAAGCCAGCGTATAAGCGTAAATAAACTCCATGCCGCAAGCTGTATCCCGACAGAACCCGTCAGAATATCCATAGGCTGCATATAGCCGTAATACAGGAGCATACTGTATATGACAGCCTCCGCAAGCCTGAAAATAAGCTCCGCACCGAGCGGAAGCATACATATCATGAGTACAGCCGTTCTTCTGCCGCTGAGATATTTTCTTGAAAACCGCATAAGCTCCCTGACCTTCATAATAATACACCTCTGTAAAAATTCTGCATATATTATGTGAAAATACAGGGAGATTATACATATTCCTCGTTTGGAATGCGTTCATACGGACAGTAGCCCAGTATCTCGAACGCCTGTGAATTGAGCCACATCTGAGTATTTATCATTATGTCAAAGCCCTCTCCGGCTTTGGCGGTCAAATATCTCGGGTCATATTTCGGAAGTCCGAAGCATGAGAGCATATTCGATATAATTCCCGAATGGGTTATAATGGCGGCTTTTGTCACTCCGCTCTGCATCATATCCATTATTATATTGTGCAGTGCGGAAAAAGTCCTTGCGGTCATTTCTTCAAGGCTTTCGCCCTGCGGCGGACGCTCGTTATTTTTGCCGCTCAGCCATTGCTTATAATCGTCACGGTTCAGAAGCTCCTTAAAGCTTTTGTTCTCGAATACTCCCAAATCCAGTTCACGCAGACCGTCAACCCTTACAAGCTCGGTTTCGGGGAAGAGTATTTCTGCGGTTTCGGTGCATCTTTTCAGCGGAGAGGAATATACCCTGTAAACCGTGGGGTAGTCATATTCGTCCATTTTTGCGGCAAGTTCGCCTGCACCCTTTGGAGAGAGGGGCAAATCGGTTTTTCCGATATATATACCATTTTCATTAGCCTCGGTTAATCCGTGGCGGATAACGCTTATTCTGTAGCCTTTCATAAAAACACCTCTTTATATTTTTAATTCTGATATTCACAATGCGGCGGATTTTTTATCTCCTCCGCCGCATACGGAGAGATATAAATATTACAGCATTATGTACAAAAATCACAGCCCGTTTTTGACGTTTTAATAATATTAACAAAAATCCACAAAAAAATTCAAATTTATTTCATATTTACGCATATTTACTTATTATACATTTTGTATTATAATAGTATTGGTTTATCTCGTGCGTTTACATTTCATATTACAGGAGGAAAATTATATGAATTCCGATTTTGCAAGAATTATCACCCTACAGAGAAAAGAACGTCATATCTCACAGAAACAGGCTGCCGCCGACCTCGGTATCTCTCAGGCTCTGCTCTCACACTACGAAAAGGGCATACGTGAATGCGGTCTTAATTTTCTCGTGAAGATTGCGGACTATTACAACGTTTCCTGCGACTATCTCCTCGGCAGAACCCCCGAACCGGAGGGAAAAACCATAACCATCGAGGATATTCCCGACGATGACGGCAACAACACCCTCAAAATGCCCTCTCCCGAAATAATCAACTTCAACAGAAGAATTATAAACAATTCAATAAGCCTGCTCTTCAGCCTTGCGCAGAAAGCAGGAAGCATTACCCTCATAAAAGAAGTCTCGTCCTATCTCATGCTTTCCGTCTATAAGCTTTTCCGCATAGTATACAACGCAAACCCCCACAACGACCAGAAGCTTTTCCGCATTCCAAAGGTAATCGCAAACGACAGCGCAAACGCAATAATTTCCATGAGTGAAGCCGATATAAAAGCCGCATCGAGCGGAATACCCCTTGACGGAAACGACTGCGTTGGGAATTTTGATACTCTGTATATAACCACCTCAACACTGCAAAAGGATTATGCGCAGTATTCCTCGTCACTGCTTAACCTGATAAAGCGCAGCGAGGAGAGCATAGCAAGAACCCGTGCAAAATACCGAGGCTCCGACAACAATAACAGGGGTTATTGATACAGATATTATTATAGCATATTTTTTCCGAAAAGAAAAGCCCCCGAAACGAAAAATAATTTTCATAATATTTTCCTGTCCCCCGTTCGTTCGGGGGAATATTTTTTTAATTATCTGTTATAAACCGCAGAAAAATATTATAAAATCAATATCTGCAATTTTTTTCAGTTTGCTGTTGCAAATTATAAAGAAATATGATATAATATCTTTGCGGAATGTTTTCCGCACTGTGATTGAGCAAATTTAAAATTGTTCGGGGTAATATACAAAAAAACCATATTCCCCCTGCCGCAGGCAGGGGGAATAAGAAAAAATATAAAGATTTTTGTACATTATTTCAAAATGCTCATTTGTAGTTCCGCATATAACAGAAAAAGGGGTGTGCTTTATGGTCACGGTTGAAAACCACATCGGTCAGATTTCGGTTACTGAAAATTATATAACAGAGCTTGTCCGCCATGCCGTATGCGACTGCTTCGGCGTTGCTGATGTGTGTAATGTAAATACGTTCCGTTCCGCTGTATCTGCCATAACAAAGGGCAGACTTTTCAGACGCAGGGGAGTTGTTATACGTACCGATAAGGACGGCGGTCTTGTTATCGACCTCCATATAAAAGTTTCCTACGGCACAAATATCTCCGCAGCCGTCAGCAGTATTATCCATAAGGTAGGCTTTACCGTTGAACAGGCTGCCGGAATTGATGTCAACAAGATAACCGTATATGTTGACGATATGAATTACTGATTGGAGGATTTGATAGTGATAAACGGTGCTTTATTCAGAGACGCTGTTATTTCCGCTGCAATAACTATTAATAACAGGAAAAGAGAAGTTGACGAACTCAATGTCTACCCCGTTCCCGACGGAGATACGGGTACAAATATGTCTATGACTATAGGCAATTCAATAAACGAGCTTAAACGACTGCCCGACAATGCCCCCATATCGGAGGTTTCCTCCGCAGCCGCATCTGCATTTCTCAGGGGCGCAAGGGGAAATTCGGGAGTTATACTCTCTCTCATATTCAGAGGCATTTCAAAGGGTCTTGACGGTCTTGAGGAGGCAGGCTGTGAGGATTTCGCAAAGGCTCTTGCCCTCGGCGTGGATGCCGCATACAAGGCTGTCATGAAGCCTGTCGAGGGTACTATACTTACCGTTGCAAGGGCATCTGCGGAAAAGGCAAAGGAAATTTCCCTTTCTACAAATGATACCCTCGTTTTCTGGCACGATGTCTGTGAGGAAGCCGAAGCCGTACTCGCAAAGACTACCGATATGCTCCCCCAGCTTAAAAAGGCAGGTGTTGTCGATGCAGGCGGCATGGGACTCAGTATAATATTCCGTGCGATGTACGATGTTTTCAAGGGCAGAAAAATCGCAGAGCCGAACGAAAATACAAATTCCGACGAAAAACAGGACTCATTCAGAGCCGCCGCAAGTCAGTATGATGATGATATAACCTTCACATACTGCACGGAATTTATGCTGCAAAAAAAGGAAAACTGCCCCGACCCCTTTATGCTCAGGGCATATCTTGAAACCATAGGCGACTGCGTTGTGCTTGTCGATGATGATAAAATCATAAAAGTCCACGTCCACACGGACAACCCCGGAAACGCACTGCAAAAAGCCCTTGAATTCGGATATTTCATAAACGACCCCAAGCCCAAGATTGAGAATATGCGCATACAGCACGAAAACCGCCTGAAAGAGACCAAACAGCTTGAAGAGGGCTTCGCCCCCGCAGTTCCCGAAAAACAGTTCGGATTTGTGGCGGTATGTGCAGGTCACGGACTTGAAGCAATGTTCGGCGACCTCGGTGTTGATATTATAGTCAAGGGCGGTCAGACCATGAACCCCTCGACCGATGATATTTTAAGGGCAATTCTTGCAACCCCTGCAAAGACCGTTTTCGTACTGCCCAACAATAAAAATATAATCATGGCGGCGGAGCAGGCTGTAAGGCTTACGGATAAAAGCGTATGCGTATTGCAGACAAGGACAATTCCGCAGGGAATATCCGCCATGCTCGCATTTGACGAAAGTCTCGGTCTTGCCGAAAACCGCATAAATATGACCAAGGCATTTGAAAAAGTCTCAACGGGTCTTATAACATTTGCCGCAAGAAATTCCGAATTTGAGGGACATACTATCAAGGAGGGCGAAATTCTTGCCCTTGACAACGGCAAGCTCTCATTCACGGAAAGGGATATAAACAAGGCTGCCCTTAAACTCGTGAAAAAGCTTGCAAAGGGCGACGCAAGCTATGTAACCCTGATATACGGTGCAGACGTGACGGAGGAAAATGCCGAGCGTGTACATCAGCTCTTGCAGTCGAAATTAAGCGACAAAATTGAAGTCATGCTCGTAAACGGCGGACAGCCCGTATATTACTACATCATTTCCGTTGAATAATATTATCCCCCGCCGATGTCGGGGGATATAAAAAACGCAGGCGAAAAACCTGCGTTTTATTTATTATATTATTCTTCGGCGGCGGTTTCGGGTTCTTCGCTTTCCACGGTATCTTCCGTATCTTCGGTATCTTCTCCCTCTACATCCGCAACTATATCGGCGGGGTCAATTCCCATAGCCTTGTATAAATCTTCCTCCGTGAAGTAGGTGAGCTGGTCAACCTTCTGGAAATAAACCAGCTCCTCGTCCGCATCAGAGGACATTATCAAATCCCCGTCCTGCATGTAGAGAAACATATTTTCGATTTCTTCATCCTCGTCATCTATCGTGAGGTTAAGTCTCTTGTCCGCAAATTCCCATGTGAATTTTGTTGCCGCATCTTCGCTGCCCTCAAGACCTGAGCTTAAAACGCCCGTATTATCGTCATTTATGATTATCTGTGCAACGACATTAAGGGGAATACCGTAGAGGTCGCCCTCAATAATATGCCCAAACTGTCCTGCGGAGAGCATTTTTGTACATTCCCAGTTGCCGACAAAATCATCCTCTGCGGCATCATCGGGATTATATTCGGGCATGGGTACGGTTTCGATTTCGGGGATTTCCTCTTCTTCATCGGACAATTCCTCTTCGGTAACTTCTGCGGTGGTTTCCTCCTCGGTAACTTCCTCGGTGGTTTCTTCCTCCGTGGTTTCCTCTTCGGCGGTTTCTTCATCGGTCTGTGACGAGGACGATGACGAAAGCTCCGTTTCACTTGTTCCCGTATCGCCGCAGCCTGCAAAGCAGCTTGCTATAATAACAGACACTGCCAATAAGCTTATTAATTTTTTCATACTAAAACTCCTTTTGATGATTGGTTACAGCTTTATTATATCACAACGGACAGATAATGTAAATATCAAAAATACGAAAATTTACGACAGTTTGAGACAAAAAATATAATAATTATTACCATTTTGCGGCAAAAAAAAGACAGATGAACCGTCATCTGTCCTTTTTGTTATGAATTATTCTGCCGTATCGGTGATTTCTTCCTCAACGTCCGTATCATCGTCTTCAACTTCTGTATCGGTATCAGGTACGTCTATATCCTCGGCAAGCGAACCGAAAGCCTCCTCCATGAGAGCCTGAAGTTCTTCTTCCGACATCTGTGTAAATTCGTCAACCTTTGTGAAATATACCTGCTCCTCTGCGCCGTCCTCTTCACCGTAGAGTACAAGCTCGCCGTTCATGATGATACATGAAGTAGCCTCTCCGTTTTCATCGAGGATTGAAATGCCGTTGTCGGTGTATTCCCATGTCATTGACTCAACATCTGTATCTTCAAGAGTTGATGCAACAACTGCCGTGTAGTCGTCCTTGATTTCAAGCTGCATCATGACACCAAGGGGAATGCCCATGAAGTCCTCCATGTAAATTCCGTCAGCAATCATCTTTGAAGCTTCCCATTTGCCGATAAAATCACCCTCGGCAGCATCATCGGGAACGAGTTCGGGCATTGCGATTGTAGTAATTTCCAATTCGTCATCGCTGATTTCGTCGTCATCATCGGTATCTGCTTCGGTGGTTTCTTCCTCCGTCTCTGCCTCTGTGGTTTCCTCTTCGGTGGTTTCTTCCTCTGTCTCTGCCTCTGTGGTTTCAGCTGCTCTCTTAGCCTCCGCAGCCTCCGACCCGGAGCTGCCTGAAGATGTCTCTGTCTCCGTGCTTCCGCATGATGCAAGGCTACTTACGATAAGAAGCGATGCAAGTGCGATACTGAAAAATTTTCTCATATTTATCTCTCCTTAATTTTTATTACAGCTATATTATATCACTTAAAAGGCAAAATGTAAATATCAGAAACATTAAAAATTATTACAACTTTTGAAGATAAATATGATAAATATTACGATTTTCCTACGAAAATATATAAATGCGGATAAAATATGCAGAAAATCCCTTATCCGAGGAATTTTGCGGAAATTATGGTATATCCGTAGGGTGCGACAGTTACGCTGTCATTTTCGCACGAGCCGCCGTATTCGGGCTTGAAATCGTTGAAACGGGGCAGATTTTCGGCAAGACTGCCGAAGCATACATTGTCTCCGCTCCTGTTGACGAATACTATATGATCCCTTTCTGCGCCCTCTCTCGTGAAAGCAATGAGGCGGTCGTCATTTATGCGCTCGTCATTTATCACGAAATAAGTTCTTCCGCCTTTCATATTCGGAATAGCCTTTCTCACACGGCTGAGTTCCGAAACATAGGCGATAAGCTCCTTATCCTCGTGACCCCACGGATAGCAGCGGCGGTTGAACGGGTCTTTATATCCCTGCAAGCCTGCCTCATCTCCGTAGTATATGCTCGGCACTCCGGGGAGGAAAAATTGCAGAGCCATAGCCGCTTTAAGGAGATTTTTTCCGTGTGCGTACTGTTGGTCATTAAGCCAGCGTTCAGCCATCCAGTCCTTTGATTTGTCGTCACAGTATTCGCCGCCGAGACGGTTTATAGCCCTTTCAATATCGTGCGTGGACACAAAATTCATAAGAACGTCTATTGTCGGCTTGGGATAATGTTCAAGGATTGTCATAACGGAGTCTATTAAATTCCTCGGACTTCCGCCCTTTACGAAATTTATTATCGCCTCTCTGAAAGGATAATTCATAACCGAGTCAAGCTGGTCGCCGAGGAGATAGCGGCGTTTTATGCCGTAGCTTTCCTTGTTTGATGCGTCCTCCCATACCTCGCCTATGACTATCTTGTCGTTTCCGAAATTCTTCACGGATTTTCTTAAATTATTCAAAAACTGGTCGGGCAGTTCGTCAGCAACATCGAGACGGAAACCTGCCGCACCCTTTGAGAGCCAGTAATGCAGTACTCCCTCGTCTCCGCAGATAAATTCCGTGTAGTCCTCATTGTTTTCACAGACATTGGGGAGCGTGTCAATTCCCCACCATGCCTCATAGACATTGGGGTAATTTATGAACGTGTACCAGTCATAGTATTTGCTTTCTCTCGACTGATAAGCACCTGCTTCGGGGTATCTGCCGTTCTTGTTGAAATAAACGCTGTCCGCACCCGTGTGGGAGAACACACCATCAAGGATTATGGATATGCCGTATTTTTCAGCCTCACGGCAAAGCTCCTCAAATTCCTCGTTGGTTCCGAGGAGGGGGTCGGCTTTCATATAGTCTGCTGTATTATATCTGTGGTTTTCGTGCGACTCGAATATCGGGTTGAGATATATGCAGGTAACTCCGAGGTCGTGCAGATATTCAAGCTTTGACTGTATTCCTGCGAAATCTCCGCCGAAATAGTCATTATTCCACACATGACCGTTGTGGTCGGGTCTGTAGTAGGGAGTGCCGCCCCAGTCCTCACGCAGTACTCTTCCTTCGGGGATATTCTCGTGAACCTTTCCGCTTTTGCAGAAACGGTCGGGGAATATCTGGTACATTACTCCGCCTTTGAGAAAATCTGGAGTTTCGTAGTCGCTCTCATAGACGGTAAGCTGAAAGAGGTCGCCCTCACGCTCTGCGCCCTCGTGGGAGCTTACTTTCTTTATATAGTGACGTATTCCTCCGCTTGTATAGGAGAAATAATAATAATGCACATCGCTGTACCTTGCGGTAAAGTCGCAGGAATAGACAAAGCAGTCCTCCTCCTCGCCCGAAACGTTCATAGGTATGAACCTCTCCTTGAAGCCTGTTCTGAAAAGCACAAGAACGGGCGGAAAATCGGGTCTTATATCCTTTGAAAGTCTTATTGAAAAGCGGCATTTTTCGTACTGTCTCAGCGCACCGAAAATGGATTTGTAGTTCATATGCCATGTATCGTAAATCGGTTTCATAAAAAACCTCCTGTTATTCAGAATTTTTATACTCCCCGGTACAGGGAGCAGATGATATTATTTTTCTTTCCCCATGCCTGTAACGGGGATAAATCTATATTTCTTCTCTGCCCTCCGCCGGCGGCGGAGGGGCAAGCCTGAAATCCATAAGCATACTGCACATATTTTTCGGCAATATCCGTATTTTTTTGTAAGTGATATTCCCTGACAAAAAAAGGGGACGGATATTCGTCCCCTTTTCGGGTGTAATTATCTTAAATGCCAGATATTGTCCGCATACTCCGTAACTGCACGGTCTGCAGAGAAAATTCCTGCTCCTGCGATATTGTTGAGGGACATCTTAGCCCACTTCATTCTGTCATTGTAGCACTCTGTAATATAAGCCTGTGCCTTTCTGTAGCTGTCGAAATCCGCAAGCACCATGTAGGGGTCTCTGAGCCTGAGAGAGTCTGCAACATCAACGAATGTACAGCCGTTGATACCGTGGTACATACGCTCGATTGCCTCGTTAATTCTGCTGTCGCCCTTGAAATAGTCATCGGGGTTGTAGCCTCTTGCCTTGAGGTCGTTTACTTCGGGGGTCGTCATGCCGAATATAACGATGTTCTCTTCTCCGCAGGCATCCTTTATCTCGATGTTTGCTCCGTCAAGAGTACCAAGTGTAACTGCGCCGTTGAGCATGAGCTTCATACAGCCCGTACCTGATGCCTCCGTACCTGCCGTTGAAATCTGTTCGGATATGTCTGCGGCGGGCATGAGGTGTTCCGAAAGGGTAACGCAGTAGTTTTCGAGGAATACAACCTGAAGCTTTTCGCTTATCTTGGGGTTCTTTCTTATCTCCTCGGAGATAGCCCATATAAGCTTTATAATCTGCTTTGCGAGGTAATATCCGGGAGCAGCCTTTGCAGCGAACATATAGGTCTTTGGAGTGAAGTCCGCATCGGGGTTGCTGAGGAGGTAAGCATAGTCGGCAAGTATATTGAGCGCATTGAGGTGCTGTCTCTTGTATTCGTGGAGACGCTTTACCTGAACATCGAAAATGCTGTCGGGATTTACGATTATGCCGCTCTTTTTCTTGAGGCGCTTTGCGAAAGCCTCTTTATTAGCCTGCTTTACATCGAGGAGGCTCTTGAGTACCTCTTCATCGTTCTGGAAGTCTCTGAACTTGATAAGCTCCGATGCGTCCTTTATGAACTTGCTGCCGATTTTCTCCGTGAGGAGCTGTGTAAGTCTGGGGTTGGACTGATAGAGCCATCTTCTGTAAGCGATACCGTTGGTAACGTTCTTGAATTTATTGGGGGTATATTCATATTCGTCATGGAATACGGAGTCCTTGATTATCTGCGAATGAAGCTTTGAAACGCCGTTTACGCTGTGCGATGCCGCAACGCAGAGAGTAGCCATATGGATTTTTCCGTCCTTGACGATTGACATACGTGTTGTCTTTGCGCTGTCGTTGTTGTTGAACTCCATAAGCTGCTGACAGTATCTTCTGTTGATTTCCATGATGATATTGTGTATTCTCGGAACAACGTGCTTGATGAGGTCAATATCCCATTTTTCGAGAGCCTCAGCCATAACGGTATGGTTGGTATAGGCAAATGTTCTTGTGACAATATCCCATGCCTTATCCCACTGATAGCCGCAGTCATCGAGGAGTATTCTCATAAGCTCGGGGATAGCGAGTGTGGGGTGTGTGTCGTTTATATGAATGGCAACCTTGTCGGGGAGGTTTTCGAGAGTGCCGTAAACGTTCATGTGATGGTTTACTATATCGCCGACAGATGCCGCACAGAGGAGATACTGCTGGCGGAGACGGAGGTTCTTGCCCTCCTGATGGTTGTCGTTGGGATAGAGAACCTTTGAAATGCAGTTGTCGATAGCATTCATCGAGTAAGCCTCGGCGAAGTGACCCTCTGCGAATTTCTCCATAGCCTCGGGGCTGAAGCCGGGAGCCTTTGCGCCCCAGAGACGGAGTGTTGAAACTGCCTCCGTATCGTAGCCCGAAACATACATATCATAGGGAGTAGCTATTACTGTTTTATAGTTTACGTGGGTAGCATGGTAGTGCTGGTTATCCCATGTTTCCTGAATTTCGCCGTCAAAATGAACCTCGATTGCAAGCTCGGGTCTTGGGACGAGCCATACACTGCCGCCGGGAAGCCAGTCATCCGCAAGCTCTATCTGCATACCGTCCTGCAATTTCTGCTGAAAGATACCAAATTCGTAGCATATCGAATAGCCCATAGCAGGGAAGCCCGTTGTTGCGAGGGCATCGAGATAGCAGGCAGCAAGTCTGCCGAGACCGCCGTTTCCAAGACCTGCGTCGGGTTCCTGTTCAAAAATCTTGTCGAGGTTTATATTGTGACCCTTGAGCATTTTTGAAACACTGTCCGCAATGCCGAGGTTATAGAGGCTGGTTTTGAGGGAACGTCCCATGAGAAATTCCATCGAGAGGTAGTAAACCTGCTTTCCGCCTACCGAATGGGTATGGTTGATAAATTCATTTCTTTTGGTTCTGAGAACGTCAACGATTATCGAAGAAAGCACCTGATATACCTGTTTATCCGATGCCTCTTCGGGGGTAACGCTGAAGAGAACCTGAAGCTTCTTTGAAAAATTATTCCTGATTTTCTCCATAATCATATCCGTCTGATTGTTTGCCATACATAAATCTCCTTCTGCCGCAGGGGCGGCGTTCTTTTGGTCATACATTCATCTGCTCCGAACGGAAAAATATCCGGACGGGAAATAAATCCGCAGTCTGTACATTTCTATTTTATCATATTTCAAGAATTTTTTCAATTGTATATTTCAACAAATATTTATCAACGGAATCAACATATTACCGAAACACAAACGGCAAAATCTATTTTATGCATATATATTGAATATTATTTCTGTATAGATTATCCAAAAACAGGTATTAATATGCCGCTTTTTGTAAAAAATACGACATTCTGCAATTATCACAAAAAAAATCAGAAAAAATTTTGTATTATTTATTGAAATTTTATTTATTATGTGTTATAATATATCAGATGACTTTTGACGGGCGGTTCTCTCTCTGCCGCAGGCAAAAATAAAGAAAAGGAATGGTATACATGAAGAAAAACAAAGGCTTCTCCGTATTAAGAATGTTCATAGTAATTATATGCATATTCTCGGTGATTATTTCTGTAGGCATCAACGTACTCTTTACCCAGAGCAAAATCCCCCACATAAGCGACAGGTATATCTACATAGTTGATGACCCCAACCCCCTCGAAGGTGATGTCTCGACAGGTGCGGCTCTCATCGCAAAGGAGGCAAAGCATATAAGCATTGCCGCAGGCGATATAGTCATATGCTATCCGGCAGACGACCCCTCTCAGGCAACCATCAGAAGTATCAACGCTGTCGTTGAGTCGGAATACGGCACGGAAAGATACTATACCCGTGACTCCGTTCACGAGGACAACACCGACTCCATAACCAAGGACAGAATACTCGCAGTATGCACGGGCTACCCCGAAAGTCTCGAACTCGGAAAATTCATTGCGTTCACACTCGATATAAAGGGAATTATTGCCGAGCTTATTGTTCCCTGCGTAATCCTGCTCATACTCCTCATAGTAAAAATCGCATCTTCAAAGAACAGCGATGACGAATACGAGGACGATTATGACGATGAGGACGACGATGAAGAATACGGCTTCTACAGCTATGACGAGGACGAGGATAAAAAATCCGACGAAAAGAAATCACGCACAAAGAACGGCAATCCCCTCTTTGAACCCGAAATTCAGCCCGCAGTCAATGACGAGCTTGAAAGAAAAAAGATGTCCATAGCCGAAAATTTCAGCCAGAAAGAGGTAAATCACGACTCCCCCTATCAGAAAGAAAAGGAGCGAACCATGCAGTTCAAGGCGCAGAAAGCCGAAACCGCAAGATTTGCCGCCCAGAAATCAAACAAGCCCTCCTATCCCTCTCATGAGGCTGTTCCCGAAGAAAACGAAACCCTTTCCAAACAGTCCGCAAAGCCCCTTGAGCTTGAAAGATTTGAAGCTCCTGCTCCCTCATCTGTTGTCAATTCGCAGAAGCCCTCTCCCGTTTATGAAAAGACCGCAAATGACGATACGGGCGTTATCTACAAATCAAACAGCGACATTCAGGGCGTAAACAGCCAGAAAGCCGTAAATGTAAGGACACAGGCTCCCGTTTCTGCGGAAACCGAAACTGCTCCTGCCATAAACACAGACTCCTCCCCCGATATATCCGATATTATCAGGAGAGCCGAGAAAATCAGGAACAAGAAAAAGGTCGATGCCATGTCCGTTGACGACCTCATAAGAATGATAGACGAGGAAAAGAAAAAGCTCTGATAACGATAAAAAAAATCCCTTCCGCACGGGAGGGATTTTTTATGCAAAAAGCCGCCCGGAAATACCGGACGGCTTTTCTCTTTATGTTCAATTATTCAACGTCTATGTGGCTCTCGATATAGCTTACAATATCGCCTACCGTCTTTATGCCCTCAACAGCCTCATCGGGAATAGAAAGCTTCTGCTCCTCATATTCTTCCTCGATTGTCTGTATAAGGTCAACAATGTCGAGAGAGTCTGCGCCGAGGTCGTCCTGAATGTCTGCCTCCAATGTAACTGCGTCCTCATCAACTCCGAGCTGGTCAACGATAATGTCCTTGAGTGTTTCAAAAACCATTTCTTTTTCCTCCATTATATATTTTTTTACTATAAATGAGCATTTTGAATTTGTCCCTGTTTCCTCCGCCTGCGGCGGAGGAAACATCGCTTTTTATTATACTTTTTTGTATATTATTCCGAACAATTTTAAATCTGCTCAATCATAGCTTTTATTCAAAACCGGCTTGTTCTGTGAACTCTCCGATTTTTCTAAACTTAGTATAACGTTCTTTAAGCAATTCGTCAATATCTTTTTGCAATTTTTCCCGAATTTTGAGTGACAAATATTCCTTGATATTTTCTGAAATTTTGTCTAAATCGTTATGTGCGCCGCCGAGCGGTTCTTTTATGACCGTTTCGGCAACTCCGAGACGGAGCATATCCTCGGCGGTTATCTTCATAATATTGCAGGCTTCCTCCTCACGGGATGCGTCTTTCCAGAGTATGCTCGCAAAGCCTCTCGGCGATACAACGGAATACTCCGCATTTTCGAGCATTGCAAGCTCATCGCATACACCGAGGGCAAGTGCGCCGCCGCTGCCTGCCTCGCCGAGTACTATGGATATTATCGGGGTTCTGAGTGTCATAAATTCCGCTATATTCCTTGCGATAGCCTCGCCCTGACCTCTCTCCTCTGCGGCAATTCCGCAGAATGCTCCGGGGGTATCTATGAAGCATATGACGGGGCGGTGAAATTTTTCAGCCTGTTTTACAAGCCTTAAAGCCTTTCTGTAGCCCTCCGGGTGGGGCATGGCGAAATTGCAGTTCTTGTTCTCGTTTATATCCCTGCCCTTTACCTGCGCTATGACCGTTACGGGGATACCGTCAATTCTTGCAAGCCCTCCGACAACAGCCCTGTCGTCACCGTAGAGGCGGTCTCCGTGCATTTCGTAAAATTCGCTGAATATAAGCGGAATATAATTCCTTATTGTAGGTCTGCCCTTTGCATGGACAAGCTGAAGTCTTTCCCATGCGGTTTTTTTCTCGTCCATTTTCAAGCCTCCCCGTATCCGTGAATTTTAAGAAGATGCGAAAGGGTGCTGCGCATTTTCTTTCTCTCTACTATTATATCTACAAAGCCGTGTTCCTGCATAAATTCCGCAAGCTGGAAATCCTCGGGAAGTCTCTGCCTTATGGTGCTTTCGATAACACGTCTGCCGGCAAAGCCTATGAGTACCTTCGGTTCTGCGATTATAATATCGCCCAGCGAGGCAAAGCTTGCGGTAACTCCGCCCGTGGTGGGGTCTGTGAGGACGGTTATATAAAGTCCTCCTGCATCGCTGTGACGCTTTACCGCACCTGCCGTCTTAGCCATCTGCATAAGAGAGACAATGCCCTCCTGCATTCTTGCTCCGCCCGATGCCGTGAAGAGTATCACAGGGAGTTGGTTTTCCACGGCATATTCAAAAGCCCTCGTTATCTTCTCCCCCACGACACTGCCCATACTGCCCATCATATAGCGTGAGTCCATTATTCCTGCAACGGTCTTTATGCCCTTTATCATCGCCGTACCCGTAACAACCGCATCGTTAAGCCCCGTATTTTTGCGCAGCTCCTCCTGTTTTTCGGGATATTCGGGGAAATCTATCGGGTTGCGGCTGATTAAATTTCCGTCAAGCTCCGCAAAGCTGCCCTCATCAAAGGTTATTTCAATTCTCTCGGACGAAGAAAGTCTGCCGTGATAGTTGCAGTCGGGGCATACTCTGTGCAGCTCCTCATATTTTTGCAGAAGCACAGGGCTCTGACATCTGGGACACTTCACCGTTTCACGGCTGTCGTCATCATTATTTCCGTTGAACCGCTTTTTGACAACGCTGAAAAAGCTGTCGAACATATTTTCTCCCATTATATCACCGCCTTATTTTCTTTTGGTTTTTTCCATATATCTGTTAAGAAATCCTATGTCATAATTTCCGCTTACAAATTCGGACTGTTTAAGTATTTCAAGCTGAAAATCAATATTTGTATCCACGCCCTCGACTATAAACTCTGACAATGCCCAGCGCATTTTCCTGATTGCGCCGTCCCTGTCCGCCGCATGAGCGATTAATTTGCTTATCATCGAGTCATAGTAGGGGGTTATGGTATAGCCCTGATACACTGCGCCGTCAATCCTTATGCCGGGTCCTCCGGGAACATAAAGGGCTGTTATCGTACCGGGGGAGGGTCTGAAATTAAGGTCGGGATTTTCCGCATTTATGCGGCATTCTATCGCATGACCCCTCAGCTTTATATCCTCCTGCGCCGCACGCAGCGGAAGTCCTGCGGCAATTTCTATCTGTGCGGTGACAATATCAAAGCCCGTAACCTCCTCGGTAATGGGGTGTTCGACCTGTATTCTCGTATTCATCTCCATGAAATAGAAATCCCTGTTTTCATCGACAAGAAATTCTATCGTACCTGCGTTGTAATATCCGCACTGTTTTGCGGCGGTGACGGCAGCCTGACCCATTTTTCTGCGCAGTTCTTCGTCAACTATCGGGCTTGGACACTCCTCAAGCACCTTCTGGTTTCTTCTCTGCATGGAGCAGTCACGTTCGCCGAGATATATTGTATTGCCGTTCTTGTCGGCGATTATCTGTATTTCGACGTGGTGGGGATTGATTAAAAATTTCTCTATATAGACCGTATCATCGCCGAAGAAATTTTTAGCCTCCTGACGTGCGGCAGTCATCTGCGCTTCAAGCTCCTTCGGGGAGTCAACACGGCGTATTCCACGTCCGCCGCCGCCTGCGGATGCCTTTACAAGTATGGGATAGCCTGATTTTTCGGCAATTTCCCTTGCCTCCTCAACAGATGAAACCGACCCCCTTGACCCGGGAATAACGGGTACTCCTGCGGCTGACATGGTTTCCTTTGCGGCTGCCTTGTCGCCGAGCATTTCGATTGATTTATACGAAGGGCCTATGAATACAATTCCGTTTTTTTCGCATAATCTTGCAAACTCCGCATTTTCCGAAAGAAATCCGAAACCCGGGTGTACAGCCTCTGCGCCCGTATTGACAGCCGCCTGAATTATTGCATTCATATTGAGATAGCTGTCCTTGGTTGCGGGAGGGCCTATGCAGACGGCTTCATCAGCTATCTGTGCGTGGAGCGAATTTTTATCGGCGGTCGAATAGACTGCAATGCTTTTCACACCAAGCTCACGGCAGGCTCTTATTATGCGCACTGCTATTTCTCCCCTGTTTGCAATGAGTATTTTTCTGAACATTTTGTATCTCCTTACGGATTATTCTCTTTTGCCGTCTGTTATGACAAAGGTTATCTCGCAAGAGACAGCCTTTTCGCCGCCGACAGAAGCCAGAGCCTTTCCCGTGCCGATTGGCCCTCTCTGCTTTATCATTTCAACCTCGAGGTCGAGGACATCTCCGGGGACGACCTGTCTGCGGAACTTAACCTTGTCCATGCCGCCGAAAAGCCCGATTTTTCCCTTAAATTCAGGCTTCGAGAGCATACATACCGCTCCTGCCTGCGCAAGCATTTCTACCATTAAGACTCCCGGTGTCACGGGATAACCGGGGAAATGTCCCCTGAACCAGAAATCGTCCTCTTTTATATATTTTCTTGCCTTAACCCTCACGCCGACTTCCATTTCCACTATCTCATCAATGAGGAGAAATGGGTCACGGTGGGGAATTATTTCCATTATCTGTTCTTTGTTCATTAATATATCCGACATATTGCATCTCCCTTGTATCTAATGCATAATTCATAATTATTAATCCTTGATTAATTCCGAAACATTTATTTCAAACTCTCCGTCATATATGTTCACGGGTATCAGCTTTTCAAAAGAAAATATCTGCGGAAAGCTGCTTTCCTCAAAAAAGTATACAAGCGTTTTTCTGTGCCTCGGCGAAATTATCCAGTATTCCCTTACGCCGTACTGCTTATACAGCGCAAGCTTGGTTATCAGGTCGTTTTCGCTGTTCAATGAAAGTATCTCCGCAACAAAATCGGGCGCACCGTAACAGCGTCTTTCATCAAGCTTTGAGGGGTCGCATACAAGAAGAAAATCGGGAACGACTGTGTTATATTCGTCAAGCTTTACATCTATGGGCGGCAATGCCCTGCACCTGCCGTTTCTGCTCTTTATGAAATCCCTGAATTTTACATAAAGCTCTGCGCGTATAATCTGATGTTCAAGCGAGGGCACAGCCTGAGATATTATTTCTCCGTTATAAAGTTCACATCTGAGACTGTTTTCCGCTGTCAATGCGAAAAATTCATCGGCAGTGTATTTCTTTTTCTGCTCCTGTTTTTCCGACAAATCCGACACCCCCGTATTAATGCATAATTCATAATTGCATTGACATTTGTCAATGCCCATAATGCATAAAATTTTATCTTTTGTCTTTGTTTCCGCCGCCGCCGGCGGGGGGGAAAATTGCTTTTAATTAAATAAGCAATGCATAGAAATTTTTTATATCTCCCCATATCTCCGCCGTCCGTGTGGATATAAGGCTTTATGAATTTTATTTGATTATCATGATTGGCTGGTCGTACTCCACAGCCTGACCGTCACTTACAAGAATTTTATCCACAGTGCCGTCGAAATCCGACTGTATCTCGTTCATAAGCTTCATGGACTCTATAATCATGATGACATCGCCCTTTCTCACCTTGTCGCCGACCCTTACGAAAGGCGGCTTGTCGGGAGAGGGAGCGGCATAGAATGTTCCCACTATGGGGGATTTCACGATATTTCCGCCCTGCTCCGCAGGCTTTTCGGAAGCCTTGGGGAGTTCCTGCTGTGCGGCGGAAGCACTTGCGTGTGACATTGCATTCGGCATCATGGGGGGGATTATCGGGGGCGGAGGCGGACACATTTTCGCCTCGATGACGATTTCGGAGTCTCCGTTTTTGATTTTTATTTTCTCCAGACCGCTTTCTTCGAGATATGCGGCAAGATTTTTAATATCGCCGAGTGTAAGATTGCAGGCTACGATTTTTTCGGACATTCCTGCACCTCCTTAATCCGTTACTTTTCTGAAGCAGAGCGAAGCGTTATGACCGCCGAAACCGAGTGAATTTGAAATGGCTGCCCTTACTTCCTGCTGTACATTTCCGTTTATGCAATAGTCGAGGTCACATTCGGGGTCGGGATTTTTCGTGCCGACCGTCGCATGGATAAAACCCTCCTTCACGGTTTTTGCGGTAACAACGGCTTCGACCGCACCTGCCGCACCGAGAAGATGACCTATCATTGATTTTGTCGAGCTTATTTTCGTCTTGTATGCATATTCGCCGAGGGCGACTTTTATGGCGGCTGTTTCGTACTTGTCATTAAGCCCCGTAGAAGTGCCGTGAGCGTTTATATAATCTATATCCGCAGGTGTAAGACCTGCCTCCTCGATTGCAAGAGCCATACCCTTTCCTGCCGCCTCGCCCGTGGGCATGGGGGAGGTCATGTGGTAGCCGTCACAGGTTGCGCCGTAGCCTGCGACTTCGGCATATATCTGCGCACCTCTTGCCTTTGCGTGTTCGTATTCCTCAAGAATAAGTATTCCGCTGCCCTCGCCGAGTACAAAGCCGCTTCTGTCCTTATCGAAAGGAATTGAAGCCTTTTCCAGGTCGCCGCATTTTGTAAGTGCTTTCATATTTGCGAATGCGGCATAGGTAAATTCTTCCCTTGCGCTTTCCGTACCTCCTGCTATGCAGACATCGAGATAGCCGTCCTTGATTTTGCGGAAAGCCTCGCCGATTGAATGAGTACCCGTTGCGCAGGCTGTCGTCACATCGAAATTAGCACCCATAAAGCCCGTTTTCATCGAGACAGTACCTGCCGCCATATTGCTTATCATCATGGGAACGTAGAAAGGAGAAACTCTTCCTGCACCCTTTTCGAGGAATTTTCCGTATTCGCTGAGTGTAAGGTCTATTCCGCCTATGCCCGAGCCGACGATAACTCCTGCCCTGTAGGGGTCTATATCCGAAAAATCGCTCCCTGCATCTTTGAGAGCCTCATGTGCGGCGACCAGCGCATACTTTGTGAAAAGCTCCATGCGCTTTGCCTCTTTCCTGTCGAAACAGCCCTTTATGCCGTAGTAAGCCGTTTCGTCAAAATCCCTGACAAGACCTGCTATTTTTACTCCTGTTCTTTCGCTGTCGAAATGTTCTATAAAGGACAAACCGTTTTTATTTGCCTTTATTCCCTCCCAGAACTTTTCAACGCCCGTACCGAGCGGAGTAACTGCTCCCATACCTGTAATAACTACTCTTCTGCTCATAAAAAATATACCTTTCTTCTTGATATATGGGGTTATTCCCCGAACATTGCAACAAAACCGCCTTGCGGATTATCCGTAAGCCGTAAAGCCCTACATCGAAAGACCGCCCGAAATTTCTATCACCTGTCCCGTAACGTAAGATGCGTCCTCCGATACGAGGAACGACACAACAGAGGCTATCTCTTCGGGTTCGCCGTATCTTCTGAGTGCCACCGCATCGAGCATTTTAGCCTTTAAATCCTCGGACAGCACATCTGTCATAGGCGTATGTATAAATCCGGGGGCAACGGCATTGCAGGTAATATTTTTCCTGCCGTATTCCTTTGCGACAGTTTTGGTCATGCCGATTATTGCCGCCTTTGATGCGGAATAATTAACCTGTCCGGGATTTCCGTAAAGTCCTGCCACGGACGATACATTTACTATACTTCCGTGTTTCTGCTTCATCATGACAGGGCATACGAATTTCATCATATTATACACGCTCTTCTGATTTACGGCGATAACTGCGTCATAATCCTCCTCTTTCATTCTTGCCATGAGGTTATCCCTAGTTATGCCTGCATTGTTCACAAGAGCATCAATACTGCCGAATGTCTCCTTTACGGTCTTTACCATATCCTCGCATTCTGCGAATTTTGAAACATCAGCAGAGAATATTTCCGCCCTGACACCGAAAGCCCTGCACTCCTCTGCTACTGCAAGAGCCTTTTCCCTGTCGCTTTCACTCGGATAGTGATTTATTGCCACATCAAATCCGTCCTTAGCAAGTCTCTTTGCTATACACGCACCTATTCCCTGAGACGCGCCCGTTACCAATACTGCTGCCATTTTATCCTCCTATTTAAAATCATAATTTAAATTGGGGAAGCCACCCCTTTAGGCTTGTGCTTTCGTTCGCTCCGCTATGCTGCGCTCACTCCCGGCACAAGGGGCGGCTTTTCCCCCAAACCCCCTGTTCATGACACTAATTATGAATTATGCATTAATTTTTCAGCCTGCTGTACAATTTCCCTTACGATTTCGGAGCAGGGCTTTACCTCGTCAATCATGCCTGCGATAGCTCCGCAGAGGAATGAACCCTCATCGAGATTTCCGTCCTGAACGGCTTTTCTGAGAGAGCCGAGCGTGATTTCTTCAAATTCATCGGGAGTGAGTGAGCCGTCTCTTTCGCCGCTTGCAAGCTTCTTTGAGAATTTGGTCTTTATGTTTCTGCACGGATGACCTGTATATCTGCCCGTTACAACGCTGTCGGTATCCTTAGCCTTTATGACGAGTTCCTTGAATGTAGGGTGTATCTGACACTCTTCCGAGGCAAGGAAACGAGTTCCGAGCTGTACACCCTCCGCACCGAACATGAAAGCCGCCGCCATACCTCTGCCGTCAGCGATACCGCCTGCGGCGATTACGGGTATTTCCAATGCATCGACTACCTGCGGAACGAGACACATGGTGGTTATTTCGCCAATATGACCGCCCGACTCCGTACCCTCCGCAACAACTGCGTCAGCACCTGCCTTTTCCATTCTCTTTGCAAGAGCAACCGAGGGGATTACGGGGATAACCTTAATGCCTGCCTCTTTCCATGCAGGGATATATTTACCCGGACTGCCTGCGCCTGTGGTGACTACCTTAACGCCCTCGTCAATGACAAGCTGTGCGAGGGCGTCCGCATTGGACGACATAAGCATTATATTTACACCGAAAGGCTTGTCCGTCTTTTCCTTGCATTTTCTTATCTGGTCACGGAGGTAATCAATGGGTGCGCTGCCTCCTGCGATAAGTCCTATTCCTCCTGCATTGGAAACGGCTGCGGCGAGAGTATGCTCCGCAACCCATGCCATACCGCCCTGAATTATGGGGTATTCACAGCCGAGAAGCTCTGTTATGCGTGTTTTCATAAAAAATTCTCCTTAATATTCTAAAATTATTCCGCCGTATGTCAGACCTGCTCCGAAGCCTATGAGGGCAATCTTCTGCCCACGTTTGATAAGACCCTTTTCTATGCCCTCGTTGAAGGCAAGCGGTATTGATGCACTCGAAGTATTGCCGAAATGGTCAAGGGTTATGATGAATTTCTCCATAGGAACACCGAATTTTTTTGCGGCGGTTTCGATTATTCTGATATTTGCCTGATGAGGAATGAACCAGTCTATCTCATCGGAGGTTATGCCGATTTTTGCGGCGGCAAGCTCAAAGGATTTGGGGAGAGCCTTCGTTGCGAATTTATAGACTTCCTTTCCGTCCTGTACGAGCTGATGTATGGGCTTTTCGGGGAAACCGTCCGAAAAATCGCTGTCGGTTTTAACCTCTTCTGCGGGATTGAGGTTTCTTGCGCAGAGGAAATGTGCGCCCGTGCCATCAGACGCAAGGTGTGAGGAATATAATTTATCGCTTTTTTCGATAACTGCCGCTGCCGCACCGTCACCGAAAAGTATACAGGTAGTACGGTCACTGAAATCGAGAAAGCGTGAAAGTGCCTCGTTTGCGACCACAACGGCATATTTAAGATTATCGTCCGTTTCGAGAAATCTTCTTGCCGTATCGAGTGCATATATAAATCCCGAACAGGCTGCATTGAGGTCAAATGCCGCAGCATTGGGGGCATTTATTTCACGCTGTATAACGCTTGCCATACTCGGCGTGAGAAAATCCGAAGTAAGGGTACATGAAATTATAAGCCCTATATCGTCACGGGATATACCTGCTCTTTCTATAGCCTGTTCTGCGGCTTTTGCGCCCATATACCAGTTAGGCTCCCAGCCTGCCATAGGTCTTTCGGCAATGCCCGTGCGTGTCCTTATCCACTCATCGTTTGTGTCGATAAATTTTTTGAAGTCGTCGTTTTTGAGTTTCTGTTCAGGAATATAACAGCCTGCTGCAAGAATATTTATGCCCATTTTTAATCTCCTTTGAGGAATTACCATAAAAACAGTTGTAAAAACCGAAAATTTATGTTATAGTATAAGTGTGACGTTTGAAAAAACAAAACGTATACAATATATATTGTAAATCATTTCCCGATTTTTTGCAACGATATTTTATTTCTTTATCTGGTTAAATGAAAAATATCGTCATTAAGCACAAATTTTTAAATATTTTTTGGGAGATATTTACAACTTATTGCATACAACGCACAGAAAGGAATTTTATTATGATAATTTCATTGTTTTCAGGACAGGGTTCACAGTGTGTCGGCATGGGAAAGGATATTCTCGGTGCATACCCCCACACCGGCGAACTCTACGAAATCGCATCGGATATTCTCGGACGTGATATGAAAGCCTTATGCTTTGACAGCACTCCCGAGGAGCTTGCACAGACAATCAACGCACAGCCTGCAATTTTACTTACTTCTCTCGTTTGCATATCAGCCGCAATAAACAAGGGTCACACGGAGGGAAAGCCCTTTGTATTCGGCGGAGTGGCAGGTCATTCCCTCGGCGAATATGCCGCAATGACCATGGCAGGCATGGTTTCGGTCGAGGATATTTTCAGGCTCATAAAGGCAAGGGCGGAGGCTATGGACGAGGCTGCCCGTGAAAATAAGGGCGCAATGGCTGCCGTTATGAAAATCTCACCCGAAAAGGTGGAGGAAATTTGCGCAAATGCCAAAAATTATGCCGCCGCAGTGAATTATAACTCCCCCGTGCAGACCGTAATCGCAGGCACTCCCGAAGGTATCGCAGAGGTAAGCGAAAAATTCGCCGAACTGAAAGCAAGAGTTGTTCCGCTTAATGTCGCAGGCGCATTCCATTCAAAATTAATGCAGTCCGCCGCAGATAAATTCTATGAGACTGCAAAGACAATCACTTTCAGAAAGCCGCAGGTTAAATACTATTCCAACGTGACGGGCGGAGAACTCACGGATTTTTCGGATATGCCCTCACTCCTTGCAAAGCATATCGTTTCGCCCGTGAAATTCACCTCGGAATTAATTCAGATGCAGAAAGACGGTGCGGATAAATTCGCTGAATTTGGCGCAGGAAAAACACTCACAGGTCTCGTCAAGAAAACTCTCAAAGATGTTTCGGCTTATAACATCGAAAACCTTGCAACACTCGAAGGAGCTGATATATATGAATAAATTCGGACTTGTCGGACACCCCCTCGGACATTCCATGTCGCCGTTTATACACGAAAAATTATTTGAGTTAAGCGGCATGACGGACTGCTCCTATGAATTAATCGACATTGCACCCGAAAATCTTTCAACAGATGTTGAAAACCTGAAACAGCTTCGAGGTTTCAACATAACCATTCCGCACAAAACCGCAATTATTCCTTTTACGGACAGTCTTGCCGAAAGTGCGCAGAGATATAATTCCGTAAACTGCATACATAATTCAGACGGGAAGTTTATCGGCTATAATACGGACTGTGACGGCTTTCTGCGCTCTGCGGAAAATCTCCCGATAGGCGGAAATGTTTTAATCCTCGGCTGCGGCGGTGTGGGTCGAATGATTGCGATTGAAACGGCTCTGCACGGTGCAGATATTACGCTTGCCGTAATTGAGCAGGATATTAAGAATGCTCAGCTCCTCATGGCTGAAATCCTCTCGAAATGCTCCAATGCATCAGTAAAGATATGCCTTATAAACGAAATCAGCGGAAATTACGATTTGCTGATAAATGCAACCCCCGTGGGAATGTTCCCGAAAACGGATAACTGCGCCGTTCCAGATGATGTAATTCACAACTGCGCAAGCGTGTTCGATGTGATATACAACCCCACGGAAACACTTCTGATGAAAAAGGCAAGGGCTATGGGAAAAACTGCCGTGGGCGGTGCGGCTATGCTCGTATATCAGGCTGTAAAGGCTCATGAGATATGGTACGGCGGAGAATTTAACCCCGAAGATATTTCAGAAATAATAAAAGATGTCGAAAAAGCTGTTGACAGCATGAACTCATGAAAATATATGTAAAGGGCAATGTCCTCACTTCCTGCTATGATGACGAAAACAATAACGAAGAATTGATAATCCCCGACGGCATAACTTCAATAAATTACGGTGCAGTATTTAACTGTCAGTATCTCAGGAAAATATTTATCCCCGCAGGCGTTGAGGATATAAATAATATTTCTTTTCTGGACTGTCCGTGCCTCGAATACATAGAGGTCGATAAGAAAAATAAAATATATTTTGATGCTGACGGGATACTGTATAAGAGAAATACAAGATACAACAGGATTGATTTGGTTAAAGTCCCCGATACAAGGACAAGTGTCACTCTGCCGCTGAATGCTGCGGCGAATGTAGCCTCTTTTTCGTTCTGCTTCAATCTGGAAGAGTTTATTTTTGTCAATCCCGAAAACCATAAAAAATTAAAGCTGAATTTCAGGCTTGAATTTAACGGCAATTTCGTTAAAAATAATTTTCTCATTGATATTTACAATCTTATAGGCTGTTCTGATTTTTCGCTGAAACTGCCGTATAATATCAAGTATCAGGCAATCGTCAAAATGTTTCTTTGCAAATGGTTCGCAAGAGATGATTTGAATAAAAACACAGAGGAATATATCAGGAAAAATCTTGTTAAATTCATGAAGTTTTTCATTGAAAACAATGATACGGAACTGATTAAATCATTAATTGATTCAGGCTTTGTTAATTCAAGGAATATCGGGAAATATATCAGCTATGCGGACGAAAGGGAAAATTTTGAGATTTTCGATATGCTGACAGAATACAAAGAAAATTTTTAAGTAAAGAGAGCTTGGGGGATAAGCCGTTGTCTTGTGCTGTAAGTGAACGAAAGCACAAGGTATAAAGCAACGGCGTTCCCCCATTCAAAAGGAGGATATAACATGAAATTGCCTGACTTTGAAATAACAGAATACAAAACCTTAGTCAAATACCACGGGGAAGATGTCCCCGAAGTAACCGTTCCTGACGGCGTGGAATACATATGCGGTCATGCCTTTTATGATTACAGGATAAAATCAATTATCCTCCCCGACAGTCTTAAAAGAATTGACCAGTCTGCTTTTCTTAGCAAATACGTTTCCCCCCGTGGTGCAACTATATCAAAAATATCTTACAGGGGTGTTGTTTTCAATTCATACGGTGATACGTACTTCTATGTGCGTGATATTATCGAAATGATTGCAAACAAGGACTATTCGGTAAAATTATCCCATGATGTGAAATATCCCATAATCTTTCAGATTTATTTCAATGAAAAAGACCCCTTGACGGAGGCTTATATCAAGAAAAATCTTATGAAAATTTTTAAGTTCATCATGGATGCAGATAAATATACCATGAGCGACGAAGAAAAAATCAATATAACAGGAAAGCTCCTCGAAACAGGGAAATTCTTCACATCAAGAAATATCGGCAGATATATAAGCTATGCGGACGAAAAACAAAACTTTGAGATTTTCGATATGCTGACAGAGTATCAGGAAAATTTAAAGAACAAGTAACACAAAATGGCAGAGCCGTATTAATTCAGAATTATTATCAATGCATAATTCATAATTATCAAGAGGAAATTTTCGCCCTTGACGTATGAACGAACGTAATGTAATGAAGTGAGTGAATAGTCAAGCACCAAAGGGCGAAAATTGACGATTTTAAATAAGAGGAAAATTACGCCCTTGTCATGAGAGTGAACGAAATGACAAGGTTTAAAAGGCGTAATTTGACGATTTTAAATTGATTTTAAGTACGGCGTTACCCGTTCATAACAAAATATAAAAAATCCCGAAAATATCGGAATATATATTGACTTTTGTGAAATTTTATGGTATAATACTAAAAGACGTTGGTGTTTTTGTGCTTTATTTCCGAAATGCCGATGCCGAATATTTAAATCAAAAGGAGTAAGAAAAATGTCTGCTATTAATCTCGATACCAATGATGTTTACGAATTTGACTACAACGGTACTTCAATCACCGTGGAGAATTCCGAACTCAAGGCTTCTATCGTCCTCAAGGTAAACGGCGAAGTTAAGGCTGAAACTAAGGGAGTAAAGGCTGTTACGGGTCTCGGCACTCTTGAATGCAAGCTCGCAACGGGCGAAACCGTCAAGGCTTCCCTCCAGAAAATCAAGCTCGGCGACAGCGAATGCAAAGTGACCGTTGACGGCAATGCTCTCGCTCTCAAGAGCCAGTCACACGGCAAAAAAGACGTTGTTGAAGATGCTAAGAACAAGGTAAAGGAAACTGTTGACAAGGTAACTAAAAAATAACTGAGTTTTCTGTAATAACCGAAATGCACTGTTCGGAAAATTTCCGGACAGTGTTTTTGTTAAAATAAAATATTATATACAGAGGAAATTTTCGCTCTTGACGTATGAACGAACATAATGTAATGAAGTGAGTGAATAGTCAAGCATCAAAAGGCGAAAATTGACGATTTTAAATAGAGGAAATTATGGGTTTTATCATTGAAAACGGTGTACTAAAAAAATACACGGAGGAGCAGGGGGTTACTGATGTTGTTATTCCCACAGCGTTACAAGCATTGGACATGAGGCTTTTCATTTGTGCAGCCTTAAAACATTAATCTTCAGAAATACAAAACTAAACTGCAAGGAAATTGATAAAAATCTCAAAATCAGGTGTCTATATTGACAATGTTCTTGATATGATATTAAAAGATGATTTTTCCGTAAAAATAGTTCTTTCCGCAAAATACATCGTTTTATGCGATATGTATTGTGCAGATTATTCAAGTGAAGCGTTTGATGCTTATTTCAAAAAAATTTCACGAAGATTTTTAAATTCGCTGTTGACAACGGAAATATCGAATTTGCCGAAAAAGTTTCGGATAATAAAAAGTTCCTAACAAAACGCAACATTGACAAATTTATTGAATATGCAGACGAAAAGGGACAGCTTGAAATTTTTGATATTCTTACCAAATATAAAAATAATATATAGTACCGGAGATGTTAATTATGACTGTATTCTTATGCGGCTTTATGGGCTGCGGAAAATCAACTGTCGGTAGGCTTGCGGCTAAAAAGCTCGGCTGCGGCTTTTTCGATACCGATGAACTTATCGTCGAAAGGGAAAATATGACCATACCCGAAATTTTCGCACAAAAGGGCGAACCATATTTTCGTGCGGCTGAGGCTGATGTTATTAAATCCGTCTGCGGAAAAACTGCCGTTATCGCCTGCGGCGGCGGCGCAATGCTCAACCCCGAAAGCGCACACCTTGCCGCCGATGCCGGTGCGGTTGTATTCATAGACGTGGATTTCGATACCTGCTACGAGAGAATTTGCGGAGACAGCAACAGACCTATCGCCGCAGCCTCGTCAAGAGAAGAACTCCTCGAAAGATTTAATCTCAGGAGAGAAATTTACCTTAAACATTCGACAATTCATATCGAAAGCACGGGAAGCCCCGTTGAAGTCTCGGATATGATTGTATCATCGCTTAAAAATTATAAATAGGATTGGAGATTATATGCTGATTTATAACGCCGAAATTTATACAATGGACGAAAAGGGCATAATAAAAAACGGCTGGCTCGAAACCGATAACAATAAAATTAAAGCCCTCGGAGAGGGTATGCCCGAAAATATCACGAATGACAGCATTGACGCAAAGGGTGGAATGCTCCTGCCATGTTTCATAGACGCACACACCCACCTCGGCATAATCGAGGACGGTCTTGACTTTGAGGGCGATGACTGCAACGAGTCCACCGACCCTTTCACCCCCCAGATGAGGGCAATAGACGGCATAAATCCTTTTGACAGGTGCTTTGAGGAGGCACGCATGAGGGGAATTTCTGCCGCCGCAGTATGCCCCGGAAGTGCAAACCCCTGCGGCGGCGAAATCTGTGTCATTAAAACTGTCGGCAGACGTGTTGACGATATGCTGATAAAAAACTGCGGAATAAAATTCGCCCTGGGCGAAAATCCGAAGCGTGTATACAATGACAAGTCCGAAGCCCCCGTTACACGCATGGCAACCGCCGCAATTATCCGTGAGGGACTGTATAAGGCAAGAAGATATTTCCACGATATGAACAGCTACTATGCAGACGATGAGGACTGCGACCCGCCCGAATATGATATAAAATGCGAGGCTTTAATGAAGCTGCTCGACCGCAGACAGAAGGCATTTTTCCACTGTCACCGTGCGGACGACATATGCACGGCTATGAGACTTGCAAAAGAATTTTCGCTCGATACGGTTATAATCCACGGCACGGAAGCCCATAAAATAGCCGATATTATCGCAGAGGAGGAAATCCCCGTAATATGCGGTCCTTTGATATGCGACAGGTGCAAGCCCGAAATGCGTGGGCTTGAACTCGAAAACGCTGCCGTATGCAGCAGAAACGGCGTTAAAATCTCAATTTGCACCGACCATACCGTTATCCCGATACAGTATCTTCCGCTTTCGGCACAGGCGGCTGTAAAGGGCGGTCTTGACCGCTATGAGGCTCTTAAATCAATAACGCTCAGTGCCGCAGAAATCCTCGGCACGGAAGAAATTCACGGCTCTCTCACAGTCGGAAAGGATGCCGATATTCAGTTATATCCAAAGGGACAAGACCCCCTTGACCTCATGTCGGAGCCTTGCCTTGTAATGATAAACGGCGGTATTTGCAGGAGGGATAATATATGAAAAAACATATAATAAAAATCACAGCACTTATCTTTCCGCTTGCGTTCCTTATCCCCATGAATGCAAATGCGGCGGACAGGTACTATACGGCGGATATGGGGGATTATTCCGCCGTTTATTACCTTGACGAAAATTCGGGCGCAGTGATAACGGAGATAAAATCCGAAATGACAGAGATTGTTATCCCCTCGGAAATTGACGGCTTTAAGGTAACGGGAATTGACAAATACACATTCTTTGAGAATACCGAAATAAAATCCGTAACGCTCCCCGAAAGCCTTGAAAGTATCGGGGACTATGCCTTTTCGGGCTGTCTTGCGATAAGCGATATGGTTATCCCCGAAAATGTAAATTCAATAGGCAAGGGCTGTTTCATGAGCTGTACGGGGCTTGAAAATATTAAAATAAACGGCAGTATAAAAGAAATTCCCGAAAACTGCTTTGCCTCATGCACGAAGCTCCTCTGTGCGGATATTCCATTTTCCGTGACTGATATAGGGGATAAAGCCTTTTTCGGCTGTACATCGCTGAAAGATATTGCACTGCATAAAAATATCACAAATCTTTCTGACGGCTGTCTCGGCGCATACTATGATGCAAGATTAAATTCAATCGCATACAGAGATGATTTTACCGTATACGCAGAGAAAAATTCCGCCGCAGAAAGCTATGCCTCCGAAAAGTCTCTCTCTTTCCATGAAATAATCAAGGGCGACATAAACGGCGACAGTATAATCGACTCGGGCGATGCCTCTTCAATACTTGCGGAATATTCAAGGCTATCGGCAAAATCCCCCTCAAAATTCCAGCCGTTCCAGAGAATAGCCGCAGATATGGACGATGATTTCCTGATAAGCTCCACAGATGCATCGGAAGTCCTGAAAATATATGCACGCAGTCAGACGGGGAACAAGTGACCAACTCCCCAACGATTTCGGCATGAAATATAAAGTAAAACGTTTGTTTCTATTAAATTCGCCAAATATCAACAGCTTTTTTCATATTTTTTCTATATAAAAATTAGCGGTCAAACTATTGACACTTGTCCGAAAAAATAGTATCATATAAGATAATAACTTTTCAGAAGGAGGATTAATTTATGCTTACTGACATGAACAGCAAATTTATCAAGGAGGGTCTTACTTTCGATGACGTTCTCCTCATTCCGGCAAAATCGGACGTTACCCCCAACATGATTAACCTCGGCACAAACCTCACCAAAAACATAAGACTCAACACCCCCATTATGACCGCAGCTATGGATACCGTCACAGAGTCAAAAATGGCTATCGCTATCGCCCGTGAGGGAGGCATAGGCATTATACACAAGAATATGTCTGTTGAACAGCAGGCTGAAGAGGTGGACAAGGTAAAGCGTTCCGAAAACGGCGTTATCGTAAATCCTTTCTCGCTCACAGAAGACCATATAGTCGCAGATGCCGACGAGCTTATGGGAAAATACCGCATATCGGGCGTTCCGATAGTTGACAGCGAAAATAAACTTGTCGGAATTATTACCAACCGTGATATGCGCTTCATGACCGATTTCAACGAAAAAATCTCGAATGTAATGACCAAGGACAACCTCATCACCGCCCCCGTAGGCACTACACTCGAACAGGCTCAGGAAATTCTCAGGTCGCATAAAATCGAAAAGCTCCCCATTGTTGACGAGGACGGCTGTCTCAAGGGTCTTATCACTATAAAGGATATAGAAAAATCGGTTCAGTACCCCAATTCCGCAAGAGACTCAAAGGGCAGACTTCTCTGCGGTGCGGCAATAGGTGTCACCGCAAACGTATTGGAAAGGGCAAAGGCTCTTATTGATGCACAGGTCGATGTTCTCGTCCTCGACTCCGCACACGGTCACAGCGCAAATATCCTCAAATGTCTCTCAATGGTAAAGGAGGCTTACCCCGATATTCCCGTAATAGCAGGAAATATCGCAACCGCAGCCGCAGCCGAGGATTTAATCAAGGCAGGCGCAGACTGCGTCAAGGTCGGCATAGGCCCCGGCTCTATCTGTACTACCCGTGTAGTTGCAGGAATAGGCGTTCCCCAGATTACGGCAGTCTATGACGTTGCCTGCGTTGCCCAAAAGTACGGCATACCCGTTATCGCAGACGGCGGTATAAAATATTCGGGCGACATCGTAAAGGCTCTTGCCGCAGGCGCAAATGTTGTAATGCTCGGCTCACTCCTTGCAGGCTGTTCGGAAGCTCCTGGCGAAACCGAAATATATCAGGGCAGACAGTTCAAGGTATACCGTGGCATGGGAAGTCTCGGTGCTATGGCTAACGGCTCTACAGACAGATATTTTCAGGAGGGCGCAAAGAAACTCGTTCCCGAGGGCGTAGAGGGCAGAGTACCTTTCAAGGGCAGTGTTGCCGATACCATATTCCAGCTTGTCGGCGGTATCCGTTCAGGCATGGGCTACTGCGGCTGTCCCGATATTCCCACACTCCACGACAACGCACAGTTCATAAAGATAACAGGTGCAGGTCTTAAGGAAAGCCACCCCCACGATATTTATATAACCAAAGAAGCCCCCAACTATTCCGCACACACTGATTAATTCATAATTCATAATTAGTAATGCTTTCAGCATGACAGAAAAATAAATCCCGAAAGTTTAACGCTTTCGGGATTATTTTATTTAATTATGAATTATGCATTATATTAAAGTTTTGCGAAGTACTGCGTTGAATATTCGTGATATTCCCTGCGGAATGTTTCATCGTTCTCCTTTACATCGTGGAGATATGCGTGGATATTCGTCTTTTCGTCCGTCTCTATGAGTATTCCGGCAATATTGGAACAATGGTCGGAAATACGTTCGAGGTTCGTGAGAATATCCTGAAAGATATATCCAAGCTCAACGGTGCATTCGCCGTTCTGCAAACGGCTTATATGTCTGTTTTTGAGTTCCGTGCTGAGATTATCCACAACCTCTTCAAGCGGCTCGACCTTATGCGCAAGTGCAAGGTCGTTGGTGATATAGGCATTGAATGCCTTTTCGATATTTTCGCTTATAGCCTCGTTGATTACGGATATTTCGTTGATACATTCGGGCGAAAAGCTTATGCCCTTTTCGTGGATTTCCTGCGCCGACTCGATGAGATTTACCGCATGGTCTGAAATTCTCTCAAAATTTCCGACACAGTGCATCATCTTTGAGACCTTTCTGCTGTCCGCACCCGTAACGCTCGCCTTTGATATTTTAATCAGATAGCCGTTAATCTGGTCTTCGTACATATCAATAATATCTTCTTTTCCGATAACGTCCTCTGCGGTTTTCCCGTCATATTCGCCCGTAAGAAGTCCGAGGGCTTCGGTGATTGCATCTCTTGTGATGTTTACCATATCTATCGTGGCATTTCTGCAAACCTCAACCGCAACGGCAGGAGTTTTCAGGAAACGGGGGTCGAGACCCGAAACCTTAAAGCCCTCTGTTTCCTCTGTTTCATCGGATTTTTTATCCCTTACAACGATGTGCGAAAGCTGTACAAGCTGTTTGGTGAAGGGCAGGAACATGAGGGTATTCAAAACGTTGAAAATCGTATGCATTACGGCAATTCCGACATATCCGACAGTTTCATTCATTATGGAAAGTCCGACAACATGCTGGAGTATCATGCTAATCGGCAGGAGAATAAGCGTGCCGATTACCTTTATAAGAATATGTATCCATGCAACTCTCTTTGCGTCCTTGCTTACACCGATACTCGAAAGCAGGGCGGTTATGCAGGTGCCTATATTAAGACCCATGATTATGGGCAGTGCCATTCCGTAGGTAAGACCGCCCGTCTTTGAGAAAGCCTGCAAAATTCCGACAGATGCGGCGGAACTCTGGATAATTCCCGTAAAGCCTGCTCCGACGAGTACGCCGAGAACGGGGTTTTTGAATGCCGTGAGGAGTTTCTGAAATTCGGGAGACTGTGCAAGCGGCTCAACCGAGTCGGACATAAGTGTCATTCCCGTCATGAGGACTGCAAAGCCGACCAAAATTCTTCCTATGTCCTTATGCTTGTTCTTTTTTGCGGACATAATGAGGAGTACGCCCACGAGGGCAATCAGGGGAGAGAACGACTCGGGTTTGAGCATTTTAAGGAAAACACTGCCCTTTGCGTCCAAATCGCCCAGACACAAAATCCATGCTGTGAATGTAGTGCCTATATTCGAGCCGAAACACACGGCTATAGTCTGTTCAAGTTCCATTATGCCCGAATTTACGAAGCCTACGAGCATTACGGTCATAGCCGAGGAGGACTGTATGGCTATTGTGACGACCATTCCGAGAATGATACTGACGAATTTGTTTGAGGTCATTTTTTTGAGGGCGACTTCGAGCTTGCCGCCTGTGAGCTTTTCGAGACCCGTTGACATTACATTCATACCGTAGAGGAAGAACGCAAGACCGCCGAGCATGGTGATGATGTTAAAAATCGAAAATCCTGTTTCCATAATAGCCTACTCCTTGACAAACCTGCCCCTTACAGGTTTCATATTTTATCCCATTTCTTTATCTCAGAGACATTATATCACATAAGACAGGATTTGTCAAGACGGTGTAAAAATTTTCCGAAAAAACTCTCCGGAAACTGAGAAAGAATGTTTTCCCTCCGCCTGCGGCGGAGGGAAAGAAACATATGAACACGGAGGGAGGAAGCATGATTGTCTGCTGAAATTTTCCGAAAAAAATCCCCCTGACATGATTGGGATTTATTTATTTATTTTTTTTACTTAAGGCTCTGACCTCATACCATACCGCAACCGAGACAAGTATAATATACGGTACGGCACAGTAAAGGCTTTCGGATAAGGGAATATTTACTATTTCGTCATATAATTTGCCCCATGCCTCTTTCATGGTCTGTGCGGTATGTATCATATAATCCAATCTCACATAAAGATACAAAACCAGCGGAACGCAGTAGACAGGGAATATGAATATATGATAGCCTTTCGGGTTATTGCGCTCAATCAGGATAACGGCAAGGAGATGAATGACTGATATGAATGCCGCCGCCTTTACTGTCAGTTCCAGGATAAATTCAAAAAATACAAGCCATAAAGCCCTTTTATATTCGTATTCAAAGGACAATGTATTTTCAGCGTGATTGTATTCAAGGGGAGATTTTATATAGCAGTTTTTCTTTGATATTAAACCATATTCCTGCGACACGGATAATATATTCCCGTCACTGTCAAGAACGGCGATTTTGAATGTCTTATACTTTTCGCACATATTTTTAAATTCATACGTTCCGTTGAAATAAATTTCAAAATCGGCTGAATTGTTGTCCTGCGATATTCTGTAATCGCTCAGAGGATAATAGCATATCATGCTCCTGTAACCGTCTGTATTGTATCTGTAAATCTCGGTATCATATACATATTTGGGCTTTTTATCCTTAAAGACCTCACGGAAATATGTTTTTCTTTCGATGTATTTGTCGTCATTTTTGTCTATGGGAATGAGAATATCAATAATTTTCCCGTCCGAAAATTCCCTGTCGGCTTTTATATCAAGGCGGTACATACCGTGACAGCCCGTGAGCATCAGCGTGAGAATAAATATAACAGCGAACAGAACCGCCTTGCAGGCTCTTGTCATTCAAGTGTAACGGGCAGACCGTTTATCTCGATAGTGGGGTCGTCAATATCTATAAGCAGGCATTTTCTTCCGTCAATGACGCTTGTGCGGATTTTATCGGCGGCGGAGGGCTTTATATTGACCGTTATTCCGGCAGAGGATACGACTGTCTTGCTTTCCACGAGATTAGCGGCAGTGAGGGGAGCATTTCCGCAGACCTTCTCAAAGACAGGCTCGGTCATTTCAATTCTCTCCTGCGGAATGCCCATATCCGTGAGCATATCCTTGAGAATATCGCTGTCGATTACGGCTTTTTCGGTATTGTCCTTATTTTCGTCAACGACCTCCTGAATTTTCTCATTCACGGTTTTGATAACCATATAGTCGAGGTCTTCGCCCACAACTCCACGGAGAATACTCTGAAAGGCAGTTTTCTCGCTCTGTGCGGACATCACGAAATTACAGCCGAGGACGTTTTCCACAACAGATATATTGGGCTCTTTTACGTTCTTTGTATAATACATAACATGATTTACATCAGTGCTTCTGTTGCTGAACACGGGGTATAAAAATCCGTCCGTAGGTGCTTTGCTTATGATAAGCTCTATATTCTGTTTCTTGAAAAGCTCGTTTGAGTCATTGTCGAATATAAATCCGTCCTTGCCCGTATCTGCGGGGCATATTGCCGTGAGTATGTAGCGGTATATCTCATCATCTTCGAGAAAATCGTCCTTTTTATCCTTTCTGCGGATGGTATAGGAGCAGTAAGCCGTCATTATTGCAAAGGGTGTTTCGATTACGGCATTATTGGCGATATGTGCAAGAAATTCGCCGCATATCTCCTCATCTTTAAGTTCCGATTTCAAAAGCCTGTAGAGAATATCCTGCGGCTGACCCTCATCGTAAGCCTCATTCGGAAACTCATATTCCGTGAAAGCCTTTGTATTGGTGCAGAGAACCTTTTTAAGCGTTTCCTCGTACAAATCATGCTCCGTAACGGGCATGGTAAGACAGGAATTAACAGCCTGACAGCGCACATTTTTCTCAACATCGACAAAGCCTGTGAGTATTCTCTCCATGATGAAGAAACCGCTTTTGTCGCTGAAATTTTTTCTTATCTCCGAAACTTCTTTCTTGTTCATAAAAATACCTCTTTGTAAAAAATATTGCAGCTACAAATGAGCATTTTAAAATAATGAAAAAGATTTTTATATTTTTCTTTGTTCCCCCCCACCGCTGGTGGGGGAACGGTGCTTTTTATTATACTTTTTCGTATATTGCCAAAAAATTTTAAATTTGCTTAATCATAACTGCAATTATGAGTATAACAGAAAAGCTCCTGAAAGTCAAGGATTATTTCAAGTTCGGGCTGTATGATTTCCGTGATTTCTTCGGGTTCGGGCTGTGTTTCGATTTTTGATTTCGCCGACAATGCTTTTTTTAATCATGCGTAAACCGCCTTTCCTTATTTCTCCGAAATATTTTAGCACATTTTTACTGTTAAGTCAAGAGAGGGTTTTTATATTTTCTTTGTTTCCCTCCGCCTGCACTCATGTATTAAATTCCATTTATGGTTAATAATATAAGCGGAGGTGTTCACCAATGAAAAAGAATAAAAATCCAAAGGGCTTTTATGCCGCACTCGGAATAAGCACGGTCATGGTAGGTTCTGCCTGCTTTTTTGCCTATCAGCAGGGCGAAAAGCTTACAAAGCAGATAATATCCGACAAGGAGTCCATGCACGAAGCCGCCGTTGACAGAAAGGTAACGGACATACCGAAAAATCCCGTCACCACCGAAAAAATCCCCGAAACCAGCGTTTATTATACAACCGCCGTCACAACCGTTCCCGTATATATTCCCCCTGCCCATGCACTCGAAACCAATCCCCCCGAAACCTCTGTAGCGGCAAATTCGGACGGTGCTTCAAGACTTGATTTCCCTAAAGCTCCCCTCGATGATATGGAGAATATTATAAACCCATTCAGCAAGGGCGAACTCGTCAAAAACGAGACCACAGGCTCATGGCAGACACATAACGGTACGGATATTGCAGCCGAAGAGGGTTCGCAGGTCTATGCGGTGTCGGCAGGAGAAGTCAAATCCGTCGAAAACGACCCTATATGGGGAGTAGTTGTCGTAATCGACCACCATAACGGCTTTGTTTCGAGATACTGCAACCTTGCAAAGGATTTGTCCGTCCAGAAAGGCGATAACCTCGTAAGCGGAGATGTTATCGGAAAGACAGGGAATACCGCAGATATAGAAAGCTCTCTTGCTCCTCATCTGCATATTGAGATACTCCGCAACGGAACATATCTCGACCCGCTTTCCTGCATATTCCCCGATGCGGAGCAGGATTAAAAAGCCCCTCTATATATAGACGGGTACTCATAAAGAAGTTTTTATGATTTGAAGATAAGGTTGCGTAACCTCGGCGGTTACGTAGCCTTTCTCTTTTTGTCGTACTTCATACTGTCAGCGACAGCAGTCGTTACGGCAACATCGAAACGATAGTGTATCCCGATCTCCTGAGTGCGATGCCCACTGCTCTTGTCAGGAGCGTGAACAACGATCTTCTCGATCAGTTCGTGCATGATCTCAGGTGTAAGCTCTGCGATATGCTCATACTTCTGTACCGCCTTTATGAACGCAGTCACGTCGGCTGACTTCTGTTCGGCTGTGTCAATAAAAGCAGTCAGTTCGGCAACAGTCGTCCTGAGCTTCTTCTGCTCGTCCTCATATCCTGCCGACATCACCGCAAAACGCTCATCTGAGATTTTCCCAGATACGTTGTCCTCATAAAGCCTTGTGAACAGTCTGTCAAGTTCAGCAATACGCTTCTCAGCATCTTTCAGCTTTTTCTTGGACTTGGCAAGCTCCGAGGACTGCTTCTGAACGGAATTGTCCATAGCCGCCTGCACAAACTCGTCCTCGTTCTCCTTGACAAAGGAAATCATTTTATTCAGCTCACCGAGTATGATCTCTTTCAGCACAATCGTCCTAATGAAGTGGATTGTACAGGCATCTTTATCTTTTGCATAAGTGCCGCATTTCAAATGCTCCTGATCGGCGGTCATGGTTGTCGCACGGCAAAGATACAATTTCTTTCCGCAGTCGGCGCAGTAACAAATGCCTGAAAACAGATTGATTTCTTCGTGCTTTGTCGGTCTGCGTTTGTTCTTGCGAAGCTCCTGCACCAGATCAAACTCCTGCTGAGTGATGATAGGCTCATGGGTATTCTCGAAAATCAGCCAATCCTCTTTCGGGTTATCCACACGCTTCTTGTTTTTGTAAGACTTCACATGAGTACGGAAGTTGACAGTGTGCCCGCAATACTCAGCCTTTTCGAGAATATGGGCAATCGTTTCCATACCCCAACGATTGAGATTGGCATTCTTATGACCATTATCCCTGCCCTGCGACAATGCATAAGCCGTTGGTGTGGGAATCCCCTGTTCCGTCAAAATGCGAGCAATCTGAGCCGGACCGTAGCCGTCAATGCAGAGATGAAAAATTTTGCGAACGACCTCGGCGGCTTCATCGTCGATCACCCAAAGGTTCTTATCGGTTTCCGAGTGTTTGTATCCGTAGATTGGATTGGAAAGATGTTTGCCCGACTGCCCCTTTGCCTTAAAAACGGCTCTGATCTTCTTACTCGTATCCCTGGCATACCAGTCATTAAAAATGTTCTTGAAAGCCATTAGCTCATTTTCGGATTTGAAAGTATCCACGCCGTCATTGATCGCAATGTAGCGAACATCATAATCGGGGAATACCATTTCGATCAGCTCGCCAGTTTTCAAGTAATCACGACCGAGGCGGCTTAAATCTTTAGTAATGACCGTAGCGACCTTGCCGTCCTCAATGTCTGTCATCATTGCTTTGAAACCCTCACGCTCCCACGTCGTTCCCGAAACTCCGTCATCGACGTAGAAAACCGTGTTATGGAAACCGTTATCATCAGCGTATTTCTTGAGGATTGCCTTTTGGTTGGTGATACTATTGCTCTCACCCTGTAACATATCGTCCTGACTCAGACGACAATATAATGCTGTGATCTTGTTTGTCATATTAAACCTTCCTTTCCGACAGATACAGCAAACTATGTTATCATTATAGCGCAGTATTTTGGGAAATACAATGCGCCGATATTCCAAAGTTACACAGCCTGCTTCTCAGGTTATTGTCCGGATTCACCGAGGAGTTTTTCACTCTCTCTGATGATTAGCCTTTTCAGAATTTCCGAAAGGCTCTCCTTTGAAGCAGGGCTGAACACAGTGGTTACCGTGTAAAGGGTATGCCCGATCTTGTACTCAGACGTTGCGTTAAAAGCAGTTTCTGCCTTCTCTCTATCTACGGCAGTAGTGTTATTATTCATAGCTCGTACTCCTTAGCTTCTCTTTCTCTATGCTTTTAGAGCGAGGGGATCGCTTTCTCTATCTGCCCCTCTTTGGTACAATCAATACTAACGGACAGCGTGAAGCATTCCATGTGTATTCGATGAAACAGGCAATCGAGGAGGGTTTTATCCTTGATGTTTTGCAGAATTACACTACATACAAGACTTTTTATCAAATCAACAAGGAAATAGAAGAAGATCCAAAAATGCAAACAGCGAGTGCAAAACGGCAGATTGCTCGGTTTGTTGAGCTTCATGAAACGAATATTGCCCAGCGTATTGAGGTGATTGTTGAACATTTCCGCACTACGGTCATGACCGAGCTTGGTGGTCAAGCAAAAGCAATGGTTATCACTGCTTCAAGACAAGCTGCCGTCAAATATTGTCAAGCATTCGCTGATTATTGTGAGAAGAAAGGCTATAAGAATATCCGAGCACTTGTTGCTTTTTCTGGAAAGGTTAAGCTCCCTGACAATGATACAGAATATACAGAGCCAGGTATCAATGGCATTCCCGAAGATCAGCTCACAAAGGAGTTCGACAAGGACGATTATCAGGTGCTTTTGATAGCGAATAAGTATCAGACAGGTTTTGACCAGCCGAAGCTCTGTGCAATGTATATTATGAAAAAACTCAAAGGTGTCAATGCGGTTCAGACACTTTCTCGTTTGAACAGAATTTGCCCACCCTTTGAGAAAAAGACCTTTATTCTTGATTTTGTCAATAGCTATGAGGATATTGTAGGTGCGTTTGCTCCATATTATACCACCACACTTCTCTCTAATTCTGTTACGCCGACAGCGATCTATGATCTTGAAGCTCAGATAGATGCCTATGCAATCATTGATCCTGACGATGTAGATAAGGTTAATGAAATACTCTACAAGGAAAAAGTTCAATCCTCCGATAAGAAAAAGATCAACTTCTGCCTTGATAAGTCTCAAAAACTGATTGAGCATTACAGTATTGAAAAGCAACGTGAAATTGTTGTTGATCTTCGTCATTTTGTGCGATTTTATGAGTTTATGATACAGGTATCCAGTTTTGAGGATACAGAATTGCACAAGAAATATAACTACATTATTCTTTTGCTTTCACATATCAATATCAAGCACCCAGGTCCAGGCTTTAATCTTGACGGAAAAATCAGAGCAACTCAGTTTATGCAAAAGAAGCAGGACGAACATACAAAATCCGATATTGTAGCAAAGCCTGTGGTCAAACTACCCTCTGCTGAAACATTTGGATTAACTCCTGCTAAGGAAGAAAGACTTTCTGAAATCATAGCAGCTATCAATGCTCGGACTGGCAAATCTTATGACAGCGATGTAGCGGTCAAGGCTATGCTTCAGATTAGAGATATTCTTATGAAATCTGATAAACTCAAAGCAAGTGCGAAGAATAATACTGTCAAAGACTTTGAGTTCTCTTACTTTGACGATATTGATGATGCTCTAATCGAAGGATTGGAGCAGAATCAGGACTTTTTCTCCCTGTTGCTCAATGATGAGGAAATCAAGCGTGAAGTCCTCGGAATCTTTACAGAAGAAATCTATAATTCATTGAAGAAAACAGTGGAAGAATAAATCTTTTTGCAACTTAATATAATATTTTCTAACAAAAGCTATTATGCAGATTCAACTATAATAACATGTTGTTCTGAATTATGTGCTAAAAAAACAAACAGGAAGAGACCTCTAAATGAAGTTCCTTCCTGTTTTGCTTATAGCCCGCTGTATAGGTCTTTCATATTAGTTTTTGGAAAACTTCTTTATGAGTACCAACCTATACCTCAAAACGGCTGTTTTTTCAACGCAAAAGCATTGTTTATCCAGAAAAAAATAATATTTTTTTATCCTACGCCGTCAGCAGGGGTTAATCAGACAAAATATAAAAAAGGGAGGGAGCAATCGGCGCAAGCCGCATATTCTCCCTCTCTTTATCTGTCTCTGTATCTGTATCGGGTTTTTTGGGTTTTTAAAAAAACCTTTTGCTTTTTTGGGTTTTCGGACAATAATTATGAATTATGCATTATGAATTATGCATTATGCATTAAAAAGCAGTGGTGCTTGTGCTTGCGGAAGTACTGGTCGTTCCTGTACCCGTGGTTGTCACGGTCGCGGTGGTCTGTGTGCCGTCAAGGAATGTCTCTGCCGGAAGTGTCTGATTTTTTGGCTTTACGCCGTTAAGTCCGTAGCACTCCTGATATGATGTGAGTATATCACGTATCATATACTTTGAAAATTCTCCGCCCTCGATAACTCCTGCAAATGCCACTTCGGGCTTATCGGCAGGGGCAAAGCCTATGAACAGCGAATTTTGCTTGCTTTTGTCATTAATGTCGGTCTGGGGAGTACCCGTCTTTATGGCGACAGTATAGCCGAGATTGTCGAGGGAATATTCATAAGGCAGATTATGCGATGCGTCTATCATGCCGTTGATTATATATTCATAGACATCGGGCTGTTTCAGTTCAATGGTCTCCGCAATGGTCGGCATGGTATTGCTTATAAGCTTATTTGAACCGTAGGTGTAGAGGCTGTCAACGAGAAAGGGCTTATATCTCACGCCCCTGTTGGCAATGGTCTCTGCGGCAACGGCAAGCTGAAGGGGGGTTATGCCGCTGGACTGGTTTCCGATACCTGCCTGTATAACATAGCCGATATACCAGGGTTCGCCCAGCCTTGCGAAATATTCGGGACTGCAAAGAAAGCCCTCCGCATCGCCCGTTTCTATGCCTGTACTCTGACCGAAGCCGTATAAATTCGCATAATAATTTATCGTATCAATTCCAAGCTTGCTCGAAAGCTCATAGAAATAGCAGTTGCACGAGACTTCGAGGGCGTGTCTTACGGAGATTGCCCCGTGAAAGCCCGTACACTGGAAGATATATCCGTAAAAATCATAAAACTGACTGCATATGAATGTCGTATCGCCCTTTACAATACCCTCGTTAAGTCCTGCCGTTGCGGTCACTGTCTTGAATGTCGAGCCGGGGAGATACTGTCCGTAGGTGCAGCGGTTGAACATCGGGGAATTTGGCAGCTCCTGAATTTTCTCGTAATCGCTGATATAGTCCTTGAGATTATAGGTCGGAGCGTTCGCCATGCCCTTTACCGCACCCGTCCTTGCATCGAGTACTACAACTGCGCCGGCTCTTGCATTTCCGCCGTAGTTAAAATTTTCGAGGAATTTGTTGAGTATCTCCTGCAATTTAAGCTGATATGCGCCGTCAACGGTAAGCTTTATGGTCTGTCCGGGAACTGTTTCCTTTGTGGTTTTCACATCGACAACCGCATCATTGAGGAGGGTGACATCTTCCTTTCCGTTTTCGCCCCTCAGCTGTTTTTCCATAGCGGACTCGATACCGCTTTTTCCCACAACGTCATTGAGGGCATAGCCCTTTTCTTTCAGCGAGTCGTATTCCTCGGCATATATGGGACCCACCGTGCCGATTTCGTGGGGGAGAATATCTCCCCTGATGATATGCCTTTCGGCGGTGTCAACGGCTTCAATGCCCTTATAGAGATTGCTCAGTTCTTTCATCTCCATGACGGTTTCGGGGTCAACATTCGATGCAAGAACCAGGTCGTTGCTGTAGGAAAATTCCTTTACAAGCATTTCATATCTCATTCCTGCGATAATTCTCTTTTCGCTCTCGGTGAAATTATCCGATATTTCATAATCGGAGATTAGCTTGTCTATGCAGTTCTGTGCGGTTGCATAGACATTGAGGCTTAAATTTGAGACTGTCTCGGAGGTGTCCTCCTGAGTAAACTCATAGGGATAATTCACGGTTATCGGTATGCTTTCCCTGAATTTATAGCCCTTTTCGGCGAGGGCATTGTATATATCGAGAAGAATTACATTCCCCTGATTGTTGTCATCCGGGAAAAATGCCTTTTGCAGAACGAGGTCACAGCCCTTGTCATTTGCAACGATGACATTTCCCCTGTAGTCGAGGATTTCGCCTCGTGTGGCACGTATCTCCCTCTCGAATGTTATCGCCTGGGGGTCGTATCTGCTCTGCATTGCGTCCTCTCCGACAACCTGAATTTTCATAAGTCTCATTCCGCTCAAAACGGCAAGCAACACGACAAGGGCAACAACAAACACAGCCTTTATGCTGTCGGCAAGAGACTTCAAAAAATCACTCCTTACTGAATTGAGTTATTCCACGGTTATTGTCGATAATTTCCTTTATTGTCAGGTGTTCTCTCGGCATCAGCTTTTTATTGACGAATTTGAAAATCAGATACACAAATACCGATGATATGACGGTATATGCCCATACTTTCACGGTTATGCCATAGAATATCATTTCTGCGTGGTCGTATTTCCAGATATTATAATAAAATTCAAAATCGAGACAGCACTGTATAAGCGAAACGACAGCATTTATCCAGAAAAAATTTATGAATTTATCCCGAAAATACAGTTCAAATACAAGGGATACCGCCGCACAGAATACCGTCAGCAGTACCGCATTGTAGCCGAAAAGCTTTCCGCAGGCTACGTCAGTCAGAAATCCGCATACTGCGCCCGTGAATGCCGATGCCATTACATCGTTTTTCATCGCTATGCACAGTGCCGCAGGAACGAGGAGTATGGGCTTTGTCCATGTTCCTGCATTCATGGTCGAAAAGAACAGGATTATAATTATATAATATATTATCCACCTGATTACGGTTTTTATATAATATATTCTTTTCTCACGGGGCAGTTTTATTCTCATCTGCGCCCTCCTTTTTTCCCGTAAAGTCGGTTATGACGAAAACCGTGCTTAATCTCGTTATATCGCAGCACGGCTCAATCTCGGCACAGGCTGAAAGTCCGTTTATCTCAAAATCCGTGCTTAAAACCGTTCCTATGGGGTAATCCTTCGGGAACATACCTGTATTTCCTGCCGTGACGATTAAATCTCCCTCACGCAGCTTATGCGCAGTCGAGAGGTGGCTCATTTTCGTGTGACCGTCAGCCGCCGTAAGGACAGTACCCTCGATTATTCCGTAATCGGCATTTGTGGAAGAGGCTACCGCCGCAACGGACAAATCGGGCGACAAAATCGTCCTGACGGTTGAGCTTCTCTCCGATACCTCGACAGTCATTCCAACAAGTCCGTCAGCGGTTATAACGGGGCTGTACGGTTCAATGCCGTCCGCACTGCCCTTGTCGATATTGAACGATTTGAACGGGTCGTTGGTGACATATCCGAGGACTTCAGCAGGCATTGACATATCGAGTTCGGGGTATTCCTTTTTCATATCGGCAAATTTCCGCAGCTCCTCGACCTCCGCTTTCAGGTCGTCATATTCGGCAAGCTTTCTGTTGAGTTCGTTTATGCGTTCTTTAAGCTCCTGGTTTTCGATATAATATTTGTCGGGGCTAAATATCTTATCGGATATGCGTTCAAATTCCAGAGCTATCGAATTTGAAACGGATTTGACGGGCTGTGTCACAAGATTTATCAGAGATGCGGCAGAAAGGGAATATCCGCCCTTTGTTACGGCATATATCATTATTCCAACAAGAAAGGCTACAAAGGCAATCAAAATTCTGAACCTTGTGCTTTTAACAAAACTTTTCAATAACAACATACCCCCGTGAAAATTAATATATAAATGAGCATTTTGAAATAATGCACAAAAACTCTTATATTTTGTCTGTTATCCCCCATCTGAGATGGGGGGAACAGTGATAATAGTATCAATAATATCTTACGTTTTCCATGAGAGCGTCCTGATAGTCGTTTATATTTTCGAGAATTTTCCCCGTACCCTCCGCAACGCAGTCGAGGGGATATTCCGCAATATACACGGGCATACCCGTTTCACGGTTTATAAGTCTGTCAAGACCTCTCAGCAGTGCGCCGCCGCCTGCAAGGGTAATGCCGTGGTCGATTATATCCGCCGAAAGCTCAGGGGGAGTTTCTTCAAGGGTGCTTTTTATCGCATCAATCACCCTTGCAAGCGGCTCGACAAGTGCGTCTCTGATTTCCGCAGAGCTGACATTGACATTTTCGGGCAGACCGTTGAGGAGATTTCTTCCCTTGATTTCGAGGCTTTCCTCCTTGCTTCCCGGAAATGCCGAGCCGATTTCTATCTTGATATTCTCGGCGGTTCTCTCTCCGATGAGGAGGTTATATTTTTTCTTGATATAATTTATAATTGACGCATCAAATTCGTCGCCTGCACATCTTATAGACCTTGCGGCGACTATTCCTCCGAGAGAGATTACGGCGACCTCGCTGGTTCCGCCGCCTATGTCAACAATCATGCTTCCTTCGGGGGCATTGGTAGGCAGTCCTGCACCAATGGCAGCCGCCATCGGTTCTTCGATGATAAGGACATTATTCGCCCCTGCCTTTTTGCAGGCTTCACGCACGGCACGTCTTTCGACTGCCGTAACGCCGGAGGGAATGCATATTATGACATTCGCCTTGGTCAGAAATCTTCCGCGCAGTGCTTTTTTTATAAATTCCTGAAGAAGAGTGGTTGCTATGTCAAAATCTGCGATAACTCCGTCCTTAAGCGGTCTTACGGCGACAATCGAACCGGGGGTTCTGCCGATGACTTCCTTAGCCTCAGTACCGACATATCTTGTCTTGTCGGTTCTGGTATTTACGGCAACAACCGAGGGTTCTCTTATTATTATACCCTTTCCGCGCATATATATGAGGGTATTTGCAGTACCGAGGTCTATACCGATATCTTTTGTAAACATTCTGTTCAGTGACTCCTTGCTTTACAATTATCTTTTACTATCTTTTTATCTTTATCTGTTTATTTATCTTTCTTTTTCTGGGTATTCTCCGCAGGCGGAGAGATATTTTTATTCTTCGCCGTATGGCGAAATATCATATTTCAGTATATATTATATCACTTTGAAATGATACAGACAATGCTTTTTTGAGAAATTATATTTTTTGTCGAATTTAAGAATAACATCGTATGTATGCCCTGAAAAACTGTAAAAAAATACTATCAGGGAAAAAGTTTCGGGGCTGTCTTGTAATATGCAAATATTGCCACAAATATAAGTATTATCTGCGCTATGCTGATATTCACCGTTATGCCGAATGTCAGCGATAATATGTTTATGTTAATGAAAGTTCCCGGTTCAAAGGAAAACCTCGTCACATATCCGAGCCACCACAGTGAGCCGTCCGCAGAGCTTCCGATAAATCCGCCGAGGGTTATCGCTGCGAGTATAAGAATTACAAAGTAAAATTTCTTCATTTTCTTCTCCTTAATGAAGTATCCGTAAACGGGCATTTTGAAATAATAAAAATTTTATGTTTTTTCTTTTTTTCCTCCGCCGTTGGCGGAGGAACGATGTTTTTATTATATTCCCGAAGAGCCGAAACCGCCTTTTCCCCTCTCCGTATCGTCAAGGCTTTCGCTGACCTCCGTTTCGGGAAAGAGTACTCTTGTGGGGATAAGCTGTGCTATCCGCATTCCGTTCGTCACGGTGAAAGGCTCTTTTCCGTGATTGATAAGCGGAATGAACCATTCCCCCCTGTAGTCGCTGTCAACCACTCCCACGCAATTCGCAAGGCTTACTCCGTATTTTGTCGAAAGCCCCGAACGGGGATATATGAGCAGTGCAACATCGTCACAGTCCGTCTGCGCCTTAAGTCCCGTGGGTATCATTTTTATTTCGCCGCTTTCGAGCGTTACGGGTTCATCAAGACAGGCGGATATATCAAGCCCGGCACTTGCGGACGTGGCACGGGAGGGTATTACTGCGTTTTTACGTATTTTTTTGAATATTAGCTTCATTTTATTTCCTGCAATCCTTTCCTGTAGAGACCTCTCGTTATATTCCCCCCCGGCTTTATGCCCGAAAGAATATCCCTTGTCTGTTCCGGGCTTTCGTCCGAGAGCATGACAATTCCGAAGCTTACATTTTCGGGTATATCTTCACTGTCAATGTATAAAACATCGGGGTTGAGTATTTCTGTATATCCTGCATGACAGAATACGGGCAGCTTTCGCCTTATGCGGTCGGTTATGAAACCCGTGCATTTTTTGCAGCCGATTTCATTTTTTATGGGACAGTTTACCGTAAGCATGAGGGGGATTTTTCCGTAAACGGGCATACCGACACAAAGCCCCGTGCTTAACTGCAAATACTGCGATTTCTTAGCCTCGAACGAGAAAACACAGTCCTTCAGTCCGATATTTTTCATATACTCCGCACTGTATGAATTGAATATATTGAGCGTATAGCTGCCGTAAAGCTCAAAGCCGAGTTTTTTTCCGATTGCAATGCAGTCGGGAGTATGGCAGAAAAGACGCTTTATACCGAATTTATTTTTTATATATTCAAGCTGTTTTGCAGTTTTCTCCTCATCGTGGATAAATCTCGGCGGAGAGAGAATTATCTTGTCCGAAAGATATTCAATCTCGTTCAGCACAGGCTCGGAAAGGCTTATATTTTCATCGGTTATGATATATTCGGAAAATTCGGCTGCGGCTTTTGCCTGATTTATATTTCGGCAGAATGTGCGCAACGGAAGTCTTTCATGCTTTATATATGATTTTTCGGGCAGTACGGGGGAATAGTCCGTGATATGATATACGGGGGTATTTTTAGTTATTATATTTTCGGCAAGTCTTTGTGACATTTCCCTGCGCAGTTCGTTTAATTTTCCTGCGCTCATGAAAAGTCCACTGTCAATATCCGCCGAAAAATTCCCGACACAGAAAACCGTATCCCCCAGCTTTGAAATCTGTTTCAGCAGCATTTCGCAGTCCGTGGGAAGTTTCTGCGCTTTATCGGGAATATCTCCGCATACGGAGACAAAAACATCACCGCACTGCGCATCTATCCTTACGGGCTGACCGCATTTCATAACGCAGTGAATATCAATTTCATAAACCTGTCTTTCGCTCCTGTAGAGTTCGTGGATTTTCGGGATAAGCTCACGGGCGGAGACCACATCTTCCTTTTCACGCTGTCCGAACATATCAGACCTTTTCCCCGTGAAATAGCCGTCCGTAAAGCCGCTTCTCGAAAATATCCCCCTCAGTGTATGCATATCGGGATTAATGCCGTCAAGGGATTTTTTAAGCTCATGCACGGCGGAGGCAACATATTCGGGTCTTTTCATTCTCCCCTCTATTTTCAGGGAGTCCGCACCGATTTCGGAAAGCTCACGCACCCTCGGAATTAAGGAAAGGTCTTTGAGCGACAGTGCGCAGTAATTTTTATCTCCGCACGAGGAATAGGGCAGACGGCAGGCTTGTCCGCAGCAGCCACGGTTCGCAGAGCGTGAGCCGATTGCCGCCGACATATAGCACTGTCCCGAAACGGACATACACAGCGCACCGTGTACGAAAATTTCCGTTTCCGTACCGAGGGCGCAAATTTTCGCAAGAGTATTCTTATTGCATTCCCTTGCAGGAACAATTCTTGAATATCCGAGACTTCCGAGAAGCTGCGCACCTGCGGCGGTATGCACGGACATCTGTGTAGATGCGTGGATAACTGCATCGGGAACGATATTTCTTATCAGCACAGCCGCACCCCAGTCCTGAACGATACAGCCGTCAATGCCGTTTTCATGGAGAAAACGTATGTAGGCGCAGAATTTTCCGATTTCGCTGTCGGAAATAATCGTATTCACGGCGATATAGATTTTCGCCGAATACATATGGCATAATCTCACCGCCTCGGAGAGTTCTTCATCGGTGAAATTGACTGCGCTGTTTCTTGCGGAGAAATATTTACCTCCTGCATAGACTGCGTCCGCACCGCATCGCAGAGCCACACGGAGGGTTTCCATACTTCCTGCTGGGGCGAGTATTTCAGGGGTATTCATCAGGCATTATCCTTTGACCTCTGCATTTTCACGATATTTTCAAGCTGTGCAACCTTGGCTTTGAGGATTTCCATTTCCTTGACGGCGGTATCTCTCTCCATTCTCACCTTGCCTGCCTCGCTGACATACTCCTTTGCCTGACTGCGTATGTCATCGAGTCTCTTGTTGGCTTTGTTGAGGTCATCGAGGATTGTGAGTGCAACCATTATGGCGGCGGAATAGGGAGATGCGCCGTTCGAGGAAATTTCGTTTATTTTCCCCTCCAATGCCCTTGCAAGGGCAAAGACATAATTGGGAGACTCTGCGGTTTTGAGCTTGTATTCCTTGCCGCAGATAACGATTTTTATTTCATTTTTTATTTCTTCCATTTTTATTATTATCCTTTCTTTGTCTGCCGAATATCAGTAATATCTCTTTAATCCGACAACCCTTCCGAGAATGTCAACACTGTCAAGAATTATGGGCTTCATCGTATCGTTTTCGGGCTGGAGGCGATAGTGACCGTTCTCCTTGTAAAAACGCTTCACAGTAGCGTCCTCGCCGTTGATGAATGCGACGACAATGTCTCCGTTTTCGGCATAGCTTACGTGTTCAACGATAACAATATCGCCGTCAAGTATGCCTGCGTTTATCATGCTCTCGCCCTTTACCCTGAGTGCAAAGAGGTCTTTCGGGTCAATGCCCTTTACCTCAAAGCTTACATATCCCGTTATGTCCTCATAGGCTGTAATGGGCTGACCTGCGGTAACTGTGCCGAGTACGGGAACCGAGGTCGATGCGCTGTTGGGAAGTCTCAAAGCACGGTTGAGATTGTCGGTTTTTTCGAGCAGACCCTCCGCAACGAGTGTCTCGATGTATCTGTGTGCGGTAGAAGTGGACTTGAAATGCATTGCGTCCATTATTTCCCTTACGGACGGCGAAATACCGCTTCCGAGCCTGCCTTTTATATAGTCGAAAACTTCCTGTTCCTTTTTCTTCAACATGATGATTATTCCTCCTTAGATAATTTTTTAAGTATCATTTTAGCTATTTTGTATGCGTCACCGCAGCCGAGCGTTATAACGAGGTCGCCCTCGTGAGCGTTGGCACAGATGTAATCGCATATCTGCCCGAAGTTGAAATATTTTCTTTCGTCTGTCCATTCCTCGTCCTCATTCTGCGGAAAATATATGCAGCCGGAGATTTTCTCCGCAAGGTGACGGGTGAATATGCCATAGGTGTTTTTCTCTCTGCTGCCCATAATATCCGTAAGGACTGCGTGGTCGGGGATTTGAAGCACTCTTGAGAAATCGTCAAGGAGAATTTTCGTCCTGCTGAATGTAAAGGGCTGGAATACCGCCCATACCTCGTTGAAATTCATCTCCATAGCCGCATTGAGCGTTGCTTCAAGCTCTGTCGGGTGGTGAGCGTAATCATCGACAACGGTTATGCCCTTTTCAAAGCCGAGTTTTTCAAAACGTCTTTTTGCGCCCCTGAAATCCTCAAGACCCTTTTGGATAAATTCAAAATCCGCTCCGCATTCTATCGCCGCCGCCACAGCCGCAAGCGAATTGAGAACATTGTGTATTCCTGCAACGTGGAGAGTAACCGTTCCGAGCCTTTCGCCCCTGTACATGACATCATAGACGGTAAGAAGTCCGTTTTCGTGCTTTACGTTTTCGGGGTAGTAATCGCATGAGCTGTCCGTGCCGAATGTTATGATTTTTTTGTCAATTCCCTCAACGGCTTTCATGGTATTTTTATCCGAGCCGTTCACGATGAGAAGCTTTGATGTGTTCTGTGCGAATTTCCTGAAAGATGCAATGACATTTTCGAGCGTTCCGAAATAGTCGAGGTGGTCTGCGTCCACATTCAGTATTACGGCAATATCGGGGAAAAGCTTTAAATAATGGTCCTGAAATTCGCAGGACTCGCAGACGAGAATATCGCTCTTTCCTGCAATGCCGCTGCCGCCTATGCAGGGGAGCTTTCCGCCGATATATGCGGAGAGGTCAACACCAGCCGTATAAAGTATCTGTGTTATCATCGAGGTGGTTGAGGTCTTGCCGTGAGTACCCGAAACGCATACTGCGTTATCATAGCGGCTTGTAACGATACCGAGCAGGTCGGCTCTTTCGAGTACGGGGATACCGCTTGCCCTTGCCGCCATAAGCTCGGGGTTATCCTCCATGATTGCGGCGGTGTGTACAATCAAATCCGCACCCTGTATATTTTCGGCTTTCTGACCGATAAATACCTGTATTCCCATTTTTCTCACAGCATCAAGGGTTTCTGTTTCGTTGTTGTCGCTGCCCGTGAGGAAATATCCCTGTGAATGGAGTATCTGTGCGAGGGGATACATACCGCTTCCGCCGATGCCGATGAAATGTATATGCTTTTTGTTATCCAAGATATTAATATCCAAAGAAATCACCCTTCTTGCTTAATGCATAATTCATAATTGTTAATGCCTGCGGCATTTCTGATTTTGGTTTAATAAATCAGCACTGTTACTATTATTATACAATAAACCGCATAATATTTCAATAGGAAGATTAAAATTTTCTTTGTTTTATTTTCCTCCGCCGTTGGCGGAGGAAAATACATACTTTACAAAATTGTTGACATATGTAAGTATAAATGTTAAAATGATTATAGATAATTATGAATTATGAAAGTACAAAAAACATTGTTTCCCCCGCCTACGGCGGGGGAAACAATGAAAAAAGGCGCAAGATTTAAAATGCGCAAATTGACGATTTCAGATTGGTTGTGGTTGTTTGATTGAAAAGGAAAGGTGTAATGAAATAATAAGTCAGTATTACACCGAAATATATAATTATTGCTATGCAAAAATGAATTTCGATACATATGCCGCAGAGGACTGCACTCAGGAAGTTTTTGTTGCTCTTTTCAAAAAAATAAAAGACCTCGATGATGATAATATAAGAATTTGGCTCTATCGTGCCGCCGATAATATAACAAATGCCTACAGGCGGAAAAATATCCGCAACGATTTGAGCATAGAGGACAGCCCCGAAGTCAGAAACACCGCTGACAATCCCTTTGATGAAGATGTCGGTGAGAGTATCCTCGATGTGCTTGACGATGAAGAAAAAGCCATCGTCCGTGAATATTACGGCTCAGATTACGGCGATAAAAAATCCGTTGCAAAAAAGCTCGGTCTGTCGGTAACATCACTCTATCAGAAGATACACAAGATTAAAAGCAAGCTGAAACATCACAAAAACGAGTGAATATTTTATGCGATTTTTGTTTATTCATACGAATTTTTTTTAAAGCACTAAAAACTGACGCTTTTTTCGACATTTATATATAAGGGATAATATAAATCCGTGTCATGACTTCGGCGGAAAAACACGGACGAATATAAATTTCCGAATTAAAAATAATTATGAATTATGAATTATGCATCATGCATTGAATTAAGGGAGAAACAGCTATGAAAAAAGATGAAAAGCTAAAGGCTCTTTTTGAAAGGTTTGACAATAATATCATAAATGATATTCAGGCGCAGCTCGATGAAGAGCTTTCAAAAAGCGATGAGGATTTAAACCCCGATAAAATTGCACAGCTTACCTCGATTTTAGTACAGATGAAGGGAGGTTCGCTCCCAGACGACAGAAAACAGCAGAATATAGAAAAAATAACCGATACCGTCATGGCAAATCAGAAACGCTCACGCATTAATAAAATCTACAGGCTTGTATCGGCTGTCTGCGCCTGTTTGGCAATAGTAATCGGGCTTAATGTCTATACCATGAATACATTCGGAGAGGACTTGTTCTCCGCAGCGATAAAAAAGGCACAGAGCGGATTTTCTCTTGATTTTTCCGTGAATGACAACGATAATCCCGAAGACACCATAACACAGACAACAGCACCGGGCATTGATATTGCCACCGAACCAACGGAGAGTACCACCGTTACATACAGAACCTTTGACCCCACCGACTACGGCACTACATCCTCTCATCCACAGGCTGAACCCGTCACGGTTTCCCCCGTAACCGAAACAGAAATTGCCACAATATTCCCCGTAACCGAAACGGGCATTGCATGGACACAGACAGATGAAGTCTATGTCACAGCTACTATGCCATGGGCAACAGTAACTTATCCGAATGCACTGGCAACCACAACTATGGGCTGGGCAACCGAAACTTATATTCCGGGCGTGGACGTACAGACCACAACCACTGCTTCGGAAGATAATACTGCGGAAAAAAGCATAGATATTTCCAATTATATAGACAATATATGCCGTGAGAACAATATAGCCGTGTGCAGTACGGACAATTCATTAATGCCCGATATGGAAAATGCTGAATGCACTGTCGAGTATACACAGCATTCAGCAGATATATATTTGTATTTCAGGGGCAGAGACGGATATATGAACATAATTATAGAACAGTACTACAACAGGAAAGATATACCCGAAATGCTCATACCAAGCAATACCATGAGCTACGACATGATTACAGTACCATGCGGAACGGCATTTTTATTCACCGAGAATAATATAACCACCGCCGTATTCATGGACGGAAATACGGTATACACAATAACAGGTAAAAGCACAGACCCCGATAAAAATATAATAAGAACCGCAGCAGAGGGTTTTATCCCCCTTACGGAGAATTGAGGAAAGCAATATGAGACTTAAAAAAATTCTTTCCGCTGCGTTTATTATATTCATAGCCTTTACAGGCCATGCGGATTTTAATGCCTGTGCCGAGGACAATACAGGACTTATCACAAAATGCTCCCTCTCCTGCGAACAGTCCGAAAACGGCATAATCAAAATCTCCGCCAAAACCCAGGCTTCGGGCATGATGTCGGAGATAGGCTTCGAGGATATTACCATACAGTACAGCGATGACGGCATAAACTGGCACAATGAAAAAAATATCGGCTCTATGACGAAATATAATGCAAACCACTACTGCGTTGACGGAATAACCGCAGAAATATCGGGCGGTCATCTCTACCGTGTAGCCTGCACCCATACCGCCACAGGAAATTTATTCATGGGAGAGGATACATTCACGCAGACAGCCGTGCATTTCTCGAAATACATATCAGTCGAAAAAATCACAGAAACATCAGAGACCCTGACTGCACAGCACTATGATATTTCAACCACGGTTTCAACCGTTTCAACAGTTTCCACCACATCGGTGTCAACAACATCAGCCCTTGCTTCAACAAATTTTTCAACAGTTTCAACATCTACAGCCACAATGACTGCGGCAAACTCTCAACAGGAAAGCACCGTTTCCGAAAATAATTCGGATAATTCAAATAATAGCTTCACGAACAGGATATATGAATATTTCGGCGGAAATTCGCCCGTAACGGGAGCAGGCGCACCTACAGCCGCCGTTGTTCTGCTCGCTCTTTCGGCGGCGGCGGCAATAAAATTCAAAAAGAAATAAAATATACCGTTTCCCTCGCCGTAGGTGGGGGAAACAGTATTTTTAAACAAAAACGGCCGGGAAATATCCCGACCGTTTTTTCACCGTAATTTAAAATTATTCAATTTCGGAAGCTTCGTTATTCTCGGACTCTGCCTCGATAAGTGCAAGCTGTGCGTAATAAGACTCAAGTATACGCTCCTCGAAAACCTTTCTTGAACTCGGTGAAATGGGGTGAACTATGTCACGGAAAATTCCGTTTTCGTCCTTGCGGCTGGGCATTGCAACGAAAAGTCTTTCCTCACCCTGAACGACCTTAATATCATGTACTGCAAGCATATCGTCAACAGTTACGGACACAACAGCTCTGAGTCTGCCGTCAGACATGATTTTTCTGATTTTTACATCTGTGATTTCCATTAGATTACCTCCTTGATTATCCGCTGCCTATGCGGATTGTCACGTTCATTTTGTCGCTGTGCAAGGGATTTTGTCAAAATTATTCCCATAAGCTGTATTGTCATTGATTAACATTATAACGCATAATCAGAAAAAAATCAAGTGATTTTGATAAATTTAAAAAAATTTTTTTATTACTTGCTAACATTTACGGTAATTTCTTTTAATTATATGCTGTAAAAAAGCACAGTCCCTCCGCATACGGCGAAAGGACTGTAAAATTACGTTTTTCGGCTATATCCCTGTGTTTTGATAGGAGATAGCATTATATAACGGAAAGTTTTCTGAATTGTTCCCGTAGTGCAGGATAAATCTCACGGTAGAGCCGATAGTATTTTTCATATTCGGGGACGTTTACGGAAACAGGTTTCCGGATTTTATCGGTCTTTACAACAGCATTGCAGGCTTCGGGGACGCTTGTATATATTCCTGCTCCCACGAGTGCAAGAATTGCTGCGCCGAGTGCGGGTCCTTCCTTTGATGAAGCTGTCTTTACCTCGCAGTTGTACAAATCCGCAAGCATACTCCTCCACAGGGGCGAAGTGCCTCCGCCGCCGCAGGCAGTCATATCATTTACGTTTATATTCATCTCCCTGAATACCTCAACGCAGTCTCTCAATGAATACGCAACGCCCTCCATAACCGCACGGAGCATATCTCTCCTTGTATGGACAGCCGAAAGCCCGAAAAATACTCCTCTTGCATCGGGGTCGAGGTGAGGGGTTCTCTCTCCCATGAGGTAGGGCAGATATAAAAGCCTGTTCGCTCCGATGGGAACATTTTCAGCCTGCCTGTCCATGAGATAATATTCATCAACTCCCATGAGTTTGGCGGTTTCCTTTTCGCTCATGCAGAAATTATCCCTGAACCATTTCAGCGAAAGCCCTGCGCCCTGAGTAACTCCCATGACGTGCCATGTATTCGGCACAGCCGCACAGCAGGTATGCACTCTGCCCTTTTTATCAATGGATATTTGCGATGTATGTGCGAATACAACGCCCGATGTTCCGATAGTTGTGAAAGCCTTTCCGTCCTCCGCAACACCCGTACCGAGTGCAGCGGCGGCATTGTCTCCCGCACCGCCGACAACGATTGTATTTTCGTTAAGTCCGAGCAGCTTCGCTGCGGATTTCGTGAGAGTTCCCGTAATTTCGCAGGACTCGTACAATTTTCCGAGCCATGACTTGTCTATCTCAAAGGCGGAGAGCAGTTCGTCAGACCATTTTCTGTTCGGCACATCGAGGAGCTGCATACCCGATGCGTCCGAGACTTCCGCCGCATATTCGCCCGTGAGGATAAATCTCAGATAATCCTTCGGGAGAAGTATATGCTTTACTTTTGAATATATCTGCGGTTCGTTGTTCCTGACCCATAATATTTTGGCGGCAGTCCAGCCCGTGAGCGCAGGATTTGCCGTGATTTCGACAAGTCTCTCACGTCCGACGGTTTTATTCATTTGTTCGACTTCGTTTGCCGTCCTCTGGTCGCACCATATAATCGAACGTCTGAGAACATTATTATCCCCGTCGAGCATGACAAGCCCATGCATCTGTCCCGAAATGCCTATGCCCTTGATATCGTCCTTATTCACTCCGCTTTCACGGACAACATACCCGATAGTATTAATCATTGCATCAGCCCAGTCAGCGGGGTCTTGTTCGGCATAGCCGTTTTTTGGCTGATACATGGGGTATTCGATTGTTTTCGAGGAAATCACATTTCCCCTCTCATCAAAAAGGACTGTTTTAGTACCGCTTGTACCGCAGTCCACGCCTATAACATAAGCCATATAAACTCCTCCCGATAAAATATTATCTTATGAAATGTGTAGACTGCCGCTGTTCCTTTTCGGGCAGGCCATATTTTTCCATACCGAGGTCGATTGACTTCATGAGAAAGCTCATATTCCTTGCAAGAACCCTCATAGTCTGCAAGCCCTCCGCATCAGATGCGGCTTCGCCCTTATTTCTGCCGTGTACGCTGTTCCAGTACTGACTTGACACTACGGGCATACCGCAGATTGTGAAATATTTATTCAGCTCGTCAAATGTAGCCGAACAGCCGCCACGTCTTGCGACTGCCACGCTTGCGCCGACTTTCATGGTCTTGTCGAAATGTGAGCTGTAGAACAATCTGTCGAGGAATGAAATCATTGTGCCGTTTGCCGAGGCATAGTATACGGGAGATGCTATGACAAGACCGTCAGCCTTTTCAAATTTTTCTGCCGTTTCATTCACTATGTCATTAAACACGCATTTTCCGAGTTCAAAGCATTTGCCACAGGCGATACAGCCTCTTATATCCTTGCTGCCTATCTGACAGACTTCCGTTTCAACGCCCTCCTTGTCGAATGTTTTTACAAGCTCGTCAATTGCGAGAGATGTATTGCCCTCATGTCTGGGGCTTCCGTTTATTACAAGTACTTTCATAAAAAATTCTCCTATTTAAAATCGTCAAATTGCGCCTTTTGAACCTTGCGCTTTCGTTCACTGCGCAAGGGCGCAATTTTCCTCTTATTTAAAATATTATTTAAATCTGAAATACAGCACGAAATATATTATATTCAGAATTAAAAACAAACTAACTGAAAAGATACCTATTCTCATGCACGAATCAAGCATTAAATTCCACCAGAAGAAAAATACTCCGACTGTAAGCCTTAATCTGTCCGTGAGGGAGACAAGGGCTTTTTTATCCGATTTCACGGCTTTCACGGATATTATTTCAATTGTGGCGAGAATAACAAATATCATAATCTGCGGTATCAGTAAATAATGCTTGTCGAGATATTTGTCGAAATTTGCGAAATATGCAAGCCCGTAATAATCCTCATTGAAATAAAGCTCATCATCTGCGGGGTATCTGTCCCAGCACCAGAAAAGCATGAACGCCTCCCCTGCCGTGAGTATATAGGCTATGATGCGGCTAATTCTGTGGAAAGCCTGCGGATTTTTTTCTTTCCTTGCCGTTCTGATTTTATGCTTTCTGCGCATAACAGTTCCGCACAAATTTGTGACAAAAATAACAGCTAAAAATATTTTCCAGATAATTACAAGCAAATCAATATTAAGCGGTATCTGCAACGATACGGAATATGACCATATCCCGAAGAACACGCTCCAGAACAATGCGAAAAAATCAAGGGATATAATCATTTCCGTCCTGAAAATTTTCTCTCCCTGTTCGGTCAGCTTAAGCCCTGTTTTCTTTCTTGTTACGAAATAATCCGCAAATGCCGTTATTATTATAAATATACCGCTTACAATATGCGGATAAAAGCCGTAGAGTTTTGAAGCAACAACGTCAAATTCACCGTTTCCGTCAAAATGCATACCTATTTCTGCGGACAGACTGTTCGATTTTGTAAGGTAGAGGATAAGGCTTGACGCAAGTATCAGTATGCTTAAAGAAAACAGTATACAGTGAATTATCTTAAATATTTTATTCATATCTTGAATTTATAAAAACATTCGGGACTTTTCACAGAGAAATCGTCCCGAACGCTTACTGAAAAATGCGGTTAAAGGCTGAACATGATATTATTTATAATACTTTCGAGCATTTCCTGTCTGCCGCTTGAAAGCGAAGATGTTACCTCGCCTTTTTCGAGGGCATATTTTTCAAGTTCCTCAAAGCCGACCTTGCCGTCGATTATATCCTTGCCTATGCCCGTATTCCATGAGGAATATCTTTCGGCAACGAAATTATCAATCCTGCCGTCATCTATAATCTTCTGTGCAATGCGCAGACCGAGTGCAAAGGTATCCATACCTGCGATATAGCTGTGGAATATATCTTCGGGGGTATAGCTTCCTCTTCTTGCCTTCGAGTCGAAATTAAGACCGCCGTTTGTAAATCCGCCCGCCTTGAGTACCTCATACATACAAAGTGCCGCATCATAGATATTTGTCGGGAACTGGTCGGTATCCCAGCCGAGGAGGGGGTCGCCCTGATTTGCATCAATAGAGCCGAAAAATCCGTTATCCCTTGCAACTCTGAGTTCATGCTGGAAGGTATGCTGTGCGAGTGTCGCATGGTTAGCCTCTATATTCATCTTAAAATCCTTGTCAAGACCGTATTTCCTCAAAAATCCGAGGACTGTTGCGGTATCGAAATCATACTGATGTTTAGTAGGCTCTTTCGGCTTCGGTTCGATGTAGAAATCGCCCGTATAGCCTATCGAACGTGCGTATTTTACAGCCATTTTCATAAGGCGAGCCATATTGTCGAGTTCAAGACCCATATCCGTATTGAGGAGGGTTTCGTAGCCCTCACGTCCGCCCCAGAACACATAGCCATTTCCGCCGAGCTTAACTGTAGCCTCAATAGCCTTTTTAATCTGTGCGGCAGCATAGGCGAAAACATCTGCGGAGGGTGATGTTCCTGCGCCGTGCATATAGCGTGGGTGGTCAAAGCATTTCGCAGTGCCCCAGAGACATTTTATACCTGTTTCTTTCTGTTTTTCTGCGATGTAGTCCGTAATTTCGTCAAGCTTTGCATTGGTTTCTGCGAGATTGCCGTATTCGGGAGAGAGGTCACGGTCATGGAAGCAGAAATACTCTATCGAAAGCTTGTCCATAATCTCGAAAGCGGCATCAACCTTAGCCCTTGACCTTGCGGCAGGGTCGGACTGACCCCATGTCTTGTCGGCAGTGCCTACGCCGAACATATCCGTACCGTCTCCGCCCATTGTGTGCCACCACGAAAGCGCAAATTTAAGCTGTTCTTTCATAGTCCTGCCGCCGATTACCTCATCGGGATTGTAGTACTTGAACGCAAGAGGGTTTGCGGAGTTCTTTCCCTCGTACCCGATTTTTTTAATTTCCTTAAAAAATTCGCTCATAATAGCCTCCTGTAACTATATTTCCGTATCTTCCGAACGCAGGCGGAGAGATACGGATAAAAACATTCATAAGCTAATTATAACATATAAAATTTGAACGGTCAAGCAAAAATCACAAAAATTCATTATATATTCAACAAATAATATATAAAAAAGAGACTGTACAAAACAGCCTCTTATTTAAAATCAATTTAAAATCGTCAATTTTTGCCTTTGCAGCCTTGTGCTTTCGTTCACTTCGCTACGCTGCGTTCACTCCCGGCACAAGGGCAAAAATTTTCTCTTAATAATTATGAATTATGCATTATGAATTGATAATATTATGTTTCGAGGAGGTCTGTGCTTAATTTCCTCGAAGTTACATCGAAATAATTTTCAAGCTCTGCGACATAGTACCTGAAACATATCTTTCCGTTATAATACATCACATCGCCCGACTCTGAAACGCCGAGGTCTGCAAGGTCGCTGTCCGAAAGCTCGCTGAGGAGCATGGAGGAGCTGAGAGATATATAGAAATTACTGAGCCAATCCTCACTCATATCTTTAAGATAAAGCTTTTCGCCTTCCGCAAGCGGATATTCTTCGAGGGTTTTCTCCGTTGGTTCCTTAATGTAATAATCTCCCATTTCGTCACGGGCGATATTGAATATCGCAAGCTGTTCGTCCGTGAGAGTACTCAGCGGTATCGGGTCAACGTCCGAGGCGGTAAGACCAAGCTTGAACTTGTCCTCTGTCTCTATATCCGAGAGCTGAAGTCTTGAATTGAAGGTATGACCGTATTTTTCAAGGTTTTCGTCACTGGGGTGTATTGCGATATTGTCGGAAATAGCTTCAAGCTGACCGGTTATATCGCTCCTCGACATTGTAGTCCACTGGATATTGACGTCCTCGCATATGGGTCTTTCCTGATAGACGATATGCTCCATATTTTTGAGCGTAAACGTAGCGAAAGGATATACAACGTCCGCATAGTTCGGTTCAACATATACTGCGGTACTGCCGTTGGAGGTGTCCTCGGTGTTTACAACTCTGTATCTGTAAAGACCCGTGGGGGATACTCCGCTTTCAACCTCGTGCTGTACTGCCGATGATACAAAGAATGATGTGAACAGGAAATAACCGAGTGCGCCGAATATATACAGCAGGAGAATTATCGTTCCCAATGCGGTTTTTGCGCCCTCTCCGGCACCCGAAAGCAGGAGGATTATAACTCCCACGGCTATGACGGGGATTATCATTTCCCATTCGCCGAAATAGAGAAGAACCACGGGCAGCATGAGGGGCAGTATCAGAAAGCTGCATATCCTTGTAATTATCTGCCGTCTTGTGTAGAGCATATTGACAAGCGCAAGGACGGATACTATTATTGCGATGAGCATAAGATTAAACCGTGAGGGTATATGTATCTTATAGAATATGGAATAATAGCAGAGCGAGCCGACTATGAGCGTATAGAGCAGACTGAGCAGTGCAAAGACTCTTTTAGTCCATATATTTGCAAAAAAACTTTTCATTTCTACCTCCGAAACAGGTTTTGCATATCTGTTTTAATAAAATCAAGAATTTTAATTTATTTTAACCGCCGGGGGGGCGGAGTGATACGGTTTTCATTTATTCCACGCTGATCTGTGGAGAAACAGGGCTTTAAGACAGGAAATCAAATATAATAAATACCGATTTTAAGTCCACATGAAACTATTATATCATTTTTAAAAGAATAATACAAGATATTTTTGAAATTTTTTCTGTAATTTGGTTACTATTTGGTTACAGTTTTTCAACACTTTACAAATGGAAATATATATGTTATAATTATATTGAAATCTGTGATTGAGCAAATTTAAAATTTTTCGTGATAATTCAGAAAAAAGCATAATTAAAAAACAACGTTCCCCCCGCCTACGGCGAGGGGGAACAAAGACAAAATATAAAAATTTTTGTGCATTATTAAAAATGCTCATTTATGGTTAAAATCATGATCTCCGCTGCGGCGGAGATTGTTAAAAAATAAAAATTAATATCTGAATTACGGGAGATAAAAAGGAGTTGTCTATGGCAGAATATTTCAATAATCTTACGCTTATGAGGAAAATATTTTTACTGTTGTCTCTTTCTGTGATGATAACGATATTCCTCTTTTCAAACGAAAATTCAGCGCAGTCCTCCATGACAAGCAAGGGCATTGCGAATTACATAGTTTCGGTATTCTTTCCCGACCTCGAAAGCCGCACATTGACCGAACAAAAGGAAATTATCGGCACTGTAACTCATATCGTCCGCAAGCTTGCGCATTTCAGCATATATGCACTGCTCGGATTTTTCATGTGTCTCGGTGTCGGAAAGGGCAGATTTCTTAGCCTTAATTCCGTAATATCGCTTGATTTGTGCTTTCTCTATGCCTGCACGGACGAAATGCACCAGCTTTTCGTTGCAGGACGTTCGGGGGAGTTCAGGGATATTATAATAGATACCCTCGGAAGCTGTGTGGGTATAATAATATCCGCCCTGATATGCAGATTATTTTGCAGGATATTCAAAAAGGAGCTGCCGCAGTGACAGCTCCTTTTTTCATTGCTCCTGATGTTCTTTTTTTATTCCGAAAATCGCCCTCAGTATACCCGAAAGTATCCTGGGACTTCTTATCACGACTATTTTCGTATGTATCCCCCCTTTGAAATTATAACTATAAATGAGCGTCTCAAAATAATTCACAAAATTTTTATATTTTTTCTTTGTTCTCCCCCACCGCAGGTGGGGGAGAACATTGCTTTTCGTTATAATTTTTTATATATTATCACGAAAAATTTTAATTTTGCTCAATCATAGATTATAATATATTATATTCAGCAGGGGATTTTTGGTTACTTTTCCGACCAAACAAGGAGGGCTTTTCCCGAACGTATCGAAATGACAGCCTTTTCGCCCATTATCTCGTTGCTTACACCAAGAGGAAAGCTGTTTTTCATGATGTAATTTTCAAGGGGATATTTAGTACCCCTCATGTATTCTATGTCCAGTTCGTCCGTCACAGCAAAGAGCGAAAAATATCCGCTTTCCGAGGCGGTGAAGTTATGCACGCCCTTTCCGAGAGCCGTGACGAAATTTCCGCTGTCGCACATGGACATTCGGCAGCCGTTTTCGCAGGCATAGACAAGGGTCTGTATGTTCGCAAAGGTATGGTCAAATCTTCCGCCCATTCCGCCGAGGAGGAGTATATTCGTGCAGCCCTTTTCTATCGCAAGCTTTACGGCGAGCATGGTATCCGTATCGTCCTTTTCGGGGACGCTGCGGTGGATTTCGACGCTTTCGGGAATATCCCCGTCAAAGGAGTCAAAATCGCCCACGAACACATCGGGGACTATTCCAAGTTCCCGTGCAAGTCTGTATCCGCCGTCTGCGGCTATTATTATTCCGTTCTTGCGGAAGTTCTCGACAGCTAAATTTTTGATGTCGCCTGCCTCTCCCCCAGCAAGTATAACACAGTATTTCATTTGATTTCCCACTCCTTCAACTGTTTTGCCTCCTCATACATTGCGCAGTAGCTTGCATGGCGGCTTTCGGATATTCTGCCGCTCCTGACAGCATCGAGTACTGCGCAGCCCTTTTCGCAGACATGGGCGCAGTCACGGAAACGGCATTCGCCCTCTGCCGATGAAAATTCCCTGAAGCAGTCCGCAAGCTCCTCCTTGCGGATTATATCGTACCTGCTCGTCTCAAAGGTGGAAAATCCGGGAGTATCGGCGATATATCCGCCCTCCGCAAGCTTATAAAGCTCCGCATGGCGTGTGGTATGCCTGCCTCTGCCGAGTTTGCGGCTTATCTCTCCTGTGGGGATATTAAGCGATGAGTCCACGGCATTGAGCAGAGTGGACTTTCCTGCGCCCGAATTTCCCGTAAATGCGCTGATTTTACCCTTTATCAGATTTCGCACGGCATTGACCGTATCTTCATTGCTGTAATCGGCTTCAATCACGTCTATGCCGATACCGCCGTATATTTCCCTTATTTTCGTACCTTCGCCGAGGTCGGTCTTTGTGATGACAACGGCAGGGGTTATTCCCTTGTATTCGGCTATGGCTATGAATTTGTCGAGGATAAGAAAATTCGGCGGAGGGCTTACCGTCGAAACGACAAATATCAGCAAATCAAGATTTGCAAGCGGAGGTCTTATGATATAATTTTTTCTCCTGGATATTTCATATATAACGCCGTTCCTGATACGCACTCTGTCGCCCGTGCAGGGGCTTATGCCCTTACTGCGGAAAACTCCCCTTGCCCTGCACTCATATAAGCCGTCAGGGGTCTCTACGGTATAGAGACCCCCGAGGCATTTTATTATTATACCGCAGTCATTTTCGGTATTCATCAATACCATACCCAAATACCTGTTACGGCGTCTACATAGCCGTTGATACCGGGCTGATATTCTCTCCAGTGACCGTCAACAGGATCCCATTCGCCGTTGATACCGGGCTGATAGATATACTCCGTGGGAGCTTCTGTGGGTACAGGCTCAGGCTCTTCGGGCTGATAGGTCTGAGGCTCTTCCTGCTGCTGCGGAGGCTCTTCCTCCTGCTGCTGCGGCTGTTCCTCCTCTGTGGGAGCTTCGGTAGCCTTGGGAATACCGTCTACCTGGTCGAATGCGCTCCATACGTCCTCTGTTTCGGTTGTGATTGTACCCTCGGCAAAGTTGAAGTAATAGGTTCCTATATTTGCTCTCACGCTTGTGCTGAGGTTTGTGAGCATTACGGTTACATATACCTTTTCGCCCGAACCCTTTACATCATGGCTGATGGTTGACATTTCGGGGCAGAAGATATTGGGAGTTGTGTCGGTGCTTACTTCTCCGTCCTCATTTTTGAGCATGAAGTCAATAACGAAACGTCCGCTTGCCTCTGCCGGGAAGTTTACTGCATATGTTATCTGACCGTCAGGGTTCTGACCGTTGCTTACCTGAAATACGATTTCCGAACCCATGTCTACCTTTTCGCCCTTTTCGAGGCTCTGACCGACAACCTTGCCCTCGTCCTCATAAGATGCAACGGACTCGGTGCTTGGTTTAAGACCCTTGTATTCGGCAAGTGCCACAGCGTCCTCGGCATTAAGACCGATATATTCGTCAACGCTTACCTGACCTGCTTCAAGACCCATGCTGACATAGAGGAGGATAGTCTGTCCCTTGTGGACTTCCGTACCCTCGCTCGGCTCTGTCCTTATGACGTAGCCTTTTTCGATTTCGGAGCTTGATGCGTTTTTTACCTCGCATTCAAGACCTCTCTGGCGGAGCTGGTCTTTTGCAAGCTCCTGGTTCATATTCGCAAGCTTGGGTACTTCGACTGTCTCCATGCCCTTGCTTATCTTAACCTTGAGAATGTCACCCTTTTTAAATTCTGTTCCTGCGGGAATATCCTGTGAGATAATTATGCCTGCATCATATTCGTTGTATTCTGCGCCGTCCTCCTGAAACTGTATGCTGTTGCCGTACTGTGAGACGGCATCGTTAAAATCCATGCCGACAAAATCGGGCATTGTATAGTCATTCTTGTCGTTGTTGTTTTTGAGCAGTCCGCTGAGGAGCGTTGCTATGAAGATAACGGCAACGATAATAACTACCACAACTACTGCCGTAAGAACGGGAACAACGAGTGAAGAGCGTTCCTCCTCCTCTTCTTCCTCGTCCTCGTCATCGTCATCGGGTTCGTAGTATCCGTCATTGTTGTAGATGTCGCCGTAGCCCTGCTGCTGGGGAGGATAGGGCTGCTGTGGGTCGCCTGCATATGCTGCGCCGCCGTTATAGATTGGCTGCTGCTGCTGGAGCTGTGCAGCCTCCGCCTCCTGTGCGGCTCTGATATTTGCGGAGGTATCGAAAAAGCGTGTGCTGCTCTGACCCTCATCGTCCTCCTCCTGATAGTAATTGAAGGTGAGTTCGGGGTTGGACTTGAATTTTTCGAGGTCAGAAATCATCTCGTCCGTAGTCTGGTATCTGTCCTCGGGGTTCTTTTCCATTGCTCTGAGGACAATTTCCTCAAGACCGTCGGGAATATCGGGGTTGATTGCTCTGGGTCTTTCGGGAATGTCATGCATATGCATAACGGCAATTGTCACGGGGTTGTCGCTGTCGAAGGGCTTTTTTCCGGTGAGCATTTCGTACATCATTGCGCCGACCGAATATATATCGCTTTTTGCATCTGTCGGCTCGCCGCTTGCCTGTTCGGGGCTTATATAATGTACGCTGCCTATAGCCTGGTCGGTAGCCGTCTTGCCTGCTTCGCTTGCGAATTTTGCTATGCCGAAATCCATGACCTTTATAGTGCCGTCAAAGAGCATCATTATATTCTGGGGCTTTATGTCACGGTGAACGATGCCCTTGTCGTGGGCGTGCTGCAAGGCACGGAGTATCTGGATTATGAAATGCAGGGTATCCTTCCATGAGAGGACTTTATCCTGCTCGATAAATTCTTTCAGTGTTATGCCGTCGATATACTCCATTACGATATACTGTATCTTGTCGGAAAATCCCACATCATACACCTTTACTATATTCGGGTGTGAGAGGACGGCTATTGCCTTTGACTCGGTTCTGAAACGTCTGAGAAATTCCTCGTTCTCGGAAAATTCCTTTTTCAGTATCTTGATTGCAACGGTCTTATTGTCGATAACGTCAACGCCCTTATAAACCTCAGCCATTCCGCCAACGCCTATAAGCTCGGTTATCTCGTATCTGCCGTCAAGTTTTTTGCCGATATTCTTGTTCTTGTCCATACTTTTTTCCTTTCTTCCTTATTAATCGGAGATTACCGCAACGGTCACATTGTCACGTCCGCCCTTTCTGAGCGACAGGTCAATGAGAGCCTGAACGACATCGTCAAAGGCTGTACCGGTAATAACATCATATATTTCATCATCGCTGCAATATCCCGAAAGACCGTCGGAACACAGCAGGAGACTTATCTGGTTTTCATAATCGAGGATAAACGTATCGGTAAGCACCGTTCTCTCAACGCCGACCGCACGTATGAGCATATTTTTCTGCGGGTGGCAGTCACGTTCTTCCTCGGTTATTTTTCCCTGTTCATAGAGCAGAGTGGCGACATTATGGTCGGTGGTAATCTGATGCAGACCGCCGTCCGTTATCAGATATGCCCTGCTGTCGCCGACATTTGCTATAAAAGCAGATTTATCCGTGACGAATGCGGCGACACAGGTAGTACCCATGCCGAAATTCCGCAAATCCATTTTTGCCCTTGTATATATCACGGAATTTGCGGCGGACACCGATGACACAAGAAGCCTGCGGATTTCCTCGTCCTCCATGTTTTCGGTATATCCTGCGGAAAATCGCTGAAAAAACTCTTCCATGGCGAGGGTGCTTGCCTCTCTTCCGGCACGTTCTCCACCCATGCCGTCACAGACGACAGCAAGGACATTATGCCCGAAATATTCACATCTCACAGAGTCCTGATTTTCCTCACGCTTCAGACCAATATCCGTACCCGATCTGAACCTCACTTATCCGCACCTCCATTTTCTGAAATTTCTTTGTCTGCGTCACGTCTTAACTGTCCGCAGGCAGCCTCTATATCGCTTCCGAGAGTTCTTCTCACGGTGGCATTTATGCCTCTTTTTCCGAGCTGCTTTGCAAAGGCTGCCGCTGCGCCTCTTGTTGTACGGTAGCTGCGTTCTCTTATCCTGTTCACGGGGATAAGGTTCACATGGCAGTTAATGCCACGCAGAAGAGCCGCCAGCCTGTCCGCATCCTTTTCCGAAGAATTGACCCCGTCTATAACGGCATATTCAAAGGTAATGCGCCTGCCCGTCCTTTGTATATAATATCTGCAAGCCTCAATCAGTTCGGGGATATGATATTTCCTGTTCACGGGCATAATTTCGCTTCTGCGCATATCGTCCGCACTGTGGAGCGATACCGAAAGGGTAAGACCGAGCCTTAGCTGTGCAAGCTCATAAATTTTCGGGACAATTCCGCAGGTAGAGAGCGAAACATGGCGCAGACTGAGATTATTTCCGTCTTTGTCCGAAACCAGCCGCAGAAATTTCAGGACATTGTCATAATTGTCGAGTGGTTCGCCTATGCCCATAAGCACAATACCCGAAACCCTGATATTCATGTCGTTCTCTGTGCCGTAAATCTGCATAAGTATTTCGGACGGCTGTAAATTCCTCACAAAGCCTGCAACGGCTGATGCGCAGAAATTGCAGCCCATTTTGCAGCCGACCTGAGTTGATACGCAAATACTGTAGCCGTAGCTGTATTCCATTAAGACCGTTTCGACAAAATTACCGTCATTAAGCCTATAAAGATATTTTACAGTATTATCCGTATGAGATTCAAGCTTTTTCTGCACAAATAGTCTATTTATACAAAATTTTTCTTTCAGCGCAGTCCTCAATTGGACAGATATATCAGTCATTTTATCGAAATCAAATACTCTCCTGACATGAAGCCAGCGGAATATCTGTTTTGCTTTGAATTTCTTCTCTCCGAGTCCGATTAAAATATTTTCTATTTCATCGAGTTCAAGGCTCAGTATGTCGATTTTATCCAACGGCTCACCGTCCTTTTTTTCTCAGCTTTGCGATAAAAAATCCGTCGCTCCCGAAATGCATGGGAAATATACTCGCCGCCCCGTCAAATTTGTCTCCGAGGGGTTCGGGCAGCCTGACAAGCTCCATTTCGGGGTGATTTTCAATCAGCTTTTCCACAACCTCATCATTTTCGGCTCTGCGGAGCGTGCAGGTGGAATAAACCATCTCTCCGCCGTCAGCAAGGTAATTGATGGCATTTTCCGCAACGGCATACTGAATATCGGGGAGCTTTTCAAAATCTTCGGGATTTTTGTATTTTATTTCGGGCTTGCGCCTTATCGTACCTATCCCCGAACACGGCACATCGCAGAGTATTTTTGTACATCCGGTTATTTTCGGATTATACACCGCCGCATCACCGACCTCCGCAGTTACATTTTCAAGACCGAGAGCCTTTATACCGTAATCTATCAGACGTACACGGTGTCTGTGAATGTCAAAAGACCGTACCTGTCCTTTTCCGTTCATCATTTCAGCCATTGTAAAGGTTTTTCCTCCGGGGGCGGCGCACATATCAATTACGGTATCGTTTTCATTCGGATTTAATGCAAGACAGCAAAGCTGTGAAGCCATATCCTGAACATGAAAACGCCCCCTGCCGAACATATCTTCCTTTTCGATATTCTCCGCATATTTCCCCGCAACCCTGTAGCAATACGGAATTATCTCCGATTTTTCAGGCTTAAAGCCCTCCGCCCATGATTTCATAAAATCCTCCTCCGTGACCGCAAGATTGTTAAGGCGGATATAAATGGGCGGCTCTCCGAGGGAGTCGGCAAGGAGATTTTCGGCTTTTTCCTCTCCGTAGTCCTTTATCAGGCTTTCGACAAGACGAATGTCGGTGGAATACTCAACGGACATTTTTTCGGTATTATCCTTTGGAATATCATATTTCCTGCCGTTCCGTATAAAATTTCTCAGAACGGCATTTATCATACCCGATGCGCTTGATTTTTTAAATTCCCTTGCAAGCTTTACACTTTCGTTTACTGCGGCACTGTCGGGTACACTGTCCATATACAATATCTGATATATCCCCGTGCGCAGTATATTCAGGATAACAGTATCAAGCTTTTCAATCGGACGTGAGGAAAGTCCGCCGATTATATAATCGAGCGTGATTTTCCTCTCGATAACCCCGTGATACAAGGCACAGCAGAATTTCCATTCCTTTGCGCCGATTTCAGGCTCTATTTTTTCGGCGGCACTGCCGAGCATGATATTTGAATAGCTGTTATGCCTGAATGTTCTGTCGAGAAGTTCTGCCGCAAAATATCTTCCGCTCTTCATCTTCTCTTCACCGATAAAAGAAGTCTCAGGAGCTGCATTATTGATGTAACGAGCGAAACCACATAGGTCATAGCCGCAGCACCGAGGACTTTTTTTGCGGCAGGTATCTCCGATATATCGAGCATAGCCTCGCTTTCGAGGGTTTTCAATGCTCTGCCGCTTGCATTAAATTCCGTCGGGAGGGTTACTATCTGGAACAGAACCACAGCCCCGAACATGATTATTCCGATATATGCAAGCTGCGGAAATGTATCGAAGAAAAATACTCCGATTAAGAACACCCAGTACCACAGCATGGAGCATATATTCGTAACGGGAACCAGCTTGCTCCTTATTACAATCGGCATATAATTTTCGGAGTGCTGGCACGCATGACCGCATTCGTGTGCGGCAACACCTATGGCGGCTATGCTGGATTTTCCGTAAACCGTTTCCGAAAGCCTTACCGTATTGGTGCGTGGGTCGTAGTGGTCGGTTAAATTTCCGTTAATGCGTTCGATATTGACATTGTAAAGCCCGTTGCTGTCGAGTATTCTCCTTGCTGCCTGCTCGGCGGTGATGCCCCTCATGCTCTGAACCTTAGAGTATTTGCTGAAAGTACTCTTTACATTGATTGATGCCGCTATGGGAAGAACTATTATAAGAATAAGTAACAGAATGTCCATATTATCCTCCTATCCGAGCCTTTCGCCCTTTGTGAGTTTTTTTCCTCTCAGAAAATCCTCTGTTTTCATGCGCTTTTTGCCTTCGGGCTGTATCTCACGGAACACAACGGATTTTCCGTCACCGCAGGCGACAGCGAAAATTTTCTCGTCCGAGACAGTACCGCTTTCTCCGCCTATTTCGGCGATTTCACTGCGGAATATTTTAATTCTCTTTCCGTCAAGCATTGTGAACCCCGTAACTCCCCTTATTATATTATGGACTTCCTGCGCCGGTTTAGTAAAATCAAGCGCACTCATTTCTTTTTTTATCATCGGGGAATAGCATGAAAGCTCATCGTCCTGCTTTTCGGGGGCAAGGGCATTGTTTTCAAGAGCGTCCAGAGTGTCCTTTAAGACCTCGCCGCCCATTATGGAAAGTCTCTGATAAAGCTCCTCATACGTTTCGTTTTCGCCGATTGGGGTTGATTTTTTAATCAGCATATCTCCCGTGTCAAGCCCCTCGGACATCTGCATCGAGGTGACACCCGTTTCCTTTTCCCCGTTGAGGATAACCCGGTTTATCGGAGCTGCGCCCCTGTAGCGTGGCAGAAGTGAAGCATGGATATTTATACAGCCGTATCGGGGGAGTTCAAGAATTTCTTTCGGGAGTATCTGACCGTATGCCGTGACCACTATCAAATCGGGGGAAATATCCTTTAGTATCTTCACTGCGTTTTCCGCATCTTCGCCCTTTCGCAGAGATACGGGCTGAAAGACGGGATAATTGTATTCAAGAGCCGCAGACTTCACGGCGGTCGGGACGAGCTGATTTCCTCTTCTTCCTCTTGGCTTGTCGGGCTGAGTGAATACCGCTGCGATTTCGTGACCGCTTTCGGCGAGTACTCTTAGACATGGAACGGAAAATTCGGGACTTCCCATAAAGACTATTTTCATTTTCACTCCTCCTCGGGGACGAAAAATTCCTCTACTATTTCGGTGAAAACATGACCGTCAAGGTGGTCATTCTCATGGCATACGCACTGTGCGCCGAGACCCGTAAAATCTCTTTCAAACCAGTTGCCGTTCCTGTCCTGTGCCTTTAAATGCACATTCATGGGGCGTGTGACATATCCCCACACATCGGGGCATGAAAGACAGCCCTCCTGCACCCTCTGACTGCCCTCACGGTTGGAGACTTCTGGGTTTATAGCCTCAAAGCTGCCCTCTTCAAGGTGCATTATGAAAATTCTCCTGCAAATTCCCACCTGCGGTGCGGCAAGTCCGAGACCCTGTGCCTTGTCGAGAGTTTCGTGCATATCATCGAGGAGTGTCGCAAGCCTGTCGTCAAATTTTTCGACAGGTCTGCAAACCTTGTGAAGAGTTTCGTCTTTATCTGTTAAAATTTTTCTTAATGCCATTTGAATTATCCTTTCTATATATTATACTCCCACATCGCCGTTAATATCAGCATAGAGCGAAATTTTATGCATCTCTTTAAGTCCTGCGCCCTGCGTGAGAATATCGCTTATAAATCCCCGTATTTCGGGGGTATTCTTGCATTTCACAATTATTCTGTATCGGAATTTTCCGTTTATTTTTCCGTATGAGCATTTTACGGGGCCAAGCACCCTCACGGGAGTTTTTGGCTGCAGCTGCCTTAATTTTATATTCATCAGTGACAGCACGGCATATGCACCGTCCCTTACTGCATTATCCTCTGCTCCCGAAAAGCACAATATGCACATATCGCACACGGGCGGAAATATCAGTGTCCTGCGTATGGCTATTTCTTCATTGTAAAAGCCCCTGTAATCCTGCTCTGCCGCAAGGTTCATAAGATAATGCTCGGGGATAAAGGTCTGCAACACCGCCCTGCCCTTTTTATCGCCTCTTCCGCCTCTGCCGACAACCTGCGTTATGAGCGAAAATGTCCTCTCATAGCTTCGGAAATCTCCTGCATACAGCGACCTGTCAACGGAAAGCACCCCCACAAGGGTAACATTCGGAAAATCAAGCCCCTTGCCTATCATCTGCGTGCCTATCATTATATCATATCCGCCGTTTTTGAAAGCCGTAAAGCCCTTTTCATATGAATATCTTGAAAATGTTGTATCTGCGTCCATACGCAGAATTTTAGCCTGCGGAAAGTACATATTCAGTTCCTCTTCAAGCTTCTGCGTACCGAAGCCCATGCTTTTGAGCCTGTCCGAACCGCATATGGGGCATGAATGAACCATATCCCCTGCATATCCGCAGTAATGGCACATGAGTTTATTATTCTTCTTGTGATAAGTCAGCGGAACGGAACAATTCGGGCAGTATATCGGCTGAAAGCATTTGCAGCAGCTTATTATCGTATGATAGCCTCGTCTGTTCAGCAGGAGTATGGTCTGTTCGCCGTTTCTGAGATTATTCTGTATCTCACCGACAAGAAAGCGGCTGAACTCCGAGTGATTGCCCTCTTCACGCTCGATATTCATATCGACCGTTGTGACTTCGGGGAGTGGATTATTCGTGTAACGCTTTTTCATCTCTATGAGATTATATATTTTTTTCTCTGCAAGATAATAGCTTTCTATCGAGGGAGTAGCCGAGGCAAGCACAAGCACGCAGTTATGATTTTTACATCTCTGCTTTGCTATGTCACTCGTGGTATATCTCGGTGCGCTGTCGGATTTGTAGGAGCGTTCGCCCTCCTCGTCAATGATTATTATTCCTATGTCCGACAATGGTGCGAATATGGAGCTTCTCGTGCCTATTACTATATCGGCGAAGCCGTTTTTTATGCGCTTGTATTCGTCAAGCCGCTGACCGAGGGAAAGTCCGCTGTGAATTACGGCGACCTTATCCCCGAAAAGTGTCCTGAAACGGTTCAGCACCTGCGGTGTCAGTCCTATTTCGGGAATTAAAAGCATAGCCTTTCTGCCGAGCTTTACCGTGTCGGAAATAAGCTTTTCAAAGACGGAGGTCTTTCCGCTGCCCGTAACTCCGTGCAGAAGAAAGACGGAGGGGATTTTTCGGTTTACATTTGAAAATATCCTGTCATATGCGTTCTGCTGTTCGTCTGAAAGGACTATATCATCGGGGTTAATTCTCTCTTCGATATTTCCGCCGACTGTGCGGAATACCTCTGTTTCGTATTCGACAGCCGCACCCTTTTCGGAAAGTCTCCTGACGACTGCGCTTGTGACACCGCACATATAAGCCGCCTCATTAACCGCCGCCTCACCGTTTTCAAGCAGAAAATCTGCGGTTTTGCGCTGTTTCGGGGTCAAGTCGAAATTTTCGGGCGAGGATATATATTCATCTGACAGCCTTATCATTTTAACCGTTGCATCGCCGACAGCCTGACGGAAAACATTATCAGATTTCAGCGCACCTGCATCGCAAAGCTCGTCAATTAATTTCCTGCCGTTTTCGGATATAAAATCCTCTGCGGTATAGGTCAGATTTTTTTCATCTGTACTGCGGAGTTTTTCGAGCAGTGCGGACGCTCCTGCCGACAATACGGAATTATTGCCGAATTTTTTTACAAGCCTGAAATGCTCCTGAACCTTTACGCTCATTGCAGGCGGCAGCATGACCTTTACCGCATCAAAATACGTACAGAAAGTATGCTCACGCAGATACACCGCAAGTTCGATTAATTCTTCGGATATTACGGGTTCTCTGTCGATAAGGTCTGAAATATATTTCAGTCCGCCGGCACTGCCCGATGAAATTTCCATTACAACACCTATGCGCCTGATGTTTCCCCTGCCGAACGGCACAAGCACACGGCAGCCGCATTTCACGGGCATATTTTCGGGGACTGCGTAGCTGAAAAGCTTATCGAACGAATATGCCGTTCCGCTGACGGCAATCCCTGCAATCAAATCAGTCAAGAGTGCTGACTATCTTGCACTTGCCGCTTGCAAGTTCCTCGACAGCGGTTTTTACGGGTTTTTCCTCAAGGGTTTCGCCCTTTTCGGCGAGTTCGTCCGCTATTTCCCTTGCCCTTTTAGCGACTGCGATAACAAGGGAATAACAACTTTCGTTTTTTGAAATTATCTGATTTACTGCGGGTCTGAGCATAATAAAAACACCTCATAATATTAATTATTTTATTTTTTGTCAAGAATTTCGCCTACAAGCTCGTGACAGTTTTCTGACCTGAGTTTTTCCGCACCGATTACCTTGAAAAAGTCGGAAACGGCATCTTCGAGGGCATCATTTACGATTATATAATCGTATTTTATTGATGCGGCTATTTCGTTTGCGGCTTCTTCAATGCGCTTTTCGATGACGGACTGTTCCTCCGTACCTCTTTTGTTGAGCCGTCTGCGGAGTTCGGTTATTGACGGCGGAGCGATGAAAACAAAAAGCGCATCGGGACGGATTTCCTTTACTTTCATAGCACCCTGAACCTCAATTTCGAGGATAACGTTTATGCCCTCTTTCAGATAGGGGTCAACCTCCGAGAGGAGCGTGCCGTAGTAATGGTCGCAGTATCCTGCATATTCGAGAAATTCGCTTCTTCGGATTTTCTCCTCAAATTCCTCGTTGGATATGAAGTAATAATTTACTCCGTCTTTTTCATCGGGGCGGGGTTTTCTTGTTGTTGCGGAAACTGAACAGCGATAATTTTTATCCTTTAAAATCTCCGCAAGCATAGTACCCTTTCCGCAGCCTGACGGGGCTGAAAAAACAATAAGTCTTCCTCTATTCATCTGTACCTCCGTTTATTCGTGCAGCAAGAGTTTCGGTTATCAGTGAGGACAGGACGACATGACCGCTGTCCATGATAATAACTGCTCTGGTTTTTCTTCCGTATGTTGCATCTATAGCACGTCCGCTGTCCTTAGCCTCCTGAACAATTCTCTTTATGGGGGCGGAGTCGGGACTTACTATCGTAATGATACGTGAGGCGGAAACCATATTTCCGTAGCCTATATTGATAAGTTTCATAATTCACCTACTCAATATTCTGTATCTGTTCTCTTATTTTTTCGATTTCGGCTTTCATATCAACGACAAGCCTTGTTATATTAATATCCTGCGCCTTTGAGCCGATAGTATTTACCTCACGGTTCATTTCCTGAACTATAAAATCGAGTTTTCTTCCGACAGCGTCATCGCATTCGAGCATCTCACGAAGCTGTGAGATATGACTGCGCAGGCGGACTGTTTCTTCATCGACAGCGATTTTCTCGGCGAATATTGCAGCCTCGGTGAGTATTCTCTGCTTGTCGATGTCCTGACTTTCGAGGATTTCGGAAAGCCGCTGATACAGCCTGTTTCTGTAATTCTCGGCGGTCACGGGGGAAAGCTTTTCCACCTCGCCGACCATATCGAGGATAAGGGCGGATTTTTCGAGAATGTCATTTTTAAGTCTTTCGCCCTCGGTCTGTCTCATGGAGACAAATTTTTCGAGAGCCTCGGAGGAGACCTGCGAAATATCCTCCCACACCTGTTCTTCGTTGTCCGAAATTTTCTGTATATTGAATATATCGGGCAGCTTAATAAGCGTTGAAAGTGTAATATCATCTTCCAGACATAACTCTTCGGACACGCTGCGCAGGGCATTTACATAGCTCTCTGCAACGGACCGGTTTATTGCTATCCGGGTATCTCTGTTTTCGATATGGTTTATTGTTACGGAGACTTCAACCTTTCCCCTGGTTATGCCTGTTTTAAGCTGTGCCTTTAATTTTTCGTCGATATAGCCGTATGCTCTGGGTATCCGTGAGGAATACTCATAGTAGCGGTGATTTACGGAGCGTATCTCGACAAGAATATCTCTGCCGTTTATCAGTTTCTGCGCACGTCCGTAGCCTGTCATACTTTTCAGCAAATAATCGCCTGCTTTCGTTTAAAATTACGCATAGAATACTATTATATTATTATAACACGCAAATCCAAAAAATGCAAGCCTTTTGACTAAAAAAACGGTTCCCGAACCGAAGTCCGGAAACCGTCGAATGAACATATTATGAAATTAACCCAACTGTGCGCTTGTAATCGGGAAGTCAGGCTGTGTGATTACACCTGCATCAACAAGCTGGATACCTGCTGCGTCCTGACCGGTAATACCGTTGCCTCTGTCAACGCAGTCGCCCAAATCCTTGCCTTTTTCCTTGAGAGCATACTTTTCAGCATTTGCAAGGCTCTGGAGGATAGCAACAGCATCGGAGATGGTTACCTTGTCGTCAACGTTAGCGTCACCGAGGAGACCGTCTGTTGAAGGAGCGTCCTCACCGAAAGGAACAACCTCAGGATAGAGAAGTGCCATAGTACCTGTTGTGATGAGAGCATCACCCATATGCCAGAATCTGTGGAGTGTGTAGTAGTAGTCATCTGTTGCGCCTGTTGCGTCATAGACCTTCTTACAATCCTGATACATTGAGTCCTGAGCATATTTCTCACGGATAGAGCTGAATGTGTTCTTTGTGCTGCCGTCGAGAGGTGAACCGTCGGGCATAGTTCCCTTATAGTCAGAGGGAATATAAACTTCCTGCTCAAATACTCTTACGAGTGAACCGTTGTGATCCTTGTAAGCAATACCGATTTCGTCACGGGCTGTATTCCACTGAGCAGTCATGAGCTTGTTGGCAAGGAGAAGTCCCTCGCCTGCAAGGTCGGTAGGAGCAGTTGTGCCGTTTCCGACATCTGCTGTTATGCCGTTAGCTGCTGCGTAGTAGATAAGTGTATTACAGAGTGAAGATACGCATCCGATGTCTCCCTGACCGTAGCCTGTGATTGTGCAGGTAAGACCGCTGTTAGCGTTCGGGTCATATGTTGTGCTTGAATCCCAGCTTGCGGGCTGACCCGACCAGTCAAGGCTTGAGGGAATAGCGTAAGCCATTTCTGTGCCGTCGTCTGCAACATAGTTGAACTTGGTGTTCTTAACGAACCAGTCAACCCATCTTGAAACGAGAGTATCGAGAGCCTCTTCGAGTGAAAGACCGCCGAACTTCATGCCGCCTGTAGCATCGCCGTTTGTCTTGACATAGTAGTAAAGCTCTGCGAGACGCTGCATTGACCATACCTGGTTACCAATCCAGTGGTTGGAACCGGGGTCAGCGTATACGGGATGCTCAACGTAAACCATGTTGTAGAACTTAGCTTCGCTTGCATCGTATTTCTCATACTTACCGTTCTTGGAGTTTGTACAGCCGCCTGCGAAAGGACCGTCAGCCGACTGGAGCCAGAGGTACATTTCAATCTGTCTCTGGAGAGATTTCTCGTAGTCCTTGGTAGCATTTGCAGCTTCCATTCCTGCGTTGATTTTTGAATCATAAGCAAGAGCGTAAGCAGCAAGGGGGTTCTGATAGAACTGATGTGAGTGTGAGCAGCCAATCTGCCATGCCCAGTCATACTTGCCGCCGTAGTATGTCTCCAAAGCTCCGCCCCATGATGTATACCAAGCCATGAGGAAGTGCTGTGACTCAAGACCTGCGGACTGTGAACCGATGTCCTGACAGCCGATTGCCTTATAGTACTTATCAAACATATCGCCACGGCACTGGTCGCCCATTTTACCTGCAAGCTTGGAAAGATTGCCTGTATCGAGACCGTAGTTGTTTGCGAAGTAGATAGCCTGAATTGCACGGTCTTCAGCATCGGGAGCGTTTGTGAACGCATACTGCTCGGGAACCTGGTCAACGCCGTTGAAAATGCCCTTGATACCGCTGTGATTGGTTGTCATACCGTATTTGAGTTCTTCAAGACAAGGCTGGGGAACTGTCTCGAAACAGGACTCCTGCTCGCCTCTCTGGAATGTATTGATGAATGTGAACTTGCCGTTGCCGCCGCCGAAGCCGTACCAGTCGTCAACGTCTGCGAGCCAGTGCATGAGGTAGTAGCCCTTGTCGCTGCTGTAAGCGGACTTCATGTCGTCGTAGAGCGGGTTGTAAGCGTCAACGCCGTTCTGCTTTGCGGGATAGAGTGACGGGTCAGCCTCTTCTGTAGCTGTATCAGCCTTGAGTCTGTCCTGCTTCCAGATTGTCTCGTACTGTACGCTGTTTGCGCCGTAAGCGTTTACAGACCAGCCCGGAATCATAGCCTCAAGAGTTTTCCAGCCTTTTTCGAGGTCGCCTGTGCTGCCGCTGATGATTTTCTTGCTTGCGAGAACATCATGCATAGCTGTAATCCAAGCGATATAGGACATAGCCTCTGATGTAGTCTCATGACCGTAGTCGGGAGCTTCAACGCAGAGTGTCTCAACGCTGTGGTAGGGAATACCGAAGGAATCTCCGCCGTTGTTTGTCTTGCTGAGGTATCCGTTGTCCTGACCGTTAGTGATAACGTCGTCATAGAGTGACTCGAACATCTTAGCATAGGACTCGTTCGCACCGTTTTCCGTTGCAAAGGAATTAGCCTCGGCAGCAGAAGCAAAAGTAGGAACGATTGCGCTTGCAGACATAGCAGCAGCGAGAATACCTGCTGTCAAAGCCTTGTTCTTTTTGCTTATCATGTTTTTTTACCCCTCTCAGTAAAATTTTGATGAAATATTTCTTAATCCCTTTCAAAAAGGGAAACGTACACGAAAATACTTCCATGCATACCAGCACACAGTACCGGCACACAATTCTCAAACTATTTTCATGAATAATTATAGTCCAATTTTTTATTTCTGTCAACAGTTTATTGATTTTTAGTTTTTTCAACTAAAAACTTTGGTACAATGCACACATAAGGGATATTCTTTTTGTATATTTTGTCCATTTGAAAATACGGGGGCATTTTGCATTTTTTAATTTTATATTAATGAAACAAAATATTTAATATTAATTCCCAAAATTCACTTCATTCACAATATTCTTTCACAAATCCCACACAGCACTGCAATACAATTAATAAACAGGGCGGATATGAATTAACATTTTGTACACAGTTTATTAATATTGTGTTCATATTATTATAGGATAATAAAAACGTCCAACTTACTGTATTATATACGAAAGGAGAAACTCTATGGTTACTATTGAAAATCTTACGAAATACTACGGCAATAACCGTGCCGTCAACAATATAAGCTTTACAATAAACGATAATGAGATTCTTGGTTTCCTCGGCCCCAACGGCGCAGGAAAATCCACCACTATGAACATGATTGCAGGCTTCCTGCCGATGACCTCCGGAACGGTCAGCATATGCGGCAGCGACATCTCGAAAGACCCCGTAAAGGCTAAGAAAAATCTCGGCTATCTCCCCGAAATTCCCCCCGTCTACCCCGATATGCGTGTAAAGGAATATCTCAGCTTATGCGCAGGTCTTAAACGTGTTCCGTCGGGAAAAAGACGTGACGAAATCAGCCGTGTCTGCGAACTGCTCAAAATCACGGACGTGAAGGACAAGCTGATTAAAAATCTCTCAAAGGGATATAAACAGCGTGTCGGCTTCGCTCAGGCTCTTATCGGAAACCCGAAATTTTTAATCCTCGATGAGCCTACTGTCGGACTTGACCCCAATCAGCTTGCGGAGGTAAGAAAAATTATCGTTGACCTCAAAAAAGAACACTCCGTTATTTTCAGCTCTCATATTCTGAGTGAGGTCAGCGCAGTCTGCGACAGGGTGGTCATAATCAACAAGGGCGTAATAAAGGCTGTGGATACCATTGAGAACCTCGAAAAATCCGTCAGCGGAAATATCCTGCTCCATGTAAAAATCAAAGGCTCAAAGACAAAGGCTGCCTCCGTTATCGAAATGACAAGGGGCGTAAAGGAAATTTCCGCAATTGATGCGGAGGGAAATGATTTCTTTGCCTTTACCGTTGTCCCTGACGGCGATGCCGATACCGTCAAGAACGAAATAATGTCCGAACTCATAAAGAACGGCATACAGATAAGCGAAATTTTCTCCGAAAAGCCCGACCTTGAGGAAGTTTTCGTAAAACTGATAAACGCACCCGAAAAAAGAAACGGGCTTGAGGAGCTGCTTAGCGAAATGCCCGATGAAACAATAAAATCAAAGGAGGACGGCGAATAATGTTTTCGGTATACAAAAAAGAACTCCAGTCTTTCTTCTTCACACCCTTCGCCTATGCGATAGCCGCATTGTTCATGTTCCTTTTTACCTATATGTTCAATACGAGTATAGGCAATATGGACTCAAGCTCATTTCAGTTTTCATTCACGGAGATATTCTACAATGTAATATTCTACTTCATATTCCTCGTTCCAATCATGACGATGAGGACTTTCTCGGACGAGAGAAAATTCGGAACGGAAGTGCTGCTGATGTCCTCGCCGCTGAATGTATGGCAGATAGTACTCGGCAAATTCTTCGCAAATATAACGATGTTCCTCTTCATGATAGCAGGCTCGGCGATTTTCCCGATAGTCACAGCCATTAACGGTCAGGTTGTAGTAAGTCAGCTAATATGCGCATACACAGGCTTCTTCTTCTGGGGAGCGATGTACATAGCCGTCGGTATGCTGGTTTCGTCATTCACAGAAAATTCGATAATCGCCGCCATAGTCGGTGAAATAATCATGTTCGGATTTCTTTTCGTTGACGATTTTGCACAGACCGCATTCATATCGCAGTTTCCTGCATTGCAGTCGGCACTGAATGCATTCGCCGCACAGCCGAGGTTCAGCTATTTCTCACAGGGATTTATCAGAATATCAGATATTGTTTTCTTCTTATCCGCTATAATAATATGTCTTGTATGGAATTATATATCCATAGAAAAAAGACGCTGGAACAGGGGGTAATTTCCAATGCAGAAGAAAAAATTCAATTTTTCGGGCGGCATCGCCTTTCTTATCGCCCTGCTTGTGCTTGCGGTATTCGTTCCGATAAACCTCATTACAAGCTACTATGATAAGGTAATAGACATGACCCCCTCTGGCAAATATACGCTTAACGCAAAGACCGCACAGATTTTGGACGATGCAGCCGACAAGCACATTGATGTGTATTTCCTCTCGGAATTAAGATATGTTGAGGAAGTACCGCAGTATCTTCCGCTTTATCACACTCTCACAGAGCTGGACTCAAGGGAAAATATCACGCTCACCTGCTTCGACCCCAACAAGAAAAAAGACCTCGCAGACTCCCTCGACCCTGACGGCGTTTTCAGTATCAGTGACGGAGATATTTTCGTGATATGTGACGGAATTACAAAGAAAATAAGCTTTAAAAAGCTTTTCCAGCAGGACTCCAACGGCATACTTGAATATGCAGGAGAGGAACTTGTTGCAGGTGCTGTATATGCCTGCACCACGGGAAACCTCCCGACAATATATTTCCTTTCGGGCTACGGCGAAAAGACACTTGAGGACAATTATTCAAATTTCGCCTCGGCTATAAAAACCGACAACTATCAGATTGAGGAGCTTGACCTCTCGGCTGTCGATAAAGTCCCCGAAAATGCATCCATACTCTATCTCACAGCCCCCGAAAAGGATATTCCCGACAGCGACAGGGACAAGCTTGTCGAATATATCGACAACGGCGGCGCACTCTCCATGTATCTGCCCCCCTGTGACACAAAGGGAAGATTTAAGAATATCGAATATATCCTCGAAAAATTTGAACTCACAATGGACTACAATTCCGTTACGGAGACAAACGCACAGTATCAGCTAAGAAATGCCGACAACGAACAGGACGAGGCTTATTTCCGTGTATCATATCCCACCGCACTTGATGACGGCACTGTTGACCTTACGACAGAGATAAACCAGCTTATAACGGACGGTCTTTACAATGCAGGAATATCTCATACAAGGAGTTTCGAGGAAATCACCTCCGACAGCTCCATGATTGAAAAGGCTTCAATAATAGAAAATCTCCCCCAGTCCGCCGACAGCTCCAACTATACATCAAAAAGCACTCCCATGGGCGGAGATACCGACACAGAGAAAGATGCGGAATACCTCACGGATACCCCCCTCGTTTTCGGCTACTATTCATACAACAAGCAGAGCGGCGCAAAGCTGTTTGTAATAGGCACTGACGAGGCTATCGACAATTCTGTCTCCGATGTGAACAACCCCCTTGCCTATAATCTTTCGGGAACGAGAGGTCTTTCGCTATTCTCGAATACATGGCTCTACAACAGCGATGTCGATATGGGCATAGGAAATAAATCAAATTCATACGACACAATGCATTTCGACAGCGCAGAAAAAGCCGAGTCTGTATTAAGAATATTCACAGTCGCACCCATAGTCATAGCACTTATTGGCGTTGCCGTATGGCTCAAGAGGAGATATGCATAATGAAAAAACCTGTTATTGCGCTCATTGCGCTTGTCATAGCCGCAGGAGGTTCAACCGGCGCATTCCTCGCCGTAAAAAACAAAAATGAAAACGAAGCACGCAAACAGCAGGAAATTCTCGACGACAACGTTATTTTTTCAATCGACCCCGAGAGCATTGACAAAATTACATTCACTTTCCCGGACGGAAAATATACCGCCGGGCTTGACAGTGATGACAATGTATGGACGCTGACGGAGGGCGGAGACTTTGCCTTAAACCAGTCAAAAATGCAGCTGATTGCTACATATATGTCCGCTCTCACGGCGGATACAAACTATGAGGAAATAACGGACGACAAGAAAAAAATGTACGGTCTTGACGAGCCGTATACGCTTTCCGTTTCGGACGGGAGCAGGGACTATACAGTATATATCGGCGACATAAGCCCCACGGGGGATTATTTCTACACCATGGCTGACGGAAAATCAAATATATACGGCATATCCTATGACTCCGCCGTTTCGCTCCTTGCGGACAAATTCAGCATAGTTTCCCCGAAAATGACTACCTACGGAGATTTCACGATAGGAAAAATAAGTCTCGGAAAAGACGGCGAAACCGTGTATGAACTCACAAAGGACGAAAATTCCATATGGCACCTCCCCGATAAATACAATATGCTTACCCTGAATAACGCAAATATCGAAAGCATTATTACCACGCTCACAAGACTTGAGGCGCAGGAAATTCTCTCGATTGACCCGAATGAAAAATCGGATTACGGATTTGACAAGCCCGATACCGTTCTCACGCTCACGGGCGATGACGGCTCACAGGAAAAAATCCTTTTCAAAATCACAGACTCGTCCGATTATGTAAATGCCTATATCGAAAACTACGGCTTCACCGAAAAATATTACAGCGCAGATACTTTCTTCACGGGCTATGAAATATATGACCTTATATCGGACGTTGTCGAGGGCGCATCAATGTATTCCGTGAACGGCTTTGAATTTGACTGCGAATATGCGGCGGACGAATTTTCAATCGACAACAGCACGGGAATTGCCACCTGTCACGGCTATGAGGCTGATTTGAACAATGCCGAAATATTGAGCCTTTTCAAGACGTTCTATAATCTGCTTGCATATATAACCGTTTCGGAGGTTGACGCAGAGGCTGAACCTGAACTCAATGATCCCGTATTCACCGCCGTATATCACCTCACATCGGGCGAAAACAGAAAAATTCAGCTCGTACCGACAGAGGAAAACAGCGAAAAATGCTATGTTTTCCTCAACGAAGAATATATCGGCACTGTTGCGGACATATCATTCCTCAACAGCGGAAACACATCGGTAATACCTGCATATCAGAAATTCTGCGAACACGCAGGAATTGACCCGAATATGAAATAATATACCTCTCCATGCACGGGGAGATGTGATAAAAAGGGGATTTTCCCCTTTTTATTAAAACACTGTGTTATAAAATACTAACTAAAATAAAAAGCGATGTTTCCCCTGCACACAGCGGTGGAAACAAAAAAATATAAAAATTTATACTAACCAAAGGAGATGTACTAATGGGAAAGGAAAAAAACTCCTGCACTCAGGCGCAAATAAATCTTTCAAATAAGATTTGCGCCTATTTATCCGAAAATATCGGCACTCATATAACCATCAGACAGCTTGCGGACAAATTCAACGTATCGCCCACACACCTGAAAAAAAGCTTCAGAGATGCCTGCGGCTCGTCAATATATGCCTTTGCTCGTTCGCAGAAAATGCTGAAAGCCGCCGACCTGCTGCGTGATACCGACCGCAAAATAATTGATATTGCAGGCGAACTGGGCTATGACAACAGCAGCAAATTTTCAAAGGCTTTCAAAGATGTAATTGGTTCTGCGCCGAGCGTTTTCCGAAAAAAACACCAAATTTAAAAATATGACTTTTTCTCATATTTTTTGATAATCTTATACAACATAAGCCGACATACTTTATATAAATATACAAAAAGCTTTCGCTTTGTGTGAATATTCCTTGACATATGCGAAAATATATTATAAAATATACAATGTTATCGATTAAGAAAATAAAAACTGTTACTGAGCAAATTTAAAACTGTCCGTGATAATAAAAAGAAATGCTACCCTCTCGCCTTTGACGGGAAAACAGAGACAAAATATAAAAATTCTTGTGTATTACTTTAAAATGCTCATTCAGATATTTTCTCCCCTCCGCAAAAACAGATATGAGTACGAAAAGGAGATGTTTTTTTGAATCCGAAAAGATGTGTCGGAGCGGTCACTGCAATGGCATTCACCGTTTCCGTATGCGGATTTACCGTACCCGAAGCCAAAGCCCTTGACCCGAAAATCGAAGAGGCTGTTCAATGGGTTCTGGATATAGCGGCAGATGAAACTCATGGCTACAGTCAGGCATCAAGAGACGGCCCCGACTATGACTGCTCCTCGCTGATTTATCACGCTCTCGAAAATGTCGGAATACATACAAGCGATTTCACTTTCCGAACCTATGATATGCACGCACTGCTCATTCCGGCAGGCTTTTCCTATATCCCGTGGACAACCCTGAAGGATGTTTCAAGCTTGCAGAGAGGAGATATTCTCTGGAGATGGGAGCATACGGAATTGTATATAGGCGATGCCCTCGAAGTCGGCGCACACAGCGACACCCCCTCATCATCTTATCCGAGACGTTCAACCGCTACGGGCGACTTGGGAGACGAAATTTCAATAACTCCCTTTTATGCAGGCTGGACGGGAATTTTCCGCTACAACGAGGACGGCGAACCCCAGCAGAATGACGATGAGCTTGGCATACCCTATCCCCGTCCCGTAAATTTCCCGATAATGATTAAGGACTGTGAGGGTATCTATGTGCAGTGGCTGCAATATGCCCTTAACAATATCCTCGGATATTCAACGGGCAGCTACGGCGTTGACGGGGAGTTCGGAAGCGCAACCGATACGGCTGTAAAGAAATTTCAGAGCGACAACGGTCTTATAGTTGACGGCGAAGTCGGTGAAGATACTATCGGTAAAATAATCGAGCTGATTTCAAGCGGAACATTCCCCCGTAATGAAGAGGGCCACGTCATGAGCGAGGACGAGGCAGCAGGAAAAACCATTCCCGAAGGCGATTATATCATCTATAACGCTCTCGATATGAAATATTACCTCGATACCCCAATGGACAACGAAACCTATGAGGGCGAAAATGTCCAGATGTGCTTTGACAACCAGTTCGCACCCTCTCCGTATGATATATGGAATGTCTCCTACCAAAACAACGGATTTTATAAGATAAAACAGAAAAATACCAATATGTGCCTTGATGTGTACGGCAGCTCGCTCCTGAACGGCACAAATGTCCAGATATGGAGCGGCAACGACAGCGATGCGCAGCTGTGGTCTGTAAGAAAAACCGATAGCGGCTATACCTTGCAGTCAAAATGCAATGCTTATTTCCTCGATGTCGAGGACAGTGCCGCAGCTACGGATACAAATGTCCGCACATATTCCGAAAGCGGCGAAAATAACCAGAATTTCTGCTTTATCCCCGTAACCAACGAACAGCCCGTAAGGGACGGTGTTTATAAAATACAGGCTGCCTGCAATAATTATTTCTTCCTCGATGCGGACGGCGTAAAGGGCGATTTCTCCGACGAGACGAATATTCAGGTTTCAAAGGATAAGTATGAAAATTTCCGGGTAGAATACAACGGCGACGGCTGGTATAAAATCTATGAGGAAAGCTCCGGTCTTGCCCTTGATGTGAACAATATTGACGGCGGTGCTTATTTCTCGCAGAATAAAAGAAATGTCCAGCTTTTCGGAAATAACGACGGCAGAAGTCAGCTATGGAAAATAAGATACGAAAACGGTCATTATACAATAATTTCGGCTCTCAGCGGCTATTGCCTCGGTCTTGAGGAAGAAAACTGCTTTGAGGGACAGAATGTCGTACAAATCCAGCACAGCGGAAGTCATACACAGCAGTGGAACTTTGTCCAGCCCTTCGGCAAGGGCGATATTAACTGCGACAGCAAGGTAAATATTGCCGATGCGGTGCTTATGGAGGAATACATATTCAGCGCAATAGGTCTCGAAAATGAAAAATTTGAAAATGCCGATATAAACTCTGACGGAGTTGTTGACGTTTTCGATATGATAGAATTAAGAAAAATAATTTTATAATTCAATCCGCAAAAATTATCCCCCGTCTTTTCAGGCGGGGGATTTTCGTATTGTCAGTTTTCATTTATAGAATTAACTGATTGAAACCTTCATATGACTCAAAGGCAAGGAGATACATTGCTTTCAGAGTATCGGGATTTTTTTGATGAAGCTCTGCAAGAACAGTATCCTCCTGTATCTGTCCGACCATATTATCCTCGATAAGCTCGTCAATAGTCTCGGGAAGCTGCAGGCACATCTGAAAGAAAGCATCTTTTATGCCCGTGACAAGAGCGTAAAATTTATCCATAGATACTCTGCGGATATGTTCATTGGAACAGTGCTGCTTATTCACCGAACAGCTCCAGGGGATATTTCTTGAAACAGGAGCGATGGCTTCCACAAGAAAGCAATAGTCGTTCGGTGTCTGCAAAATCTGATTTTGCATCTGAATATATATTTTCTGTGATGATGAGGAGTTCATCGTGTTGTGCGTGTTCTTCATCTCAACATAGATTTTGTATTCGGGAAGAGTTACAATCACGTCCCAGCCCTCGGGCGGAACAACACAATTTTTTATATATCTGAATATATTCTGATGAAAATAACCTATAGCGTTTGTATTCGACTTATCCCTCTGCCTGTGAATTTCCAGATTTACTACATCGTCAAAGCTTCTGCGGAACGCACTTTTATCAAAAAGCAGCTTTATCGGGTCGATAATATTGCTGTTGAATGTCATCAAATCAATAGATTTCAGACTATTGTCATAGCTTTTGAGTGTCTGCGAAACGTGATTTTTAAAATCAGCCTCAGATATAAAAGTCAGCCTGTGCATGGTTTCAGCCCCTTTAATGATTTTAATATTTCTGCTCCTATCTCCTTTGCAAGATTAACGGGAACGGCATTTCCAACCTGTTTGTAACGTTCGGAGAGCTTGCCGCAAAATTCCCATTCATCGGAAAATGTCTGTATTCTTGCATTTTCACGGTATGAAAACGGGCGCACCTCAAGAGGGTGGCAGCGGTCGGTCTGTTTCATTCCCGGACTGGTAAGCAACCGTCAGGCACGGCTCATCAAGACTGATACGGCGCAGAATGCCCGTTCTTCCACCCTCCATGAACCAGCAGGTTTTCATATACTCCTTTGCAACGGCAGGGTCAATATCTCTCCAATATCCGCCTGCCGGAACGAGAGCGAAAACCTTTGCTTTATTTTCCGAATAACTCGCACATTCTTCCTTCGGGGGCTTCACATCAAGCTTAATATCCCTCAAAGTAGGCTTGTATGTATGCGGCTGCGGAAAGTTAAAATTAATTTTACCCTTCAAATCCGACCTTATGCCGACAGTGATTAATCTTTCACGCTTTTGCGGTACTCCGTAATCCCATGCGTTGAGTATCCTGTGAGCCGTAACATACCCCTCGTCCTCAAATATTCCGAGAATAGTCTCGTATGTCCTGCCCTTGTCATGTGTCAGCAAGCCCCTGACATTCTCAAACAGAAACATCTTAGGCTGAAGCTTGTGCAGGAATGTCGCATAGTGACAGAACATAGTGCCTCTCACATCATCAAGCCCCAGACGTTTTCCTGCATAGCTGAAGGACTGACAGGGCGCACCGCCTGACAACAGGTCAAGCTCATATTTTACTATATCAAATTCCTTTTCCAGATTTCTTCCGGCGACTTTCTCGACATCTTCATTCAGAACGTTCCATTGCGGACGGTTTTTAATCAATGTCTCCGCCGCCGCCTTATCCCATTCAATCAGACCTATATGTTTAAATCCTGCCTGCTCCAGTCCCAGAGCAAGACCTCCTGCACCTGCAAACAGTTCAATAGACTTCATATCCGTCAAATTATATTACCCTTTCTTAATATCCGTAATATAAGCAGGCATTTTATATTATTCCTGCGAAATAATTTCCTTGTAAAATTCGGAGTAGTCTTTTCTGCCCTGCTTTGTAAATTCTATCGCACTTCTTGGGTGCTGGTTGAGCAGACCCGTCATGAGGTACTGGAAATCATATCCCCATACTGCGCCGGCATCACGCACCTCGGGCATATATTTTTCGATGAACTGTATAACGGGGTAAACGTTGTACTTGGGATTTTTGAGAAAGCCGAGGAGAAGCTCCATTGAGCAGTTTCCTGCACCTCTGCCCATTCCCGAATATGTTGCATCGAGCCAGTCAACGCCGTCTCCGACTGCCTCAATTGTATTGGCAAAGGCAAGCTGCTGGTTGTTATGTGCATGGATACCGAGCTTTTTATTGTATTTCTCCGCAAATTCGCCGTAGAGTGCGGATATTCTCGCTATCTGTTCGGGATAGAGCGAACCGAAGCTGTCAACTATATAGAGGGTATCGACAGGGGTTTTTCCGAGAATGTCGAGAGCGACCTTGAGGTCTGTTTCCTGAGCGTTGGATATAGCCATAATATTACAGCTTACCTCATAACCCTTGCTTTTTGCGTCCTCAATCATGTCAACGGCTGTGGGTATCTGGTGGATATATGTTGCAACTCTCACGAGGTCAACGGGAGACTCACTGCGGTCGTGTATATCCTCTTTATAGTTGCATCTTCCGACATCTGCCATTACTGCGATTTTGAGGTCTGTGTTATTTTCGCCAACAATAGACCTTATGTATTCATCGTCACAGAATTTGCAGGGTCCGAATTTCGCAACGTCAAACATTTCCTTGTCGCCCTTATAGCCAAATTCCATATAGTCAACACCCGAACGGAGGTTTGCATTGTAGAGAGCCTTGACGAAATCGTCCGAGAAATTGAAGTCGTTCACAAGTCCGCCGTCTCTGAGTGTTGCGTCAATGACCTTTATCTGGGGTCTGTAGTCCATTAATTTAGATATTTCTTTCATAAAAAAATTTCCTCTCTTTCTCGCTGTAACGCTTTAAAGCGAATTAGTATCACGAATACAGTATAGCACAAAAAAAATTTATTGTCAAGGGGTTTATAAAAATTTTCCCCCGAACGGAACGGGGGAATATATTATAATCTGTTCTGCAAATCCTTTATATATATAGCCCTTCCGAGCTGGAGCGATAAAAATTCGCCCCTTTTGTATATCTCATCTGCCGCACCGCATACGAGGAAACCATATATCGTATCCGTATAAAGAACGGGAAAGGTAAGCCATACTTTGGATTTTGAGGTAAGTTCATCACGCAGGAAAATATCTCTTGTCATGCAGACTTGTCTTTCTTCGGGGAGAGTATATGCATCTCCGTCCTTTACAATGCATTTCAGCATTATCGTATCGGGGAAATATGCGCTGTCGGAATTTCCATATTCAAAGGGCTTTTCAAACATATAAAAGGCGGCATTTTTCAGACCGAGTTTATTAATGCTTGTAAATATGCCGTCATAGCCCTTGCTTTCGTCGAATGCCCCGTCTATAAGAAATTCGAGAAGCTGTTCTCTGCCGTAGAGATGATTATTCTTTTCCTGTATTATATTATCCGAGAGAACGCCTATTACTTTATCCTTCATTTTAGTGAAGAGGCTGTTGACCATCGCATTCACTGCTGCGGATTTCTGGCTGTGGTTTATGCCTGATTGCAGCTTTTCCATGCTTTCGATTAATTTTCCCGTATCGGTATACTGCGCAGCACCCTTTTCAAAAAATTTATTTATCATCTTGACTATGCGGTTATATTCCTCTATGCTTATATACTTTCTCTGCATAGCTTTGAGCATGAGGGAAACAAATTCATAGAACAGTCTTTCGAGGTCAACGCTCTCCCTGTCGAAAGGCTCTCTGCGGTATCTGTAGAAGCAGTCCCTGAACATACGGTGTATGAATTTCGGGTCGGCATTCATCAGCTCTATAATACTATAGTCATATCTTTCATAATGGAAAGACTCTCTGCCGTAAAGCCTTGTGGGGACGAGTGCGGAGCTTACAGTTTCACCGTCAAGCCTGCGCAGCATAAGCTCCATTGCCTTTTGTCCGAGACTGCTCTCGTCTGCGCCTATTGAAGTAAGCGTGGGGGACATTTCGCCTGCCGCCCGTGTATTGTCAAATCCAAAGACGAGTATATCCTTTCCAGGAACGAGGTTTTTCTCCTCCATTGCCCTGTAAAGCCCCCTCGCAACGGAGTCGTTCACGCAGAATATCGCCTGTACACCGGGATTTCTGTCGAGAAGCCGTGCCGCCTCACGGGCACATTCCGAGGACATATCGGTAATTTCATAATTCATATCCGAAAAATAAACGCCGTTCTTTTTCAGACATTCGGTGAAAATCTTTTTTCTTACAAATGCGTCTCTGTTGTCCTCACGTCCGCCGAGCATACATATTTTTGAAAAGCCGTTTATATTCACGAGGTATTCAACCGCCTGAGATATGCCCTTTTCGCTGTCATAATTAACATTTGTCCGGTTCTGCGCATTCGATGCGACAAAAACCTCCGGGACAGTGCCTGGTTTTTCGGACAAATCTGCGCCCGTTACGGTTCTGTTCATATCTCCGATATGTATAATTCCGTCAAATATGCACTGCTGACCGAGCCTGTATATTGAATTATAAACAGCCTTGTACCTGTGGTTTTTTTCGTCGGCATACTTCCCCGAAATTACGAAAAGACTTATATTTTTCTTTTCGGGTATTGCTTTGGTAATGCCTTTTATGATGTCTGTTGAAAAGCTGCTGTTTATGTCGTCAAGTATAACCGCCACTGATTTTTCATATCTTTTTCTGCCCTGCATATTATATCCTCCGCCTTATATGTTTTCAATATCGGGACTCGGTTTTGAAAACAGATAGCCCTGCGAATAGTCTATATTGAAATTGAGGAGAAGATTTTGTATATCTTCATTTTCCACAAATTCGGCGATTATCTGGAAAGTTTCGTTGCTCAGATTTTTCCAGCCCGAAATGAGGGCTATAATATTTGCCGACTTTTCGTCAATGCAGCATTTTTTTACTATAGAGCCGTCTATTTTTAGAAAATCGGAGTGTATGCTTGCGATGTGCTGGAGATTTGAAAAACCGCTGCCGAAGTCGTCTATTGATATTTTTCCGCCGAGCGTGTGTACTGTATCGACAAATACCATAAGCTCGTCATAGTCCTCTATATCTTCATTTTCGAGTATCTCAAATACAAAATTGTTCGGATATTTTGCCGAGGAAAGAAAGCCGTAGATATATTCCACTATTTCACGGTTCTTTATATCTCTTATGCCGAGGTTTATGCTGACGCTTTTATCTTCTATGTCCCTGAATTTTTCAAATACTTTCTTTATCATTATCTTTGACATAGAGTCGTATAGCAGTCCGAAAGACCTTGCAACATCAAGAAATCTGCCCGGATAGTATATCTCTCCGTTTTCATCCTCAAGGCGCATGAGCGACTCGTAGTGATGTATGCTCTTGTTCACATTGTCATATATTCCCTGAAAATACGGAATTATCTTATCGTGTGCTATCGCATAGTTTATCACGTTTACCATGTGGTAACGCTCTCTTATGCTCTCCTCGTCAAGCTGTCCACGCCTTGCGTTGTATGAATAAAACTGTATATTTTTCTGGTTCATTTCGGTGAGTGCGGAATAATATGCAGATGTGAGATTTTCCGCACTGCAATCGTCTATTATGCAGAAAAGCGGCACTATGGCAATATATTCCTCCGAGACTTCAAAAAGCTCCCTCTGGAGTATTTCCATATCCCTTGTAAATTCCGAAAGCTCCGTCATGTAGGACGGTGCGGCGATTGCAACATTCCAGTCCTCAAGGAGATATATTGCATAGTCCTTCTGCTTTGCATAGCTTATGCATTTTGTCATATAGTTCTTGCGTGTAAGGTCTATGAGCTGTTCGGAAAATACAGTTTTCATGCTCGAAACGTCCGTGACGTTTATTATGCATATTCTGTCATATCCTCTGAGCTTCATATCCATATTCATTGCGGCGGCATTGGGTATATCCTCATTTTCGGAATAGAGCAGCTTGAGTTCGCAGTCTCTTACGAATGTTTTAAGACTGTCCGCAGCCGTCGAGTCATCGTTCTTTATAAATTCATGTTCTATCTCGTAAAGATAATTCAGAAGCTCCCTGTTGTCGTCCACAAGTGAGTCGGTATGCATAAAGGCGAACGGGTTATAGGGCTGTTCTGCCGGTTCTTCGCCTATTACGGAGACAACGAACGAACAGTTTGCAAAGGTATTTCTGCCGTTCACATGGGCGATTTCTCCCTCGGTTATGCAGCCGCACATATTGGAATTTTCATAGGCAGAAATTTCCCATTTTACGCAGTTTGAATATATCATCGAACGGGCTATGCAGGAATATCCGAAAAGGGTTTCGGCTTTTTCAAAATTCTCAATCTGTCTGAAAAGCGAACGGTTGTCGGCTATTATTTTTCTGTCGTATATGAAGGCTCTTTTAAGCTTCTTGCCCGCTTCAACATTATGGTTTGCGTTTATAAGCTCACGTCTCTTGTGTGTATCTATATCGGGGTGGCTTGAATACAAATCGCTGTTCACGGGGTCGTTTTCGTCAAACATATCGCCTATGCTGTCGTTGTCGCTGAAACGCACGAATATCGGAATATCGCTCACGTCCGAATAGACATAAGGGAAAAGGTTTGTCAGTTCGGGGCGGTTTATAATCTCATCGCCTACACCAATGCGGTATTCTCTTGCGGCATCCTTGCCGTTTATCGAAAGTATGCACGTACCAAAAGTATCTGTTATTTCAATCTCCTCGCCGATTACCTGAACACCCGTGGCGCATGAGCTGTAGCTTTCGACATTTTCTCCGCTTATGGCGGCGAGGAGGGTTCCCTTGTTGGAAAAGCCGTTTTCATTGAATACAAAGCCTGAGTCGAGGAATTTTCTGAGGCTTATTTCCGGGGTATTTGCAAGACCGCCTATCATCTGCACATTCGGGAAAAAGACATTGCATTTTTCAACATAGCTGTAAACATCGAGATACTTGCCTGTAAGGAAGGTCAGCAGAAGCTTTGTATCATCCTCTATGACGGCAGATTTTACATTTTCGCACAGTATTTCGGGCTTTATGGGCTTGTCGTCATCGCCGAAGGTCGGAAGCAGGGCGGTTTTTATCCTTCCGCCCGACATCTGTGTAACGGAGATAACGCACTGGTCGGGCGACAGTTTTCCGCTTATTATCACCGCAGAGGTGCTTGTTCCGAAAATATGCGCCCCCGGCACAAGCTTTGCTATGAATTTTGCAAGGTCTACCGCCTCTTCTTCTATATGTATTGCCGTATGTATTCGTATCAGAATATCGCCCTTTGCGGTATTTAGCATAAGCTGACTGAAAGCCTCCGCAAGACGAGCCTTTGATATATATCTGAAATTCCATGTAAACATCAATCATCGCCTCCTGTTTCAGTTATAAAAAGCCGTGCCTGTTCTCATGATAACCAGCATATTGAGACAGAACACGGTCTTTCGGTAATGCAAAAATGTCTTTTATTCTATGTTTGTATTAAAATTTAAACAAAATTTATGATATTTGTTTATGCCTGATATAATTATATCACAAAATTCTTCAACTGTCAAGTGAATAAAATGGGAATAATAAAAATAAAGCTCCGACAGAGAATAATCTGTCGAAGCTTTTTGGCTCCCCCTGCCCGGCTCGAACGGGCGACAACTCGGTTAACAGCCGAGTGCTCTACCGACTGAGCTAAGGAGGAATATATATCGGCACCGTATTACATTCCCAGGCCGTCTCCAACCAAGTATTATCATCGCAAATGAGCTTAACTTCTGTGTTCGGAATGGGAACAGGTGTGACCTCATTGCCATAAGCACCGATTAAATTTTAAAAGTGACCCGTACCAGAATCGAACTGGTGTTACCGGCGTGAGAGGCCGGTGTCTTAACCGCTTGACCAACGGGCCGTATGGAATGCACCATCGGGGACTCGAACCCAGGACCCACTGATTAAGAGTCAGTTGCTCTACCAACTGAGCTAATGGTGCATCAACAATAAGTATTATATCACAAACAATTCGATTTGTCAAGTACTTTTTTAAATTTTTCTCGAAAACAAAGAAAAAAGCAAGCGAACAATCAAACTCATGAAACAAAAGGAAAAGCCCTCGACCGATTAGTACTCGCAAGCTGAACGTGTCACCACG
>JAFUXL010000002.1 GCA_017470905.1 Ruminococcus sp. | reverse complement strand
TTCAAGAAAATTTTCTGCAAACTTGCTTTCCGAAGTCCAAAACCAATCTTCTCTCCAAAATCCCTCTTTTTCCCTGTCTCTCCGTCCGACAGCTTTATTATTATATCACGTCTTTTCTCTTTTGTCAAGTAAAATAATCAAGCTTTTTTTATAATGAATTTGTTAATTTACAACAATAAAACAAAAGAGGCAGCCGCCGCCGCCTTTTTCATTTTACAAGCCCAATATCTGTTTTTTCTTTGCATCAAAATCTTCTTGTGTTATAACCCCGTCATCAAGAAGTTTTTTTGAATTTTAAGTCCGACAAATCTTTGTTTAATTGTTCTCTTTTCTGGTGTAAACAATTTCACCATTTCTTACGCTACCATCAACAGCCGGATTTGATACAATCAACTTATCACCATCAATCTTACATTCTCCAAATACGGTATCATGTTTAAAAAACTGTCCGCCATAAGTACCCAAAACTGAAATTGTACTTCCAGAAATGCTCCATGTACCGTTTTCACCTGAATTTGCACAACTTCCACCCTCAAAAAATGTCAGGCGATATGCATCAGTACTAACTGTACTTTCTTTGTTATCATACACCCAAGTACCAACTATTTTTTCCTCTAAACTTGCGCCGCAAGCAGTCAATCCAGCAACCATAGCGCAAGCGCACGAAACAGATAAAAATTTTTTCATAATACTACCTCCATAAATTCGGATAAATTGTTTTTTCCTGTCAATATTTAGTATATCATAGTATTTCAAATTTGTCAAGTAATAATTTACAATAGTATAGTAATATTTGACTTTGGAGGTGTTAATTATGTTTTATGAAAGAATTAAAGAACTGCGGTTGTCTCTTGGACTTACGCAAGTACAGTTCGGACGCAAGCTCTGCGTTACAAAACAATGTATCAGCAATTGGGAAAACTGCAATTTACAGCCCTCAATTGATATGCTTACACGCATTGCCCAGACGTTTTCGATAAGTGCCGACTATCTTCTCGGTCTCAGCGACAAGCTGACGATTGACGTAAGCGGTCTTACAAATGAACAGATACTCCACATTCAGGCGGTTGTCAGCGACCTCAGAAACGCATAAAAAAAGACGGTTTTCAGCCGTCTTTTTATAATAATTCAATTGTCATGCAGTTTTCCTTTGCGTTTTCCGTGAGGGAGATTTTTATATCCTTGGTCTTTGAAGCGTCTGCTCCAAAAATCAGGCTGTGGATTTTTTTGGAATTTATATAGTCGGATTTGAAATCATTGTATGAGCTGCTGTCTGAAAAGCGCAGGCGCACGGCATTTTCGCCGTCCGCCACTCTTGCGAGGAAAATATCCCTTGCCTGTTCGGGAGTTTCGGCATAGAGATTATTGCGGATATAGAAATTATCCCTGTTTTCCGTACATTGAAAAGGCGTGAAATAGTGAACATCCCTGAAATGCGTTCTGTTGAATGTGTCATCATCGCAGAGGAAATATATCCAGCGAATTTCGCCGTCCTCCTTGTCGTCCCACGTCACATCTATATTATACCAGTTATCATTGACATTAACCTGATTCCATGCGTGATTTTTGCCGTCATTGGTAGTACCCGTCACGAGTATGCTTTGCAGGCCGGCATCGGACGCAAGCAAATCAAAAGCCTTTGCGTAGCCCTCACAGTTTGCCACACCCTCAACAAGACAGCCGTATGCGGTGGATTCATATTCCGTATCATCTGACTCCTCGATATAGCGGCAGTTATTCACTATATAATCATGGATATACAGAGCCTTTTCATAATCATCGCCCTGCGGTATATTTTCGGATACCCGGTTTCGTATTTCATTAAGGGCATTTATTTCTTTCGTATAATCATAATCCTTTTCCCTGTATATCACAGTAGCCCTGCGGAATTTTTCGGCGGTGTAGTAGCTTGAGTCGAGAAAGAACATATCGCTTTCCTGCTTTTCGAGCATACAGTATAATTTTTCGTACATATATCCGCTTATCTCATAGGGCAGAGGAATTTCGCCCTGCTGTTTTTCCATTCCTTTCAGAAGGCTTGAATAGACGGCTTTTTCATCGCTGTTAAGCTGCTGATACACGGGACGTTTAGCCTCTTCCGCCGCCGAGAGATAAAAGGGGTCGGGATAGGTATATATAATTTCCGTTTTAAGGGCGACAAAATAGGCGACAGCCGCAGTAATTCCGAAAGTCAGGAGAATTGTAATTGCATTGGATATTTTCATTTTGCCCTCACTTTTCCGAAATCATAACCGTATTGTTTTTTATCCTGAAACCGGGGAGATTTTCGACAAAACGGCTGAATTTTGAATATCCGTATGTTTTCACGCTGAAATCGGGGACTTTGGAGCATAGCTGCTTTTTAAGCTCTCCGAGGTTATAGCCCTTGTTTCCGTTGGCTTTCACGATAGATTCAAGAATATCCTCGATATTCTGCAAATCGGTCTTGTCTGATTTTTGCGAAACGAGAATACTGCTGCCCACCTGACGAAAGCTAAGGCAGTCGAAATCCTTCAAAAACTGCGAAAATTTTGAATATCCGTAGTTTCTGACATCGAAATCAGGGTATCTTCCCTGCAAGCGGCTGCCAAGCTCGCCGATATTTATTTCCTCCTGCAAATTTGCATTTTCGGCTATAATTCGGATTATAGCGGATTCAAGGGTTTTCATTTCAACCTTGTCGTTCTCATCGGGAACGGACTGCACTTCCTCCTCCGCAAGAATTTCGAGGTATTTGAAAGCATTGCAGGCGGTGCTGAAAGGCTTGGGGGTTTTCTTTTCGCCCATGCCTATTACGTGCATACCCGACTCCCTTAAACGTATGGCAAGACGGGTAAAATCGCTGTCGCTTGAAACTATGCAGAAGCCGTCAACATTATTTGAATATAAAATATCCATAGCATCTATTATCATGGCGGAGTCCGTGGCATTTTTTCCCGTAGTATAGCTGTATTGCTGGACGGGGGTTATAGCATTGTCCAGAGCCATATTTTTCCAGCCCGCAAGATTAGTCCTCGTCCAGTCGCCGTAAACTCTTTTATAGGTAACTATCCCGTAGTTTGAAACCTCATCGAGGATATATTTAGTATATTTAGCCGCTACGTTATCCGCATCAATAAGCACGGCGTAGCGAGTTTCCTTCTCCATAATTCACCTCTTTAAATTAATTCATAATGCATAATTAAAATAATTCACAAAATTTTTAGATTTTGCCTTTGTTGCCACCCGTATGCGGCGAGGGAAACAGTTTTTATATATAATAATTTTAATCAGAATTTATGATAATGAATAAATAAAATAATGAACCACTAAAATTATTTCAATAACACTCTGCAAAAAGAATACAAGTCTCTTTACAAGAGGAGCTTTTTTCATAACAAGCAAAAACCCTGATGTATTTGCAATCAGCATGGGGATTAATCCTATTGTGAGCAGCATTCCGTCCCTGTCCCGGTTCTCCATCGGCAGCATGGCATCGGGATTTACAATATAAGTGCTGTGGGAAAGATATAATTAAGTGCAATACAACAAACCAATAATCCCTATAATATTTATTACAGCTGAGGAAACAGGCAGTATTTTATTTTTATCCATGGTATTTCTCCTTAAAACCGCAATATATAACAAAAAATCCCGAAACTATTGCTTCGGGATTGGACAATACCGAGGTTATTACCCCGATACTCTGGAGCGGATTACGAGGCTCGAACTCGCTACCTCCACCTTGGCAAGGTGGCGCTCTACCAGATGAGCTAAATCCGCAATATGGTGCTTCCGGTCGGAATCGAACCAACGACACGGGGATTTTCAGTCCCCTGCTCTACCGACTGAGCTACAGAAGCATTTTAGAAAGAGCGACCCGGATGAGGCTCGAACTCACGACCTCCGCCGTGACAGGGCGGCGCTCTAACCAACTGAGCTACCGGGCCATTTGGTGGGGACTACAGGGCTCGAACCTGTGACCCTCTGCTTGTAAGGCAGATGCTCTCCCAGCTGAGCTAAACCCCCACTGTACGCACTTTCCAATCGCTTTAAGGACTTCGTTTACCGCCTGTCCCCTGACGACTTAATTATTATATCACAGCTTTTTCGATTTGTCAAGGGTTTTTTGAAAAAAATTTCAAAATTTTTTTGAAAATTTTTGAAACGTCGGTATACAGGCAAAAAACGGCATAAAAAATTTTTCTCCGCCGTAAAAAGCGAAGAAAATTCAAAAAAATCAATAAGTTTTGTCCTTTGAGGGATACAAACGGTATCTGAGAGGCTTGAAGCCCCAGCCGCCGTTTCCGTCACCGAGCCATACTTCAAAGGTTGTGGGCTGATCCTCACGGAAGCCTATGACCCACACTCTTACCTCCTTACCCTTTTCACCGCTCCACTTGACAGGACAGAGGTATGCACCAGGGTTGGGGTTATCTATGAGCATAGCCTCGTTGAGAGCTTTCTGGAAAGGCTCACATTCACTTGAAGCACCGTGAAATTTCTGAGAGTTCCAGCCGCCTGCACTATTTGGTCTGCCGTCAATTCTCGTGACAACTCTTAATTTATAATCCTCGCCGTTGCATGATACATCAAGCTTTGTGGTATTATAGTTATAGAAAGCCTCGTATGCTTCATCGTCATCGGCAAGAACCTCGCCGACAGCCCTTGCGATTGTCTGGGCGGTTGCCATATCTGCTTTTTTTCTTGCCTTTGCGACAAATCCCGTCATCGTGGGAACGAGTATCGATGCAAGCACGCCTATGATAGCGATAACGACAATCAATTCTACAAGAGTAAAGCCCGATTTTTTAGTCTTTTTCATTTAAATCCCCTCCGTCTGTTGTATATGAAATTTAAATTCTCATGTTATGTGACATTTTCGTCATAGTCATCGAAAAATTCAATGCTGTCCTCAACAAAGTAATTTTCCTTTTTTTCCTTTACCATAAATTCGAGAGCCTTGTTGCAGCAGATTATTTCATTCACGGCATTGTCTCCGCCGAATTCGCCGTCTCTCGTCCATGACACAGGCTCATCGCCGAGAGAGATAAATTTTATTCTGCTTGTGCGGAAAAATTTTATATAATTCTTGTTTATCTCCTCGTTTATGTTTAGCAGGGAACGTATTATCTTCGGGAGCTGGACTATATTTGCAGGTTTTTCTATGAGCGTAACTTCAAATACCCCGTCATCGAGAAGAAAATCATTCATAGAAAGAAGTCCTGCAACGGATGAAGAATTTGTAACCATTCCGAATATAAAATCGCCCTCTATTACATTTCCGTCATATTCGGCCCTCATTCTCTTTGAGCGAACCGTGTTGAGCTGGGAGATACCGCCTAAAAGATATGCCATATGTCCGAGTACGTTCTTTATGTTCTGAGGTGTTTCGTATGTGACATTGGTAAAAGCACCGAATGCAGCTATATAAGAAAAAAACTGACCGTTGAAGGAGCCTATGTCGCAGCCCATTCTGTGACCCGAAATTATTGTCTCGACCGCTTCAAGCGGATTTGAAGATATGCCGAGGTTCTTTGCAAAGTCGTTTGTCGAGCCTGCGGGAATATACCCTATCGGCAGTCTTTTTTCCGAGGACATAACCCCCTGAATGCACTGGCTGAGTGTTCCGTCTCCGCCTGCACAAATCAGCATATCATACTTATCATATAAATCCTTTGCACATTCAAAAGCATCCTCACTGCTCTGTGTCGGATGAACAGTGACCTCATAGCCTGCCTTTGTAAGACTGTCTATTATATCGGCAAGCTTTTCACTTATCATAGCTTTTCCCGCAAGAAGGTTCAGAATAAAATATACCTTTTTCATTAAATTCCTCCAAAAAAGTTATACCTTGTTTTATTATATAACATATCTTTATTTTTTTCAAGATACAAATGGGAATATTTAGTGAATTGCACAAAAAATTTTTTCATTTTTGGGCATTTTCCCCGTATGCAGATGCTATATTCCGCCAAAATAGGAGAATTAAAAGTTAAAATAAAAAAATATATATTTTCCCCTTGACATTTTCGGAAAACAGTGATATAATGATAAAGCTGAATTGAACAGCGTAAATATTCTGGGGTGTCGCCAAGCGGTAAGGCAGCGGACTCTGACTCCGTTATTTCGAGGGTTCAAATCCTTCCACCCCAACCAGGAACGCCCGTCACTTACGTGACGGGCTTAAATTGTAATGAATAAATAATAATATTTTTTCATCGGGCGTTTTTGTATTATTATTTATTCATTATTCACTATTCTTTATTCATTAAATGAGGAGATTCATATGTATCAGAACAACCCTCTGCTTGACAAGTCGTTAAAATTTGCTGCAAGAATAGTTAAATTGTATCAGTATCTTGTAAAAGAGAAAAAGAATCAGTAATTTCCAAGCAAATAATCAGAAGCGGCACATCAATCGGTGCTAATGCCAATGAAGCAGCATATGGCATAAGCACGGCAGATTTTATTGCAAAGCTGCAAATATCCCTGAAAGAAACTGCCGAAACCGAATACTGGCTGCGCCTGCTGATACTCACGGACTATATCGAAAAAACTCATGGGGAATCAATGCTGGGACTGTCTTGAAATAAAAAGGATACTCGTTTCTTCTCTGAAAACCGCAAAACAGAATAAAAATAAAAAATCTCCGATTTTGTGTCGGAGATTTTTTCAATCTTTGTTTTTTGCCTGTTGACAACGCATTCTCTTTGTGATACAATCTTATTTGTACAGATTTTTTGAAAGGGGAATCTTGAAAATGGCAAAGAAAAATAAAAATGCCTCCAAAAAGCAGAATAATGCCCGGAAAGAGAATACGGAAAACAAACCAGATGTGAAAAATGAAATTCCGAAAAACCCGGAGGAAAAAATTCCGCCCGAAGAACCGACACCGCCCCCTGCTGCTCCCGAAACCGAACAGCCGCAGAAGAAAAAGAAAAAACGCTTTACATTCAAGAATGAGCTTCAGGCCATTCTGTTAAGCCTTGCAATAGGGCTTACCGTGTGTTTTTTCTCGCCGATGGATATTTTCCTCGGAAATCAGCGTGATGTCGGCGTAGAGGCAAAAAATATAGTAAAAGTCCTCCTCGCAGCAAGCGGAGCCGTTTCATTCATATCATTCGCCCTTCTTAACCTCATGCTTGCGATACACAAGAGGGCTTTCAGGTTTGCGTCAAGCATATTATTCGGAATACTGCTTGCGATGTATTCACAGATGATGTTCATGAATAAAAGAATGGTATCGATAACAGGCGATGCAACGTCCTATTCTGAAAAAAATCCGGCGAATATCGCAAATATGATAATTTTCTGCATTATCGCCCTCATTCCGCTTGTTGTATATATAATAATGCTCTGCAACAAGAAAAGCAAATTTACAAAGCTTATCCGTGGACGTGCCATACCGTATCTTTCCGCCGTACTGATAATCATGCAGTCATTCGGCACATTCAGCCAGTATTCCAAAAACGGAATAATGGAAGTGGACACTTCCAAATACAATAAATTCCTCTCATATGTAGACGCATTCAATTTCTCGAAAAACAAGAATGTACTTGTAATCCTTGCCGACCGTCTTGATGCCGCATGGATGAATGATGTCCTTGAGGAATACCCCGAATTAAGCGGCTATCTTGACGGATTCACCTATTATCCCAATAATGTATCATGCTATACAAATACATTCCCGTCACTTCCGCAGATGCTCACAAACAATATGTATGACGACACTCCATGGTCTGAATATATCTCAAAAAGCTGGGCAGGAAACACCATAACCCGAAAGCTGCATGACAACGGCTACAAGACAAGCCTTATCATCGACAATTTAACCACCTTTGAAACATACGAGCAGATAGAAAACCAGTGCGACAACATAAGAACCGACGGAGAATATGCCATACTCAATTATACGGGAAAGGGCGGCATACTGCCCACGCTCATGGATTTTTCGCTCGGAAAATTATCCCCCTACCTCCTGAAATCCAATTTCCTTGACGGATATACCTCCGATTTTTCAAATGAATTTACTATCGCAAACGAAGATATTCCCGGACGGCATCCGGGCGGCATAGGCATAAACAGCGACCTCGGAATATATGAATACATCAGGGACTACGGAGTTGACAACCAGTGCGAACAGAATTTATTCAGCTTTGTGCATATGTCATTCGCTCACGATGCCACAAGTCAGATTGCCGCAGTATATGATTCCTCCTATGAAGATGACCCCGAACAGCCCGTAAGCAATGCCGCAAGCATAAGAGGTTCATGGCAGATGATGGCGGAGCTTTTCGACAAGATGAAGAAAAAAGGCGTATACGATAATACAACCATAATCGTAGTCGCCGACCACGGTCACCCCCCGGCAGAAATTGAACTCTACGGAGAGGACAGGCTTAACAGCCCGAATGTTTCGGCACTTCTCATAAAGCCCGAAAATGCCGAGAGAGAACCCCTCAAAATCGACAGCGAGGCGGAGCTTTCAAACGAATATTTCCCTGCAAGCGTTATCGAATACGCAGGACTTCCGCACGATGATTTCGGATATTCCTATAATGATGTCATGAATATGGACAAATATCCCGACAGATTTTTCCATGTATACTTCTTCCGTTCATCGAGAGAGGTTGATAATTATATGACATATCAGATAAACGGCGATGCCCTTGACCTGGAAAACTGGAAAATAATCGAAAGAGGCGGACAGCCAGCCACAGACTGAATTATAATTCATAATGCAGAATGCATAATTATATTACCTGCGGTAATGCTGTTATAAAAAGGCATTTTAAAATATGCACAAAAACTCCCCTGTCCAAAAACAGGGGAATTTTTTTAATCTGTAATGCCAAAAGCATTACAGATTATGAATTATGCATTGGCTGTTGCTGTTTCGAGGGCTATTTCCATCATATCCCTGAATGAAGTCTGTCTCTCCTCTGCGGAGGTGGAAAGCTCTTTGAGCGGACAATCGGAAACCGTAAAAATTCCGAGGGCATTTTTTCCGGCTCTTGCGGCATTCATATATAGCGCAGCCGTTTCCATTTCGATTGCAAGAACGCCCATTTTCTGCCACTTTGCAAGGCTCTGCGCATCATCATAGAAAGTATCGCTCGTGAAGATATTTCCCACATGGAAATTACAGCCCTGCTGCTTTGCGTTTTTAACCGCTTCGGACAGCAGTCCCCATGATGCGGTAGGCGCATAAGTCCCCGGAAGCCTGTACTGTGACGCATATGCGGAGTTCGTGCTTGCGCTCATTGCTATTACAATATCACGGAGTCTGACATTATCGGCAATTGCTCCCGCAGTTCCTATGCGTATGATATTATCAACGTCATATTCATTAAAAAGCTCCCATGAATAGATACCTATTGAGGGAACTCCCATTCCGCTGCCCTGAACGGATATTTTGCAGCCCTTGTAAAATCCCGTATATCCGAGCATACCTCTGACCTCGTTATAGCATACGGGAAATTCGAGATAATGCTCCGCTATGAATTTTGCCCTGAGCGGGTCTCCAGGCATGAGGACGGTTTTTGCGATGTCTTTTTTTTCGGCACTGTTATGAGGTGTCGGCATAAAAATTCCCCCTTATGAAACAAAGGACGAACCGAAGCCCGCCCTTGTGTATTTACGGTTTGATTATCTCTGCTCGCAGATGAGCTTTATGGCGGTTCTTTCCTCGCCGTCTATCTGGATGTTTGCGAATGCGGGTATGCAGATGAGGTCAATACCTATCGGTGCGAGGTAGCCTCTGGCAATGGCAATAGCCTTTATAGCCTGATTAGCCGCACCTGCGCCGACAGCCTGAACCTCTACGGCTTTCTGTTCCCTGATAACACCTGCAATAGCTCCTGCGACGGAATTTGGTGACGAATGTGATGATACCTTTAAAATCTCCATGATAGTGACCCTCCTGTGAGAAAAATTTATACATATGCCGCATGGATATAGTATAGCTTAATTATATCATAATAATTATAAAAAATCAATAGTTTTTTTAATTTTTGGTTATTATCTAATAATAATTCTTTGAATTTTGTGCGATTTGCCGATTTTTTCGTCAAATTCCACACAAACACCGCACAAAAAAGGCTTTCCTTCGGCTTCTTTGAAGCGAACAGGTGTTTTAAACCGCATTTTATTTATGACAGGTTTTATCTCAACGCCGAGGCATGAATATTCCGTACCCGTCATGCCTGCGTCCGTGATATAAGCCGTGCCTTTTTTAAGGATGGTTTCGTCTGCGGTCTGTACATGGGTATGAGTGCCGAACACACCGCTTACACGGCCGTCAAGATAATATCCCATAGCCTTTTTCTCCGAGGTAGCCTCCGCATGGAAATCAACGAATATATTGGGAGTTGTGATTTTATCGAGCAGCTCGTCCGCCTTGGCAAAGGGATTGTCAAGTGCCTCAAGGAAGGTCGTACCCATAAGATTTATGACCGCAACGGAATAAGCACCCATATCGAGGACGCATATACCCTTTCCGATACAGCCCCCCTCGGGATAATTTGCAGGACGGAGTATAAAATTCTCCTCGTAAATATCAAGCGAGTCCTTTCGCCTGAAAGCGTGATTGCCCGTGGTTATGACATCTGCGCCAGCCTTTATGAGCATATCTGCGGACTGTCTCGATACGCCGTTTCCCACGGCGGAATTTTCGCCGTTTATCACGGTTATATCAATGCTGTACTGCTGTTTTATGCCGTAGAGCCGTGACACAACGAAATCACAGCCTGTTTTTCCGACTACATCGCCTATAAACAAAAGTCTTTTCATTTTTTATCCCCCATAATTAATATAACAAATTATAACATTATATCATGCCGATTGTCAAGACCCTGTCTGCCGTGTGCATTAACTTATTTTATCATTCTGTAATTATTTCTTATTTGTGTAATATTATGAAATATTTTCCAAAGAATATTTTCACTGTATTGTATAAATACCGAAACCGCCCTGTTATTGCATTTTTTACTTTTATGGGGTATAATTTATAAAACAGAGGAAAATTTTCGTCCTTGTCATGAAAGTGAACGCAGCTTTGCGGAGTGAACGAAATGACAAGCACAAAAGGCGAAAATTTGACGATTTTAAAAGGAGTGTTTTGTATGAGAAAGAACAGAATAACAGCTCTGTCGCTGTCATGTATAATTCTTTCCTCTGCGCTGTATAGCTGCGGCGCAGGTGATGTTGATTACAGCAGCTATTATAATTCGCCGGGCGGAGATTACAGATATGATTATCAGGCGGCGGAAGAATATGCGCACGAAGCCTATGACGATGCGGAATACTATGATGAGGAAATTACTCCCGAATATCCGAATGCGGACGAGGAGTATAAGAATTTCACGGAACAGGGATTTAAAAATCCCGAAACAGAGCCGCTTTCCACCTTTTCCGCAGATGTTGACACGGCATCGTATTCAAACGTCCGCAGAATGATAGAGGACGGCATGAGCGTTCCGGAAGATGCCGTAAGAGTTGAAGAATTTATAAATTATTTCAGCTACGACTACCCACAGCCCGATGACGGACAGACCTTCGGGGAGTATGTCGAAATATCCGACTGTCCGTGGAATAATGCCCATAAGCTTATGATGATAGGCGTTCAGGGAAAAAGGCTCGATGAAAACGAGCTTCCGCCCTCGAATATCGTCTTTCTGATAGACTCATCGGGTTCAATGGACGCATACAACAAACTGCCGCTTGTACAGAATGCATTCTCCATGCTCGCCGAAAAGCTTACGGAAAACGACAGAATTTCTATTATAACATATGCAGGTTCAAGCCGCACGGTAATTTCGGGAGTAAGAGGAAACGAAAAGGACAAAATACTCGAAGCATTGTATTCGATAACCGCAAACGGCTCGACAAACGGCGAGGGCGGCATAAATACCGCATACAGCCTTGCAGAAGAATATTTCATAGAGGGCGGAAACAACCGTGTAATCCTTGCGACAGACGGGGATTTGAACGTGGGAGCATCATCAGAGAGCGAACTTAAAAATCTCATAGAGTCAAAGCGTGACAAAGGAATATATCTTTCGGTACTCGGTTTCGGCACGGGCAATTATAAGGACAACCGCCTTGAAGCCGTTGCCGACAACGGAAACGGCAACTACAGCTATATCGACTCCGTTGACGAGGCAAGAAAAGTCCTCATCAGCGAAATGGGCGGAACACTTTTCACGATAGCGAAGGATGTAAAATTTCAGGTTGAATTTAACCCTGCCAAAATAAAAAGCTACAGGCTCATCGGCTATGATAACAGGATTATGAACGCAGAGGATTTTTATGACAATACAAAGGACGCAGGAGAAGTCGGCTCGGGTCACAGCGTAACGGCACTTTACGAAATCGAACTTGCCGATACAGACGGAATCTATCACGGCATAGAGCTTGAATTTGCAGCGGAGCATTCACAGCCCATGAACAATACCGCAGATGACGAAAGACAGGAGCTTTTCAAATTTTCAACAGCATATAAAGATGTTAATTTGGGAGAGGATATATATAATTCAAAGCTTTTCGGCATGGAGAAATACAATTCAAAGCCCTCCGACAGAATAAGCCTTGCCGCATCAGCCGCAGAATTTGCCATGCTCCTCAAAAATTCGGAATACAAGGGCAATTCCGACTATGGACAGATACTTAAAGCACTTGACGGCATTTCCGACAATAATGAAGAAATATCGGAGCTTTACAGCCTTGTCAAGACATATTACGGACAACAGTAAGCCATCCCCCGCCCGAACAGGCGGGGGAATTTTTATATGATAATAAAAAACAGCGGCCGGGAAATTCCCGACCGCCGTATTATTATCAGAGTATTACCTCTGTATCAAGTCTCTGTATTTCTGCTGCGTCCAAGCCTGTTATTCCGTCACCTGTGTTATTTACATCGGCATTATATGCGCCCTGTGCAGTAAGGGGATATTTTTCCGAGTCGGCGAGGTTCTGCAATACTTTAACAGCATCTGATATACTTACCTTTCCGTCCTCGTTTGCATCGCCCTTCACAGCGTTATGCATATCAATAACGGTTTCGGCATTTGAAGCATTTTCGGGAGATATGCCGTAGAAACGCATACCCGTCTGCAAATATATATCCTTTGCGAGGTTGAAATGCTCCTCAAAGCTGTCTATATCATTGGGAACAAGATAAACCACATTGCCGTCAGATTCATATATATCAATTCCTCTGAAATCCGTATCTCCTGCGGAATACCTGAATACCTCCGCATTCAGTCCGTTTTCTTCAACGTAATTTGTGAGAGCTTCCTCTATCTCATCTGCCCTGCTTTCGTCTCCGGACGAATAAGCTGTCAGATAGTCGCAGTAAGTCGTTTCATACGTATAGACATTTGAATGATACTCAAAGACTTCAACACGGTCTTTCAGCAGGTCACTTAACTGCGCCGCTGTCTTGTCATTTTCCTGGCTGCGTCCGCTGAATGTAAGAACAACATGGCATGTTTTATCTTCGGGGTCGCTGAACGGACTTTGAACATATTCACGTATGTCTGAATATTTTGAAGCAAGAGAATATATTTCCCTGAAAATCGACTTGTGGTAAGCAGAACCTTTTTCGGGAAAAGCAATGTGAATATAATCAGATTTGAGTTTGGCTTCATAAAAAGTCCATTGTCTGTGGACAAAATCGTCATAAACACCGGGTTCTGCACAGTAGACAACATCATAATTATCCCAGTCACCATGCTCATTAATATCAAAATATCAGTCAAAATCTTCAACTTTTGTGAGAGAAGTCATAGCTTCGGGCAGACCGTTGTCACTAAATCCGAAATAATGTAAATCTGAAAGTGAGGCATTGGCTGTCAGTCCCGAAACAGCCGAAACAGAAAGAACGGCAGAAGCGATAACAGATAATAATTTAGTATTTTTCATAAAAAATCGCTACATTCAGTATTTAATGGCTTAATTTTTGTGTATGCTCTGATATATCTAACCAGTTATTTATATCTTATATATATATA
>JAFUXL010000001.1 GCA_017470905.1 Ruminococcus sp. | reverse complement strand
TTGACACAAGCGGATAATGTGACAGAATTTATGTCCGAAGATACCAGAATTTATGACAGCCATGGTATAGTTCGTGCTGACTTTACAGCAGGCGGAACTGCGGAAATAAAGCCCTTGCCGGCTGAAATATTACGGCATAACAAGGGGACAGTACCCTGTGGGTGCAGTTGGTCAATGGTAATGTAACTGAAATTTGTTTTATTATTATGAAAGGAGAAAGCTACCAGAGAAAATTTACAGTATGCACTGAAACGCAACTGTAAATATGTACCGTAGGCTATACGGGAATTTACGCCTGTGGACTGTACACGAACTTGTGAGTAGACAGTGACTTGTTACTGTCAAAAGCATACAGGTTGAAGCAGGAATTTTCTCAATATGGGTATATTTGTCCATATTTTGAGTAGCAGTATACTATGATTAAACTTATCACAGGAAGAAAAGGCTCAGGCAAGACCAAAATCCTCATCGACCAGATTAACGAGGCTGTAAAGGCTACCAACGGCAGCGTTGTGTGCGTTGAAAAAGGCTCTACCGTAAGATATTCCATAAGCCGTAAGGTCAGATGGTGCGATACCGAATACTACAATATCAGCGGCTATGATACGTTCTACGGCTTTGTTGCAGGACTTCTTGCAAGCAATTACGATATTACCCACATCTACATTGACGGTATCCTCAGAATTGCCGAGAGAGACTACGAACAGCTCGGAAATCTCCTCGAAAAGCTTGACAAGCTCACGGGCGAGGACGTTATCGTTGTATTCACGGTGTCCGCAGATATTGATGAACTCAGCGACAGCGTAAAGCAGTTTATAAAGTGATAAAATCTTATCCCCGTCCCATGCGGCGGTGAGATAAAGCAAAAAAATAATTGATTTGTGTGAAAAAATCGGAAAAACTATTGACATATCCTGTTTTTCAGTGTATAATATAGTTTGTGATGCTCTTTAAGGATAATAATATGAAAATAAATCTGAAACAGATATTTGACATTGTCGGCGATTCAAAGAATTTCGATTACGAAATATCCATGGACGAGCTTGGACATATAAAAGGCATTAATTTCGCCTCCGCTCCCCATATTACGGGCAGAGCGTACAACAGGGCGGGTGTCGTTTATCTCGATTATAATGCATCGTTCGGGCTTTCCCTTGAATGCGACAGGTGTCTTAAAAAATTCGACAGGGATTACTCTTTCGATTTCAGCCATATTGTGGTTCCGCAGTTGAGCGGCGACAGCGATGATTATATTGTCGCCCAAAGCGAGAGCATTGAAATGAATGATATTGCGGTTACGGATATTCTGCCCGAATTGCCGTCAAAAAATCTGTGCAGAGATAACTGTAAGGGTCTGTGCATGGTTTGCGGCTGCGATTTGAACGAGTCCGCCTGCAATTGTCTCAATACCGAGCTGTGAAACTCATGGCGCAGTTTGATGATTTTGAATGAGGAAAACTGCGCCGCTGCGCTGGAAGTGAACGCAGCCTTTTTGCGGAGTGAACGAAAGCGCAGGCAATGAAAGGCGCAGTTTGACGATTTTGAATAAGGAGGTGCCAGAATGGCTGTACCGAAGAGAAAAACTTCTAAGGCAAGACGTGACAAGAGACGTTCTGCCGTATGGAAGCTTGACGCTCCCGCAATGTCCAGATGTGACCACTGCGGTGCATACAAAGCTCCGCACAGAGTCTGCAAAAACTGCGGATTTTATAAGGGCGTAGAGGTTCTTAAGCTTGATGCTGAATAATCGGCTTGACCCCGATACATGAGGAGGAGAGGAGGAGTTTTCTTTCTCTCCTTTATTTAATAATGGGGGAAAGCCGCAAATAAGCCTTGTGCTTTCGTTCACTCCACTTCGTTTCGTTCTCTATCAGCACAAGTTCGGCTTTCCCCCAAACCCCCTTATTAATAATGGGGGAAAGCCATAAATAATTAAATAATAAAGAATAGAGAACAAATAATAAATAATAATTTTAATAGAGACAGAGGATAAGTAATATTGTAATGCGGCGGGAGAGAGTATGGTAAAAATAAAAAGTATTATTAAAGGTTCTCCTGCTGACAGGTGCGGAGTGCGTGAGGGAGATATACTCTCCGAAATAAACGGTCATGCTATAAAAGATGTCCTCGATTATATGTACTATGCCGCCGAAACAGATGTTGCGCTGAATATCGTCAGGCACGGCGAGGAGCTTACCGTTAAAATAATTAAAGACGAATACGATGACATCGGTCTTGAATTTGAAACATTCCTGATGGACAGCAAGCAGAGGTGCAGCAATAACTGCGTTTTCTGCTTCATCGACCAGATGCCCCCCGGAATGAGGGAAACACTGTACTTCAAGGACGATGATGCAAGGCTTTCGTTTTTGCAGGGAAATTATGTCACGCTCACTAATCTCAATCAGGAGGATATTGACAGAATAATTCAGATGAAGCTGAATATAAATGTTTCGGTGCATACAACCAACCCCGAACTGCGTGTGAAAATGATGCACAACCGCTTTGCGGGCGAAAAGCTTAAATATATATATCAGCTTGCCGAAAACGGCATAAAGCTGAACTGTCAGATAGTTTGCTGTCCCGACCTCAATGACGGAGATGAATTGAGACGTTCGCTCAGTGACCTCGGCGGTCTTATGCCGAATATAACGAGTATGGCTGTCGTTCCTGTCGGAGTGACAAAATACCGCAGGGGTCTTTTTCCGCTTAAATGCTTTACAAAGGAAAGGGCAGGGGAGACTATAGATATAATCGCCGAATATCAGGAGAAATTTCTTGAAAAATTCGGCACGAGGACGGTTTTTCCGTCAGATGAATTTTTCCTCATAGCGGAGAGAGATATTCCCGATATGGAATACTATGAGGATTTTTCACAGTTTGAAAACGGTGTCGGTATGCTGCGCAGCCTTATAAATGAATTTGAACAGGCTCTCGAAACCGCAGAATGGGAGAGCGGCGAAAGAGAAATTTCAATCGCCACGGGCTACAGTCCATACCCGATAATAAAAATGCTTGCGGAAAAAGCCGAAAAAAATTTTCCGCTGCTAAGGTGCAATGTATACCGCATAAGAAATGATTTCTTCGGAGATACCATCACAGTCACGGGGCTTATAACCGCACAGGATTTAATTAAACAGCTTAGGGGCAGGAGCATAGGACAGGAGCTTCTTCTGTCGGAGGCTATGCTGCGGCGTGACAGCGATGTATTTCTGGATGATTTGACAGTATCCGATGTGGAAAGGGAGCTGAATACCGTGGTGCGCCGTGTTCCCAATGACGGATACGAGCTGCTCGATGCAATAATCAATGCATAATTCATAATGCATAATTCATAATTGTCAATGCCTTGCGGCATTGCAGATGTTTAAAGGCTGTGACTGAGCAAGCTTGAAAAAGCGGTGTTCCCCCTCCATAGGCGGAGTCAACAAGGAAAAATATAAAATTTTTGCAAATTATTTTAGAATGCTCATTTATAAATTAAAAAATAATTATGAACTATGAATTATGAATTAAATAAGGAAGTGTTAATATGTCATTACCGATAGTTGCCGTTGTGGGCAGACCAAATGTCGGAAAATCCACTCTGTTCAACAAGCTCATAGGGCAGAGACTTTCGATAGTTGAGGACACCCCCGGCGTTACCCGTGACCGTATCTATTCAAAATGCGAATGGAGAGGAAAAGAATTTATGGTAGTCGATACGGGCGGTATCGAACCGGACAGCGATGATGTTATTCTCTCGCAGATGCGCCGTCAGTCGGAAATTGCAATTGACAAAGCCGATGTTATCGTCTTTGTAACCGATATAAGGTGCGGTGTGACCTCAGATGATTATACTGTCGCACAAATGCTCCTTAAAAGCGGAAAGCCGATTGTACTTGCCGTAAATAAGGTTGACTCCCTCGGTGAGCCTCCTATGGAGCTTTATGAATTTTATAACCTCGGTCTGGGTGAACCGTATCCCATATCCTCCGTTCACGGTCACGGTACGGGCGATATGCTCGATGCCGTCTACGATATGCTCCCTGACGGAAATGATGAGGAATACGGCGAGGATTATATAAAGGTCGCCGTGATAGGAAAGCCCAATGCCGGCAAATCCTCTCTCATAAACAAAATCGCAGGTGAGTACAGGGTTATCGTTTCGGATGTTGCAGGAACCACCCGTGACTCTACTGATACGGTCATCGAAAACGAATACGGAAAATTTGTTTTCATTGATACCGCAGGCATACGCAAAAAATCCAAGGTCACCGAAAAAATCGAGCATTACAGCGTACTGAGGGCTTATATGGCGGTTGACCGTGCGGACGTATGCGTTATAATGCTCGATGCCGCAGAGGGCTTCACGGAGCAGGACTCCAAAGTCGCAGGATATGCCCACGAACAGGGCAAGGCTTGCGTTGTCGCCGTGAACAAATGGGATTTGGTCGAAAAGGACGACAAAACCATGCAGGAATTTCGCACAAAGCTCGAAAATGATTTCAGCTTTATGTCATATGTGCCTTTTGTATTCATCTCGGCAAAGACCGGTCAGCGCATAAATAAGTTATATGAGCTTATCAAATACACCTTTGAACAGAACAGCATGAGAATATCAACGGGTATGCTCAACGATGTTCTTGCATATGCCACAACCAGGGTCCAGCCGCCCTCGGACAAGGGCAGACGGCTTAAAATCTATTACATGACACAGCCATCCACAAAGCCCCCCACATTTGTCACATTCGTAAACAGAGCCGACCTCTTTCATTTTTCGTACAGGCGATATATCGAGAACCAGATACGCTCCACATTCGGACTGGAGGGAACTCCCGTGCGTTTCGTTGTCCGTGAAAGGGGAGGCAGTGATAAATAATGAAAATATTTCTGGCTGTCGTTATCTCGGCAGTGATTGCCTATCTGCTTGGGAGCATTAATTCCTCGATAATTGTCGTAAGACTTATAAAGGGCAAAGATATACGCACAATGGGCAGCAAAAATGCCGGGCTTACAAATACCCTGCGCTGCTGCGGAAAAAAATGCGCTCTGTTTACTCTTGTGGGCGATTTGCTGAAAGGTGTAGTCGCCGTGATACTTTCAAGAATTATCACAGGTGCGATTGGTGCAGGACTTCCGCCTGACAACGACACGCATTATATAGGATATATCGCAGGACTTTTTGCGATACTGGGTCATGTGTTCCCGATATATTTCGGCTTCAAGGGAGGAAAGGGCGTGCTTGTCGGGGTATCGACATTCATAGCGGTGGATGCGAGGGTATTCTTCGTACTTCTGATAATATTTGCGATAGTTCTGGCAATATCAAAATATGTGTCGCTTGCATCGGTGACAGCCTCGGCGATGTGTCCTTTGGTGACGTTCTTAATGGCAAAATTCATAGAAAAGCTCCCGACGGGGAGATGCCTGCTTTATCTTGTGCTTTCACTGCCCATGATAGCGATAGTTATATGGATGCACAGGAGCAATATGGAAAGGCTGAGGAACGGAACGGAAAACAAATTCTCGTTCCGCTCAAAATAATAAACTGATTTAATGCATAATTCATAATTGGTATTGCCTTCGGCAAGACAGATAATTTTAATCATGTTTCTCCGCCGCAGGCGTGGGAAACAAGAAAAATACAAAATTCATAATTTTTAATTATGCATTCTTAATTATGAATTATGAATTAATAAAGGGGTTGGTATAATGGCAAATACAGTTATTCTCGGTTCGGGCGGTTTCGGTCTCAGTATTGCTGTAATGGCAAGACAATGCTGTAATCACAATGTTACGGTATGGTCAAAATTTCAGTCTGAAATTGACGATATAAGAGCGCACGGCGAACATATCCACAAGCTCCCCGGTATTCCCATATCGGAGAATATAGCCCTCACAAGCGACATATCATGTATAAAGGGCTGCGATATACTCATATTCGGCATACCCTCATCTTTCGTGCGTGAAGTTGCAAGGCTCGCTGCACCCTATGTCGATGACAATATGACCGTTGTAAATCTCGGAAAGGGTCTGGAGGCAGGCAGTCTCAAAAGACTGAGCGAGGTAATATCCGAAGAGATAAAAACCGATAAGCTTGTCGTTCTTTCGGGTCCCTCCCATGCGGAGGAGGTCGCAAGGTGTATCCCCACAACACTCGTTGCGGCATCGGAAAATACAGATGCCGCTAAATATATCCAGCAGAGCCTCGGAAGTGAATTTCTAAGGATATATTTAAGAAAAGATGTCATTGGCTGCGAACTCGGCGGAGCGTTGAAGAATATTATCGCTCTCTGTGCAGGTATCTGTGACGGCATGGGCTACGGAGACAATACCAAAGCCGCCCTCATGACAAGGGGCATTCACGAAATTGCAAGGCTCGGAGTTGCGGCAGGCGCAAATGAAAATACTTTCAGCGGTCTTACGGGAATAGGTGATTTGATTGTCACCTGTACGAGTATGCACAGCCGCAACAGACGTGCAGGTATTTTAATCGGTCAGGGTAAAACCCCTGAGGAAGCAGTTGAGCTTGTCGGAACGGTAGAGGGCTATTACTGCTGCAAAACAGCTTATCAGCTTGCAAAAAAGCTCAATGTCGAAATGCCCATAACCGAACAGCTTTACAATGTGCTTTTCAACGGCGGAGATGTTAAAAAATCTTTGCAGAAATTAATGCTGAGACCTATGATATACGAAGAAGATTTTAAGAGGTGATTGAGATGATAAATTTAATTGAATACAGAGGACATATACGCAACTGGAGAAATCTCTGCGCCGAACTCGGCACGGATACATCACTCCCAAGAGACGGGAGAGAAAGGGAAATAATTACAAAGGCTTACGAAAAATGGGGCAGGGATATGGCAGAACACCTTTACGGTATGTTTGCCTTTTACCTCAGAGACGGGGATAAAATATTCGCCCTGCGTGACCATTTTGGTACAAAGCCCTTTTACTATTATGTTACCCGGGACAACAGACTTCTCTGCGGAACGTTTATTAAAAATATCATGGAGCAGGACGGCTTTGTAAAAGAAATAAACAAGGATATGCTCCAGATTTACATGACGCTTACCTACGCTGCGGGCGAGGATACTTTCTTTAAGGGTGTAGAGAAGCTCATGCCGGGTCATTGGCTCGAATTTGAAAACGGCAAACTCACCGTTGAGCGTTACTGGAAACCCGAATTTAACCCCGACAACTCAAAGACGGTGAATGAATGGGCTGACGAGATACACAGCACTATCGAGAATATTTTCCCCGAAGTCCTCGAAGGTAACGAAACCGCAGAGTCTTTCCTTTCGGGCGGTGTTGATTCTTCATATGTGCTTGCCATGTCAGATGTAAAGGTGACGGACTCGTGCGGATACGATGACGAACGCTTTGACGAGTCGCCGCTTGCAAAGAAAACCGCCGAAATCCTCGGCAGGGAAAATAACCGCTGTTTAATCACCCCCGAGGCTTATTTCGACATAGTACCCTATGTTATGTACAATATGGAGCAGCCCCTTGCCGATGCCTCCGCAATAGCCTTTGCCATAGCCTGCAAAGCCACCGCAGAGCATACAGGGATATGCTATTCGGGCGAGGGCGCAGACGAATTTTTCGGCGGCTACAATATGTACCGCAATGCAGAAAGATACGGCGAAAATCTTAAAACCTTCTATGTCGGAAATACAAACATCATGAAGGAGGACGAGAAAAAGAGGATTTTGAAGAGCTATAACCCCGATGTACTCCCGATAAACCTCGTCAAATACATCTACGAAGAAACAGAGGGTCTTGACCCGCTTGCCAAAATGTCGGATGTTGATATTCAGATATGGCTTGAGGGCGATATTTACCTCAATGTAGACAAGATGAGTACAGCCGCAGGTCTTGAAATCCGTATGCCGCTTACCGACAGGAGAATTTTTGATATAGCCTCACGTATGCCCTCAAAATTCAAGGTAAACGAAGAGACGAACAAGGTTGCATTCCGCACGGCTGCCGCAAAGGTTCTCCCCGAAGAGATTGCTTTCCGCAAGAAATTAGGCTTTATCGTGCCTATCCGCATATGGCTTGCCGATGAACGCTATAACGCAGATGTAAGGGCTAAATTCAGCAGCGATTATGCTGCAGAATTTTTCGATATTGACGAGATAAATGCGATATTCAGCGATTATGTCGGCGGAAATTCCGATAACTGGCGCAAGGTCTGGACGATATACACTTTCCTTGTATGGTACGAAGAATATTTTATTAAACGTGATTGAGTAAATTTAATAAAAATATTGTTTCCTCCGCCAACGGCGGAGGAAACCAAGGAAAAATATGAAAATTTTTGTGTAGAATATCCCTGCTTATGCGGGGATATTTATTTTTTGTGAATTGCATGAAAATCGTTGACTTTAAAATAATTTTGCTGTATAATTAGATTGATGTATTTTTGTATTATTTCGGTTTCTGTATACCGTGAATGCAGAACCGCATATTTGCGGCCTGGAGCTATTATGAGTATATTTGACCTTTCAAAAACTCCTCCCGAGCTTAGTCACGACTGGCAGGTATTTCAGCAGTTTGTCGGAAATATTGGCGCATTTACCTATATCGCCGCAAAAAAATCCGCCTACCTTGACGATGCCGCCTGCCATATGCTCTCTTGCAGGAACAGCAGGCTCAATGAGTTCGAGTTTTTTAATCTTCTCGAAAAAATTTCAAAATCACCCGTTGAGGGTCAGAAGCATATATATAAATTTGCCGACAGCGGCAAGATAAGATATATAAAAATGAATATCTATGAAAGCAGCGATGAATGGCTCGGTTTCGTCCAGGATTTTACAAGACAGTTCTCGGCGGCAAACGACCGCAGCAGCTTTATCGAATACGACCCCGTTACAAGACTGCTTTCATATCCGTCTTTCTCCCAGAAAATAAAGAAAATACTGAACGGTTCGGGGCAGTGCTGTCTTGCAACGCTGTACATAAACGGCATTGAAAAGCTCGGCTCTTTCCTCACCGTTGACAGCACCAACAGCTGCATCGCATCTGTTGCGGAGACTATAAAATCCTATTCGGGCGATGATGTCATAGTCGGAACAAAATCAAATTACGAGATATTCGTATTTTTCAGAAACTGCGACAAGATGCGGATAAACAACCTGCTGAACAGCATGGACGAGTCGGTGCAGAAATGCATACTGACGGACGATTTCGGCGAAATAATTGACATATCCGACAAGAGCAGGCTCAGTCTCTCGATTGGCTGTTCGTCTTATCCCGATGAAGCATCGGATTTCAATATGCTTGTGAATTATTCGGAGTTTGCCCTGTATGAGGCACGCTCCGACCGCCGCCACGTTATCAACTGGTTCTCGGAGGAAAATTATATCCGTGAAAAAGACGCATATAAAAATGCCCAGATATTCGCAAGAATTGTTCAGGAAAATCTTCTTACATATTACCTCCAGCCGATTGTCGAGACTACAACGGGAAATATCGTTGCATATGAGGCTCTCATGCGCACCGTGGGCGATATTAAAATGACCCCGAAGCAGATACTCGCCATCGCATCAAATCAGAATAATCTGTATGCCGTGGAGCGTATGACTTTTTTCAACACAATGAAGCTTCTGAGCGATAATCAGCACGTTTTCAAGGACAGAAAATTATTTATAAATTCAATGTCGGACTATCTCCTCACAGATGAGGACTTCAACGAATTGTACCTTACTTTCGGGGAACTCATCGAAAAAGTCGTTATCGAAATTGTTGAGGATAACGATGCCACGCCGCAGGCAATAGAAACCATAAAAAAACGTATCGGATTTACGCATTCCCAGCTTGCAATTGATGATTACGGCACGGGCTATTCAAACAGCTCAAATCTCCTGAAATACCGCCCCGATTATGTCAAAATCGATCGTTCGCTGATTACCGATATACATAACGACCTCAAAAAACAGCAGCTTGTCACGCAGATAATCGAATTTTGCCACGATAATCAGCTGCAGTCGCTTGCGGAGGGTGTCGAAACGGCTCAGGAGCTTAAAACGGTCATCAGGCTCGGTGTTGATTTGATACAGGGATATTATACCTCAAAGCCGAAACCGCTTTTCCTCGAAAGCATATCAAAGGAAGTAAGGGACGAGATAATAAAAACCAACCTCGAAATACGTCCCGATGGCGCAAAGAAAATCTATGCCGCAAGAAATGATACGGAAATTGACATTCTTAAGCTTGCACTCGAAAAATATACCGATATTCATATATATCAGAGCAAGCTGACAATTGTCGGCGACCCCGACAAGCCCGTGAAAATGAATATCTCAATTATGGACAACCATAGCTGTGAGCTTAATCTCAAAAATGTGAACATAGTCAGCGGAAACAGCAGACCGACTATTTCAGTAGGGGAGTACGCAAGGCTCGTCCTCAATGTCTCCAAAACGAACAATCTCGGATATTCGGGTATATATGTTCCTATGGGAAGTCAGTTTGTACTCGGCGGAAAGGGCAGCCTTACAATCGACTGCTACGCATCGGAGGGCATAGGCATAGGAAACGACTACGACCACGGCTACGGGGATATTACAGTCGATATGCAGGGCATTCTCGAAATAATCGGAAACAGTATGCAGACGGTTTGTATCGGCGGCGGCTATAACGATGACGACTCGGAAATCAATCTCGTTTCGGGCAGGATAAATATATATATGCACTGTCATAACGGTCTTGCGATAGGCAGCTTCAACGGCGATGCAAATATAGATATTGCCGAAAATTGCAGTCTTGATATGACTGTTTCTGGCATCAAGGCGGCAGGCATAGGAAGCTGCAAGGGTATCGCCTCAGTGACCTCCTCGGCGGATATTACGATGTCCTGCACAGGCTCTCAGGCTGTGGGAATAGGCGTTCTTGAGGACGGCGAGGGCAGCGTGATTATCAAAAAGGGAAAAATAAATATGAAAATGCGCTGCGGAAAACAAACCTGCATAGGCACGAAAAACGGCAGTGTAAACACTAAGATTAAAAATGCCGAAATAATTATCGACTCCGAGGGCGATGAGGCTACGGGAATAGGCGATGCAAAGGGCAACGGCAGTGTTTCGATTATCGACTCCGCCGTTACGATTAATATGCTTGTCGGCAGTCCCACGGATATAGGCTCGGGAACGGGAGAGGTAACTGTTCAGAATTCCAAGATAAATTCCCTCGTGAATAATAAGAGGATTTTGCATAACTGACATATTCCCCGAAACATAAGTGGAAATTATAATAAAAATCTTGTTTTCGCCGCACGGGGAAAATATAATAAGAATTTTGTTTCCTTCGCCGCAGTCGGGGGAAACAGTGATAAAAGATAATTGATTAAAAGGAAGGTATATTATGAAACTTGGTATGGTAGGTCTGCCGAATGTCGGCAAAAGCACATTGTTCAACGCTCTCACCAATGCAGGCGCAGAGTCGGCTAATTATCCATTCTGCACAATCGAGAAAAATGTCGGTATCGTTTCCGTCCCCGATGAAAGGCTCGACAAGCTCGCCGAAATGTATCAGCCCGATAAGTTCACACCTGCGACGCTTGAATTTGTCGATATTGCAGGACTTGTCAAAGGTGCGTCAAAGGGCGAGGGACTGGGAAACAAATTCCTTGCAGATATTCGTGAGGTAGATGCGATTGTCCATGTTGTGCGCTGTTTTGAGGACAGCAATATAATTCACGTTGACGGAAGTATAAATCCCCTGCGTGACATAGAAACCATTAACCTCGAACTCATATTCTCCGATATTGAAATGATTGACAGACGTATCGACAGAGCTAAAAAAGCCGCAAAGGGCGATAAAAAATATCTTGCGGAGATTGATTTCCTCGAAAGGCTCAAGGAACATCTCGAAAACGGAAAGTCCGCAAGGGGCTTCGATTTTACGGACGATGAGAGAGAGATAATAAAATCCACTCCGCTGCTCTCCGCAAAGCCCGTAATCTATGCCGCAAATCTCAGTGAAGACGATTTCGTGAACAATATCGAAACCAACGAGAATTATAAAAAGGTCTGCGCCGTGGCAGAGGAGGAGCATTCCGCAGTACTCCCCATATGCGCCCAGATTGAGGCTGAAATTTCCGACATGGAGGAGGACGAGAAAAAAGAATTTCTCGCCGAACTCGGACTAAGCGTTTCGGGTCTTAACAGGATTATAAAGGAGGGCTATTCTCTCCTCGGACTTATATCCTATCTCACCGCAGGAAAGCCCGAAGTCAGAGCCTGGACTATAACCAGAGGCACTAAGGCTCCGCAGGCGGCCGGCAAAATCCATACGGATTTTGAAAAGGGCTTTATCCGTGCGGAGGTCGTTTCGTTCGATGATTTAATGGAATGCGGCTCTATGGCTGCCGCAAAGGAAAAGGGTCTTGTCCGTCTGGAGGGCAAGGAATATGTAATGCAGGACGGAGATATTGTTCTTTTCAGATTTAATGTTTAAGGGGGGGTGGGGGAAAGCCGCCCCTTGCACTGGGAGTGAACGGAGCGCAGCGCAGTGAATGAAAGTGCAAGCTTTAAAGGGCGGCGTTCCCCCATTTTTAATAACACTAATAACACCCGAATATATTTTTATATTTTAACTTAATATTTTCGTGCTCAAATATCTGTTTATCCCCGAAATACAGCGTTTTTTCGGGGATAAAATTTTTTTGAAAATTTTTTCAAAAAACCCTTGACAAATTCAAAATACTGTGATATAATATATAAGTCGTCGGGGGTGAACAATTCAGATGACGTAAGCCGTGGGGGTTTAGCTCAGCTGGGAGAGCATCTGCCTTACAAGCAGAGGGTCACAGGTTCGAGCCCTGTAGTCCCCACCAATGGCCTCGTAGTTCAGTTGGTTAGAACGCCTGCCTGTCACGCAGGAGGTCGACAGTTCGAGTCTGTTCGGGGTCGCTTATGCGGATTTAGCTCATCTGGTAGAGCGCCACCTTGCCAAGGTGGAGGTAGCGAGTTCGAGCCTCGTAATCCGCTCCAATGGCGCTATAGCCAAGTGGTAAGGCGTGGGTCTGCAACACCCTGACCCCCGGTTCAAATCCGGGTGGCGCCTCTCAGACTTCTTCCGGTTGGGAGAGGTCTTATTTTTTTGCGTTTTCATTAATATTTTATTTAGGTGCGGTATTATCCGCCTTGTTTTTTGCAATTTTTATATTTCTATTGACTTTTCAGGAATAAAATGTTAAAATACAGATATATTTTACACAGTCCTTAGGCAGACTGTTTCGGAGGAATGATTATGAAGAAATTCAAAAAACTTACCGCCGCTGTATCGGCGGCGGCATTGGCGGTATCGGCTTGTCCGTTCAGCATAACGGCTGATGCGGCGGACAGCTATTCCGTGCGTGACCCGTTCTTTAATTTCAGGAGCGATTATCACTACTACGAAACCGAACACTTTCAGTTCATCTGGGGAAATTCGGGCGATGCGCAGAGGGTTACGGACGAATTTTTACAGAAAAACGGAGAAAATTTCGAGGCTTGCTGGGACGTTTACATGAATACCCTCATGAATGAACCGCCCTCGCAGTCCGTTGAGGATAATCTCCGTGACGGAAAGGAATACAAGACAAATATCTATATTTCGGGTACGGGTCTTGATGGTATGCAGGACGACTGGGCTTATATGTCCTACGACAGCGGCGGATTTGCATATATGTTCTGCTGTGTGGACTCGATGCAGTATAATCCGCCGTCATGGGTTTTTCCGCACGAATTTGGTCATGTAATGACGGCTCATCAGAGGGGCTGGAATAATAATAAATACTCATACGCATGGTGGGAGGCTATCGGAAACTGGTACAGGGAACATTACCTCTACAGCGACTATTCGACAGATGATACGGGTCACGGTACTGATTTCTTTGAAACTTATATGAAAAATCTCTGCTTTACCTTCCCATGCGGAAGAGATTACTATGCATCGTGGAGCTTTTTGCAGTATCTGACGGAAAATCCCGACAATCTGGAGGGCTACGGCGCAGATTTCGTCAAGAAAATGTTGCAGGAAGCACAGCCCGATGAATATCCCTTTGAACAGGTTGACCGCCTTGCGCCTGCCGATTTCAAGGAAACTCTCGGACGTTATGCCGCACATATGGCAGGACTTGATTTCAGTCACGGTGACGCTTACCGTGCAAGACTTAAGGAATTACTGGCACATGGCGACTGGAACTGGCAGCAGATATACACCATGCTCGAACCGGTTGCCGGTACTGATGATTATAAAGTCCCGACAGAGCGTGCGCCGCAGTTTGCTGGTATGAATATTATATCGCTTGAAACCGTGTCGCATTCTTCGTATACGATAACACTCAATCCCGAAACGGATATAAAGGGTGCGGACTGGAGAGCCTGTGTCGTTCAGCAATTCTCGGACGGTTCGTGCAGATATTCGGAATTATTCAGGGCAGGGGAGACTGTCGAAATTGCATCACAGGCAGGAAGTGACGAATATCTCGTGGTAATTGCAACTCCCGACCTCGACAGCATTACAAAATACGGACTTCCCGGTCTGTATGACGATGCATCGGAATTTTCCGAAAGCAAATATCCTTTCATGAATAAGGAACGCTATCCCTATTCGGTTACTTTAAGCGAAAATGTAAGCATAAAGCAGAGAACGGTTTCGACTGAAAGTCAGAACTGGTGGGAACAGGCGGAATATAAGCCCCATTCATACGGCGGAGGTCTTGTGGCAAGTACGGCTCACGTTGACGACAGCGTTTATGTCGCTCCCAATGCCATTGTCAAGGGCAGTCCGACTATAACGGGCAATGTTAAAATCCTCGACCATGCCGTTGTTGAGGGAAGTGCTGAAATTTCGGGCAATGCTGTAATATCGGGATATGCTGTGATTGCCGAAAATGCCGTTATATCGGGCAATGCAAGGGTTGACGATACGGCCATGGTCATGGGCAGGGCGAATATCGGCGGAAACGCTAAGGTAATCGAAAGTGCCTGCGTCTACGGCAACACAAGAATGACTGATAATGCTGTCGCAAAGGGTATTGCATTCGTAATGGCTGATGCGGTAATTTCTGGACAGGGTGTCGTTGACGGAGATTATTATGACGATAACAATAAAAATATCACAAGGGGTACAGCTTTCGGCTGGGCAAGCGCACAGAGCTATGCCGACAGCCGCCCGTATACAGATAATTTAATCTATGCCTATGATTTCGACACCGACAGCACACTGTCGTTCAACGACAGGTACAATTCGACATACGGTATAAATAACGGTGCGAAATGGGAGAGCGAAAGAACCTCCGCAAAGGGTGTTCTTACCTTTGACGGAAAGACATTCGCAGACATCGATAGTGGTACGCTCTATACCGACAAGACAGAGATACAGACCGCTTTCCTTGACAGGAATACGGACAAGACCGATGAGGTTATTCTCTTCCTCGGAAATGACAATTCGCATATAAATATCCGCATTGAAAACCATGATATAGTTGCAGATGTTGTTTTTGCCGATGACAGCTCAATTCATGAGGTGAGATTTGAAAACGCCGCCGAAAAGGGCGTATGGAAAAAGCTTGAATTTTCACTTGACGGCGAAAATATGAAGCTTTCAGTTGACGGCGAAACGAAGCAGACCCCCTGCACGGTAAAGCCTTCCGACATTGCTGATAATATAAGCTACGGCGACAGGACAGCCGCCTACAGGATTGGTGCGGACAACAGGGGAGATAATCCTTTCAACGGCTCTGTGGATTTCGTAAGAATATTTAATTCCGATGCCGACTCTCCTGCTGAGGTCTATACCGAAAAAGAGGATATTTCAGCCGAAACCACGACCACAACCGTTGAGACTACCGTAACGACCGTCGCAGAAACCACAACCGATAGTGACGGTGTGGTTTACGGCGATGCAAACCTTGACGGTAAGGTGAGCATATCCGATGCCGTAAGAATACTCCAGTACCTCGCAAACGGCGAAACATATGACCTCAGCGATGAGGCTAAGAATAATGCCGATGTAAACGAAAGAGGAAACGGAGTTACTGCCAAGGATGCCGCCGCTATCCAGAAATTCGATGCGGGCATTATTGACAATCTCCCCGAATCATAACAAACAAGCCCTGAAGCTTAGATAGGCACTAATATAGAAGTTTTTCAACAGCTATTATATAAAGACCTACGTTTTTGCTGCGATAACATTCAATCTACTAAGATTTCCTTTTTTACAGCTGATAGCTTGCTTTTTCAGTTAAATTATGCTACAATATGTATATAGTATTCTATATTTAGTTCAGGAGTGGCAATGTATGAGCAAGCCCGGTAATACACTATATAAAGTATTGCAGGAGTTTCCTCGCAAACGGATCACATTGGAGGAACTCGGCAGATTATGCTCAGATCCGGAGCAGCTTATCGAACAGATTAAAGAACTTAACGATAAATGCGTATTAGTGCCTGTCAAGAGCAGCGGAACAAATGGTAATCAGAAGAATCCGTTGTTTATGCGATACACTATCTGCATTGAGAACACGATACAGGTGTCACCAGATGAGATCTATGCACTTCATCCGAGACTTTCAGCGAATGGATATCTGCTTCGTAATCGAATGCAATTTGTTAATAACAGAGCGTTTTTGTGCCGTTTGAGTGAATGGCTTACTAATCACAAAGGCAATGATGTGATGTCAAGGCGTGAGCGTTCTTTTTCCATTTTCGGTGAAGAGAAGGAATTAGATAACCATTTGAAATTATTAGAAGCAATAGGGCTCTCAGGGGATACACTTAAGTATTATGAAACGCCCGAACAGTGCTTTTCAGATTATATCCCTGTACGAAAGCAGAAAATGACATTGCTCATCTGTGAAAACAAGGACATCTGGTTCAATATCCGTCGTCTTATGTATGAATCCGGAGTTTGTTCACTATTTGACATTCAGATCGACGGTGTGATCTTTGGACAGGGCAATGACATCACAGGCAAAGATAAATTTCGATCTTATTCCGCCTATCTGGGTGCTTATATAGTTCATTTTCTGTACTGCGGAGATATTGACAGAGCCGGCTTTGACATCTTTCTGCGGCTCTGCAAAGCGGCAGAGGAACTGCATATTGAATTATTTCTTCCTGCATACCGGAAAATGCTGGAGCTGAGTCGTAACATTCAGCTTCCCGACAGTGAAGACAGACGATGCATCATACCCAAAATGTCTGATATACTGCCTATGTTTCAGGCTGATGAACAGAAACAGATCACACAGATACTGCAAGATAATAAGCGTCTGCCGCAGGAGATACTCTCATATCCCGTACTGGCAGACAATATGAGGTAAGAACATGATTTCAGCAGAATCCAAAGAATTTTTACAGGATTTTGAGAAACGTATGCGATTCGTGAATCTTATCAAATACTGGCTGCAAAGAAGTACGCCAACGGAGATTCGTGAATTGTTGCATAACGATGATGATAAGACCGATAATCTGATCCTTATGGTAATGGTTTTTATCATGGACAGTACGCTTCGTTACGGTGAAAGCTGCACAAAGCAGGATATCACAGCTTTTTTGCGAGAACTTGCCGATGTGTACGATTATGAACCGGAATCAGCGAAGATGCTGACCGACTATATTGTAACAGATGTACTGCAAAGCAATGGAAAAGTACGCTCATTTGATACATTCTATAGCAGTGATGAACAATTCAGAGATCAGCGTTCCCTCATTCTTCTTGAACAGCAAAACGGAAGTTATGTTTTGACAAATGAAGCGTATGAGTTTCTGTTCCGAACCAAAGAAATCGACAGTGAACTGGATTTTTCTGTCAACCGCTTCAAATTACAAGAATTTATTAAACGAGGTAACTATGGTAAAGCACTTCGGGAAAGCCGTGAACTGGTCAGCCGGGTCAGGAATCTGAAAACAAGAATGGATGACTTTATGCTTCGATGCAGAACCAATATATCTGAAGTATCTATTGACGAATACGAAGAGATTGTCACGCAGGTCAAAGATTCCTTTGAGGACGAAAACAAAAAGCTCAGTGATATACGTACACTCGTATCAGCAAAACTGCAAGCAATCGCAGATGCACAGATCAATCAAAATGAAAACATCGGTAAGACAGAGCAAGAGATACGGGAGATACTTGAAAACATTGATACAGTAATAAGTGAGCAAAGCCGTGTATTTAATCAGAAGTTTTCACTTTCCGAGTTATATGCAAATCTGTTGGATGATAGCTTTTCTTATTTGCAGGCAGGGCGCTTCGACCTTGAACAGGAATTATTGCTCCCATTACAGAAAATGAAGCTGCAAGATACTGGAAATGTTGGCAAGCTGTTTGCTCCGCTTTATCGTCCTTCATTTCCGCAGCTGTTTGGTCTTGATTTCTTTTACAGCAGGCAGAATGCTGTCAGGGAACACAGCAAAGATGATGATATTAATATTGTAAGCGAGGATAATGCCGAAACTGCGGCTGATATCAGAAACAGGCGATATGTTGAAATCATAAGAGGATTGCTGTCTTTTGCAGATCTAAATGCCGATTTCTGCTTTAGTGATTATCTTGAATCTGTACCGAAAGAACAGCTGCAGGAGCAGCTACAGGAAAAATCATTGCCTGATGTCATGTTAAAGCTCTACGGACTCGGAGAGCTCGATGTTGCAGGATGGCGTTCGGAACAACGTAATATCATCGTACCTGTTGGTGAATTTGACCTTTCCTACTGCCTGAGCGAGCTTCCTGAAGAATTGGTGCAGATGCAAACGATACTGATACAGAAACTCGATGAAGTTATTACATTATCTGATGATGCGGGAAACAATATCAAAATAAATGATTTTAAGATTGAGGTGAGAAGATGAAGCCTGAAAGTCTGAGACTGTTTGCAAAGCTGATGGAAAAGGGATATATAACCCGTGAACAGGAGCCGTCCTATTATGAAGATTACTGTGATGCCGAGATTGCTGCCGAGCTTGCCATTATGGAGCAAGAATTGGATTTTACGCTTTACAGAACGAACGGAAGACTTTATCTCCTGCCAAATCCAAGTAACGAATTGTTCTCGCAGGATAACAGCGATTTTCGGCGCAGTGTCGGCAATGAAAAGCTGGAAGAACTGTACTTGCTGAATTATATGGCGATCTTCCTTTTGCATGAACTGTACGGCGGAAAAGGGAATACACTGCAAACAAGGTATTATATCAAAGAATCCGATTTTCTGAATGAGTTCACACAGCATTGCAAACAGGTGCGAGCTGAGGGTGAAGCATTGAAAAATTCCGCTGCTCAGTACAGTATAGATTTTCTGCGCCTTGCAGATAACTGGCTTGCAAAGCGTGGCGATGAATCAAACTCAATAGATACCAAACACGGCTGTTTTATGAAGATAATCAGAAAGTTCCGTGATGAGGAATTGTTGTATGATGCAGACGGTGTTTGGAAGCCGACGGTAAAAATGAACGACCTGATGCCATACTATTTATCTCAGAACCGTATTGCAGAGATACACTCTATTCTGGAAGGAGGAATAACAGATGCCGGCGATTCGTAAGATCAGGATAGTGAATTTTAGGTTCAATGACGGTACAAAGCTCATACCGGATGAGATTTTTTGCACCGAAAACGCTGAGGGAAAGCCAATCGACACGCTGCTGAATCTCGACAACGGCGGCGGCAAGTCTGTTATCGTTCAGCTGCTCCTTCAACCGGTCTGCCCGAAAGCAAAAGTACAGAACCGCAACATCAGCGATTATTTCCAGAAAGGCACTGACCATGCTTTCGTTCTGATAGAGTGGGCATTGGACGGTTCTTCTAACAGCTTGCTGACAGGTATTGCACTGGCGGCAAGTACAACAGCAGATGACGAAAATGAAAGCAAAACAGTTCGTTTCTACACGTTTATGCATGATTACACAAGAACCGGTGATAAGCTTGACCTGATCAATCTTCCTCTTACCGAACGGACGGGCAGTCATATTCGTCCCATGTCCTTTGATGACCTGCGTAAATATTTGCAGAACAGAAAAGTCGAATACTACCCCTCAGATTCTCTGCGGCGTTACCAAAAACGTCTGGAGGAATACGGTATCCTTCATACCGAATGGAAAAATATTCTTGTGCGTATCAATGCTGTGGAAGGCGGCATTACAAAATTCTTTGAAGAATACGGAACCGCCGACAGACTGCTTGACAAGTTCATCATTCCGGGAGTTATGCCAAATGATACAGCGTCAGCGGAAGCACTGGAAGAAATGTTTGCCCATTATGCTGACAGCTATGCAGGGCAGGAAGAGAATCTTCTTTTGCAGTCACAGATCAAAGCATTTACTGATAAACTGCAAGGGATACTTCCGCTCATGAAGAATATGTGGGATGCCGAGGATGCAAGAATACAGGCGATACGCTTATTGTTTGACCATTTGTTCACGCTTGACCATAAAATTAGGCTTGAAAGCGAAAAGCAGGCACAGCTTGAACAAACTATAGCCGACTTAAAAGCAAAACTACATCATATCAAAGCGGAAGAGGTTTCGGAAGCATTTTATCTTGCACAGGAGAGTTTTGATAAAGCAGCTGCACAGCTTGAAAAATGCAGATTGCAAAAAGAAGATGCAGAAAATCTGCGTGACAAGTTTGCTCATATGGTCATCGTACTGAATGCCGCCAAGGAATATGCAGAGCTTCTTGAACAGCAGAATGAAGAAAAAGCTCTGACCGCACAAATCAGAGAGTTGGAGCAGGGAACGCAGGATTCCAGAATACTATCTTTGAAGTATTCACTCTCTTTGATAGCAGCCGAATTGAAACATCAGACTGACAGGGATTTGATTCAGGAAAAATCAGCCAAAAAAGACCAATCATATGCACTCTTTAAGGTACAAGAAAAGATTAAACAGCTTACCGAGCATCATAATGATGAAAACAATCGATTGAATCAGGCGGCAGGACGCAGAGATTCTCTGCTTGAACAGATCAATCAAGGATTGACAGAGCTTGCTTTGCATTTAACCGTTATGCTTGACAGAAGCTATTCCAAAGAGGATATCGAGAATATCCGTTTGGACTATGATAATCGGCTTAAACAGGGCAAGGATAAAATAACAGGCTATCAAAAGGAAGAAGAACAGCTTGGACAGGAATTCGATGCTCAGGATACAGAGCGCACAGAATTGACTCAGGCACAGGCAAATTGTAAAGTCTGCCTGCAACAGCATGAGTCTGCATTGAAACAGTACAGAAAAGCATATAATGCTGTTCTGCCTGTACTGGAACATCTGTCGATACCTGCAAGCCGACTGTTTTCTGATGAACCGATAACAAGCCTTGATAATATACTTACAAAGCTGAAAGAACAACTGAGACTAACCGAGCGATCAGCCGAATTGCTCGCAGAACAGTTAAGATGTATCGAAGCGGGACAGCTTCACCTTTCTAAAACAGCTATCGACTTCTTGCAGGAATCCGGAGTTTTTTACCAGACAGGTGAGCAATACCTAAATTATCAGTCCTCTAAAATAAGAGAAAATATCCTTGCGATTAATCCGCTTGCTGCATATGCAGTCATTGTAGATTCCGAAAAAGAGAAGATAAAACTGCTGTCACAAACAACAGATTCATGGCTGTCGGCTGTTGTTCCTGTATATACACGCTCTGAACTTGCTGATATGGCTGACGGAAAATGGAGTGAGCATAACCACTTTCTTTCTGCGTTCGATAAAGAGTATTTCCATGATGCTTCTGCTTATAAAGAGAACATTCAGAAAAGACATGATGATGTTAAAGCCGAGACAGAGCAGCTTCGACATCAGATCAGTGAGTGGGAATCGGAATGCAGCGTACTCGCTGCATTTACATATACCGCTGATGATGAACAGTATATTCAGGAACAGATTACTTTTTGTCAGTCAGAACTTCAGACAATTCAAGATAAGCTATCGGCACTTGACAAACGAAAAGCGGATATAAAAAAGCGCATACGGGAATTTCGTGAATTTATAAATGCAGAGCAGGAAATCCTGCGTCAAACGGAGAATCATCAAAAAGAATTTAAGCGTATCTGCGGTACTGTTTCACAATATGAAGAACTTGGCAGACAAATATCGGAAATGGAATCTGCTTGCAGACAGCTTGCTGCTCAGATTGAATCAGAGCATAAGGAAGAATGCAGGATTGCAGAGATTATACGGGAATGCGATGAAAAAATCAAGCAGTTCAGCGGTAAATTGACAGAGTATCAGAATTTGATCACCGAATTAAAAGATACTCCGGAAGCGGAAGTGCTTTCCGAAGATTATTCTGCAATGCTTGCGGAATATCGTATATATCAGGAGAATTATTCGGCAAATCGTCAGGAGTTACAGAGACAGTTGAAAAAGGTACAGGAGAGCATCAGAAGAAAAGCCAAGGATATCGAAAGATTCCATGTTGACCCGGCAGAATATGAAGGCACTTCATATTCCGATGATGCTTATCAGCGTACAGAAGAAAAACTTTCTCAGGCGCAAAAGGAATGCGATCAGGCTTCCCGGCAGTGTTCGGGTGCTGTGGAATGTCATGCTAAAGCCGAAAGCTCGTTGGAACAAGCTAAGGCGAGACTATCATATTTACATACTGATGCTGTATAATAAAACTTGACACGATCCCAACAAACGAAGTATAATAAAAATCAAAGGAGAGTGTCAAAAATGGGAACAGGAAGGCAATACGATGAGGAGTTCAAAAAACAAGCTGTAAAGCTGGCGAAGGAAATC
>JAFUXL010000032.1 GCA_017470905.1 Ruminococcus sp. | reverse complement strand
TGTGAGAACTGCATCTACTCAGACATAGAATTTTGCCCTGCGGATTTAGAAGAACATAAACTTATCTGTGATGACTGGCAGGATTAACAAAGTGATTGTTGAAACCTGTTGAGAACAGCATGAAATTGCACCAAACTATCATTTGGTGCAATTATGAAAGTTTTGATTTTGACGTGTCAAGTCTCCAATTCCATGTATACAGGCTCTTCCCCGACTTCAAAACAAGCTCCGCAAATAACTGAAACTTCCTTTGTTGCTGTAATCTGTGTGCCGCATTTCGGGCAAATGTATTTGCGCCTTGACTGTTTGGCTTTAGGGCTTGTGCCTGACTTCTCTGACGGCTTTTTCTGCATGAGCCTGAAACTCTTTATCGGACATATGCGGTCAACATAGGCTTTTGTTTCTTCTGTGAGAGTTGTAATGCTCCAGCCTATTGTGTCAGCTTCGGAGACATTCAAGCCGTGATTTTCAGCAATCTGCTTGAATTTCTTATTGTGATATATGCCACTTCTGCTTGTGTCCTGTATACCCTTTTCAAGTGCGTACAAGTGGCACATTTCATGAAGAAGTGTCGCCATTATGCTATATACATCTCTGTCGAGGTAATCGGAACTTATATTGATAGCGTACTTCTCTTCATTTCCCTGTTTCCACGTTTTCTGCGTGCATATCCAACCGAAAGCACCTTTCTTGAAACCGCCCTCGAATGTGATGATAACTTTCGGGAGTTCACCGCCGAAGAAATCAGCATTGAAGCTGTTGAACATCTTCATCATGCAGAGATTGAGTTCGGACATTGTGTAGACCTGTCTTTTCTTCACAGGCTTATTCGCTGTCATAGTGATTTCAGGCTTTTCGCTTTCGGGTACTGCCTCACGGCTGATTATATCGTCCTCGATTATGCCGTACACATCATCTACATAGTAGAGACCAGCAAAGGGATTGAATACGGCGGTGCATTTGATACCGTGATATTCAGCAATCACATTGTTGTTGTCGGTGTGAGAGATTATGCGGACATCATCAAGGGCTTTGAGTGAATGAACCATAGCCTTAACCGTGAATGTGGATTTTCTGTTTTCTTCCATAATAAAACCTCTTTCTGTTTTTGAAAGTTAACTTTCAAAATTATTGTTTCGGTCAAGATGTGCGCACTGTCTTTTCCTATTATTAATTATAACATACATGTACATGTATTTCAAGTGGTAAAATGCACAAAGTTTAAGAGAAATATTTGTTGATATTGTACATGTACATGTATCAAAAAATATGATATAATGAATAGTTGAAAGGAGTGAAATAAATGCCAAGACCTAAGACAAAAACCAACGCACAGATAAAGAACGACTACGCAAAGAAAGCATATGATGATATAAGGCTACAAGTCAAGAAAGGACGTAAAGAGCAAATCAAAGCATATGCCGAAGCACAGGGCATGAGCCTGAACGGATATATCAACAGGCTGATTGAAGCCGATATGCAGAGAGCGACCGAAACAGAGCAGGAACAGGGGGATTAAAAGCCCCCTGTTTTGTTGATGTCAAAACGGAACATCTCCGTTATCCTCTTCATTGTCGGGCGGAAATATGTATTTCATACCTTCACCGAAAGCACGCAGTAAAGCCGTATACTCATCACGAGCAGTAACAATACCGTCGAAAAATGAATTACAATCCAGATATGAACCACAATCAACCTCTTCGGAAAGTGAACAAGCAAGCTGAGGGTCAAAGGGTGTAGCCAGACAAAGCCCCTCATCTTTTCCCAGAGGCAGACAAAACATACAGTTGGAACAAGTTTTCATTTCAATATCTCCTTTTTCAATACATTCGGAAGAACCTTGATAAATGCAGTTATAGCATTCTTTCAACGGGTCAATACAGTCATGTATATATTTAAATTTTTCACAGTTCATTTCAATATCTCCTTTTCAGATGTAAAGCCCAGACATATGAAATCAGGGTTATTTCTGCCGTCACAAGAAGCGCAGGAAATACGGCAATAAACGAATGTATTTCCACGTTCACAACTTGCGAAATTCTTACACGCACGACACCAGGCGCAAACACAAGCCTTTTTTCTGAATTTAAATTTTTTCTTCATCTTCTTCAACCTCTTCAAAATTAATTTTCAACAGTTGTCTGATATGCCTTGTAACCTCTTTGAACGTTTCAAGACGAACCGAAGCAATAAGCAATTCCATGCAGTCAACCTCGTCAATATCTCTGTACCTGATATTTGACTGTAGCTGTTTCTTTTCATTTTCAAGTCTTATCTGATTATTCACCATATAGGCGAAAAGCAGTTCTATTTCCTTATGTCTCATTTTTTTGTACCTCTCCCCTGCTGAATATGTATTTATAGCCGTTGCAATCCAAGCTGTCAATCATTTCGTAATCAACATCAGCATAAAGAACATCAGGCTTTTTCAAACTGCGGGAGTGCCAGAAGAATTTACCAAAAATCTTTTTACAGTCTTTTGTGATGTATTTTGTAACATAGAACGCAGTATTCATTCTGTCGCCAGTCAGAGCAACGCAGGTACTGAAACCGAATTTCCAGGTTTTGAGATTATACACCGTACGACCGTCTGAAAGACCCATTTGCAAGGCTCTTGTATTGCCTATAGGCTTTTTGTGTCCTCTGTATATCTTTGTGCCGCTGTCCTCAAGTTTAAGCGGAATTTCACTTTTGAAAAGCCCGTGAAAATGTATTCTGCCGCTTTTGTGATGTTCTGCTATCATGAGATATTCAAGCCCGTATCTTTGTTGCATATTATTAAGCCACTTAATCAATGGTTTTATCAGTACTTTCGGGTCTTTGCTGTCAAGCTTTTCGGGGTTAATTGTACCGGTAAAGAAATACTCAAAATCATTGTTGAGTATGTAGTCGAATATGCCGTCTTTGGCACGTTTTACGCTGTCGTGTCGAGGGTCATTAGTGTTCTTTGATTTAGCCTTAGGGTAAAGCCTTGAATAAATCGGAACATAATAATCATACTCCTGCAAGGTTATATTTTTTTCTCTTAAAGCTACCAGAAAATCTTTATCTTCCTCAATTGACATAACAATTAACTTTTTAAAATCATCACCGTTCATATTTCTTTCCTCTAAAAATTTCACGAAGTCCTTTAAATGCTCTTTGTCATGAATGTGAGACAATAAATCATCAAGTTTTTGATTTCTTTTTTTTTCACTTTCAACCGAGACGAATGACGGGTCTTTGAACACAGGCGCAACACAGGCTATCATATTTGTTGTGCCGTCTGAATAAACTTTAGTTTTGGAATTGCAGTAAGCCTCACCACCCGTAAGAGGTTTAAATATATCGCTCATATTATCACCGTATTTTCATAAAATGAGTTATTTTTGTGGCTATAATCAAGTAATATATATACACCCCCTCTCCGTCTGGCGACCACACCCGAACGGAGACCGCAATGCGGTCACCGTTTCGGGTATGCTGTCGCCTGTACGATAACTGACGGAGAACCCGACAGCAAAGAATTATTTTCCTTAAAGCCCGACTCTCTCAAACTGCATATTGTCTTGTAGCTGTCGAACATCTCACGCAATTCTTTATCGTGAACGAAGAAAAACACTTTTCTAAGCTTACGTTCTTTCAACGCTCCCTGTTCGTCAAGTATCGGCTTGTAAACTCTTACAAAGGTCAGACAACCAGCAATTGTGAAAGGGTAATACATGAGATATGTATTTTCTCTGATAGGTTTTGCAACTCTCGTGAATATCTGTGATGTAGCTAAGATACATCTGCGGACTTTTCGTTGCTGTGTTATGATTGTCAGCATATCGGGAGGAAAACTTTTTGACTGATTTGAGCTGAACCAATTCTGTATCTCATCAATACAATCTATTTCTCCATATATGCCGTTCGTGTCAAGTGTCAGGTCTCTCCAATCGGTCAATTCATAATCCTGCATACTGCACGAGAAGTTTGAACGAACAATTACTCTCGGATATTCATGTTTGTACTTGCGGACAAGATATGCCATTAACGTTGTTTTACCGCTCCCCTGTTCTCCGCATAGCAAGTGCATTCCATACTCTCTGAATGTATTCGGGTCAATCGTGAGAAAATCATAAACAAGCTGTTTCGGGAAATCAATGAACAATCTGCGGAGAATACTGTGCTGTTTGAATTTTCCCTTTTCATTCGGTATCGGGCATAAATGCTCGAAGAAGCGCATATATACCCACCATACAAACGAAGCAGTAAGAAACGGCGAAACCGCAACAGCTAACACAAATATAACTCTTAAAAAAATTTTCAACAATAACACCTCATTTTTTGAAAGTCAACTTTCAATTTTCTTATTTTATCCAGAACGAAGATGAACCGAAAGATTTTAAACGACAAAACAAAGTCCAGATGATGTGAAAATGGTCAAGGGCAAATGAAAACGCAAGACAGCCCAGTATCAAAGGCATAGGCAGGATATATCCAATGCATGAACAAGCTTCTAAAAGTACATCAAATACATTTTCGGGAATGACTAAATTATCAACATCAGGAAGATTAATGATTTCAAGAAGATACTCGACAGGTGCAAGAATAAATTCTATTATCGTATCAATTACCATTAACAACCACCTCCGCTTATTATTTCGGGAAGTCTGCGCCTTGTTCTTCTGATGAAGAAGTAAAGGGTTATTCCAGATGTAATCGCTTTTACATAGACAACATAATTTGACACTTTAGACCAATCTACAAAATTAACGTATAAATCACCGAAATACTTATGATTTGTGAATTTAAAACCGAAAGACGGCTGATTGTTAGTGAAAGCATTTGAATTATCAACAAGCACATCACCAAGCTCAATAATCTGGTATATAAAGCCGAATTTAGCATTAATTATATCAATTATTTCCTCAAAATAATCATCTCTTGTCGGTACAAACAAATCTATTAATATTTGTCTTATGCTTTCGGGAATATCATTGACAGCAACTGTAACATTAGTAAAATCAGCACTGAAAGAAGTAGAAATATCATTAACAAATGTATTAAAGTTTGCGGCAAATGTATTAAAATTAGTAAGAAATGTAGTTAAAGTTGTGCTGATTGACTGCAATTCTTCCAGAATATCATCTAAAATATCATTCAAAAACGTAAGAGCTACATTCACATTCACAGTAACATCAACTGATGAGCCGTCGGTAACAATTTCAGTGGCAATCGTAGTTTCAATCTCAGGAGCGACCAATTGCTTAGCGGCATTAATATTATCGCCGAGAGTAGAACCATCACGGGGAGAAGTAACAGACCCCATATTATACGGCGGTTTAATTAAAAGTTCGTGCCGTTGCAGTGAAGTAACGTCTTTACTGTCGGAATAATAACTGTCTGCAATGTCGCAGTATGTAATAACACCGCTGTTCTGTGTAGGCGGCTCAAAATAATAAGTATTGCCGTTAATAGAAACACGATTTTCATACATTGTAAGCGAACCAGTAAACAAATGCGGAATTGCATAACCCTCTGAACGCTTGTAATAATATGAACCGGTTCCGCAATTAACAACATCATAATCACCTGACGATTTACTGCGACGTTCTATACCTGTAACTACCAAATTATAAGCATATTCTTCTGTAAGTTCGCCCAAATGATAATTAGCACAGCCAAGATAAGAATACGTAAAAAATTGAGAAAGAAGTGCATTCTGTTCAGCTTGCATCATAAGCTGATACTGGGATACAATTTCGTATGCGGTATCAGCATAATCAAAATCAGATGAATGTGCAGGAACAGAAACAAGACAAGTCAGACAAAGCACAAGAGCAAGTAAAAAAGCTGTAAAGCGTTTCATATTATGCCCCCCTTATCAGACCTCGGAAAAATGCCCAAGCCTTACGGAAAGCCACAAGCCCGACAACAGTAATAATTAAAACAGGCAAGACCGCCCACAAATCGACCAGACTGTGAAGAAAATCGGACGAAGAAAGACCACCGACCAATCCTGAATTGCCAAATCCGTGAGAACCGACAATATATATACTCCCGTCAGGGTTATAAAGGTTCAGTGTCGAACTGACTATATCACCCCGATGAATATCTAAAGGGTGATAACCTATATAAGCACCAGACCAATCCCAATAGTCACCGTCTAAATCGTAAACCACAAAATTACTGTAATTTACAGTGCCGTTAGAATTAAGAGTATCAGAACGAAGATTATCAAAAAAAGTAATTTTATAATTACCGTCAACGTTATACATGATGTAATCTGAATAGCCCGTATCATCAGGAACGGGCGGAAGATTATTTACTATTGACATAAAAACCCCCTTTAAAAAAGCGGTCAAGCAATTAAGCATGACCGCTTGTGAGCGATACAGTCCATTATGCTGTACCGGTAGATATTAGGCACCCTTGATTGCGCCACGTATGAAAGCCCAAGCCTTGCGGAAGCCGAGCCAGCCGATAATAGCAGGGAGGATAATAGGAAGAAGATTGTAGATTTCCTCGAATACTCCGTTAAGGCTCGTCTGAGTTATGCCGTGCCAGTCGGCACTTTCAGCGGCTACAAGAACCACGTTAGGAATAACAGACATCATGAACACTCACCCCCTTTCAAAAGAATATGCTGAAAAGCTTATATACAACTTTGCAGAGCATTGTGAAGAGAATTGCATATATGAAAACCGTTCCTGTATTGGTGAAAGTATTAAGGCTTTCGGTATCAATCGGAACAGTTGTCACCGTTGTTGCCGTTGTGTATGTTTCGGTAACCGTTTCTGTCAATTCTTCCGTTTCGGTTACCTCTTCCGTCTCAATTTCTGTTGTCTCCTCGGTCTCATTCTCCGAGTTCTCCGACATACTCGATAACTGTATCTCCGTTGTCGTTTCTTGATTTTCGTACTCCGTCTCCAACATCTTCACCAACCTTTACCTCATTCACCTTTACAGGCTTCAAAGCTGTGCGAATTTGTTTCGGAAGTTCAAAAGCCTTGATTATCCCCAGAATAAGGAGGATATAAAGCAGAACTGTTATCATTACTTTCCACCGCCCTTAAGCTGTGCAGGCGATTTATCAGCAGTATTGACGACATCAAAGCCCGAAACAACCATCTTACCGCCTGACGGAGAGTAACGGAATGCTACATCACAGAGAAGAAAGCCGTTAAGGTATGTGTCTACATCAGCAGGTGTACACTTGAAGTATTTCGCAAGTGTAGTAAGCTTGATTTTTTCCTTGATGTAGCCTAAGCCTGTGTAATTGTCGGGTAAGCCCTCGTCCGTAAGACAGTGAAGAACACGGTTATCATAGTCAATGCTTCTGCCGTCCTCTGCTGTAAACGTTCCTGCACTTACTTCCACTCCTACAAGTTTAATCATCTTTCTTTTTTCCTTTCTGCCCTGCCTACTCGGTCTTATGGGACTTTAAATTTTATCTATTAAAACGCTTGAAAGCGATTTAATCAACTAATAATTAATCCATAATTGCCTAAAATCTTGAATAACAGCTTTATCATAGTTATTAATCGTTATGCGACCAGTAGAAAACATAAAATGGTCATGATGAGGATTATCAATATATTTATATATAATGCATTTTTCGGTTATATGTGTAATAATTCCATAACGCTGTTTAGGATAGCTTTTTATAAATACATATCTTCCAATTAATTCAACAGGGGCATATTTTAAACAAAATTCAAAACTATCTTTACGCATTTTAATTTCCTCTTGGTCTTATGGGATTTTAAAAAATGTTCCATTTTGGAATAATTATATATTACCATATTATTTTTGATTTGTCAATTGACATATGTTCCAAAAAAGAACAGACAAATTTATTAATATGTGCTAAAATAGAACAAAGGAGATAGATATTATGTTTAGTGAAAATCTTAAAAAGGCAAGGAAAAGAGCCAAATTATCACAAGAAAAAGTCGCAGAATTGATAAGTACATCAAGAAGTAATATCTCGAAATATGAAACAGGCTTCTTAGAGCCAAATTTACAGACATTGAGGGCATTATGTAAATTATACAATGTAAGTGCTGATTATTTACTTGACCTTGATTTAAACAAGAACGTTTTGATTAACACGACTGAAACAAGCAAAAATGTAAACATTAATCAAGGGAATTTTAATCAGAACAACATAAACATAAAGTGACCGCAAGAAATACGAAACACAGGGCTAATTTGTTGGGGTGATGACTTCGCTTGTAAGCCGTCAAAGCTATTTCAAAGTAAACCCTGCAATTTGCAAGCTAAAGCAAGCAAATTGCACAAATCGCCCCTTTAAAAACTGGGGGGCGATTTGCAAGGGGTTGACTTTGAAATTTCGAGGTGCTATGCCATGCATGGCAGGGCAACTCCGGGAAACATAAAACAGATAGTTTCCAATTGCCCTGTTCTGCCAATTATAGCACCTCGAACCGCAATGACTATAAATTCAAACTGAGAGGTTGGGGCGAGGGGCTCCAAAAAACATTTTTATTGTCAATGTCGGCAGGTTGTCGGCTCGACCGTTGAGAAGTGCTGCGGGTTCTCTGCGCCTGTCGCATACCGACAGCAAAAGACCCCCTACAGGTGTAGAGGGCTTTTTAGCTATATTGCTATCATTTGGTGCAATTATTAAAGTTTTGATTTTGACGTGTACTGTTTTGCTTTAGGGCTTGTGCCTGACTTCTCTGACGGCTTTTTCTGCATGAGCCTGAAACTCTTTATTGGGCATATGCGGTCAACGTATGCCCTTGTATCGTCTATGAGTGTCGTAATGCTCCAGCCTATTGTGTCAGCTTCGGAGACATTCAAGCCGTGATTTTCGGCAATCTGTTTGAATTTCTTGTTATGGTATATGCCGCTTCTGCTCGTGTCCTGTATGCCCTTTTCAAGTGCGTACAAGTGGCACATTTCATGAAGAAGTGTCGCCATTATGCTATATACATCTCTGTCGAGGTAATCGGAACTTATATTGATAGCGTACTTCTCTTCATTTCCCTGTTTCCACATTTTCTGCGTGCATATCCAACCGTAAGCACCTTTTTTGAAGCCGCCCTCATTTGAAAGTTGACTTTCAAAATTATTGTTTCGGTCAAGATGTGCGCACTGTCTTTTCCTATTATTAATTATAGCACATCTTTTCTTTCCCCGTAAAGCCCAGACATATGAAATCAGGGTTATTTCTGCCGTCACAAAAAGCGCAGGAAATACGGCAATAAAAGAATGTATTGCCGCGTTCACAGCCCGAATAAATATGTTGATGTATACGGCTGAAAAGCAAAAATCCCCCATTTGAGGAAACGGGAGATTTACGTAAAACACTCTGTATTCGTTGGTTTTATCGCCATATTTTCTCAATAACAGATACTCTTTTATGCAGATTCCACCAGTATAGAGATTACCCCTGTAATTATAGAACAGTTTCATTTTTTTATCAAATTCTTCCTGCGTAACCGTACTGTCAAAAAACTTCGGAAATGCAGTACCTTTTTCATCATCAAGCCCCGATAAACTGCATAACTTCCTCCTGTATTTGCCGATGTATTTATTATTTGAAATAAAAAACCTTTCCTCTTGGACGAAACGGAAGTCTTGACCCTTCAGGAATAAGAAAAGCGTGTTCGTGATGTACTTTAAGATTATTTTCTATCCCTGCATCGGTGATTATGAGTATGGGAGCATTTTTTGGCAAGTCTTTTGCATTTTCAAGCAAATCAACAGCAGGCTGCAATACTGTACCGCCTCTGCCTTTTACTTCTACACGCCCGGCAATATCCTCAGGAGATACATAGCCTATATCATATGCCTGTGCATCGCAGAAAACCACTCTCACAAAAGATACTTCCTTTGCCGCCGAATAACTTGCGGCAGCTCCCAGAGCCTTGCCTATAAGTGTCGGAGACATAGAACCTGATGTATCTATGATAACGGCATAAGTACTGATGTTTTCTGGAAGTTCGGGACGGACATAGCTCGGACGTGGTATATTCGGTGTACTGCTCTGTCGCCTGCTCGGACGTGCATAGGTGCGGTGTTTTTCTATTGGAGCAAACCATATATCGAAGCATTTTGCAAGCTCAACATCCCACGGTACGGGCGGCATTGAAAGAGCCTTTATTTCTTCGATAAGCCCTGCCGGAATATATCCCCTGCCGGCTGATGAATGATATTCAAGACCGTTTCTCAGGGCATTTTTGCAGAAATCGTCAAGCGTTGTCGGCTTATTGTTATCAGGTTTCCAACCCTTGTCGATAATATCACCTTTTCCGTAACCTCTGAAAGTACTAAGCTTTGCATTTTTGCGGATATTATCCGTCAATTTGTCATAAATTTCTTCGGCGGACTGATTTTTCAGTGTTTCATCGTACATAAGACCGTTCTGCGGCATAATACCCGTCTGCATTTCATTAAGCCAGCCGTTGATGACAAAGTCGCAGGCAATATTCCACAGATACGGGTCACGTCCATTGCGCCTTGTGTGGTGCTGCAAGCCTGCATGGAGATATTCATGCGCAAGAACAAATTTCCATTCTTCAAAGGTAAGCCCTGCTGACGGATTTACATATATTTTGCCGACTGTAACATCAACTGCGGCTATTTCGATGTCGGAAAGGTCAGCTCTGCCTGTTGTTTCAATTATCTTGAAATCTGCGGCAAGTCCTCCAAGCAACGGATAATGATTTATGAACCAGTCGGCAGCCTTTTGCATTATTGATTTTCGCTTTGTATAACCAACCGGCTTATCGCCTGCATCATCTATAACCGAACGGACAGAACCTGCAAGAGCATAGGCAAATTCGGTGATATAACTGTTTTTTCCGTATTGATATGTGCATGGAGAGTCCGTACCTATCATATCGGGAAATTCTCCTGCCGTGCCGAAAGAAGCAAAATCGGCTGATATATGAGCGTTTACCAGATACTCATATATTTTAAGTTCATTTGCGGAAGAACCGTATGCGTTCAGCTTTGCGGTATCAATATCGCATTTTCCGAATTTTATATCTGCAAGAAAGCGTGTGATAAAAATATCGCAAGCCATATTCCATAAAGCTGGGTCATAGTCATTGACCCATTTTTTTTGATTTTCGGTTATCTGCTGCCAGTATCCCGGCATACGCTCGGCATCGAAATGCCCGAAGGAAATATGAAGCATACAATGAGCGATGATATATGCCCATTCTGCGGGTGTTTTGTCGCAGTCCTTATTCAGATATACAATTCCTGATGAAGATACTTTTGCAGGTATATTCTTCCCCAGACGGCTTTTGGAAACGTTTTCCATCATTATATGAAGTTTTCCGAAAAGAGGGTGGCTGTTGACCAGTTTAATTCCGTCAATTAACTGCTGTTCGTTTTTCGTGATTTTAGTTTCATTCTTTTTCTTTGCCATAATTATCTGTCATTTTTTATAAGTCTCGGAAGGTCACGTACAATCTCTACCATGAACCATTCGGGCAGGACTTTTCCGTCATCGTCGGAAACCACCATCTGGGCAAGTTCAAGGTTGATATGCGCCAAATCCTTTATCAGAGCCTTTGCACGGTGAGTAAGATACTGTGTATTTTTATCCATTTTCTGCTTATCCTGCGGAAGCTCCATAAACAACTTTGCACGGAAGCTTTGTGATACAAAGTAAAGCACGTCTCTGTCCTTCGGGTCGGAGGGAAATTTTGCATCTCCCTTGATTATCTGATTAAGCAGATATTTGTTTCCGGCATTTTTTACGAAAGCAAGAAACATTCCTGCATGGGCTGCGGAAACTGAACCGTAAGCGAGTACACGAAGAATATTTTCGGAAATATCCTTTTCTCCTGCTCCGTATTCTTTCAGTGCGTCACTGAGCATATGCCATGAACGAGGAGTTGAATAAGGCTCTTCCGTCTTTGGAGGTTCCGAAAAAAGGTGGTCGGGACGCTGGGATATATAATCAATTACCCACGGGTGCAGTTTATTCTCATAAGCCCAATCAAGCCATTGCTGCGGGTCTGCCGTAAGCTGGACATGAAACATTCGGTTCACCAGTGCAGTTGACATGGTTTTTACTATCGCTCCGTCCTGCGAACGGTTGCCTGCTCCGATAACCACACTGCCCTTCGGAAGATGATACTCGCCTATACGCTTTTCATGGATAAGGCTGTAGAACGCTTTCTGCACCTCCTGCGAACAGGCGTTCAGCTCGTCAAGAAATAAAACATAAGGCTCCTTGCGTGCTATCATTTTTGGCGGCACAAATTGTGATGTATCGCCGTTTATCTGGGGTATACCGATAATATCCTCGGGCGCAAGCTGACTGCCGAGGAGAGATACACAGGGCATTCCCACATCGTCCGCAAATTTCTGCACAAGCGCAGATTTCCCTATTCCCGGTGCGCCCCATATGAAAACAGGACGTGTCGGCGAAATATTAAGCAAAAGGTCGGATAATTCATTCTGTGTAACTGTAAATGATAAATTCATACTTCCTCCGCATTATATTGATTTTGAATATTATGATTAGATTTTCGGTTCAGTTTTTCCGTTTATTATGCGGAGCGTGTAATTATCGGCAGCGCCGCCGTAGAATTTATCGAGGACTTTCTGAAATACTTCTATACTGCTGTCAGCTTCACGAAAAAGCGTCATGCACGAACGGACTTTCAGACAGTCGGGAAAGCCGAAAATATCCTTTGCATTGCCGTCATTTTCGAGAAGCTTTTCGGATATTTCAATAAGCCTGCTCCCAAGTACCAGGTGTTTGAGGTATTCTCTTGCTTCATCGAGATTTTTTATCGCATAGTACTCTGATGTACTGCTCTTTCCCAGACCGAGTGCCTGCGGAAATATATACCATATCCAGTGACTGCGTTTCCTTCCCTCTGATACTTCCCTCAATGCGGTATCGTAATCCGCCTCCTGAGCCTTAATGTATTTTTCTGCGTCAAACAAATTTGTCACCTCTTGTTTTATATTTTAATTATTTATTTTTTTAATCAGCCTTTCGGTGATTTCCTCTGCTTTTTCATAGTCTCTGAGCATATCAAGCCATCTTTTCGGGATATTATCATATCCGAATTTTATGCCTGCAATTCCGCCGACGATACAAGCAGTAGTATCGGTATCATTTCCGAGGGCAACGGCTTTCTTCACTGTGTCCTCGTATGAAACGGACTCTTTCATTATCATGAATGAACTCCTGAGACTGTCAACGACATATCCTCTGCCTGTCCCCTGCCATATACCAGGTTCATCGGGACGGAGCGTAAATTCAAAATCCTCCGCATATTCCAAATATTTATCATCGCTGTATATCATGCGGAGATTTTCTATTGATTTTTCAAGGGCATTTTCAAAGCTCTCCCCCGAAAGGAGCTGTCTTGCAACCAGACAGTACAGCGCACAGCATACCTGATTTGTAATATGTCCGTGGGTTATGAGACACTGTTTATGGGCATCTGCGACAAGCTCCTCATCGGTTCCCTGATGCCACAATGCAAGGGGAAGCACTCTCATAAGCGCACCATTGCCCTTGCCCTCAGGCTTTACATTTCCGCATATTTCGGGCGAAGTACCTCTTCTGTATTCGGATAAAGCCCATGAGGTCTGTATTCCTGCATCGAATACATAATTATCCACTGCCCACAATCCCTCGTCATACCATGCAAGAATTTTGTCGGAAAAATCATCAAGGTCAAATTTTCCCCTTTGGAGCAGACTGTCGAGCAGACACAGAGCCTGCGAACCGTCATCCGACCACGTTCCGTTTTTGACATTGGGATACGAGGTCATGAAATTATGCGGAGGGGTCATTTCAATTTCTTCATACGGCGGAATATCCTCTGCGCTGTGAAATTCATAAGGCACGCCGAGGGCATCTCCTGTAAGCAGTCCGAAAATACCGCCCTTTATTTTGTTTTCTTTTAAATTCATAATATTCACCTTTTTTATAAATGAGCATTTTTCAATTATGTAGTCTGTGAGGCTGTCGGCAGGTGGTCGGGCATATATCCTATTATTATCTTGCCCGTTTCATCATCACGGCAGAAATATATCCTGACAAGCACGTGGGAGCTTACTCCCCTTTTGAGGTGCAAATCAAGAAGATACTGTTTTCCGCCGACAGTTACCGTATAGTCGTCACGGCAGATTTTAAGCGTTTCCTTTCCGCACCAGCCTACCTCCCAGTTATTCGCATACATTTCAAGCTGCCGGGAGCTTATCCTGTCAAGGCGGTAATCCGCATAGGCATTGAGATAATATATCCCGTCGCACAGGACACTCATATCAAGTGCGCTGCTGTATTTTTTCATGCCAGTTTCGGCTCTCGGAGCGAGGATTATATTATCCGAAAAATTCTTTCTTATCCAGTCGCATACGTCCTCTTTTCTCGTTGGGAAATATGCGGCGGCAGCGGCTTTCTTCCTGTAAAAGTCAATATCCTCGGCGGATTTGCGGTATGCGCTTTCTCTCTCCTTGAATTTTTCGGCACTGTTTCTTATATAGATTTTAAGAGCCTCGTTTTCGTCGGAAAGGTTTTTAATCTGCTTTTCAAGCTGTCTTGTGTTCTTGACATTAATCTGCAAATCTGTGTTCTGCTGACCGAGTTCACGTATCTGTCTTTTAAGCTCACTGTTTTCCTGAATGTATATATTAATCCTGTCCTCAAGGGATATATTCTCATGACGCTTTTCCCTCAAATCGGCAAGTCTTGCATCGGAATAGAAAAGCACATTTCCGAATGTGAAAGAGCTTCTTTTGAGCATATTTCTCAGTTCGTCACGCAGGGTAAATTTAAGCTTTTTCATATTGCCTGCATTGTATTTTTTTCTGTCTGTTTCGGTACGCTGCGAAAATATCACTATCTCCCCTGCTCCTATGTCTATTCCGAGTTTTTTCTTCATCAGACCGAAACACTTTTCGTCAACGAAACAGACGACCGCAAATCCCATAGTCCTCGATGCAAGATATTCGTAATCAAATACGGGAAGCTTTTCGGGGGCTTTGCTTTTCTCCGCAATGGCGAAAGAGGGAGCTTTATTTTTTTCATGCGGTTCTTTTTCGTCCTTTTTCGGGGATATTCCCTCGATGTTAAGCTTTGATATATCCGCCCTCATATCCCCGATAAAGGCAGACCTCGAAAATCCCGTTACGGATAATTTATCCTTTTCGGACAAAACGGGAATATCCACGTTTTTTTCTTCATATCCGCTGTCGGCAACGAAAGCTGTCGGCATACAGAAATCATCGGAGCAGAACAGTCTTTCAAGATTTTTCATATCGGAGCTGTTTTTTATTGTCATGGGCTTGCCGTTAATGGGAAAACCCTCCTTTACAAAGCCGATTTTCGGGTTATCCGCAAGAGCCTTTACAACGGACGGTCTGAAAACCGCACAGTTTATATCGCAGTCGAAGGGTTCGGAGCAGGTAGTTCTTATTCCTGCCTCAACGCAGTCCTCATGCATGAAAAAGGATATTTCGGTGCTGAAGCCTCTTCCGTTGACAGGAAGCCTTTCCTTTTCGGTGCCGATATTTTCGCCCGTGTCCTGTTCTGATATTTTAAACGACCATACACCCGTATTCCTTATATATGTACAGTCGATTGTAACTCCCATGTTCAGCGAGAACGAGCCGAGCATATCCTCCGTAAATTCCTCGTAGTTTTCGGGTTCGGGCGCAGTGAGTTCCTTTGGAATATCGGCAAATTTGCTTAGTCTCAGCCTTATCCAGCGGAGCGTTTCGAGTATACATATCCTGAACGAAGTCCACGAGTCCGTATTTTTTGCCGTAAAAGCATGGAACTGATATGTAGGATAGCTTTTCACGGGCTGTAGAGTTGTGGTCATATATGCCATTAATATCACCTTATTATTCAAAATAATTAATTTTATTTCTGCCCTATATAAGCCTGTTTCATAAGGCAGAAATCAAACACATCAAGGCTGTTGTCATTGCAAAAATCCGCAGCTTTCGGGTCGTCAAGCTTTGTGCCGGGTACTGAAAGCAGCCACTTTTGGAAAAGAAGAATATCCGCAATATCAAATACGCCGTTCGAATTTACATCGCCCTTTAATGACTGCTCTCCGCCCGAATTTACAAGCAGCTTTACATCAGACAATTCAACCTCGCCGCCGTAGGCTGAAACGCTCATGCCGTCAATATCGCCGTAGTCAATATCCAGCTCCTCAAATGCCGATATAATATCCGATGCAAGAAATACCGCCTTGTCGCCGTTTGAATAACAGGGCTGCACGGCATACCAGAGAGAGGGTTCGGAAGTCCACCTCTGCAATGCAATTACAGGCGGATTTCCCGATGAAGATGTATAATTCATCTCAATTGCAAAGCTGTCTCCGAGATTTTTGAGAGTATTCATATCAAGTGTTATTTTATCCGTGCTTTCCGTGCTTAATTCTTCATGCAGAGAATATCCCCTGCACGGATATTTTGCAACGCTTGAATAGAGAATATTCTTTTTCGGAGTCTCACCCTGACGCTCAAAAAGCTCCGAGATTGTAACAAATTCATATCCCTGCTCCGCAAGCATGGGAAGTGCGGTTTTAAGGGCTTCAACGGTCTGCTCGTTTCCTGCGGCATCGTGCATGAGATATATTGTTCCGTCCTTTGCGTATTTCATGATATTTTCGACACGCTGTGCGGTATCAACCTGTGTCATGTAGTCCTGCGTATCTGCACCGTATATGAACGGCTGTTCAATTGTGTCGTACATTACCTGACTTACGCCGATAAACGGCGGACGGAAAAATTTTGTCTTTTCGCCCGTGATTTCCTCAACCTTTTCATCGACATAATCAATTTCAGCCCTGATTTCTTCGGGAGACATATTCATCATGCTCGTATGCGTCTTTGAATGGTTGTCAATTTCCATGCCCATATCGTATGCACGCTTTATGGAAACGGCACTCTCGTCATTGATATTCACTCCGATAACGAAAAACGATGCCTTTGCGTTGTTTTCCTCCAGAATATCCAGAATTTCATTGGTTGTTGTCGTGTTCGGACCGTCATCGAATGCAAGAGCGATGAGCTTGGTTTCCTGCTCCGCACAGTTTACGGAAAAAGTCGGTATGCACGAAAGCATAAGCGCAGCCGATACCGCTGCCGAATATATCAGATTTAAAACCTTATTCATAATTGTCGCCTCATTTACGAAATTTCATGCAGAAATACAACATCTCCGCACTTTAATATTATAGCATATAATCGTGCGTTTGTCTACTCTATTATATGAATTTGCTCGAAAAATTTCTCTATTTCATACGAATTTACGGCATTTCCGAGTTTCGTTGGTAGACAATATAATCGTGAAACGGTCTTTTTTTCTACCAATTTTTCTACCAAAATCACACGTTTTTTGATTTCTTTTTCTTGATTCCGTTTTCGTTGTTTATATTCTATAATGTTGATGTTTGCGATTCTCCCGTAGCTTCGGGTTTATCGCTTTTCTTTTTTCTACCACCTGTCTTTTTAGGGGCAGGCTTGCTTGCTGTCTTAGCGGTTGACTTCTTGCTTGCGGTTTTCTTCGCTTTCGGCTTCTTTGCTTCGGGCTTCTCAGCTTTGGGTTTCTCCTTTGAGCCACCGCCAAGCACTCTTGCGATTGTCTCTGCCGAGTTGACCTTAGCGTTATACTCCAAGTGACTATAAAGATTTGCCGTGATAGCAAAATTGCTGTGTCCGAGCCATTCCTGAATTGCTTTCATCGGAATATCGTTCGCAAGCAAAAGACTCGCACACGAATGACGGAGGTCATGGAAACGCAGGTGCTTCAAGCCGTTCTTTGTGACAATGTAATGGAAGTGCTGAGTCACATATCCCGGCGATATCATGTTGCCGAGATTATCACGGCAGATAAAACCGTCAAACTCCTTGTTGTAGCTCTTGCCACAAGCCTTTCTGAACTGAGCTTCGGTTTTCTTATTTTCAAGGAGCATTTCCTCAATGTGCGGTATCAGCGGAAGTGTTCTTCTTGTGGAGTTAGTTTTCAGCCTGGTCTCCACATAGAGCTTCATATTTCCCTCATCGTCATAGTCGCTCACGATCTTACGCTGAATGGTGATTGTCTTGTTCTTGAAGTCAATAGCGTCCCACCTCAGACCGAGTATCTCACATCTTCTCAGACCGTAGTAGGCAGCAATGTGAACAACAAGCTCCAGTTTATCGTCCTTGAACACC
>JAFUXL010000031.1 GCA_017470905.1 Ruminococcus sp. | reverse complement strand
TACGGTGCAAGGGCGAAAATTTCCTCTGTTATTTAAAATCGTCAATTTTCGCCCCTTTAAGCTTGCACCTCCGCTCACTTGCTGCGCTGCGTTCACTTACGGTGCAAGGGCGAAAATTTCCTCTGTTATTTAAAATCGTCAATTTTCGCCCCTTTAAGCTTGCACCTCCGCTCACTTGCTGCGCTGCGTTCGCTTACGGTGCAAGGGCGAAAATTTCCTCTGTTTATATTTTTTATTATATTTTGAAGATAAGAACAGCAACAGCAGTATCAACAATTATCCCCAGTATATTGCATACCCAAAAATAATAATGCTTCGTCTTGTGGCGGAAAATATGCATGGCAGACAGTGCGCCTATTCCTCCGCCGATAAATCCGAGAGTAAGGAGTGTTTTTTCGGAAATTCTCCATTTTTTTCTCTCCGCCCTCTCTTTATCGGATTTATAGAGGAAAAAGGAAAAAATATTCATTATAAAAAGATACATGATAATAATATCTCTCACATTCCTGCCCCTTTCATCGGCTGCCCCGTCTGCGGTACGGGGAGATACAAAAATTTTACAGATATATTATATCATATCCGAACAAACAATTCAATAGCAGCATGAAAAATTACAAAAAAAATACTTTTTATCCTCTAATTATTACAAAAAAAATACAATTTTCGACTTTTAGCCTTTTACTGCTTTTTAACAGTTGACAATTTGCCATATTCCTGATAAAATAAATATGATGCATTTTAATGCGTCTTTTTATGTGCAGAACATTGATTATTTAAAAATCATGACCGGGCGGATTTAAAATTATTCATAACAATGTGCAGAAAAGCATGATAAAGATATATCCCTCTTCGTGGGTGACTGACGGAAATCCTTTCAGGGACGGGAAAACAGAGACAAAATATAAAATTTTTGCGCATGGTTTTAAAGGCTTTCGTTTATGATTGAAAATATAAATAATCATCATAATTTTGTAAAGGAGGAGCAGTCTTGAGTGAACGTAAAATATGTTACAAATGCATGGAAAAATATGACATGAGCCGTCAGGTATGCCCCCTGTGCGGATATGACGACACCACGCCAAATAACCCCATGTATATCGCTCCCGGTACTATACTCCATGAAAGATATCTCATAGGTATACTTCTCAGATGTAACGGAGAGGGTGCAACATATATCGGTCATGATATGTCCACAAGCTGTAAGGTTCTCATAAGAGAATATATGCCCGTGAACCTTTGCAGCCGTGTGAAAAATAAAGCGACAATAAGCGTAAATTATAATAATCTTGCAAAATATAAAGCCTTTATGGCGGAATATACCGAACTCCACAAGTCCCTCGCAAGACTGAGGAACAATTCAAATATAAACCCCGTCCTCGATATGTTTTCCGAAAACAACACGACCTATACCGTGTTTGAATATATCGACGGAATAACCATGATGGAATATCTCAAGGAAAACGCAGGAGAGATAAGCTGGGAACAGGCTTCAAAGCTTTTTCCGCAGCTTTTCACTACCGTCGGCATTCTCCACAATGCCGGAATTATCCACCGTGCGCTCAATCCCGAAACCGTCTGTATAAATCAGAAGGGCGAGCTTAAAATTATCGGCTTTTGTGTCTCTGCCGAGAGGACTGCCGATGCAGGGCTTGAGAGCGAGCTTTTCAAGGGCTATGCCGCCCCCGAACAGTATTTCATGAACAGCAACAATCCGCAGGGTTCATGGACTGATGTTTACGGTATGTGTGCATTGCTGTACCGTGCGCTCACGGGCTGTATGCCTACCGATGCAAGGGAGAGAATGAAGTCCGATGAACTCCTCCCCCCCGACCAGCTCAATAAGAATATTCCGCACCATGTTTCGAGGGTAATCATGGAGGGCATGAACCTTTCGGGCAAGAACAGAATACAGACCATTACCGAACTCGTAACAAGGCTTTTTGAACAGCCTGCACCTGTAAGGCAGTCAAATCCTCAGCCTGATTATACAAGGCAGAATTATAACCGGAATCCCTACAATCAGCCATATCAGCAGTACGGTCAGCTCTATCCGCAGCAGTATGTCAATCAGCAGCAGTACGTCAGACAGCAGACGAGAAACCGGGACGGCGATGAAGAGTACGACAATTACAAGCTTGAAAAGGTCAATACGGTTGACAGGATAAAAGTCCCCGTGCTTATAGGCATACTCCTCTTTCTGATACTGTTTATAATATCCGTGGTTATTGTCCATATGGTAACTCCTGCAAAAAACCGCAAGAATACCATGTCAGGACAGAACAATGCATCTGTCTCGGACAATATAGTTACGGGCGAAGCGGAAGAAGCCGATACCTCTGCGGCGGCTGTCGAGGTTGAAGTCCCCGACATCGTAGGACAATTCTATCAGCTTGTGCAGACAAAATACGGCGATGACTTCACATTCGAGGCATCGTATGAATACAATGACGTGTATGAGTCGGACGTTATATTTGAACAGGACGTTTCCGCAGGTACAAAAGCAGTCAAGGACAGCGTTATAAAGCTCAAAATAAGCAAGGGCAGGGACAATACAAAAATTCCCGACTATGCCGACATAAATGTAAGCCAGTACGAAATAAGACTCAAAGAAGCCGGAATTTCAAATTATTCCCTCATATCCTCAACCGATACATGGGGAAATCCCAACAGCGTTGTTGCACTGAAAGTTGACGGAAAGGAAGTAAAGGTCGGAGACGAATTCAGCAACAGCAGCGGAAAGAAACTCGAAGTCTATTATTATCCCTCTGACGGAAGCAGCGTTTCGCAGGAAAGCAGCGCAGATACTTATAACAACGATTATAATAATTATGATTACAATAATTATTATTACGATACGCCCGACTATTCATATTCCCAGCCCGACAATACATCATCGGGCGGCAATGCGGACAATTCCGCATCGGGCGGAGATACGGGCGGCGGCGGTTATGTCATTGACAACGGCGGCGGTCAGTCATCAGAAACCCCCGTTGACAACGGCGGCGGCGGAGATACGGGCGGCGGTTATGTTGTCGATAACGGCGGCGGCGGAGATACAGGCGGCGGCGGTTATGTTGTTGATAACGGCGGCGGCGGAGACACGGGCGGCGGCGGTTATGTTGTCGATAACGGCGGCGGCGGAGACACAGGCGTCGGTGCTGTTGTTGACAGCGGCGGCGATGCAGGTGTTGTATAAATTCAAAGGACTGTCATTACGGCAGTCCTTTTTTTCGGATTATCTGCAAATATTTCCGAAATCTGTTGCATTTTGAGAGCATATATGATATAATATATACAAATTCAAAACCATCTTTCCTCCGCCGCAGACGGGGGAGAATGTACAATACAATATCAACTGCAAAAGGTGAACGGATTATGGATTTGAAAAAAATATTGAGACAGAATTATAAATATCTTAATATGCACTTACCCGACCCCGATGTCATTGGCAGACAATTCGCCGAAACCGATACGAGGAGCTGTATAACCGCAGGGCTGATAAATATTCCAAGCGGAAAAATCGTCATAGGCGACCCCCTTTCATATATCTGTCAGAAAGATTTTTGCCCCGTTTTCATAAGGACAGTGGCGGAGGGGAAATATCCCGTTGAGCTTGCATATACGGAAAGCTCCGTTGCAGGTATAAGAATTAGTGCGGCAAGAATAAAATTCAACGAAAAGCCTGCCGTCAGATATGAGCCTGCCCTTGCGGATTTCAGCGATTTGCCAAAGGACTCGGACGGCTTTTTTGACGGCTTTCCCGTGTACGGCGGAATGCTGGCATTCATAAGCGAGGAGGGCGCAGAAAAGTACGGCGAATTTGTAAGAAAATGGCAGGAGGAGAATGTACACAAAAAACTTTATGACGATTATTTCGCCCCCATACTCGCCGAAAATGCAGGCGACCTGATTTATGACGAGGAATGGGAGGGGGATTTTGCAAACTGGACAATACCCGACACCGATTTGAATATGGTTATGGCAGTTTCGGGCTTCGGCAACGGCTTCTACCGTGCATTCTGGGGCAGAGACAGGGACGGCGGTCTGTGTGAGCTTACCGTGCCGATGATAAATTCCGACATTATCGACAACGCAGAGAGCGACTACCTGAAAATATGGGACGGTGCGGAATACTGCATAGTTACTAACAGAATAGCCGTTGACGGCTGCAAGGTGGGCTATATGTACCGTGATATTCCCTCCGAGACATTCAGCGACAGCGGCTGGAGGTTCTATGAGGGAAGCGAAAACGGCGCATATATGGGGAATTTCAACAATATATCAATCATGAGCATTTATAAAGTCGCCGAGAAAAACCCCGAAATAATCCCCTTTCTTCATATGGATACCGAGACGGCACTCTACAGGAACGAAAACGGATATTTTGAAAACGATGTAAATTTACTCAATTCATGGTAAAAAAACCGACAGCCACGCTGTCGGTTTATCTTATATGATGTAAATTATATATTTCTGACAAGCCTGTCGTAAATAATGCCGCTTATTTCAGCCGCCTGACGTGTAGTGCCTGCGCCGCATATCTGCGTGAAGTACAGCACGGTTATTCCTGTTCCCGTATCGGAACAAAAATAAGTACCTGTCCAGCCGTCCCAGCCAAATTCGCCCAAGCCCGTTTTAATCTCCGAAATTTCGGGGTCTGTCATAATCCTCACGAAACAGCCGTAATTATAGCCCCTCAGCCTTTCCCACATTGTATTCTGCTTTTCGGACAATTTCGGGGAGGTCATATAATTAAAGGATTTTTCGCTCATAATGCGGATATTGTTAAATTCGCCCCCGTTAGTCAGCATACGTGCAAATTTTGAGTAATCTTCGATGGTTGAACATAGCCCTGCGCCGCCCGACTCAAATGCAGGCGGTTTTTTATAATCCGTAAGACCGAGATAATTCCCGTAGTCCTGCACGAGCTTTCCGTCATTCCATGAATATAGAGACGAAAATCTGTCCTGTTTTTCGTCGGGGACGTAAAAATCCGTATCATTCATTCCGAGGGGGGAGAAGATATATTTTTTAAGGAAATCGCTGTATTTCATGCCGGAGACTTTTTCAACAATTCCGCCCGTTATATCGGCGGAAATGCCGTAGTCCCATTTTTCGCCGATATTGAACATAAGCGGTATATCGGCGGCTTTTCTGCAAAATTCCTGCGTTGTCATGTCGTTTCCGTTTTTCTGACGCAGGATAAGCTCATCAAAAAGCTTTGCAGAGCCTATTACGGATTTATTGAAATTATTTGCATAGGGGATACCCGATGTCATTGTCAGCAGATGAGAGATTTTAAGGCTTTCGGAGCAGGGGACTGTTTCATCGCCGCTGATATATGAAAGCCCGGAATATTCGGGGAAAAAATCCGATACAGGGTCATCGGGGGAGATTAATCCCATATCCATGCAAATCGCAGCCGCCGCAGCCGTCACGGGCTTTGTCAGAGAAAAAAGCCTTACAATGGTATCTCTGCGCATCGGCAGATTTTTTGACCTGTCCGCATGACCCGAAAAATGCGAATATATTTCATTTACGTTCCTGAATACAAGGCAGCCTGCGCCGACAGCCTCTCCCGAATTTACGGAGCTTTCCATAATCTGCGCTATTTTTTCCATAAATCAGAGAAGCTCCGCAATATCGAGGACAAGTCTTTCGGATTTTTCCCAGCCGAGACAGGGGTCTGTTATGGATTTTCCGTAGATATTTTCGCCGATTTTCTGTGAGCCGTCCTCGATATAGCTTTCTATCATAAGACCCTTTACCAATTTTTTAATATCATTGCTGTGGCGCATACTGTGGAGAATTTCCTTTGAAATTCTAATCTGCTCGTTGAACTGCTTGCCCGAATTGGAGTGATTTGTATCGACAATGAGAGCAGGATTTTGCAGACCCTTTTCGGCATAGGTCTGAGCGAGCCTGTATATATCCTCATAGTGATAATTCGGGAAGGACTGACCTCTGTCGTTCACATATCCTCTTAAAATAGCATGGGCATAGGGGTTGCCGTCACTTCTGACCTCACAGCCACGGTAAATAAATGCATGGGGGTGCTGTGCGGCGGTTATGGAATTCATCATAACGGATATATCGCCGCCTGTTGGATTTTTCATGCCGACAGGAACGGAAACGCCGCTTGAAACCAGTCTGTGCTGCTGATTTTCGACTGAACGTGCGCCTATTGCGATATACGAAAGCAAATCATCGAGATAGCTGAAATTTTCGGGGTAGAGCATTTCGTCCGCACCCGAAAAGCCTGTTTCGGCAAGTGCACGCATATGGAGGTTTCTCACAGCTATGATACCGCTTTTGAGGTCGGGCATTGCGGTGGGATTGGGCTGGTGGAGCATACCCTTGTATCCGTCACCCGTAGTCCTCGGCTTACCCGTATAAATTCTGGGTATCATGAAGATTTTGTCCTTTACTTTCTCCTGCAATTCTCTCAGCCTTGTGATGTAGTCGATAACGCTGTCCTCGTTGTCGGCGGAGCAGGGTCCTATGATTAGTAGAAATTTATCGGACTGACCCGAAAAAATTTTCTTTACCTCCTCATCACGTTCTGCTTTAAGCTTTATGAGATTTTCGGAGAGCGGATGTGCATTTTTGATTTGGTCGGGGTGGGGAAGCTCCCTGATGATATTCATTGACATAATGAAAACTCCTTTATTTTATATATTAAGCGAGCCAGTCCGTACCGTAGCGGAGTGCAAGCTGGTCGCAGAGTACAAGTGCCGTAATGCTGTCGGCTACAACTCTTGCACGGTGTATTATTGCCGGGTCGTGTCTGCCTTTTATCTGTAAGCTGGTTTCTTCAAATGTATTCAAATCAATTGTCTGCTGTGTTTTATAGATAGAGGGGGTAGGCTTTACCGCACATCTGAAAATGACAGGCATACCGTTCGAGATACCGCCGACTATGCCGCCCGAATGGTTTGTCTTTGTGAAAACTCTGCCGTTTTCGGAAAAATAGGCATCGTTGTTTTCACTGCCTCTCATATCGGCGCAATTAAATCCGCTGCCAAATTCTATACCCTTTACTGCCGGTATGCTGAAAATCGCATGAGATAAAACGCCCTCCAGCGTATCGAACCAAGGTTCTCCCAAGCCTGCCGGCAATCCGACAACAGCCGTTTCAAGTCTGCCGCCTACGCTGTCGCCCTCGGATTTTGCGGCGGATATTACGGCTTTCATCTCCTCGGCTCTGTCGCTGTCGAGGACAGCGAAACCGAGGTTATTCAGTGTATCTATATCACTTTCGATGTCAGCGAAATTCCTGTCGTAAACTCCGCCGCATGAGAGAATATGCGTTCCGATTTTAATTCCCTTTGCGTTAAGGGCATTTATAATAACTGCACCTGCTGCGACTATTCCTGCGGTTATGCGTCCCGAAAAATGTCCGCCGCCCCTGAAGTCCTGAAAGCCGTGATATTTCATCTGTGCGGAAAAATCGGCATGAGCGGGACGGGCTTTATATGCAAGCTCGCCGTAGTCTCTGCTTTTTGTGTCCTGATTTTCTATTATAAAGGTAATGGGCGTACCTGTGGTTTTTCCGTTAAAAACGCCGCTTAAAATTTTTACTCTGTCCGCTTCCTGCCTTGCTGTCGAGAGATTACCGACAGCCCTGCGGAAATTCATCTGCTTTTCGATAAAGTCTTCATCGACGGATATTCCCGGAGCCAGACCGTCCAGCACTGCGCCGACAGCCTGACCGTGGCTTTCGCCGAATATGGTAAGGGCAACGCTTGAACCCAAAGTATTTTTCAAAAAATCATCTCCTTATTGCCTGTTATTTTTATATTGTTACGAATAATATTTTATCACATTGATTAATAAATGTCAATAGGATTTTAATAATTTAAAGCATAAATAATTTAAAGCGTTAATGTGCAGAATGTACAACTGCAATTGTTATAATTTGTATTATGTCATGAAGTTTAAACAGATTATTGCAATTTGTGTCAAAAAGAGTTATAATAAAATGTATCGGTATCTTTTTATGATTTTAAAATATAATGCACAGATGCATGAAACCAAAGAAGGAGTTATTTATGAAAAGAAATTTTGGAATTGTTATGTCCTTTATCATGATTGCTGCCTGCATATCGGGCTGCGGAGAGAAAACGGAAGAAATACCGGCGGAAAATACAGTTCCCATCTATGTTATAGAAAGCGCAGACGACCTTTCGGGCAAAACCATCGGAACTCAGTTAGGTACTACGGGCTTTCTTTTCGCTCAGGATATTCAGGACGCAAATGTAGAGCCTTTCAGCAGCGGAAGCGAGGCGATACAAGCCCTCAAGGTCGGAGATATAGATGCTGTACTCATAGATGCGGAGACAGCAAATGTCCTTGTGCAGAATGAACAGGCACTGACCATACTTGACGAACCTTTCGCCGTGGAGGAGTATTCCGTTGCATATGCAAAGGATAACGAGGAACTGGGTCAGAAAATTGATGACGCTATCTCAAAACTGAAAGAGGACGGCACTCTCGAAGATATTAAAAAACACTGGATAGGCGAAAACGCCGACAATGCCCCCTATGTTCCGAAAGCTGATATTGAGAGGAACGGCAAAATGAAAGTAGCTACAAATGCGGAATTTCCGCCGTATGAGAGCTTTGACGAAAACGGAAATATAATCGGCATAGACGTTGATATAATGAATGCCGTCTGCGATGAACTCGGTATGGAGCTTGTCATTGAAAGCGTAGATTTTGATACGATAATTCCGTCTGTAAATGAGGGCGAATATGATGCAGGTGCGGCAGGAATTTCAGTCACTCCCGAAAGAGAAAAGAACGTTTCGTTCACACAGCCGTATGCAACCTCGACACAGGTTATTGTAGTACACAGATGATGATATATACTGAACTCACGGTAAAAGCCATGCACACGGCTTACAATGCGCATTCGGGTCAGACCGACAAGAACGGTGTGCCGTATATATTCCACCCCTTTCACCTTGCCGAACAAATGGACACGGAAAACGAGATATGCACTGCTCTGCTCCATGACGTTGCGGAGGATACCGATATAAGCCTTTCGCAGCTTGCGGAGATTTTCCCCGAAGAGGTGATAAATGCGCTGGAGCTTCTGACACATGACGAAAATACCGACTATTTTGAATATGTGAGAAATATCAGGAGCAATCCCACGGCAAAAAAAGTAAAGCTTGCCGATTTAAGGCATAATTCGGATTTGAGCCGCATGACCGCATCGGGAATTGTCCCCTCGGAAAGGGACATAAAGCGCAGGGAAAAATATCTGAAAGCGATTGAAATTCTGAATGAATAGCAAAGAGAAGAAAATGACAGGACTTCCCGTCGTCCTCGGAATGACAATGATATGCTGTCTGCTGTGGGGCAGTGCCTTTCCGTGCATAAAAATCGGCTACCGCCTTTTTGATATACCATCGGGCGAGAGCTTTTCGCAGATATTGTTTGCAGGGATAAGGTTTTTCATTGCCGGCATACTTGCCGTATTAATGGGGAGCGTGGGTGCGAAAAAATTACTGATACCGAAAAGAGAGAGCATACCGAATATTTTCATACTCTCACTTTTCCAGACGGTTTTGCAGTATACGTTTTTCTATATCGGGCTTGCGAATACCACGGGAATGAAAAGCAGCATAATAAACGCATCGAACGTCTTTTTCTCGATACTTGCGGCATCGCTGATATTTCATCAGGAAAAGCTCGGCATGAGGAAAATTCTCGGCTGTCTGCTGGGATTTTGGGGAGTTGTACTTATAAACCTGACTTCGGGTGCGGATATGAGCATAAAATTTTCGGGCGAGGGACTTATTTTAATATCGGCAATATCCCATGCCTTTTCCTCGGCTTTCACCAAAAAATTTTCCGCAGACGAAAACCCCGTGACCCTAAGCGGCTATCAGTTTATGTCGGGCGGAGCGGTGATGATGATAACGGGGCTTATATTCGGCGGCAGACTGCACAGCGTGAGCTTTTCGGGAATACTCATCCTTTTATATCTTGCCTTTATATCGGCGGCAGCATTCTCATTATGGGGGATACTGCTCAAATACAATACCGTATCGAAAATATCCGTTTTCGGCTTTATGAACCCTGTATTCGGGGTAATACTCTCGGCAGTATTTCTTTCGGAGGGCAGCACGGCAGAGCCCTGGAGGGTAATAATATCCCTCATTCTCGTAGTACTCGGCATAGTAACAGTCAACCTTAAATCCAATGCATAATTCATAATTCATAATTGCATTGACATTCGTCAATGCATAATTATTAAACCAAAATTTCCCCGCCTGTGGCGGGGAAATTTGTTTCATATGCTTTTATATTCTTAAAGATAATTCTAAATCTCTGAAATAATTATGAATTATGCATTAATAATAGTAGCCGTAATCGTAGTAGTAATTATAGTCATCACCGTAGTAATAATTGTAATCGCTGCCATAATCATAATTGTAATCGTAGCCGTAATCATAATTATATTCGTTGCCGTAATCATAGTTGTATTCGTATTCGTCGGTATTTTCGTTATTGAAATTATTGTTGAAATTATTATCATTATTAATCTGCGGATTTGTGCCGTTTTCGGCTTCGCATTTTTTAATCTGCTCCATTGCCGAGGTATCATCAAGGAAATTGTAAAGCGCATTGAGCAGTACGGCATATGTATCGGGGGAGAGGTGTATTCCGTCACCTGAAATTTCCGAAGGGAGGTTGAGCGTGTCAGGTTCGGCAAGGGCATAATATGCATCGAAGAAATAAACCTGCGGAGAGTTCATATTTTCGACCGTCTCATAAAGAGCCTGATTGTATGTACTTATTACAGCATTGTCTATATAGTCGCATTCTGCGGTAACGGGCGTTATTGCCGCAACGACAATCGTAACATCGGGAATGCCTGCGAGGAGCTGTTCAATTCTCTGCTTGTAAGCTTTTGTGAATGTTTCGGTACCGCCGCCGCCGATGTCGTTCATTCCGAGCGACATATATATCAATGAGGGATTTACATATACAGCCGCATCTACAAGACCCATTTCGCCTGCGCCTTTGTCAATTGTGAAGCTGTCGAAATTCCATATCGAAACGCTTTCCATTGCGAAATTATTATAATCATAGATATAGCCGTAAGCATCAAAGCCGTATGCCACCGAGTCGCCTATAACGGAAAGTCTTTCGCCGTAAAATTCCGCATTGGGCGACTGATTTGTGAGATATTCCTGCTTGAAAGATGAGGTAATTCTCTTTACTTCATTTGTCTCTGTCGTTGGCACAGTCTCTGTCACTTCTTCGGGAGCATCTGTTTCGGGTTCGGTTACAGTCTCCTCCGTCGGCTGCTCGGTCGCCTCCTTCGTGGGAAGTTCAACGGAAACAGCCTCCCTGGTTTCCTCTGAAACAGTCTCTTCGCTTTCGGGCGATTTATTCGAGAATATCAGCGCAGGTACTATCACTATTGCGGAAAGAATGAGTATCATAAGACACATGAACGGGTTTATCTTGTTTTTCATATTTGACCTCCTGTTTTAAAATCGTCAAATTTGCACCTTAAAGGCTTGCACTGCTGTTCACTCCGCAAAGCTGCGTTCACTTTCAGTGCAAGGCGCAAATTTTCCTCTTGTTTTAAAATCGTCAAATTTGCGCCTTAAAGGCTTGCACTTCCGTTCACTCCGCAAAGCTGCGTTCACTTTCAGTGCAAGGCGCAAATTTTCCTCCTGTTACATAAGCGGCGAAAAGGGCTTTAATATACCGCCTGCGACCTTATAGAATAATTTTTCGTTTTTAATGCTGTTTTCGTCTGCCTTGCGGCATTTTTTTAGAGTTTCGCAGAAATCCTCCTCAATGGACGGTATACACTCCGTATCGTACATATATGCGGCACATTCAAAATGGTGGTACAGACTGCGGTAGTCGAGATTTATCGACCCTACTACAGCCTTTGTATCGTCACTTACAAATACCTTTGAATGAACAAATCCGGGGGTATATTCATAAATTTCAACGCCTGCCCTTATCAGTGACCTGTAATGTGTCTTTGCAAGGGCATAGGCTGCTTTCTTGTCGGGTATGCCGGGGAGGATAATTTTAACGTCAACTCCTCTTTTTGCGGCAAATTCAAGTGCATTTTCAAGCTCACCGTCAAGAATTAGATACGGTGTCATGATATGTACATAGCTTTTTGCACGGTAGAGAATGTCAATATACACATTTTCGCCGACCTTTTCGCCGTTGAGCGGACAGTCGCCGTATGGCATTACATAGCCCTTTGCATCGGGTATATCTTCATGTTCGGGGTACAGCCATTCGTCCCACTGCGGTTCTGTTTCGGAAATATTCCACATTTGCAGGAACATGAGAGTAAAGCTGCTGACTGCATCGCCCCTGAGCATTACTGCGGCATCTTTCCAGTGACCGAAACGCTCTTTTTTATTCACATATTCATCTGCGAGATTTATTCCGCCTGTAAAAGCGACATGACCGTCTATAACCAGTATCTTTCTGTGGTCTCTGTAATTGTAGTACGTGGATATGAGGGGTCTTATGGGGGAGAAAGCCTTGCATTTTATCCCCAGATTGCGCATTCTCTTTGAATAGTCGTATGAGAGGCTTGACATTTCGCACATACCGTCATACATAACACGGACTTCAATGCCCTGTTCTGCTTTTTTCTTTAATATTCCGAGTATAGTACCCCACATTTCGCCCTCATCGATTATGAAATACTCCATGAAGATAAATTTTTCGGCTCTTTTCAGCTCTTTCAGCAGTGCGGCATATTTCTGTTCTCCGCATGAGAAATATCTTGTCGAGGTATTGCCGTATATGGGATAGCAGCCGTTAATATTAAGGTATCTGCAAAGGTCGTCCGTGCCTGATGATATAAGCTCGGGACGGGAAATAATCTCCTCATCCTGTTTCAGTTTTCCGTGAGTTTCCCCCATAAGATATTCAAATCGTATTCTTATCATTGCGTGGCCTGCATCAATTTTTGAGAACCACAGCAGAAACGTTCCGAGGACGGGGAAAATAGTTATCATTATCAGCCATGTCAGCTTTGCGGAATTGTCCATTGCGCAGTTGAAGAGATATATTATCATTCCCACCTCAAAAATTATCTGAAATACCGTGAAATACGGAACATAGTCCATAAGGTTCTCAAAGAAAAGCGCAAGCAGAAACAGCTGCACGCTCAGCAGTATCAATACTATGAAAAAACGGCTGAATACAAGTCTTAAAATGCCTTTAGGTCTTTTCGGGATAAGCTTTATTATATCTTTTTCGTCCATGAACTCCTCCGTCAGCTTGACTTGCGGAAATTCTTATCCGTGAGTATTCTTGCGAATATAAGTCCCAGCGGAATTGATACGGTTATAAGAACTGCCCTTGTGAGCCACATTCCGAAAGCCTCCGTGTCGTTAAGACCCATGTAATATACGGCTTTGTACATGAACATTCCCGGAACCATTATAACGATAGACGGAACTGTTATGCTTATTCTCGGATAGCCGATGTATTTTTTTATCGCCGATGCAAGAAGTCCTGCTGTCATTGCGCCGATAAATGCCGCTGTCGCCGCAGGAATGCCCGTAAATTCGATAAGCTCAAGGCGCAGCGTATTCGCCGCCATGCCGATAAGCCCTGCCGTTACCGCCATTTTCCTCGTGCTGTTGTAGAGGAATGAAAAGCCGTACACTCCGCAGAAGCTTGTTATAAGCCTGAATATGCATTTAAGAACGGGGTCAAGCTCTATATCCTCGAAATCCTGCGGATGGAAATTCAGCAGCAGAGATGTAGCCCAGCCCGTTATTGTCGCCATTGTTATTATAAGCACGGCATACGAGAGCCTTTCAAGCCCCGAACGCATATCAAGCTTTGATATGTCAATAACCCCCGTGACGAGCGGAAATCCCGGTATCACAAAGAGCATTGAGCAGATATATCCTGCCTGATGTGACTGCGAAATCCCTAATATTATTACCGCAAGCTTGAAAAGCAGTGCATATGTACAGCAGGCGGCGGCAACTCCTGCGGTTACGTTTGCGAGGAGTGTTATTTGCCTTTCGATTAATTTCTTCCTGACGAACTGTCCGACCCCTGCGCCGAAAAACGCAAGCAGCATCTCGATGATACCGCCGCCGAGCAGAAATGTAAATCCGCAGCAGGCAAGAGCAGATGCAAGCGCAAGATTATATGCATTGTAATTGTGCGGCATACTGTCGAATTTGTCGAGTATCCTGTGGAACTGCGTGATTGAATATTTTTCCACTCTCTCGTGAAAGCCGTCTGCGAAATGTTCAAGCTCGTTGAGCTTGTCGGTGTTTATGCCTGTCGTGCTTAAAGACAGGGCATTTGTATAGGTCTGTCCGTTTTCCGTGCAGGTATATTCAATCGAAAGCAGTCCTATATCGGCATTGCAGACGATATTCAGCGAACGTGCGATTTTGTTCATCGAGGCACGCACACGCCATGCACCCGTTCCGACAGACAGCATCATAAGACCCACCCGCCCGACAATAGATGATTTTTCCTGCAATGAGGCATTGACGGCAGGCTCATACGAGTCGCTGCCGACAATATCGTTCCATTGGATAGCCATGTGTTGTTTTCTGAAATTACTCATCATTTTCTCCTTTTATATTTTTTGTCCGTATTACATTTTAACACATAAGAAAGTAAAATGCAATATGCCTTTCATTATTTTGCCGAATTTATTTTTATGACCGGGCAAATAAAACCATTAAATATAATAAAAACACTGTTCCCCAAGCCGCATTGATAAATTATAAAAATATATATTATCAATAAAAAAATAATATATTTATTACGTGAATATATTATAGAAGCAAAATTGAACCGATATGCGCACCAGAATTTTTAAATTTTTTGTAAAAAAGTTTTTTGCATTTACTTGTTCACTCCCAGATTTTGCCAATATACCGTAAGTCTTGTGCAATAATCATAAATTATCCGGAAATATTCAGAAAAAATTCTATGCATATAAGCCTTTTTTATGTTTTATTTTTTCGCAAAAACACTTGATATTTGCTGAAAAGTATGTTATAATCGTTAATGAAGATAGATTTTACGTTTCGTAATATCTGCTGCGGGTTTTAATTACGAGATACATGGTGTGAAATCATAAAAAATAGTGAAGGAGTTTTTTTATGACATATTTACTTAACGATATTCAGGACGCTGTTGACAGGAAGTTTCTTGTCACCAAAACAGTTCCGAGACAGGCTGAAGCAGGCACTGTGGTTCATATTATGGGAACTGAACAGGGCAGCGGAGGTATTAATGTGAATTATCGTGTTACTTCTACCGGACAGGACTTTTCTATGAAGTTTGAGAGCATAAAGCAGTTCTGCAACTGGGCAAGACCCGATTCCTTTATCGCACGTTATTCCGAAAATCTCTCCCTTAAAGACGTACAGCAGTACATTAAGGTAAAGAACAGGTCGTTTGTGAATTTCTGTCTCCCGATGATGCTGGTCGCTGCTGTTATAATATGGGCAGTCTGCCTTATTGTCCTCAAAGAGAAAATGGTAATAGGAATAGTTATTGCTGCCTGCATGACAATTCTGGTTTCTTTCCTCATCTGGACATTCTTCAAGACATCAAAGACCAAGTTTATGGGAAGGCTCTACGGTAAGATAAGCTCAAACTGGTCGGGCGGAAGTATCGTAATAAAGTAATAAAAAGCTTAAGCTGCCGCACATCTGCGGCAGCTTTTTATATAATAAAAACGGGACTTTTTACAGTCCCGTTTGTTTTTTATAATCCCATGTCTTTCATTTTCTTCTTGAAATCGGAATTTACCTTTGCGACTTTTTTCTGTTTCTTTGCATCCTTCATCATCTCGTCAATGGAGGGTGCTTTGCCCGACTGCATATTCTGCGCCACCTTGCTTGCATTTGACTGCACCTGATTTAACTGACTGCTGTTGGTTGTCGTTGCGGGAGCAGGAGCTTCAGCCTCGTCATTGCTGTCATCGTTGATGTAATTGTTAAGCCTTTTTCTGAAAGCCGAGGATTTTCCGCCAGAATTTATCATGCTCGATACCATTACGGAATTGCGCTGATACTGCATACTCTGTCCGTACTGGTTTGAATTCATGCCCTGTGAGAACTGACCCGAATTCATGCCGTTGTTGTAATAGCCGCCGTTTACGGGCTGCTGGGGATACTGCGGCTGATAGTATCCGTTCATATATCCTCCCTGCTGCATTTGCATACCCTGATTGTTCATGGGCTGACCGTAGGGATTTACGGGCTGACCGTAGGGGTTGACGGGCTGCTGTACATACTGACCGTTCATCATCTGCATATTCTGCTGAGGATAGCCCTGAACAGGCTGCTGATACTGGTTGGGATAGCCGCTGTTCATCTGACTGCCTGCGCCCTGCTGATACATATAACCCTGCTGCGGCTGCGCATTATATTCGGGCATATTGTTGAGCGAGACAGGCTCTTCTGCGGCAGGAGCGTCCGAGGGAGCTTCATAGAACGGATTGTTCGTATCCTGAGTGATATTTGACACAAAGTCCGCAGGACTTCCGAGCGTCTGCACGGGCTGGTCGGGAGTTACGCTGTCAAAATCAAATCCCGAATTGAAATCGGAGCTGTCAAATTCATCTGCAAAGGGAGAGGGTGCAGGCTCTTCATTCTGCACGCTGTCCTCCTGAACGACGGAATTTACATCGAAATTCTCCGCTTCCTGTGCAGGGATAGCCTTGTCATGCGATATAACGACGCTGCAATTGTAATTCGAGTCGCTTGCACGGAACAGCAGTTCAAGGCTCTCTTCATCGGGTATGCATATGCCGTAATCCGAGAAAGAAACTGTTATCATCTGCGATGCTTCAAGCTTCTGGGCGATTATCATTGACATTATTGCATTATCCTCTGCGCTCACGGTAATCACCTCGTCCTCCGTGACCTTTATACCGCTTATGCCCGTAAAAAGCTCCATATCATCTGTGATGATAAGGCACAGTGCGGCATCGTCTGAAACGGCATCGGGTCTCTGCGCCTTAACACGGTCTATCATGGCTTTTGCAGTATTGTAAATTGAATTTATGTCCATAAAACAACCTTCCTTTCACATTATTATATATCCGCAGGAGCATAAGCCTCTGCGGTTTATTTTTTATACTGTAAATGAGCATTTTGAAATAATGTACAAATTTTTATGTTTTTTCTTTGTTCCCCCCGTCCGTGACGGAGGAACGGTGTTTTTTATTATAATTTAAATTATCTTGCTATGTAGAAACAGAGCTGATTTTTGCCGTTTGTCTTTGCGGCGAACATAGCAGTCTCGGCACATCTGAACAAATCCTCCGAGCTGCCTGCATCTGCCGGGAATGAGGCTGCGCCGAAGCTTGCGGTAAGTGAAAAACGAGTACCCTTTAACTCGATAGCCTCGCCGAACACTCCCTGAAGCTTGCCGATAAAGTCTATTATATCATTCTGCTTGTATTCAGCCGGGAGGATAAATCCGAACTCGTCGCCGCCTATCTTTGCGGAGAAAATTTCCTCGCCGCACAAGCCCTCAATTCTCTGTGCGAATTTAACGAGCAGCTCATCGCCGACACTGTGACCGAACGTATCGTTGATATTTCTGAAATTGTCTATATTTGCATATATAACGGTATGCTCTTCGCTGTTTGTAACACGTCCTTCAAGATTGTCCATGAAGAGGTGTCTGTTGGGCATCTGTGTGAGACGGTCATAATATGCAAGGTAGGAAAGAACTTCGTCCTTTTCCTGAATGATACGGTTATTTTCGATAGCCTGTTCGTAGCTTTCGTTAAGCTCTTCGTGCATTTTTACGGTCTTGTTTATGTAGAAGAAGAGTATTGTATTTGTCAGAATGCATACTATCGGGATAACAACGCCAGGGAGCGCACCTGTGTTTCCTCTGATGATAACGCCGTAAATAAGGGTATATATACTGTTTGCGCCGTTAAGCACTACGGAGGCTATGAAGCCTGCTTTCTTTGATGTGATTACGAGGAGGACGGTTACGAGTGAAAGAAACTGCGCAATAATTCCGCTTGCGCCCGATGTATCGGTATGCAGGAAATTTTTTCCGATACTGCCCATGACTTCACCCATCTGGGATTTGAACTGATTGGGAAATTCGGGATTTTCCATAGCACTGCCGACAATTCCCATAATCTGTCCTGCATCCGAATTTTCTCTGCCCGATACGGTGAACTGAATGAACCAAAGAACGGCATAAGCCAGTATAAGCAAAATAAGAACCACTATATTTGTTTTAGATTTTTTCATAATTATTTCTCCGTTTCTTTACTGAAGCTGCTGACCGAGTTGTTTCTGTTTAGCGGAATATACATCGTTTTCCGTTGTCTCTTCGCCCGAATAAGCCGAAAGGGTCATGCTTCTGCTGCCGATTTGTGCCGATGTAACAGCGATGGTTTTTATTATTTTTACAAGCTCATCACCCGTTGAGGTGTGAACGATTGTATCCTTGTCGCCCGTGAAACGCTCCAGCATTCTGTCATTTGTGTCGCTGCCTATGGCGAGGGCTGTCTTTATCGCATATCTGAACCATGTATTCTCCGAAAGCTGTTCAAGATACTCTCTGTATTCGTCCGAGGGATAGCCGTCCGTCATTAGGAAGATAACAGGTGCGTATGAAAGTGACGGCGCATTCATGAATGCGCTCCTTGAAAGCTTTGAATTAAGCTCCCTGAAAGCTTCTCCCATATTCGTCTCGCCGTCAGCCCTCAGCCTTGACCATTCAAAGCTTTCTATCGGAACGGGCTGCGGTGTAATCCAGCTTACGTCCGAGGAAAAAGTCAGTACGGCAGCCTTTACGTCCGTATCCGCTGCGCCGACTCTGCGTATTTCGGGGATAAGCTCCTCCATGGCAGTATTAAGCTCACCCATTTTAGTACCTTTCATGCTGCCCGAGGTATCTATCAGAAAGAACATAACAAGGCTTTTTTTGGCTATTCCGGCAGCATTCAGGGGGTCTGCAAAGAAAGACTGTGATTTTTTGCTGATACTCATTCTTTAACTTCCTTTCCTTATATTTTTGCTTTTATTTCGCCGAAATCTATTTCAAGACCGCTCCATATGGGGAAACCCTTTCCGGGGGCGATATTATAGAACACACCGTCCGGGAATTTTACATTCCATGTCAGGTGTGAGCAGTTTTTTATTCCGAGAACGCCGGGCTTCAGCCTGTTCTCGACAATTTCTCCCGAAACGCTCTGAAAATCGTCCGACTGCGGGTCAATTTCGCATTCGTAGAAACGGCAGCCCCTGAAAAGCGGCAGTCTCCATTCCCTGTCGCTGAAGCCTATCGAACCTATTACGTTCTGACATTTCGGACATCTGAACGTAGTATCGTTAAGCTGTTCAAACATCGAGGAGAAATTGGTTCTTCCGCACTTGCCGCACATGATGATTTCTGAGCGCAGGCGCACGAAAAGCTTCTGCCATTCGTTCTCTATGATACGTCTGTTAGGCTCTTTAATTCCCGTTGTGAAAGAGAGAATGAAAGCGTCCTTTATGTAGTCGGGATAAATTCTCCAGAATTTGATAACATTGTCGTGTATTCCCTTTACAGGGCGGTTGGAGTTGTCATCGGGGTCATAGATGAAAACCGCATTCTGACCGTAATGGCGCAGCTCCGAGGACTCCGTAAGGCAGATGTCCTTTACCACCTTTTCGCCCTCCATCGGGTCGCCTCTGAAAAGAAGCTTGAAAAGCACTACTGCAAGGGAATATTTATCGGTCTGGACGTTGGGCTTTGCTATTCCTCTCACGACCTCGGGAGCCATATATCCGGGTTTTCCGCCGATACCGAAGTTGCTGCCGTCGGGGGCGATGTTGTCGCAGTCAACAACGAGAATGTCGCCCGTATTGACATTGATGAAGAAACCGCCGTCATTAAGGTCCTGATAGCTCTTTCCCGCACGGTGTAGCTGACGGAAAGCGTTTACTATATTTATTACAGCCGTCACCATTGCGAAAAGGCTTGTAAATCGCACGGGTCTTTTTGCGGCAACGCCCGTCATGGGGTCTATTTCAAGCTTGTATGTATTGAGTATATCCACAAACGAGTCAAAGCCCTTCGGGCGCAAATCCATGAGATAGCCGAAAGTGCCGTCAGCATTTTCCTTTGTGAGATATTTCGGCCATATGAATTTATCGCTGGGTGCGCCGGCTTTTATGTTGTTCTGGATATTTTTGCGGAAAGCCTGGGGATTTTTTATCTTATCCACATCGTACCATTTAAGAGCCCAGTGCATTCTGTTAAATTCGACAAGGTAAACAATACCCTGACCGCCGCTGCCGATAACGCTCAGAACCTTGGCATATCCGCCGTACTCCATTTCAACTTCCTGACCGACCTTGAGTTCAATCATTAAAATTCATTCCTTTCATATGTTAAGCTTTAAAGAAAAGTCCCCTGGAAACAGTTTCCACTTTCAGACCGTTTTCAAGACAGTACTTGTGGACATATGAATTTTCATAGCATCTTATTGTGAGGGCATCGCAGTAGGCGAATGCATTTTCGTCAATAAATTTTATGCTGTCGGGGAGGAAAAGCTTTCTCAGGCTCTCGCAGCCTGCAAAAGCCATTGCGCCTATGCTGCTGACCGTGGGGGGAATGTCGATTATTTCGAGACTTTTGCAGAACTGGAAGGTAACGTCCTCTATTTCGAGTATTCCGTCCGGTATTTTGAGCATGGTAAGCTTTGTACACTGGTTGAATGCGCCCTGTTTTATAATTTTTATCGAGGGCGGAAAGTCGATTACCTTCAGTCTCTTGCATTCGGAGAAAGCATATTCGCCAATGGCAATCATCGACTGCGGCAGCTCTACGGAGCGGAGGAAACCGAAACCGTCAAAGCAGAAATTGTCTACCTTTGTATAGCCCTCGGGGATAGCGATATTGCCTCTCATTCTGTACTTTGCGGCTTCGATTTTCTTAAAAATCTTGGCATCCACGATAATGGGGCTGGTTTTTTTCTTTTCTTCCTCGGCAGCCTTTTTTTCTTCCTCGTACATTGTAGCCTCGTAATCCCAGCCGAGGATATGGGTGAAGCAGGAAATAACAAATTCCGCCGCACTTTTTGCGAGGAACATATCTTCGGTGATAAACTGTTCGGCTTTGGTTATTGCAATCTGCTGGTTGACATCGCCGAGCATATCCTCAAGCAGACCCGCCGTGAGCATGGTTTTGAGCAGTCTGCGTTCTTTTTCGTATTCGGGGATATAGTCGTTGAGCAGGGCGACAAATTTTTCGGTATCGTGAATTATTCCGTCTCCATGCAAAGCCATAATATTTTTCAGTTCTTTTTTTACGGCTACGGTATTTTCAAATCCTTCGATATTGCGTTCCGAATTGTCTTTTTTTGGTTCTATCTTCTGCACGGGAGCTCCGCACTCCGGACAGAACATTAAATCGGGTGAAAATTCTGCATTGCACTTTTCACAGCGCATAATTCAACTCTCCTTATCATAAATATCATATGCGGCACTGTGGCATTGAACACAAGACCGCCGCTTAAATTATACTATACAATGCGACTTGGACATTTTACAGTATTCACTTACAATCAGTATAACACTTTTCAATAAAATTGTCAAGTAATTTTTAAAAATACATAATCTCTTTGGTTATAATCTATAAAAAGGGCGGCTCATAATTGTGAATGTGCGGAAAAGGGCGGTTTTTCGGGAATTTTTCGGTGATTTTGCGTGAGCTTTGGGACATGGCATATAAATATCCGCCTGTGAAACGGCAGAAGATGCAGAAAAATTTCAATAAAATATACAAAACTTCACTTTCAATTATGTGCAATTATTTTCACGGAGGGGACTTGAAATTTATCCGATAATGTGGTAGAATATGATTATGTACGTTTTGACTGTGACCGTGTATATTTTAACAGAGGTTGGCAGGAAATCCCCCACGCCTCTCCGGGCAAGGGAGAATTTCACAGTCACGGTACTGATTTTTAAAACAAGAGGAAAATTTGCGCCTTGCACTGGAAGTGAACGCAGCTTTGCGGAGTGAACGGAAGTGCAAGCCTTTAAGGCGCAAATTTGACGATTTTAAAACAGGAGGACGGATTTTTATGAAAAAAAATACGAAGAAATTTTTAAAAGGTATTCTGCTTGTATCTCTTGCACTTTCATCTGCCGCAGCGTTCGGCGGCTGCGGAAAAAGCGGCTCCCTTAAAGTTGCCGTAATCGGAAAAAAGCTCTCCGAGGGTTCAAGCTACTGGAGCATAATCCGAAAAGGCGCAGAGGACGCAGGTGCCGAAACCGGAATAGATGTGGTTTATGACGGACCGCAGGAAGCTGTAAACCTCGAACAGCAGATTGCACTTATCAATAAATACGTTGACGAGGGCTACAGTGCCATTGTGATAGCACCTGTTGACAAGGACGCAGTGAACGATGCGATAAATGCCGCAGGCGAAAAAATCCCCGTCATTGCAATCGACTCCGATGCAACGGCAGAGAATAAGAAAACCTGCATAAGCACCGATAATGTTATCGGCGGCGAGGCCGCGGCAGGTGCTGCCATAAAGCTTATCGGCTCGGAGGGAAAGGTCGGTATCATTTCCGACAGCGAAAGCGCACAGAATACCCTCGACAGAATAAAGGGCTTCACAGACAAGGCGGAATCTGAAAATATAGAGGTCTATGACGTTCAGTACTGCAACAGCGACAGGGAAACATCAAAGAAGCTTGCGGGAGAAATGCTCGACAGCGAGGGCGGCGCAGATATAAATCTCATGTTCGGCGCAAACGAGTCCTCCACCCTCGGCATATGCGATGCCGTAAAGGAGAGAAATCTTGAGGATACTGTAAGCGTTGTCGGATTTGACTGCTCGAACGATGTTGTCAATTTCATGAGAGAGGGCGTAATAGACGCAACAACCGTTCAGAACCCCTATAATATGGGCTATCTCGGTGTTAAATACGCACAGAAATCATGCAACGGCGAAACCATCGAGAGCGTTGTCGATACAGGCGTTACCATAGTAAATCCTGACAATCTCGATGATGAGGATATTAAGTTCCTTATCAATCCTCTTGGCAACTGACGGGGTGAACGGAATGACAAACAAAAAAAATAAAAATATCAGTATTTACAGGTTTACCGCCATAATGCTTGCGGTTGTGTGCCTTTTCAATACGAGTATTCTGACAGTAATCTATTTCAGGGCAAGATTTGTAAACAAGAGTGTAACCAATTCCATACAGTATCTTTCAAATATAAGTGACAAGCTTGCAACGGTAGACGACAATGTACTGCTCTATATTTCAAAGGTAAAAAAGAACAGCAGTACCGAGGCAATACAGAATGCCAAAGCCGCCTTTAAGGAAATAGAAAGAAATATGCAGCTCTACGAAGAAGAAAAAAATCATTCCGAGGCAGAGCTTAAACGCTATGAACAGGCGAAAAGCAATATACAAAGCTATAACAACAAGCTTAACAGCAGTATCTATACGGCAATGTCCAACGGAGACAGTACGGTTGCGGAAATATATCTGAATGAAGTATATGTGGTAAAAAATGCCGCAAAGGACAATATTGCTTCAACCGCCGACCTTGCAGTCCAGAATTCCGAAACCCTCAACAAACGAAATTCCGTACTTCATGGTGTTGCACAGCTTATCCTGTTGATATTCCTCATCGTGGGCGAGATTTCAATATTCTTGGCAATAAGACGTGCAAGACGCAACGAGGAGGAGCTTGAAGAAAGAAGCAGTGCGCTCGATGCCGCAGGCAGACGACTCCAGATGTCACAGCAGAAAATGGAGGATATTGCCCTTACAAATATCCTTACGGGCATGAAGAACAGATATGCCCTCGAAAGCGACATTGTACCGAGACTTGAGTCCGACCAGTTCAATATAGCCGTTTTCGACCTCGACCGTTTCAGACAGATAAACGATATGTTCGGATATGATTTCGGCGATGAGTATCTCTCGATGATTGCGGAACAGCTCAAAAGCAATTTCGGCGACATAACGGAGATATACAACATAGTCGGAAATGAATTTTGCTTTATATTCAACAGCGATGTTCCCGACTCCCAGGCGCAGAGAACCGCCGAGAAGATACTTGCGGTAATGTCTGCTCCGTATGAGGTAAACAGAATTATGACACAGCTTACCGCATCGGGAAGTATTTATCACTATCTCCCCAACGACTGTCTCAACCTCGACTCGTTACTTATAAAAATGGATACCACTCTCCGTCAGGCAAAGGCTAACGGAGGAAATTCAATATACAAGGTAAACAGCCTTTGATTTTCAAGCCTGCGGAGCATATTCCGCAGGCTTTTTATATCTTTGTATCCCTCCGCCGCAGACGGAAGATATTTTCACGCAATATCTTGACAAACAGCGGCGGATAGTGTATAATATAGAATATGTTAATCAGGCAGACCGTTTCGGTATGCCGTTTTGATACAGGAGGTTTTTATATGTGCGGAATAGTTGGCTTTACAGGAAGTGCGCAGGCTGCACCCATTTTGCTTGACGGACTTTCAAAGCTTGAATACAGAGGATACGACTCGGCAGGAATTGCCGTGAGAGACGGCGAAAATGAACCCGAAATCGTAAAGGCTAAGGGCAAGCTCCATGTCCTCTCACAGATGACCAATGACGGAGAAGCCGTAAAGGGCGACTGCGGCATAGGTCATACACGCTGGGCTACTCACGGCGAACCCTCTGCCGAAAATGCCCACCCCCACAGCAGTGACGATGCAAATGTAATTGCCGTCCACAACGGTATAATAGAAAATTATCAGGAGCTTAAAGAAAAGCTCACAAAGAACGGCTATAAATTCCATTCCCAGACCGATACTGAGGTAGCCGTAAAGCTTATCGACTATTATTACAAGAAATACGGCGAAGGTCCCGTTGACTCTATCGCAAGGGCTATGATAAGAATAAGAGGTTCATATGCGCTTGCCGTTATCTTCAAGGACTATGCAGGGGAAATATACACCGCACGCAAGGACAGCCCCATGATAATTGGCATTACAGGCGGCGAAACCTACGTTGCCTCGGACGTTCCTGCTATACTTAAATATACAAGGAATGTATATTATATAGGCAATATGGAAATTGCAAGGCTCGAAAAGGGAAATGTTACTTTCTACAATATCGAGCGTGAGGAAATAGAAAAAAATGTCACCGAAATAAAATGGGACGCAGAAGCAGCCGAAAAGGGCGGCTACGAACATTTCATGCTCAAGGAAATCCACGAACAGCCCAAGGTAATAAAGGACACCATAAATTCTGTTGTAAAAGACGGAAAAATCGACTTCGGCAGTGTCGGTCTCACCGATGAGGAGATGCAGAAAATTTCACAGATATATATAGTAGCCTGCGGAAGTGCCTATCATGTCGGAATGGCGGTTCAGTACGTAATTGAGGACTTTACGGATATTCCCGTAAGAGTTGAGCTTGCGTCCGAATTTCGCTACAGGAAAATGACACTCGTAAAGGACAGCCTCGTTATTGTCATAAGTCAGTCGGGAGAAACAGCCGACAGTCTTGCGGCTCTCCGTGAAGCTAAGGAAAACGGCATAAAGACCCTCGGTATCGTTAATGTTGTAGGCTCTTCAATCGCAAGAGAAGCCGACAATGTATTCTATACCCTTGCGGGACCCGAAATATCTGTCGCTACAACAAAAGCTTACAGCACACAGCTTGTCGCAGGCTATCTCCTTGCAATGCAGCTTGCAAAGGCAAGAGGTGAAATGGACGATGAAAAATATAATTCGCTCCTTGAAGAATTATACACCATTCCCGACAAAATCGAGAAAATCCTCGAAGACAAGGAGAGAATACAGTGGTTTGCCAACAAGCTTGCAAATGCAAAGGACGCATTTTTCATAGGCAGAGGCATTGATTATGCGATAAGCCTTGAAGGAAGTCTCAAAATGAAAGAGATAAGCTATATACATTCCGAGGCTTATGCGGCAGGCGAGCTTAAACACGGTCCTATCAGCCTTATCGAGGACGGCATACTCGTCATAAGCGTACTCACACAGCATGAGCTCTATGAAAAAACCGTAAGCAATATGGTTGAGGTAAAGAGCAGGGGCGCATCGCTCATGGGACTTACCACATATGGCAATTACAACATAGAGGACACGGCGGATTTCACGGTATACATTCCGCAGACCGATGACCATTTCGCAGGAAGTCTTTCGGTTATTCCACTCCAGCTCCTCGGATATTATGTATCCGTTGCAAAGGGCTATGATGTTGACAAGCCGAGAAACCTTGCCAAAAGCGTAACAGTTGAATAAACGCATAATTTATAATTATATTGCCGTTGGCAATACGGAAATATAAACGGTATTTTAAAATAATACACAAAAATCTTTATGTTTTGTCTTTGTTTCCCCCACCTATGGTGGGGAAATTTTTTCAGTCATAGCTGTATTGATATTTGAATAAGCGAAAGCCCCGAACATTATGTTCAGGGCTTTTTTTAATTATGCATTATGCATTATGAATTATGCATTATGCATTATCAAAGTATTTTGTTCATGTCCTCGACAATCTGTCCGTCAATTTCGTTTTTCCTTACCATGTCACGCATTACGTCAATGGCTTGTCCGTGGGTCATGGCATTTTTATAGGGTCTTGTCTCGGTGAGAGCCTGATATATGTCGGAGCAGGTCATAATTCTCGACTCGAAATTCAGCTTGTCGGCGGTAAGTCCCAGCGGATAGCCGCTGCCGTTCAGCTTTTCGTGGTGATTTGAAGCCCATTCGGTAATATCGGAAAGCCCCTCCGCCTTGTGGAGAACCTGATAGGTTGCATAGGCATGGTTCTTGACCCTTGCAAATTCATTTTCGGTCAGTTTATCGGGCTTTTCGAGAATATCGTTTTCGATTATGAGCTTTCCTATATCGTGCAGTGCGCCTGCAAGGTACATTCTTATGCACTTATCGCTGCTAAAGCCGTAATATCTCGACATTCTTTCGGCTTTTTCCGCAACGCCGAGAGAATGGTTTCTGACGAATGAAGATTTGCAGTCCACTATGCGTGCGAAAAATGCGGCAATATTTTTAATCTGCTCGTCCGAATAATTTTTCTCCTTTGAGGGCATATGTCTGCGGAGGATAACCTCTGCGCTGTATTCCTGCAAATAGAGAATATCGTCATAAGTCACCGTATCGAGGAAAAGGTCTGCGCTTTTTCTCGAAAAGAAAGTACCGCCCTTTTTGTGAATGAAATATCTCATTCTGTTAAATTCCTTTTCGGAAATAGTCATAATATTTGTGGTGACATCTATTGTATCCGCAAGGTGAACAATCTGGGACTTGAAATTCGTTTCATACGACATTCTGCCCATTGGTCCCGTGCCGTCTGCGTTTTCGTGATGATGAAGAATTATATTTCTTATATCCGTTGAAAAGGGGAGAAGTCTTATATTTTCCTCACCTGCGATTGAATGGGTGCTTCCGCTTATGAAGTCGATATAGTCATTTTCGTTCAGGAGTTCGACACGGCGGCGCAGTTCCCTGGTATCCACCGCCGAACCGCCGTAAAATTCCTCGCTTGCATATTCGGAAAAAGCGTTGTCATGCAGGAGTGCGCAGCCCGTGAAATCCTCCAGTTCGCTGTCAACAAGACCAAGTCTCTTTCTCATGAGATACGAAAGATATGCGACGTGCTTTCCGTGGGAGGACTGTACGCCAATCATGTCGCTTTCCACCATGTCGAGAGCGTCGGAGAGGGCATATAATAAATTTGTAAGATTGAGTTTCAATAGCATCACCTCGGAGAAATAACCTGTAAATATATGATAACAAAAAAATGACCGATTGTCAAGTATTTTTCTGTAAATGTGTATTCTAAAATAATGCACAAAATTCTTTATATTTTGTCTTTTTCCATACCGTGGGCGGAGGAACGGTAATAATTTTGGATTTGCCTGTATGTGTAAAATTTTATCAGGAAATTATGTGTTCCCCCCGCCGTGGGCGGGGGGAACAGCAATAATTTTAAATTTGCTTAATCATAGTTGACATTTAAATGCAAATATGGTAAAATCAAGCTGTAACAATATCAAAGGAGGAGTACCATGATTAAAACCACGGTTGAAATCGAAGGAATGATGTGCAGGATGTGCGAAAAGCATATGAGCGAGACTCTGAGCAAAAATCTTGATGCAAAGAGCGTTTCCGCATCGCACGAAAAGGGCATGGCTGAGATAATATCCGAAACGGCTCCCGAAGAGGAGAAAATAAAATCCTCTGTTGCGGAGGCAGGATATAAATTCATCTCATGCAGGAGCGAACCTTACGAAAAGAAGTTTTCGCTTTTCGGAAAAAATTAAAATAGCCGAAAGAAAAGGGGCTGTCTGATGACAGCCCCTTGTTCTGATTATTTTCCGCAGCAGCCGAAGAGCTGGCAGAGAAGTTCAAAAATGTTGCAGCACATAATTTTTTACCTCCATATGTATTTCCCTCTTGGGATAATTTAATTATAGCGCATTTTATTGATTAAATCAATACAAAATATATGGAAATATATTTACCATATTATGTGCTATTGCAGGTGTGTTCACTCAAAATATGATAGCGATGTCCTCCGCCAACGGCGGAGGACAAAAAATATCAAGTTATGTGCTGTCACGGATATATTACAGCAGACGGGGGAGAGTTTATTTAAGCAGCGTTACATTGTTGAAAACCGCATAGAATTTCATGGGAATATGCTTATCGACATGACATTTGCCGAAAAACCACTTTTCATATGTAACCGTTTTTATAACGTCCTCGAAAAATGCGTGCGCCTCAATTCTCTGGAAAATATCCACTCCGAGACAGTCCTTCAGCGATGCGGGCGGCTCGTGGGTTATGATATAATCGACTTTATTTCCGCAGTTTCTGAGATTTTCGAGAGCCTGCATAATTTCCTCGTGGGAGGGCTGTTCTCTTGCCCACCACTTATCGCCGGAGCGTCTGAAATCGTAATCCTGACTGTGACCGCCGCCGAATGTGAAAATTTTTTTACCCTCTATGCTGTAAATCTGTCCACGCATGAGGTGGATTATATTATCGGCTATGTAATGTATTTTTCCGCCGTTCCATTCTATTTCGGGCATACATTCGAGAATGTCGAAATTTTCGTGGCAGCCGTCAATGAAAGCGATGGTATAATCCTTTGACATAAGTTTTTTCAGGTTATTTTTTTCCTTTCGTGAGCCGTCCCATATAAAGCCGAAATCGCCGCATATTATGAGCAAATCGCCTTTCCGGAGTTTTTTTAACTGGGGGTCTTTGAACCTTTCGGTTTCGCCGTGTGTATCGCCTGTGACATATATCATAAAGAACTCCTTTTTTTTACAAACAAACGAGCCTCCTCGGGTAAAAGGAAGCTCATCTGCCATGATATAGGGATTATTGGGGATTTAATAATTTAATGTTGGGGTAAACATTAAATTACCATGAAAATCAGCTTTCGGATTTCTCCGTAAGCATAGTTATTATAAATGGCTAATGTGATAAGTATGTGATAACATTAAGAACAAAATGTAAATTTTCTTCAATAAAATAAAATTATTTTTGTTCACTTCTTATATTATTATCGCTTATCTTGAACCAGAATGTAGAACCCTTGCCGATTGTGCTTCTGACACCGTAATCATAATTATGCAGCTTCAATACGGCTTTTACGATTGAAAGTCCCAGACCCGTGCCGACAACCTCTCTCTTGTGATTTTCGGAGCGGTAGTATTTATCGAATATCAGCTTGATTTTATCCTCCTCTATACCGTCACCCGTGTCCTCAACCTCGATTAAAACGCCGTCGGGCTGATTTATCTGTCTCACGAATACCTGTTTGTCCTTGCCCGTGTAGTTTATAGCGTTGTTTATCAGATTATATATAACCTGTTCGATTTTCACGACATCGCAGAAAACGATTTTTTCCTCATCTGGCGTGAACTGTATATTATAGCCCATTTTTTCGGAAATACCCTTAAATCTCGCGATTATCTCATTCAGCTTGCCCCGTATTTCAAATTCAGAGAGGGAGAGCTTCTGTTTTCCGCTTTCGAGTTTTGAGAGGTCGAGAATATCATTGACCATGAGGGAGAGCCTGTCGGTCTCGTTGATGATTATTTCGAGGTGTTCGTTTCTCTTTACGGGGTTATCGCCCGAAAGGTCACGTATCATCTCGGCATAGGCTTTGAGCATGGTAAGCGGTGTGCGCAGGTCATGGGAGACATTTGCAATCAAATCCCTCTGCATTGTATCAACCCTTGAAAGCTCCTTTTCGGCATAAGTCAGGGTATCGGCGAGTTTTTTTGCTTCGAGGTATCCTCTTCCGTCAAATTTGGTATTGAAATCGCCCTTTGCGAGATTTTCTGCGGAGCGTGTTATCCTGTCTATGGGTCTTGAAATCCTGTTGGACATGAAAAGCGAGATAATAAATGCAAAAACGACAAGTATCGCCGTTATTATCATCAATTGACGCTTTATGATAGTAACCGTTGAGCCGACAGGGGCGAGGGCGGTATTTATCAGGAGATAGCCGCTGTTATCCTTTTCGCTGCCTATCGCACAGCCGTAGAGCATCATATAATTCCCCGTGCGTGGATTTTTGAGCTTGCCCTGAATGGGCTGACGGCCGTTGTCGTTTATCTGTTTGACATAGATATATGTACTGTTTTCACGTCCGTGAATGAGACAATCCCCGAAAACCTCACGGGAAATGCGTGAACGTCCGTATCTGTCGAGAATTTCAATGCACAAATCGCTGTTTACCGAAATATCCGTAAGATTTTCGCCGAACGTTTCGCTTGTATCGTTCTCATAGGAATTTATGATATATTCTGCGGCATTGTTCACGTCACGCACTTTCATATAGACATAGAATTTTTCGAGAAAGAGTATCTGAAACAGCCACAGCAGAACAAAAACCACTATCGTAAATCCCACGAAATACAGCCATATTGTAAATTTAAGCGGTATTTTTGCCGACAGGGAGCGTAATTTTTTAATTTGCTTCAAATTTATATCCCATTCCTCTCAGAGTTACTATAAATTTTCTGTATTCGCCCAGACTGTTCCTCAGCATTTTGATATGGGTGTCAACAGTTCTGTCGTCGCCGAAAAAGTCATATCCCCACACTTCTTCAAGCAGCTTGTCTCTTGAAAGGGCGATATTTTTATTTCTGACCAGGTAGAAAAGCAAATCATATTCCTTTGGTGTCATTGACGCTTTCTGACCGTTCACATATACCTCTCTTCCCGAAATATCGACTTCAAGCCCCTCAAATGCATATCTGTCGGGCTTTGCGGAGTCTGCATCGGATTTGCTTCTTTTGAGTACCGCCTTGACCCTTGCCATGAGTTCCTTCGGAGAAAAGGGCTTTACGACATAATCATCAACACCTATTTCAAAGCCGAAAAGCTTGTCATATTCTTCGCCCCTTGCAGAGAGCATTATAACGGGTATCTGTTTTGTCTTATGAATTTCCTTGCAAGCCGAATAGCCGTCAAGTCTCGGCATCATGACATCCATAATTATGAGGTCATAAGTATTTTCGTGGCAGAGGTTTACAGCCTCCATGCCGTTTTCGGCTTCTGTTACTTCATAGCCCTCAAATTCCGCATATTCACGGACAACCTTTCTTATATTCATTTCATCATCAACAACTAAAATATGTGCCATTTTTTTACCTCCATTTAAAATCGTCAATTTGCGCCCTTTGGGCTTGCGCTTTCGTTCACTCCGCAAAGCTTCGTTCACTCCCAGCGCAAGGGCGCAAATTTCCTCTGATTTAAAATCGTTAATTTTTGCCTTTTGATACTTGACATTTCGCTCATTCCGCTCTGCTTCATTCGCTTTCAGGTCAAGGGCGCAAATTTCCTCTTGTTTATATTTCCCTCGCCGCAGGCGGGGGAAAACATTATTATATTATTATACAACACAAAAGTGAACATTTTGTGAAATATTTATTTCCATTTGAAAAAACTTTATAAAAAATGTATGCAGATGCAAAAATAACATTGACATTTTAGGTTAAATTTGCTATAATTAAATCAGTCGGTTTTATCATCTGCCCTCACAAGGCACTAAAGGAGGATATTATATGAAATTTGGTAATCCGCTTGCGGCTGCGCTTGTCATAACCGCCGCCACAGTGCTGATTGTGTCATATGCCCTGCACCAGCCCGAAAGTGCGCTGCTCGTCATAATTGTCTATATCGCAACGATAATCTTTCTCTCCATAATCGTCTACTTCCTCAGCAAGATATACAGCAAGCACAAATCTTCCGTTGACCCGGAGGACTTCGTTGAGATATGCGAGGATTTGAACACGGAAATCGCCATATGGTCGGACGACTTCTCCCTCATAATAATGAATAAAAAGCTTCGTGACCTCATCGGCATAGATTACGAAAAATACGACAAGAAGGAAGCCCTCTTCACGGCTTTCGGCCTTACCAAGGAAAACGGCGAGGATATACAGAAATTCATCGAAAGCCCCTCATACGAAAGCACCTTCAGAAATTCGGGCGGCACTGTCAGTATCGCATGGAGTACCTCTCCCGTAAAGAGAAGAAAAAAACGCTCCGTATTCCTCAGCACGGGCTTTAATCTTACCGAGCTGAAAAAAATGAAAAATAATCTTGCCAGTGCCAACGACTTTTTCAAATCCTCTATGGAGCTTGCCGAAATAGGACTGCTCCTAAGCTCCGACAAGAAAAAATTTGTCGCCTCTCCCGAAGCCGCCGCCATGCTCGGCATAAACAGCGGCACCATTGATATATCCGTCCTGCGCTCGATGATACACCCGAACGACAGAATACACTTTGAAAGAGCCGTAAAATATGCGGACGCAAGCGGAAACGTGAACAGCATAGAAATGAAGATAAAGGGCAGCGGCGGTGCTTACCGCTGGTATAACTTCCGCTATAAATCCATAATAGGCACGGCAAATACAGCCCCCGTTTTCGGCGGTGCGCTCCTGGACGTGACACAGGAGCATGAAAAGGATATTCTGATTGAACGCCTTGCCTATATTGACGAAGTAACCGAAATTTCCAACAGAAACAAGCTTATGGCAACGGGTCAGGAGCTTTACGACACCTGCAATGTATTGAGCCATTCATACTGGATTATTGTCCTCGACATAGACCGTTTCCATATAGTGAACGATACCTGCGGATATGAGAACGGAAATTATATACTTAAAAATTTTGCGCATATACTCTATAAGTTCGTAACCCCCGGAGGAATTGCCGCGCGTATCAGCGGCGACAATTTTGCACTTATCCTAAAGGATTACGGTGACGATGACCTCCCCTCACGCACGGCAAGGAGCATTCAGGACGAATTTGCAAAGCTTGCCGTTGACGATTTCGAGGCGATAACCCTTAGCTGTTCGGCAGGATTTTCAAAAATGCCCGGTGACGGAAATTCCTTCCTCGATGTAATGGAACACGCAGAATTTGCCCTCAAATCCGCAAACGGTTCGCAGAGTACCATAATAGGCTACGAGCCGAGTATGCACGACTCCATAATAGGCAGAAACGAGCTTGAAAAAGCCCTTGCCCTTGCTATCAAGAACAACGAGCTTCAGCTTTTCTATCAGCCCAAAATCGACCTCAAAACGGACAAAATCATGGGCGTTGAAGCCCTCATACGCTGGATTAAGCCCGACGGCACTATCATAAAGCCCGACTCATTCGTACCCGTTGCGGAAAGCTCCCACCTCATCGGAAAGATAAGCGAATTTGTACTCAACGAGGGCTGCCGTCAGAATAAATTATGGCAGAAAATGGGCTATCCGAATATAGTTATGTCAATTAATTTTACTTCAACGGATTTCTATCAGGCTGATTTGAAAGAAAAAGTCCTCGAAGCCCTTGCAAAATCCAAGCTCGATGCAAAATGGCTCGAAGTCGAACTCACCGAAACGCTTGCACTAAGCGATATAGATTTTGCGGTATCCCAGATGAACAAGCTGCGTGAGCTTGATGTAAAGCTTGCCATGGACGATTTCGGAACGGGCTATTCGTCACTCAGCTATTTGCAGATACTCCCCATAACGCTCCTTAAGCTTGACCGCTCGTTCATAACCGATATACAGCATGACAATATAGCCTTTGAGATTGTTTCGGCGGTAATAAGAATTGCAAAATCCAAAAAAATAGAAACCATCGCCGAGGGCATCGAAAATAAGGAGCAGGAGGAAATTCTCCGCAAGGCAGGCTGTGACTACGGTCAGGGCTATCTCTACGGCAAGCCCATGCCCGCCGAAAAGATGAACGAATTTTTTGAGGAAAATGCAAAGATAAATGCAGGCACAAAATCAGGTAATAATTAAATAATCCCCGTGTCACGGGGCATATGAACAAAATACAAAACCTGTCCCTCTGCGCAGGCGGCGGGATAAATAAAATAAATCACGGAGGTAAAATCATATGAAAAGAAGAATAGGCATACTCACCAGCGGCGGCGACTGCCCCGGACTCAATGCAACCATAAGAGGCGTTGCAAAAGCCTGCTATGAGCGTTTCGGCGAGGACAATATCGAAATTGTAGGAATTTCAAACGGCTACTACGGTCTTATCAACAATCTCTGCAAGGATATGTCCCCCTCGGCTTTTTCGGGTATTCTCACGCAGGGCGGCACTATCTTCGGCACCAAGCGTCAGCCCTTCAAGATGATGCAGGTAATCGGCGAGGATAATATCGACAAGGTAAAGAACATGAAGGAGACTTACAAGAAGCAGAAGCTCGACTGTCTGCTCACCCTCGGCGGAAACGGCACGCATAAAACCTCAAAGCTCCTTGCGGACGAGGGTCTTAACGTAATCGGACTCCCCAAAACCATCGACAACGATATATACGGCACGGACGTTACATTCGGTTTCCATACAGCAGTTGACATCGCAACGGACGTTATCGACAGACTGCATACGACCGCCGCAAGCCATTCGAGAATACTCGTTTGCGAAATAATGGGAAACAAAGCCGGCTGGCTCACGCTTAACGCAGGAATAGCAGGCGGTGCGGACGTTATAATTATCCCCGAAATTCCCTATGATATTGACAAGATATGCGACTCGGTAATGGCAAGAAGCGCATCGGGCAAGACTTTCTCGATACTCGCCGTTGCGGAGGGTGCTTTCGATGTAAACGAAGCCAAGATGAAGAAAAAGGAACGTGCAAAGAAACGCTCAGAAGCAGGAATTGTCACCGCCACAAGCCGCATTGCCGCACAGATACAGGCTAATACGGGCATGGAGGCAAGAGTGTGCGTTCCCGGACATATGCTCAGGGGCGGCGCACCGAGTGCTTATGACAGAGTGCTTTCCACACAGTTCGGAGTTCATGCCGCTTATCTCATAGCAAAGGAAAAATACGGCAGGACTGTCGCAAAAATAGGAAATAAAATCACCTCGAACGATTTGAAGGACATTGCAGGAAAGACAAAATTTGTCGATACGGACAATCATCTTGTAATAGCAGCCCGTGACATCGGTGTTTCGTTCGGAGACTGATTTCTTCAATGCTTTATCCATTATCCCCCTGCCGCAGGCATAACAGGGGGTTTGGGGGAAAAGCCGCCCCCTTGTGCTGAAAGCGACCGCAGCGTTAGCGCAGTGAGCGAAAGCACAAGGTACAGAGGGCGGCGTTCCCCCATTTTAAATACAGGGGAATAATTTTTTTATAATTATAAATTTTTAAATAATTATAAATTCACTGCTTGCGTATCCGACATTCTGATTGTAGCCGACAACATACCAGCCGTCTGTCTGACCGCTTATCATTATTGTTTCGCCGTTCGGGACAGATGTTATTATTCTTCCCGAAAGTGACGGATAGGCACGGATATTAAGTCCCGTACCGTCGGTGACTACCGTTCCCCAGCGCACCGCAGTGGGCTTTATAAAGGGTATTCCAAAATAATCGCACAGCGAACGCACTATATTTGCAGCTATAATTTCAAGATTGTTTTTCAGCCATGCCTCGTCTGCATAGTTGTCATGATAGCCGAGTTCGCAGAGTACCGCAACGGCTTTTGTCCGCAGTACCTCTCCGAGCGAATATGTCGGCACGGCTCTTACCTTGTCGGGCAGAGGATATATGCTTTTTAGATTATTTGCGATTATGTTCGCAAGCTGTTCGCTCTGTGAGCTGTTCGGTGCGAAATATATATCTATACCCCGTAATTTTCCTGCAAGGCTTTCGGGGGCGGCATTTGAATGAAGTGCAAGGTGAACGTCATAATTTCCTGCATTTGAGTCCTGTATTGCACCCTGAACGTTTCTTTCGGGGTCGTTTCTCACGAATACTATGCCCGAAGAACGCAGATAAGGTTCCATTCTGTCGGCAAGGAGGTTCATATAGAGTTCCTCGTTGCCGTCTGTAGCATATTCGTTCCACTCCTGTGTGGACGGGCTTAAAAATACCTTTGGCATAAAAAAATTTCCTTTCGGCAAAATTGAGAATATTCTCAATATAATATATGCTGAGAGGAATTTTTTTGTTATTAAGAAACCTGTCCTCCGCCGCAGGCGGAGGACAGGGAAAAATGCTCATTTATTCTTCTTATTTACTTTCGGTACGGCATATTTTGGCTTTACAGGCTTCTGCTTGTTCTTGAAAACTATCCATGAATATATGCATACTATTATATAAAGCGCACACAGCAGGAACGAAATCATAAATGCGGTCTTGAACCAGCTCGATTTCGGGAACATTGTTATGGCATATGCGTTGTATTTCAGGAACGATTTTTTCACGTCCGATACGGCAACGAGTTCAACCGTTGCAAGCTCCTCTCCCGAATATGTGAGGGTTACTTCTCCGAGAACATCGCCCTTATTGACGGGGGCATTCAGCTTGTCGTAATACCAGATAATATTGCTTTTGTTGATTGTCGAGATGTCCACCTCGTCATACCAGAGGATTGACACCTCGTTTTTTGGTCTTGCGAGAACGTAGTCGTTTCCCTCCGCAAGCTCAACGGGAATTTCGCCCAGCTCTGCGGTATCGGCAAGAACTGTCTGATATGAAAAATGATTGAAAGCCCAGTTGAAGAGATAAACCGCATCTTCAAAATTGAAGAACATGAGGTTGCCCTTGGAGTCGTTGAAAGGTGCTTTCAGGAGTACTGCAAGATAGGTGTTGCCGTCCTTGCTTGCCATTGTGATGATATTTCGTCCGACAACATCGAGGGAGGCTGTTTTTATGCCTCTTGCTCCGGGATAGTAGAACTCGCTTTCGGGGTCGAGCAGTGCGTTTGAATGCTGCCATTTCCAGCTTGCATGATTTTCGTGGTTATCTAGATTGGGGACTGTGGGGTTATACTCAAAGGGGCATGAAACTTCATCGAAATGCGGAACGGTGAGCGCATACATGGTAAGCCTTGCCATATCCCTTGCGGTGGTGTACTGATTTTCGTCATAAAGACCTGTCGGATTTGTGAAATGCGTGGAGGTCATGCCCAGCTCTTCGGCTTTTGCGTTCATCATCTTTACAAATTCCGCCGTGCTTCCGTTTCCGAAACGGTTCACGAGTGTCATGGTAGCCTCCACCGAGGAGGTGAGCATCATGGCGGTGAGCAAATCGGTAACATTCAGCACATCGCCGTCAACAACGTCAAGATACCTCAAATCCTGCGGATACTGTGTTTCATAGAGATTTTCGTATGCGCTCTCGTGAATGGTAAGCTCCTCGTTGAAATTGGTACAGTTTTCGAGGATTATGACCGCAGCCATTATATTGACGAGCTGACCGGGCATTTGTTTGGTGTCGGGATTTTTCTCATGGATAACGGTTTTGTTATTCATGTTAATCATAACGGCTGACTCGCTGCTGAGAGGGATTTTAATGGAAAAATTGAGTGCTTTTGACGGCACGGGTCTTACAAACGGCAATATCATGAATACAGCCGCAAGAACTGCGATAATTTTTTTCATATACAAGCTCCTTTATAATCAATGGGAAAAACTGTCTTAGAGTGACAATTTCCGATATATTTCGTCTGTAAAGACATTATAACATATTTTTTTTGATTTTAAAAGGGGTTTTTGAAATTTTTCCGAAATTTTTTTAAAAAAATATCCCCCCGGCTTCGGGGGGCAGCGTTTTCAGCTGTTAATCTCACGCACGGCAAGCTTTTCTATCGGGCAGCCGCCGCAGTAGCAGGAATAATATACTTTAGTGCATTTTCTGAACTGTGCGAATTTTTTCTCCGCCTTTTCAGGTTCGCCGTAGACTTTCCAGAAGCCCGCCATAAGGCATTCCTTTTTCTCGATAAATCCGCAGACATCTTCGGGGGGATAGCCGAGGAAAAGCCCTATTTCATGAGGAAATTCCTCCGAACTTCCGAGCCTTGAAATTAATTTCCTTATGCAGTAGCCCTCATGACTGCATTCATATCCGCACTGTCTGAGGACTTTTTCGGCTTTGGTGTTGCCGAGGTCAGAGGCAAGCCTGTCGGGGCGGTAGATATATATCAGGGCTTTGTTTTCGTATATTCTCAGGGGTATGACACGCAGACCCTTTTTGTTCAGAAGTCTGTTGAGACGACAGACATCGCACATGAGGGCGGAGCTGCTTTCAAAGCCGTACATGAACATATTTGCGGTTTTAAGCCCTGCAAGAGTGGGTGAGCAGTGCTTTACCAATATCTCATCGCACATTTCAATTCCTCCCTTTATGTGTTTCGAGAATATTCTTAAGTGCAGAGGCGGAGCTTGAATGGGAACGCTCAATCTTCGTATTAAGCCCCTTGGTTTCGCTTATGGCGCACCTTGCCATTTTATGCGACATAGTACCAGTGAAAAGTACGAGCAGGTCGGGCGTGCCTATCTGCTTTTTCAAATCGGTTTTCATATGGGTGAAAATTTTCGCATTGCATTTATATTCCTGACATATTTCCTTGTATTTTCTTATCATGCAGTCGTTGCCGCCTACTATAACTACGCTCATGGGTAATATTCCTTTCTTATATCTCTCCCCATTCGGGGAGAGGGAGTTTATATATCTCCCATGCCGCAGGCAAGGGGATAAGATGAATTTTTTTATGATAAATTATAATCGTTAGTTATAACTAACTCTGTGGTTTTATTATATCTTTAATTTTGACAAATGTCAAGGATTTTAAAGACATTGGTTTCATCTTCTTCAAATATATACAAAAAAATCTTGAAATCCTGTACGAAAATAGCCTTAATATATAAATATGCGTTATCCGTGGATAACAAAAATCTCTCCCGAAGGAGAGATTATATCCCCGAAAGGTCAAAATCGGGGGTGTATTTTTTGTCTGCGGAGGATTTCGCCTGCGTGTAGGCATTTATTCCGAGATTTTCGGCATGGCGGACAACGCTGTTGTATTCCATTTTCGTTAAATTTCTTTTCAGTTCGGGAAATTCATCGGAGATAAAATCAAAGGGCGTATACTGGCTCATTATGCTCATGATATATTTTTCGGGGGCGATATTTTCGCTTATGCAGTCAAGTATCTTCATGCTGTCGTGGCGGCATGAGGGGAGTACTAAATGCCTTATCACAGTACCCTTTAATAATTTTCCGTTCTCATCGAATTTGAGTTCTCCGACCTGTTCGGTCATTCTGACTGCGGCTTTCAGCGCATATTCAAAGTAATCTGGCGCAGAGGAATATCTTCCAGATATTTCGGGGGAGAAATATTTAATATCGGGAAGATATATGTCAATATAGCCGCCGAGCATATCAATCGTTTCGCAAAGCTCATAGCCACCGCTGTTGTAAATCACGGGGATACTTAATCTATGTTTAATCCGGTCGAGAGCATTGATTATACCGGGGACGAAATGCGTGGGGGTCACAAGGTCGATATTATCAGCACCCTTTTCCTGCAATTCGAGGAAAATATCGGCAAGCCGTCTGGCAGATATTATTTTCCCGAAATTTTCGGTGCTGATGATATTATTCTGGCAGAAAACGCATTTCATGCCACAGCCCGAAAAAAATACCGTTCCTGCGCCGTTTTTCACGGATATGCACGGTTCTTCCCATTGGTGGAGGAAGGCGTTTGCGGCGGTAATATGCGCACTCATACCGCAGAAGCCCGATGTTTCGTATCTGTTTGCGCCGCACATACGGGGGCAGAGTTTACAATTCAAATAATTATCCATTGTTTTAATTATTATTTCACCTGTCAAGGAGGGGGGATATATGGTTTTTATGGCATATTTATTCTACTGCAAATTATGGCTTATGTCAATATACAAAAAATTTTATCGTGAATATCACAAAATTTTCACTTGATTTTTTGTGTAAAATGTTGTATAATATTTTTGTTGTTTTATTCTGTCATTATGCAGATTTAAAATTATCCGCAATAGTACACGGCAAAGATAACAATATCTCTCCGCCCTCGGCGGAGAAATAAAGAAAAAATATTAACTTTCCGTGCATTATTCAAAAACGCTTATCTATAGTTTTTTCAGGAGTGATACATATGGTTAAAATTGGTTTCATAGGCGCAGGAAATATGGGTACTGCCATAATGAAAGGCATAAGCGCAAACGTTGAGAATGTTGAGCTTTATTCCTACGACCCAAAGAGCGAAAACGTTGAGAAATTATCCGAATACGGCGTTAAATCATGCAGCAGCGAGGCGGAGCTTACGGAGATATGCAAATATGTTTTCCTCGCCGTAAAGCCCCAGATAATTGAAGGAGTGCTTGAAAAATGCGCTGTTTCGGCAAGTCCCGATACGGTATTCGTTTCAATTGCCGCAGGAATTACGGACGGATTTATCGCAGAAAAAACCCTCCCCGAAGCAAAGGTTATACTCGTAATGCCAAATACCCCGCTGCTTGTCGGAGAGGGTGCGTCTGCGCTTTCGAGAAATGAAAGGGTAACGGACGAGGAGTTTGATTTAATACTCGGTGTATTCCGTTCGTGCGGAGAAGCCGCCGTTATCCCGAAAGACAAGATGAAAGAAATTATCGCCATAAACGGCAGCAGTCCTGCATTTATCTATCTTTTCGCAAAGGGATTTATCGACTATGCGGTTTCCGTGGGAATTGACGAAAATGCGGCGGCGGAGCTTTTCGCAAAAAGTCTGACCGGTTCTGCGAAGATGATAACCGACTCGGGTTACAGCATTGACGAGCTTATAAAAATGGTATCCTCTCCGGGGGGAACGACCCTTGCCGGGCTTGACAGGCTCTACGAGGGTAATCTCACGCAGACCGTGAAAAACTGCTGTGAGAGCTGTACAAAGAGGGCATACGAGTTATCTAAATAATAATATTTCTCCGCCTGCGGCAAGAACAGGGGGGGTTGGGGGATAAGCCGCCCCTTGCCCTGAAAGCGACCGCAGGAAGTCCCTTTAGGGATGAACGAAAGGGAAAGGCTGCAGGGGCGGCTCCCCCCATTTTAGATAGTTCTATTTTTCGTGGTTGTTTCATATTCTTTATAAGTATCTATGACTGAGCATATTAAAAATATGTTCCCCCTGACGGGGGAACATGGACAAATTATAGCGGATACGATTTTATGTAAAAGGAAAGATGAAGATGAAGCACGGAAAATATACGGATTTTGCAAAGAAAAGAAACAGGGGGTTTTTCCTCATGACACTTGCCGTAATTGCAGGTACGGCGATTGGCTCTTTCAATTACGGGGCAGGAGACATACCCTTTCTGCACCAGTATTTTTCCCCCGTGTACAGCGGAAATACCCTTACGGACGTTTTCGGGAATACATTCATGTCCCTTGCGCTGTTTTCCGCAGGAGCGTTTATAATGGGAATGTTCGCACTCGGACAGCCTTTCGGAGTGCTTTTACTGATGTACAGGGGTTACGGGATAGGAATATCAGCCTCAATGATGTACTATACTATGGGTTTCGGGGCAGTACCGGCAGTTATGATACTTCTGCTTCCGAAAGCCGTATGCACGGTAATCGTTTCAATGCTTGCGGTGAGGGAGCTTATGCGCTCATCGTGCATGATATTCAGATACATAACGGGCAGGGGCGGCGATGAACCCGAAAGGAGATTTTTCCGCCTTTACTGCATAAAATTTGCGGTAATAATTCTCATATCCGCATTGATTTCGGCGGCTGATGCACTGATGAATTATTTGTTCGCAAAGCTTGTGTAAAATATATATCCGCCGCAGACAACCGACGGAAATCCCTTTAGGGACGGAGAGATAAGGAAAATATCGTAAAAAATTTTTATTTATCGGAGGTAGTTAAAAATTGGGCTTTTTCAGCAGAGATTACGAAAGCGCAGGAGCAGGAATATCCAAAAATGCCCCGAAGAAAAAGGGCATTGCCCTGTTCTTTGAGATATTCATAAGAAAATTCTGGCTGCTGTTCGGCGTGAATATGCTTTATTTCATATTCTTTCTGCCGATGGTTATTTCATTCGCAGCGATAAGCTTTATAAAAAACGGGCGTGTTGTCGTTGCAATAATCGGCATTATGTTCATAGTATTCACCGTCACCATAGGAGCGGCAACCGCAGGAATGACAAAAATTATGAGGAGCTTTATCCTCGAAAAGCATACATTCATCGTCCGTGATTTTTTCAGGGCTTTCAAGGTGAATTTCAAGAAAGGACTTGCTGTAGGTGCACTCGATGTATTCATAGCCGCCTCGGCATTTTCTTCATATTATGTATATCCTGCACTTGCACAGCAGCTTGGTACAAAGCTTCTGTATATCCCGATGGTTATAACATTCAGCCTTGCGCTTGTCGTCAGCATGATGAATTTCTATATATATCTGATGATGATTGCCACAGACCTTTCGCTGAAAAATCTAATCAAAAATTCATTCGCACTTACTTTCATATCCATGAAAAAGAGCGTCCTCACGCTTGTAATATATCTTTTGACGCTCGCAGCAATGGTTTTGATTTTTCTCTATGCGCCTGCGCTTCTGATGTTCATAGCCCCCTTTGTTCCCTCGGCGCAGCTCTGGTTTATCGTTTGCTTCAACAGCTATCCCGAAATCCAGAAATACGTCATAAATCCCTATTATGAGAGCATAGGAGAGGTAAACCCCGAACTTACGGGCGATTACGATACGGACGAGGAAGCCCCCGTATTCAGGGATATGGGCGGAAATGAAAAGCCTGTGGAAAAAAGAAAGCCCACAAAGGGCAGAAAGATAACCTGATTTTCATACGCCTTGACGTATGGCATACGCCGCCGGAATACGCTATTTTTCCCGAAATATAGCCAAGTATACGCATATACGCCATTTTTGTGAGTTGGTTCTTATAACTTACAGTGTTTCCCCTCCGTATTTGGCGGATAAAGATATAAGAACAATATCCCCCACCTACGGTGGGGGATATAAAAACAGATTTTAAATAAAATTTAAAATAAGAAAGGATAATCAATGGATATAATCGAAATATTAAAAGCCGTTGTCCTCGGTATAGTCGAGGGCATTACCGAATGGCTTCCCGTCAGCAGTACGGGACACCTCATTCTCGTGGACGAATTTATAAAGCTAAAGGAAACGGACGCTTTCAAGGAGATGTTCGATGTCGTGATACAGCTCGGAGCGATACTCGCAGTCGTGATAATCTTCTGGAAAAAACTCTTTCCTTTCGGAAAAGAAAACAACAAAGCCCCTCTGAGCCGTGAGGGTTTCGGGGCATATATAAAGACGGATATTTTTCAGATGTGGTTCAAGGTAATAGTTGCCTGTATTCCTGCGGCGGTCGTGGGAGTAATTCTCGATGACTGGATAGATGAGCATTTCTATAACCCATGGGTCGTATCAATCGCACTTATAGTCTTTGGTGTGGCATTTATAATTGTCGAGAACTGGAATAGGAATAAGACCCCGAAAATCAAGACCATTGACGAGCTTACATACAAGACGGCATTCATAATAGGCGCATTTCAGCTTCTTGCGGCACTTTTCCCCGGAACATCACGTTCGGGAGCGACAATTGTCGGCGCACTGCTCATAGGAGTATCAAGAACAGTTGCGGCTGAATTTACATTCTATCTTGCAGTACCCGTAATGTTCGGGGCAAGTCTTTTGAAGATTATAAAATTTGATGAAGATTTCACATCAAATCAGGCTGTAATACTTGCGGTCGGAATGATAGTTGCCTTTGCAGTGTCCGTATTTGTCATAAAATTCCTTATGGACTATATCAAAAAGCATGATTTCAAGATATTCGGCTGGTACAGAATTATACTCGGCGCACTGGTACTCATATATTTTTCAATGCATAATACATAATTCATAATTATTAATGCCTTCGGCATTACGGATAAAACAAAACCTGTCCTTTAAGTCGGGCAGGTTTTTGTTATATAAATTTAATTATTAATCTTTGAGATTATCCCCGATATTTTTGGAACGCAAAATTCAAGCACCGCACAGTATTTGTCAATTACGGTTATTATGTATGTCTCCTTGTATTTCGGCAGAGGTCTTGTCATAGGCCACATATGGTTCTCAATCATATCCCTTTCGAGGGAATTTATATCCGTCAGCTTGCTTGCATTTTTAAGGGCAAGCCTTGCGTGCATGAGGCTGTGTTTCGGCTGACCCTTTTGTCTGCACGCATTGTATTCCTTGCGGTCATAATAGAAAAGGTCGTGGAGAAGTCCTGCCCTTGCCGCCGAACGTGCGTCAAGACGGAATTTCCTGCATATGAGATAGCTGTAATACGACACATTCACGCAGTGCTGGTAACGTGTCGTGTGGATATGATGAGTTATATCCTTTAGTCTGTCGAGCTGGGGCTGTTCGATTATATCGGCAATGCACAAATAATAACTGCTTAGAACAAGCTCTTTTTTTGAACATATGGCTTTCACTGAACATCATCCTTATTTAAAATCGTCAATTTTCGCCTTTTATATCTTGTGCTTTCGTTCACTTCACTACGTTTCGTTCACTCTCAGCACAAGGGCGAAAATTTCCTCTTGTTTTTAATCAGGTTGTTATCACCCTAAAACATATTGTAACACATTTTTTTTCAAAAATCAATAGGAAATTTAAAATTAATGACTCGGGAATTTGAATACAATCCATATTATCAGGTAATGCACCGGATAGAATACATAGAAAAACCATTTTGCGAATACGGGGTGTCTGCCCTTTTTGCCGTTATACAGAGCCGTCATGCAGAAATATGCAAGCATGAAGACGGAAAACATTACAATCATGTATACTGTAATTTTGAAAGCAGAAGCCTTTCCGTATGAGAAAACATTCATCAAAGTATGTATCAGTATCAGCACCGTATATGCGATAAATCTTTTCTTTGGCTTTTCACGGAAAATATGAAGCATCAGGATAAACAATACTCCGAATATAATCCAGTCCGAATAAATGAGAACCGTTGCAGCCGTACAAAGTATCACAAGACTTATTCTCTGCCACAGCTTATATTTACTCTCCCATGCCATAACAGCAAGCAGTCCGAAAAACAGTGTGAAGATTACATTGCTCGTCCACCAGCCGTATATCGGCTGAAATATGAGCCAGTCAAAGGGCTGCGTTATGCAGGCAAATATAAAAAGGCGGAGTGCATATTTTTTCCTGTCCCTTGTATATTTATATCCGTCTGCAATAAAGAAAAACATAACGGGCGGACAGAAAAGCGACAGTCCGCATAATATCATAAGACCCGCCGGGAGTTCATAAATTGCATATTCATTGCCGGGATTGTTCATAAGATTAATCCATGCAATCATATGACCAATGAACATGGGAATAACAGCAAAATATTTCATGATGTCACGGTCAAGAACCTTATATCTTCCGTCCATCTGTCACCTCAATTCTGATTATTGTTAATTTCCCCCGCCGGCGGCAGGGGAAATTTTGATTTGAATTTACTTGTAAAGCGGTCTGTCCATATACTGTATGTCAACGTCAACTATTCTGTCGATACCCGGAACTATGCAGTTTGCGGTCGTCTGCCATATAGCATATTCGCCCGTATAGTCCGTCTCGTCAATGAAATGCGCAAGCCATACCGTGCGGTTATTGCTGTTTTCCCAGAAATTATAAAGGAAATTCCTGCTGCTGTATAGCATTGCATAATATCCGTACTTTCCAAGCTCCTCATAGAATACATCAAAGAGATGATTGAGGTCGTGTATGCTCATTCCGTATCTCTGGAAATGGTCAAAATCCTCCCAGTCGAACGCTATCGGGAAGTAAATTGACTGATAGCCGAGAGTATCAGCCATCCACCTTGCCTGCTGACGGACTTCCTCTTCGGTCGTTGCTGTCGTGTAGATATAAACTCCCACGTCGAGACCGTTAGCCTGAGCCTCCTGCATATTCCTGTAATAGTAATCATCCATTTTGATTTCGCCGTAATAATAGCCCATTCGCATTATCACAAAGTCAACACCGGCCTGTTTTATTGTCGGGAAGTCGATATTCGGCTGCCATGCGGAGATGTCAAGTCCGAGCCTTACGTTCTGACCTGCATACTTCTGCACATAATAATCAAACGGCACTGTGGGAATTTCGGGGTCTGACGGGAGCTGACCCACAACATATACATTCATATTCCAGCTTGAAACATTGCCCGAGCTGTCCGTTACGTATACGGTTATGGGATATGTTCCCTCGTAATTCGTGTCCACATATCCTTCATATGTCAGCACGGGGTTTCTGTCATAATTATCCGCATATCCTATAAGCGAGCTGAGGTCAAACTGCGAATAAAGCTGTACATACGGACTCCAGCCGTCATTGAGTATAACGGGCGGAGTAACGTCCACAACTCTGTATTTAATCTGTTTTGTGTATTCAGTTCCGTTGTACCAGAATTTTACATCTGCTGTCTTGTCGCCGATGTATGAAGTATCAATCACGGTATCGTAATTGCTTATCGTAATATTTGAATTTGAAATCATATTGCCGAGCGTCATATCGCTGTAGACTTCAACGGTCGGGTAATTCTCTATGATTACATCATTCGGAACGGTTGTCACGGTCGTGGTCACGGCAGGTGCGGCAGTTGTGGCGGCAGTAGTAGCTGCGGCGGCAGTCTTTGTGGTATTCTGTGAAGCAGCCGCCTTGGTGGTTGCCTTTGTGGTAGCTTTGGTGGTGACGGTGGTTTTCACCGTAGTGGTCAGCGTTGAGGTGCCTGCCGCTGTCGAAACGGAAGAGCTTTCCGTGCTTTCGGTTGTTTCGGTCACGGAAGAAGTTATTTCGGTTGTGGCGGCGGTTGTAACGGGATAGGTAAGCTCCGTCTCCGCAGGTTCGGTTTCCATTATAATTTCTGGCGGCTGGTTTTCGGCGATATTATCCGAACGCCCCACACTTCCGCAGCCCGTATACAATGCACAGCCTGCAATAAGAGCTGCACCTAAAATTAATTTTTTCATCTCTAATCTCCTTATTTAAAATCGTCAATTTTCGCCTTTTGGGCTTGACTATTCACTCACTTCATTACATTACGTTCGTTCATACGTCAAGGTCGAAAATTTCCTATTATTTAAAATCGTCGAATTGCACCCTTTGGGCTTGTTCCTTCGTTCACTGCGCTCTGCTCCGTTCACTCTCAGCGCAAGGCGCAAGTTCTCCTCTTGGTTAATTCATAATTCATAATGCATAATGCATAATTGTTATCGCCGCAGGCGATAATAAATCTTTCTTGTTTCACTCGCCGCAGACGATAATAAATTTTCTTGTTTCCCCCGCCGCAGGCGGTGGGAAAACAATGTCTTTATTATAATTTATGCATTATTGAATATACTGTATCATCGAAGATGATATAATTATGCATTATTTTATCAGTCTGTCGAGCATTACCTGCCGGCAGTCATTTTCAAGCCTGTCGTCAAGCTTTGAAAGCTTTATCTCTTCACTGTTGTTTCTGTTTATGCAGTATGATATGATATAATCCGATATTTCGGGATTTTTTGCGAGCATGGGTCCATGCAGATAAGTTGCAATTACATTCCTGCCGAAATATCCCTCGTGACGGCTTTTAGAACAGTTGCCGTTTCCGTATCTTACCTCTCCGAAAGGAGTTTCTACATCATGCGTCTGACCGCCGTGATTTTCAAAGCCGACAACATCAACCGTTTTTCCCGTGAATTTCGTGCGGACGACTATATTTCCTATACATCTCATTCTGCGGCTTGACGGAGCAACGGTATAATAATCGAAAAGCCCCAGCCCCTTGATTTCGTTTCCGTCTGCGTCACGGTAATATTTGCCCATGAGCTGATAGCCGCCGCATATCAGGAAAAGAAACGTTCCGTTTTCGTAAGCCTTTTTTATACCCTCACGGCATCTGAGCAGGTCATCGGAAATATGCTGCTGTTCGAGGTCTGCGCCGCCGCCGATATATATTAAATCATATGACGAAAAATCGGGCATATCGTCTCCTGCGGAATAAGTATCGGCAATGCATTCTATCCCTCTCATTCTGCACCGATAGCTTATAATTTCCATATTTCCGCTGTCGCCGTAGAGGTCGAGCATATCGGCATACATATGAAGTATTTTAATTTTTTTCATTACTTACCTCCGATGAATATTTCTTAAGAGCAGCTCTCGTGGGCTGTACGGCGGTATAGTTTGCGATTACGAATTTTCTGCCCTCGGTCTTTGCGAGTTCTTTTACTGCGCTGCCGAGGTCGGGGCGGACGATTATCTTATCCGCATCGTAGCCCGAACATTTAATTCTCACGGCAATATCATAAGCCCTCGTGCCGGAGGTTATCACACGGGTAACTCTCTCGAATATGCTGAAATTTATATCCCATATCCACGAAACGTCAAGCCCGTCCGCAACATTGTCATTGAGTACGAATAAAAGCTCCTTTTCGCCTTTCATCTCGTTCATGACACGCAATGTCATATTTGCGCCCACGGGATTTTTTGCGAGGTTGAGAGTAGCCTTTCGGTCGCCGAGCATGAAATTTTCCATTCTTCCGTTCTTCACGGTGTACGAAGAAATAACCCTGTCGGCAATACTCTGCTCGATATTATATAATTTTGCGACACCTGCAACGGCGGTCATATTATATATATTATATATACTGTTGAGCTTCGGAGTATATTTATGACCGTCCGCATAGAAAGTATGTTTTTCGAGGTCTATATTCTCTGCGGTTATATAGGGGGAATAGTCTCCGAAACCGCAGCCCCTGCAAAGGAATTTTCCTATATGCGAATACTGATAATATTCATATTCGAGGGGCTGTCCGCAGAAAGGACAGAACCTGCCCTCGGAAGCCTCGAATATTTTCTGCGTGGCGAAAGCATAGGGCTGTGCGTGGAAATATTTCACATTTTTATTTCCGGGGTTGGCTTTTCCGAGGCGAGCCGTATTCGGGTCATCGCCGTTGAGAATTAAATTCCCTCCGAACGTCTTGCAGAAAGAATTTATTTTCTGAATGAGCGTTTCCATTTCGCCGTTTCTGTCGAGCTGGTCACGGAAGAAATTGAGTACAACGAGTGTGTCGAGTTTCTGCTGTGAATAGACAACGGGTACGTGGCTCTCGTCCGTTTCGAGTATAAGCATATCTGCGTTTACCTTTCCGCTCATATCGCAGTGGCGCAGGAGAAGGGAGCATATGCCCGTATCGAGGTTATTGCCCTCACGGTTGATTATGATTTTCTTTCCGCTCTGCCTGAAAAGCTGTGCAATGCAGTTGGTAACGGAGGTTTTTCCGTTAGTGCCTGTCACGGCGATTATGGGGCAGTCGATTTTAAACATTTTGCAGCACTTTCCCCCTGTCAGGTGCCACAGGACTATGCCGGGGAGATTTCCTGCATTGCGCCCCATAAGGCGCAGAAATTTAACAATTATCTTTCCTATGAGTATTAACAGCCTGTTCAATATATACCTCCATTTAAAATCGTCGAATTTTTGCCTTTTTTACTTGCCATTTCGTTCACTCCGCAAAGCTCCGTTCACTCTCATGGCAAGGCAAAAATTCTCCTCTTATTTAAAATCGTCAAATTTGCGCTTTTAGGCTTGCGTTTTCGTTCACTGCGCTACGCTCCGTTCACTCTCAGCGCAAGGCGCAAATTCTCCTCTTGTTTAAAATTTTTTAAATAATTCTGAATTATGAATTATGCATTACATATATAATAGCACATTTTTTTGAATTTTACAATATCATTTTGAAAAATATTCAGAATTTATTTTATTATGCGTGAATATGATTTATCAGGGGGATATGATTGAGCAGATTTGAAATTTTTCGTGATAATATAAAAAATTATAATAAAAACAATGTTCCTCCGCCGTAGGCGGAGGAACAAAGACAAAATATAAAAAATTTTTAAGCATTATGGTCAGGGGGATATGATGACAAAAAACCAAATGCTGAAAGATGCCGTAATTCTGTCGCTTATGCAGTTAATTCTCGACTCGTCCGCACTTTTCCTCAATTCTTTCATAACCTCACATCTGGGAGCTTCGGCGATAGGGATATTATCTCTCATGGCTTCGTTTCTTGCCCTTGCAGGGATACTTTCCAACGGCAACGCATTTCTGTGTACGAACAGGCTTATTTCCGAGGAACTCGGCAAGAAAGACGGCGACCCCGAAAGGGTACTGCTGCACGGAATAAAATTATGCGCATTTTTAAGCTGTGCGGTATCGCTGATTATTTTCATATCAGCCGATGAAATAAGCGAAAAATTTTTCGGCGGTGCGGATATGACCTCAGCCGTAAGGCTCATGCCTGCTGCACTTTCGGCAGGAGCAGTATCTTCATGCATAAAGGGCTATTTCAATGCGGTGAGAAAAGCTTCTTTTACGGCTGTCGGCGATATAATCGAATTTGCCGTCCGTGCGGCTGTGATAATATCAATGACCCTTTGCACGAAATCCGCAGACGAACAGGACGTTTGCAGAATACTGATAATCTCCATAATCGCAGGCAATATATTTTCTCTAATATATCTCATATGCGGATATATAAAATTCCACGGCAGGCAAAGGGGCAGAAATCCCCTTACATTCAGGGAATACATATCGGCGGCGATACCGATAATGGGCGGCAGCATTTTAACATCCGTACTCAGCAGCACAAACGATGCAATAATTCCCATGTGCCTGCGGCAGTACGGCGACTCGGCGAACGATGCGCTCAGTCTTTTCGGGATATTCGAGGCGATAGTAATACCCACGCTGTTTTTCCCCTCGGTGATTATATGCTCTATGTCGGGGATAACAGTCAGCGAGAGCGCAAGGGCGAACTCCGCAGGAAACAGGGAACGCTTGCAGAGCCTTACATCAAGGCTTACGGGATATACGCTTTTTTATGCGGTGTTTGCGGCATCGGTTCTCATGCGTTTCGGCGGAGATATAGGGATAATTCTGGGCGGCGGAGAGCTTGCCGGGCGTATGACGGAATTTATAGCCCCCGTTGTGCCGTTCATATACATGGAAATAATACTTGAAGCTTTAATCAAGGGCATGGGCTTGCAGGCATTTTCATCGCTCAATTATCTTGCGGAGTATGTCATAAGAATTACCGCAGTGCTTGTATTCGTGCCGAAAATCGGTTTTTACGGTATAGCCGCATCGTATTATGCAAGCAATATTTTTGGAAACTGCATGAGATTTATAAAGGTCATGAGATACACGCACACGCCGTTTCGACCGATAAGAACCATAGCCGCTCCTGTTGTATATTCTTTTCTGACCATGAATGCGGCGGAGCTGATATTCAGGCTTTTCGGAATAAACGGCGGAGGAGTGCCGTTCATGATAAGCTTCACGGTGGTGTGGTGTGTGCTGTACGGACTTGTATTTTTTGTTATGAATAAAAAGTCCGAAAAAGAAAATAACTTTGTTAAAAATGCCCAAATGTCAACAAGATTTGTGAGTTAATATGCAGAAAATTTTTACATATAGTAAAAAAGTATTGCAATTTTTTAATAACTATTGTATAATAATACTTGCATTGTGATTGGGCAGGTTTAAAATTATTCACAAAACAACAGTTTTATTCTCTCCGCAGGGAGGATATAAAAGCCTGTCTCTCCGCCGCAGGGAGGATATAAAAATTCTGTTCCTCCGCCGCAGGCGGAGGGATATAAAAGATAAAAATATTTTTGTGCATGGTTTTAAATTCCTGTTCAAAGACCTGTAATTTTCAGTACTGCGCATAATCCGCAAAAAGAGGAGTAATTTTTATGAAAGACTATGATGTTAAGAAAATCAGAAATATTGCCTTTGCAGGACATAACGGCTCGGGCAAGACTTCACTTGCCGAGGCTCTGCTCTATAAGGCAGGTGCTTCCGACCGTCTCGGAAAAACCGCCGACGGCACAACCGTATGCGATTATGACCCCGAAGAAATCAGAAGAAAAATTTCAATAAGCACTTCTCTCGCCGCCTTTGAATATAACGATTACAAGGTCAATATCCTCGACACACCCGGACTTTTTGACTTTGCCGCAGAGATGATTGAGGGCATACGTGCCGCCGATACCGTTATGATTACCGTTTCCGCAAAGTCGGGCGTTAAGGTCGGCGCAAAAAAAGCCTATGACGAGGCTCTTAAACAGAATAAGTCAAAAATCATCGTTGTAACGAAAATTGACGACAAGGACGCAAATTTCTTCAACGTCCTCACCGAGCTTAAAACCGTTTTCGGACCCACGGTATGCCCCGTTGTCGTTCCCGTAATAAGCGGCGGTCAGATTGTTTCGTATGTAAATCTTATCGAGATGAAAGCCTATAAATACGACAGCAAGGGCAATGCGGTCGAGACTGATATGCCTACCGCAGAAATATCCGAAAAATTTGAATACCGCATTGACGGACTTATCGCCGCAATATCCGAGGCTGTCGCAGAAACCTCCGATGAACTCATGGAAAAATTCTTTGAGGGCGAGGAATTTACACAGAAAGAACTCATCGACGGCATACATGACGGCATGAACAGAGGTATTATAACACCTGTTGTATGCACCTCCGCAACAGAGCTTACCGGAATTGATATGCTCCTCAAGGAAATCGAGCTTCTTCTTCCCTCACCCGAAGAGGCTAACACCGCCAGTACAAAGGACGGCAAAAATGTCGGATGTGATGCCGGTGCGCCGCTTTCAGCATATATATTCAAGACGGTGGCAGACCCCTTTGTCGGAAAAATGTCCTTTATCCGTGTAAGGTCGGGCAAACTCAAAGCAAACAGCGAGGTATTCAACGCATCGAGCGGCAGTACCGAAAAAATCGGCAAACTGTATACCCTCTGCGGAAAGAAACAGACTGAGGTGCCGGAAGCCTGTGCAGGCGATATTGTCGTTGCCGCAAAAATAGGCGCAAGTACGGGAAATACCCTCTGCGATGCGGCTAATCCCGTTGAGTTTGCTGCAATGGAGTTTCCTAACCCCTGTTATTCAATGGCTGTAAAGGCTAAGGCTCAGGGCGATGAGGCTAAAATCTCCGCAGGTATGCAGCGTCTCACCGAAGAAGACCCCACTCTGACATATATTCAGGACGATGACACAAAGGAACAGATTTTGAGCGGTCTCGGCGAACAGCACCTCGAAGTTGCCGCAGCCAAGTTAAAGGGCAAATTCGGCGTTGATATAAATCTCAGCGTGCCTAAGATTGCATATAAAGAGACTATCCGCAAGAAAGTAAAGGTTCAGGGCAGACATAAAAAACAGTCGGGCGGTCACGGTCAGTTCGGCGATGTATGGATAGAATTTGAACCCTGTGTAAGCGATACACTCGTGTTTGAAGAAAAGATATTCGGCGGAGCAGTGCCGAAGAATTACTTCCCCGCAGTGCAGAAAGGTCTCGAAGAGTCCGTAAGAAAGGGCGTTCTCGCAGGCTGTCCCGTTGTCGGTCTTAAAGCGATACTGGTTGACGGCTCCTATCACCCTGTTGACTCCTCCGAAATGGCATTTAAGACGGCTGCATCAATCGCCTATAAAGAGGGACTCAGACAGGCTGACCCCGTAATGCTCGAACCTATCGGAGAGCTTAAAGTTACCGCACCCGATGAAAATACGGGCGATATAATGGGCGAGCTTAACAAGCGCAGAGGCAGAGTACTCGGCATGGAACCTGCATCTAACGGAATTACCGTAATTCAGGCGGAAGTGCCGATAAGAGAAATGCATGATTTTGCAATGTATCTCCGCCAGACCACAAGAGGAATGGGAAGCTTTACACTCGGTTTCCTCAGATACGAACAGCTCCCCGCAAATCTCCTTGCAGAGGTTATATCTTCGGTAAAATCCGACGAATAAAATATTTTCCCTTTATGACGGGGCTGTCGCATACAGTCCCGTTATTTTTGTTTGACAAGGTGAAGTATGTATGATATAATTAATACAAATGATTTTGCAGGAGTTTGACTATGGATATATTGAATATTCCCGTAATTGGCGAAGAAGACGAAAAGAGAATAAGAGAAAGTTATACAAGGCTTACAAAAAAACTAACAGAAAAAAAGCTGACCCTTACCGCAATGGAAAGCTGTACGGCAGGACAGATAATCTCACTAATAACCGATACGGAGGGTTCATCAGCCGTTGTAAAGGGTTCGTTTGTGACATATTCCAACGAGGCTAAAATAATGAACGGCGTACCGAAAGAAATTATCGAAAAATACGGCGCATATTCGCCGCAGACGGCGGCAGCGATGTCATCAGCCTGCCGTAATTTCTATAATGCCGATATAGGCATAGGAGTTACGGGGAGCATGGGAAACGTTGACCCGAATAACAGTGACAGCGTTGTCGGAGAGGTGTATTTTGCCATAGATTTCAGGAATGATGTAAATATTTTCAAAATCGAAATGCAGCCGCAGAAAAACCGCCTTTACGGAAAGCTTGCGGCTGCCGGCAAAATAGCGGAGAAATTAAATAATTTGACAGACAGGTAATATTATGGATAAAAAATATATGAAAATTGCCCTTGACCTTGCATTAAAGGGCATGGGCTTTGTAAACCCCAACCCGATGGTAGGGGCAGTTATAGTTAAAAACAATGAAATAATCGGCAGAGGTTATCATATGAAATACGGTCAGCTTCATGCCGAGAGAAATGCTTTTGCGGACTGTGACGGAAAAGGCACAGACTGCCGTGGTGCGGATATGTATGTTACACTCGAACCATGCTGCCATTACGGAAAAACTCCCCCCTGTACCGAGGCAATTATTCAGCACGGCATAAAGAGAGTTTTCATAGGCTCATCAGACCCCAATCCCCTCGTTGCAGGAAAGGGTGCTGAAATTTTAAGAAAAAACGGCATTGAAGTGCATGAAAATATCCTGAAAGAAGAATGCGACAGTATCAACGAGATATTTTTCCATTACATAACCGGTAAAAGACCGTTTGTAACCATGAAATATGCCATGACGCTTGACGGAAAAATCGCCTGCGTTACAGGCAAATCCAAATGGATAACGGGCGGGGAGGCAAGGCTTGACGTTCAGAGAGAAAGACTGCGGCACAGTGCAATCATGGTCGGCACAGGCACAGTTCTGGCGGATAATCCGATGCTTACCTGCCGCCTTGAAAATTCAAGAAATCCCATAAGAATAATATGCGACTCAAAGCTGAGGATACCTCTTGAAAGCAATATTGTAAAGACTGCAGACGAAACGGAGACCATTATCGTTACGGCTCATGACATCGAAAGAAAGTCCGATTACGAAAAATCAGGCTGTAAAATTATAGTCTGCGGCGATGAAAACGGCAAAGTAAATCTGACAAATCTCATGAAAATACTGGGCGATATGAAAATCGACAGCATATTATTGGAGGGCGGCGGAGAATTAAACTGGTCTATGCTGAGCTCAAAGCTTGTCAATAAAATTCAGGCATATATATCCCCGAAGATTTTCGGCGGAGCAGGCGCAAAGTCTCCCGTATCGGGAATGGGAGTATCTTCTCCCGATGATGCATTTATGCTTGAAAATGCAGATATAAAACCAATCGGCAGTGATTTTCTTATAGAGGGCAGGGTGATTTATAAATAATGTTTACGGGAATAGTTGAGGAAATGGGAATTGTTTCCGAAATCAGACGAGACGGCAATAATTCATATATAAAAATCGCAGCGGAGAAAGTATTGTCCGATGCCCATATCGGCGACAGCATAGCCGTAAACGGCGTATGCCTTACGGTTACGATGTGCGGAAGAAATATCTTTCAGGCTGATGTCATGAACGAAACGCTGAACCGTTCGTCCCTCGGAATCCTGAAACGAGGCTCAAGGGTAAATCTCGAACGTGCAATGGCGGCGGACGGACGTTTCGGAGGACATATAGTCTCCGGACATATTGACGGTACGGGAACGATTGTGAATATAAAAACTGACGGTATAGCCGTGTGGTATACTGTTTCGGCAAAGCCAGATATTATGCGCTATACGGTCGAAAAAGGCTCGGTTGCGATTGACGGCATAAGCCTTACGGTTGCAAGGGTAAATCAGAATGATTTCAGCGTTTCGGTAATCCCTCACACCGCACAGCAGACCGTGCTTTCTCTCAAAAAAATCGGCGATATTGTCAATCTCGAAAATGACATAATCGCAAAATATGTCGAAAAACTGATAAACCCCGTGCAGAACGGCAAAAGCGGCGTGACACTCGAACTTCTCGCCGAAAAAGGCTTTATCTGATTTATCTGAGGAGGAATATTATTATGAAATGCAAAAAATGCGGTTCGGAATGGAAAACAAACGGTGAATTTAAGGTATGGAGCTGTCCTTTCTGCTGGGCGGATTTGGATAATTATCCGGACAGCGATGAAAAAAGCAATCTGAATTTCGCTGCGAAAAAGGTGGATATTTCAATCGGAAAGAACAAGGACGCAAAAACCAGCGGCAGAACAGAATACGACAACGGCGATGTATACGAGGGTGAACTTAAAGACGATTTAAGGCACGGCAAGGGAAAAATAACCTATGCAAACGGCGAAACTTATGACGGCGAATGGAGATACGGCGAAAAACACGGAAAGGGAATATACAGATATTTAAACGGTGATATTTACGAGGGAGAATATAATAACGGCACTAAGGACGGCAGAGGAAAATATATCTGGAAAAACGGTGATGTTTACGAGGGAGAATATAAGAACGGACTGAGAAACGGCAGGGGAATTTATAAATTTAAAAACGGGGAATATTATGACGGCGATTGGAAAGACGACAAGTACGACGGTGTGGGAAAAATAAAATATGCAAACGGCGACACCTACGAGGGCGAATGGAAAGACGATAAAAGATACGGCAAAGGAAAATATACACATACCAGCGGTTCTGTTTATGAGGGAGAATACAGGGACGGCATTATGAACGGCAAGGGAATATACAGATATGCAAACGGCGATTTTTACGAGGGCGAATGGACAAACGACAAAAAACACGGCAAGGGAATTTATAAATTTAAAAACGGAGAATATTATGACGGCGAATGGAAAGACAACAAGTACAACGGCGTGGGAAAGTTTAAATATGCAAGCGGCGACATCTATGAGGGTGAATGGAAAGACGATAAAAGACACGGCAAAGGAAGGTACACACATACAAACGGTTCTGTTTATGAGGGAGAATATAAGGACGGCTTTGTGAACGGCAGGGGAATATACAGGTATTCGGACGGTGAAGTTTATGACGGAGAATTTAAAAACGGACTGAGCCACGGCAGAGGAATGTATAAATTTAAAAACGGGGAATATTATGACGGCGAATGGAAAGACGGCAAGTACGACGGCATGGGAAAATACAAATATTCAAACGGCAGTACCTATGAGGGCGAATGGAAAAACGATAAAAAACACGGCAAAGGAATATATATATTTGCAAACGGCGATATTCTTATAGGAAATTATAAAAACGGTTTAAGTGAGGGCAGAGGAATATATATCTACAGTGACGGGTATATAACAGAAAGTACATATGTAAACGGCAAATGTACGGCAGAATATAAATTCAAGGGTAATTTAGCCGCCTATATGCCGTTTTAATCATGATTGGCAATTAATCCCCCGCCGATTGGGCGGGGGAAACAAGGACAAAATATAAAAATTTTTGTGCATTATTTAAAAATGCTCATTTATATCAAAGCTTTAATTTGAGGAGTAATATTATGAAGTGTAAAAAATGCAGTTCCGAATGGAATACGGAGCTTGAAATCACAAAATGCCCTTTCTGCGGAGAGGATTTATCGGAAAACGAAACTGATAAGGCATCGTACAGAATAGAATACGACAACGGCGATGTCTATGAGGGAGAGCTTGAAAATAATCTCCGACACGGCAGAGGAAAAATGACATACGCAGAGGGCAATGAAGATGAAAATGAATATTATGAGGGCGAATGGAAAGACGATAAATTCAGCGGTCACGGAAAGCTTTTCTATGAAAACGGCGAAGTTTATAAAGGAGAATTTAAAGACGGCAAGAAACATGGCAACGGAAAAAGAACCTACTCGAAAGATAATTTATTCAAATGGGAATATTATGACGGAGAATTTAAAGACGACAAAAAAAACGGCAAGGGAATAATTAAATGGACTGACGGCGATATTTATGAGGGAGAATGGAAAGACGGAAAGGTAATAAGCAGAGAAAAATTCAGAGGCAATTTAGGGGACTATCTCCCCTTTTAAAATAATAATCAAATAATCACACAGGAGGAAATATGGGATACAATACAATCGAAGAGGCTGTACAGGCTCTCAGAAACGGCGAGATAATCCTCGTCACGGACGATGAAAACAGGGAAAACGAGGGCGATATGATTTGCGCCGCAGAATTTGCCACAACGGAAAATGTAAACTTCATGGCGGCTCACGCAAAGGGGCTTATCTGTATGCCCATGAGCATAGAATTATGCAATAAGCTTCATCTTCCGCAAATGGTGGACTACAACACGGATAACCACTCCACGGCATTCACGGTATCAATCGACCATGCGGACACCACCACGGGAATATCCGCACAGGAAAGGGGCTATACGGCAAGAATGGCTGTAAGCGACAATGCAAAGCCCGAAGATTTCCGCCGCCCCGGTCATATGTTTCCGCTTACCGCAAAGAAAAACGGCGTTCTCGAACGTGACGGGCATACCGAGGCTACCGTAGACCTCATGCGCATAGCGGGGCTGAAGGAATGCGGTCTTTGCTGTGAGGTAATGCGTGATGACGGCACTATGATGCGTTCGGCGGAGCTTATGCAGAAAGCCGGGGAATGGGGCATGAAATTCATAACCATTCAGGCTATTAAAGAATACAGGAAAGTAAACGATATACTTGTCGAGCGTGTGGCAGATACAAAGCTCCCCACGAAATACGGCGATTTCCGTGCGATAGGCTTCGTCAACAGGCTCAACGGCGAACATCACGTAGCACTTGTCAAGGGCGATATAGGCGGCGGAGAGGATATTTTATGCCGTGTACATTCGGAGTGTCTCACGGGCGATGCATTCGGCTCTCTGAAATGCGACTGCGGACAGCAGTTTGCGGCGGCTATGTCGCAGATTGAAAAGGAGGGCAGAGGAATACTCCTCTATATGCGTCAGGAGGGCAGAGGAATAGGACTTATAAACAAGCTCAGAGCCTATGAATTGCAGGACAGTGGCATGGATACGCTGGAGGCAAATCTTGCGCTCGGTTTTCCTGCGGATATGAGGGAATACTATATCGGCGCACAGATACTGCGTGAGCTTGGATGCAGGACACTCAGACTCCTTACGAACAATCCCGACAAGATATACGGTCTCAGCGGCTACGGAATGGAGATAAAGGAGCGTGTCCCGATACAGATGGACGCTACGGCATATGACCTTTTCTACCTTAAGACAAAGCAGAATAAAATGGGGCATATACTTAATTACTGACGGAAAGGCGGCGGATATGAGGGAAAAAGACGGAAAAAGCCAAATCTCACCCAAGATGTGAATAACAGAGATGTTATTTTCAAGGGCATAGAACAGTCCTATTATTACGAGGGCTATGAAAAATAATTACAAAGGAGATTTTATTATGAATATTTATGAAGGAAGCTTTATACCCGAAAATGTGAAAATCGGAATTGTTGTCGCAAGGTTCAACGAGTTTATAACATCAAAGCTTTTGGGCGGCGCACTCGATACCCTCAAAAGGCATAACGTCCCCGAAGATGCGGTAGATGTCGCATGGGTTCCCGGTTCTTTCGAGATACCGCTTATAGCGCAGAAAATGGCAAAATCGGGCAGGTATGATGCCGTTATATGTCTCGGTGCGATAATCAGGGGCAGTACGACACATTACGACCTTGTATGCAATGAAGCCGCAAAGGGCGTGGCGCAGGTATCGTTAAACAGCGATATTCCCGTGATGTTCGGAATAATCACAACGGAGGATTTGGAACAGGCTATCGACCGTGCAGGCGCAAAGGCAGGAAATAAGGGCAGCGAATGCGCAGAGGGCGCAATCGAAATGATAAACCTTATCAGAAAGATTGAGAATAATTAAAGGAAAAACTGTTTTCCCCCGCCGCAGGCGGGAGAGACTTCAAAGGAGTAATAATGGCTAATCTCATTTTTGATTATGACGGCACGATACATAATTCAATGGAAATATACGAGCCGTCATTCAGAAAAGCCTATAAATGGCTCACGGATAATAACTACGCACAGCCGAGGGATTTTTCCTTTGAGGATATAAGCTTCTGGCTGGGGTTCAATTCAACCGATATGTGGCAGAAATTCCAGCCCGGTTTGCCCCCCGATATAAAAGAAAAGGTCAGAAAGCTCCTCGGCGGCTATATGAACGAACTCGCCGAAATCGGAAGGGCAAGGCTTTTTGACGGTGCGGAGGATATGCTCCTCGATTTGAAAAATCAGGGGCATACGCTTATATTCCTCAGCAACTGCCGAATAAAATACATGGATATGCACAGGAAGATTTTCGGTCTTGACAGATTTTTTGACTATTTCTATTGCTGTGAAGAGTATGATTTTATTCCGAAATATCAGATATTCAGGATTATCTCCCTACAGCATACGGGGGAGTATATAGTCATAGGCGACAGGTTTCACGATATAGAAACGGCATCGGAAAACGGACTTAAATCAATCGGCTGCGCCTACGGCTACGGAAAAGACGGAGAGTTAAAAAATGCGGATATAATCGTAACCAATATAAATCAGATACCTGCGGCTGTAAAGTCGCTCACGGAGGAAAGCCAATGAAGAAAAATTTTGTACTGTCACTAATCACCGCCGCCGTAATGCCCTTTGCGCTTGTTTCGTGTTCGGGTACGGCTGAAAACAGCTCTGTTTCGGAAATTTCGCAAAATACGGAAACCGAAGAAATTACCGGAGAAATTACAGAAAAAGAGACTGAAAAGACCAAGGCAACTACCGAAAATAAAGAAACTGACGAAAAAAATGATGGGGATATACAGTCCCTTGAATACGAAAGAGTTGATATTGACGAGGTAAACGAGGCTGTTGCAAAGCTGCTGGACGATGTAGAGATAAGCGGCGGAGAAAAAAACGTCCGTGAGGATATTGAAAAGCTTCTTGAATACGAGGACAGGGCGGCGGAATTTTATGCCCTTGCGGAGATTGAATATTTTTATGACTGGCAGAATGAAGCCGTAAATGAAAAATATAATGCGCTGGGCGAGGATTTTACCGTGATAGATACGGCACTTACATATGCTTTCTGCAATGCCGCACTTGCAGAGGAATATGCGGACTTGTTTACGGAACTCATTTTTGATAACCCCGAGGACAACGAAGCCTTTACAGGCAGGGGAGTAAGTCTCAGACGTATGGAGGAATATGCAAGGGTTGATTTCATGCTTGGCGACGAAATGCTTGATGAATATTATGCAGCAGCATATGACGAGGATATGACCGAGGACGAAAAAGACCTTAAATGCGCCGAAATTTACATAGATATACTCTCTATGTACGACCCCGAAACATTCTATGATTTATACTACCGTGATTTTACCCCCGAAGAGGCAATACAGACGGCAGGTTTGGTTATTGATGAAATTATCCCGGCATACGGCGAGCTGATAGATGCATATCTCAAACTTGACAGTAATGATGAATTGTTTAATATTAAGGGTGTAAAAGAGCCTTTTGAAGTAATACGGAAATATGCCCCCGAGCTTTCGGACAGCATAAAGGAAACCGCCGACATGATTATTGATGAGGAGCTTTACCGTGTCGGTGACGATACTAAATCAATGGACGCAGGATTTACAGTCGTCCTCCCCGTTGAGAATAAGGCGGAGATATATAATATCGGTTACGACAGCTACAGGGATTTAACGGACTGGGTTCATGAATTCGGGCATTTCTATGCCATATGCAAGGACAGAACACCTGCATATCTGCAAATAAACAATCTCGATGTTGCGGAGATACAGTCGCAGGCTATGGAGATACTTTTTACACGCTTCTATGATGATATATACGGAGAAAATGCCGATATTGTGAAAACAGCGGTAATATCTGATATTTTGGCATCAATTGTTGACTCTTTCGTTATCGGACAGTTTGAATACGAAATGGTAAGGGATATTGAAAGTCTCACTCCGCAGGACGTAGTTGACAGATTTGACGAAACGGTGCGCAGCATAGACCCCGAACAGCGTTTTTATTTCATTCATCATCTTTTCGAGCAGCCGGGATATTATATAAGCTACGGAGTTTCCGCACTTGCGGCATTCGATATATTTGACGATAATATGAACAACCCTGCAAGGGCTGTCGAAAAATATGAGAAAATAGCCGCAGTATCCGCATTTTCGCCCGATTGCAGATTTAAGGACACTCTTAAGCAGTGCGGTTTTGATGATGTATTCACGGAGGAATATATTAAAAATCTTGCGGAGCAAATAACCGAATATGCACATCAGGTAATCAAGAAACACAGCTGAACAATTAAAAAATATAATTATGCATTATGCACTAAAACAGGGGGGAGTTTTTTTGATTTATAAAAATCCGATAATAAAGGGCTTTTATCCCGACCCGAGTGTCTGTTGCGCAAACGGGCGGTATTATCTTGTGACGAGTTCTTTTCAGTATTTTCCGGGAGTGCCGCTTTTCGAGAGCGATGACCTCGTGAACTGGAAACAGATTGGTCATGTGCTTACGAGAAAATCACAGCTTCCGCTTGAATACGCTCACAGCTCCGGGGGGATATTTGCCCCGACAATAAGATACAATGACGGTACGTTCTTTATGGTCACTACCAATACCACAACGGGGAAAAATTTCTATGTGACGACAAATGACATATACGGTCAGTGGTCAGAGCCGATATTCGTGGAGCAGGACGGCATCGACCCGTCACTGTATTTCGAGGACGGTCACGCTTATTTCATGAGCAACGGCACGGACGATGACGGAAACGGCGGCATAACCCAATGCGAGATAGATATAAAGACAGGCATAAAGCTTTCAGAAAGCAAAACGATATGGAAAGGTTCGGGGGGCAGATACCTTGAGTCTCCGCACCTGTATAAAATCGGCGGTTATTATTACATCACGGCGGCAGAGGGCGGCACGGAATACGGTCATATGATAACCTGTGCAAGAAGCAGGAATATATGGGGAGAATATGAGGGATATTCGCAAAATCCCGTTCTCACGAACAGAAACCTCGGCGGATATGCAATTCAGGGTGTCGGTCACGGCGACCTCATACAGAAACAAAACACGGGCGAATGGTTCATAGTTCACCTCGGATTTCGTCAGATAGATATGTGGCAGCCATTTCATCACCTCGGCAGAGAGACATTTCTTACCCCCGTTAAATTCAATTCGGACGGCTGGTTCACGGCAGGCCAAAACGGCACAACCGTTGAAGAATTTGAAATACAGGGCGATTTCATTCAGACCGGGAAGAAAAGCTATTCTTTCGCAGATACAGACGAATGGATATATCTGCGAAACCCCGATTTTTCAAAATATGAGACAAGCGGCGAAAAATTCGTCCTCTACGGCACGGAAAATACCCTCGATACACATACACCCACATTCACAGGAATAAGGCACAGGGATTTTGAAAGCACCGTGAGCTGTGATGTGCATTTGTCGGGCGCAAATTCCGAGGCAGGACTTACCGTCTATATGGACGAAAATCATCACTACGATTTGGCAATAATGGAAAACAGCGGAAAATATCAGGCTGTTTTGAGACTGAATATCGGAGATGCAAAATACATAAGAAACAGCATTGAATTGAAAAGCAGCCGTGCCGTGCTTGAAATAGCTTCGGATAATTTCGTTTACTGCTTTAAGGTAAGGGACGGAGAGAATGTATATGATTTCGGTTCGGCGCAGACGAGATATGTTTCAACGGAGGTTGCCTGCGGATTTACAGGCGTAATCTACGGACTTTATGCGGCAGGAAAGGACTGCAAAGCGGAATTTACCGACTTTTCCAATAATTATGTATAAGAGTATTTTCCTTATTTCTGCGTGGGAAACAGGAAAAAGCGGTATGCAAAAAACACATACCGCCTTTTCAATTATTAATTCTTAATTATAAATTATGCATTATGAATTATGCATTAAGCTCTGGGCTTTCCGCAGTTGGAGCAGAATTTGCCCTTGTTTGTCGTGCCGCATGAACAAGTCCAGCTATCGGAAGCAGGCTTCGGCTTTCCGCATTCCGCACAGAATTTGCCCGTATTGACTGCACCGCATGAACAAGTCCAGCTGTCGGCAACGGGCTTCGGCTTTCCGCAGTCGGCGCAGAATTTACCCGTATTTGAAGTACCGCACGAGCAAGTCCATGAGCCTGCGGCAGGTGCAGGGTTATTGTTTGCATTCTGCTGCTGTGCCATCTGATAGAGGGCATTTGCATTGAAACCGCCCTGCTGCTGTGCCATACCCATTCCGTAAAATCCCTGAACAGCACCTGCGGAATTTCCTGCGGCGGTATTCATGGCTGTAGCCTGTGCGCCTATCATGGTAGCTGCGGCATTTGAGGGGTCTCTGTTCCATGCTATATCTTCATATTTTTTAATTCTGTCTTCATCTTCCTTAGAGATAGTAACCGAATTTATGGCAACGGAAACGATTTCCAGTCCACGCAGTTCTTTCCATTTTCTTGTAAGAGCGACATTCATTGCATCTGTGAGGGCGATAGTCTCTCCGGGGAGCTGGTCATATCTCTTGCCCTCCTCGGAAATTTTCGAGAAAGCAGGCTGGAGAGCGTTGAGAAATTCGCTTTTGAGCTGCTGGTCGATGTCCGCACGGGTATAATCCCTGCTTACGTTTCCGCAGACATTCTCGTAAAAGAGAGTAGGGTCGGTAATTCTGTAGGAATAAACGCCGTTGCAGCGAACGCCGACTGTAAAGCTTCTGCCAATATCCTCATATGTAACACGGAAAGGCACGGGGTTCTGCGTACCGAATTTATTGTCGATAAGCTCCTTTGTGTTGAAGTAATATACTCTCTGGTCGTGACCCGTATCGCCGCCGTAGCCTATGCGCTCCTTGATTTTCTTGAAAGTATCTTTAATACCCTCTTTAAGTCCCTGTGTGAAGATACTCGGTTCTGTTGACATATCGTATGTATACTCGCCGGGTTCGGAACATATTTCGACTATGCGTCCGTTATCAACGATAATCATACACTGACCGTCCGCAACGACAATGCCGCTGCCCTGAGTGATGATATTATCGCTGCCCTTTTTGTTTGAAGATTTTTTGCCGATGACTTTCTGTCCCTTTACGACAAGAACATCGGGTTTAAGAGCCTCACAGTAGAAAAATTCCTTCCACTGGTCGGCGAGTGCAGAACCTGTAGCTGTGAGAACTGCCTTTAAAAGTCCCATGATAATGCTCCTTTCATGCAAAAGAATTTACTTTATTAATTCAGCCGAACAATAGCGGCAAGTATATTATAACATATTTAAACAGAAATTGCACTACTTTTTCGCAAAAGATATAAAATTTTATTTTTTAACTATATTTTTCTTCGCCTCCCCCATTGTATGCGGGAGGAAAACAGTGTTTTTATATTATTCCCATTCTTTCCATATGTCGGGGCAATAACCGACAGTCGCCTTTTTTCCGTTTCTGACGATTGGAGTTTTTACAGCCTGCTGATTTTCAAAGAGCTTTTCCTCCCTGTCGCTGTCGGAAAGGTATTTCATGAGGGTGATAAGCTGTGTATCTTTGCATTTTTCGTTTATCATGCTGTCGATACCGCCGACAGCCTGTTTAATGCTGTTAAATTCCCCTCTGCTCATGCCCTTTTCTTTCATGTCGATAAACTGATATTTTATATTTCGCTCCTTGAAATATCTTTCAGCCTTTCTTGTGTCCTGACATTTTTTCGTGCCGAAAATCTGAATATTCATATTAGTCCTCCTGAACGAAAGCTATGTCCGAGATATTGTCGCTTTGCCTTGTAAGCTCAAATTCAATGCTGTGCAAATCAAGACCGTTTTTCGCAAAATACAGCCTTATCACCGTGTAATGCGAAAACAGGGGGACTTCATTTGAGAAAGAAACAGGTTTTCCGCCCGTGCCGTTCCATGTGAATGTTCCGCTTGACGTACCCATTGCGAATATTGTAACGGGCATCTGTTCAAGCTCGCCGAGTTCTGATGATGCCGTGAGAGTTACTTTATAAAAGCCTGTATTGTTTACGGTAAGGGCGAAGCAGTAATTCTGCCCCTGAACGGATTTTATGCCGTTTAAATCAATTTTAAGGCTGCTGCCGAGGTCATAGAATACAACAGGTTCGTCCGAAGCTTTATCCTCATCGGGTCTGTTGACAATTTTAATTATATCCTCCTGACCTGTCATTCTCTTCATGGCATTTGTATGGAGCAGGAAACGGCATATATTCGCTGCATTTCTCTGGAGTTCACAGCGTCTTAGCGAATTGTCGGAGAGACTTGCCAATGTATTGTCATTGTTTTCGTCTCCGTCCGCACAGACCATGTATACATCATTCTGCGCCGCAGCCATAGCTGCAAAGTCTGTTTTGTCGGGCTGACAGCTGCGGCGGTTTATATTAGCCCACCAGTCCGTCATTGTAAAGCCCTTAAATCCCCATTCATTTCGGAGAACAGTTGTGTTCAAATCATAATTTCCCGCAGTCCATAAGCCGTTGAGCGAGCCGTACGTAGTCATGATTGAATTTGCGCCGCCGTCCCTCACGGCTATTTCAAAGGGCTTGAGATATATTTCCCTCAATGCTCTTTCGGAAACTGCGGAGTCGAGGAAATGGCGGTTTGTCTCCTGATTGTTTCCGCAGAAGTGTTTTATCGTACCCGTAACGCCTGCCGACTGCAAGCCTTTAAGCTCTGCGGCGGTCATCATGCCTGTGAGGAAAGGGTCCTCCGAAAAATATTCAAAATTTCTTCCGTTCAAGGGGTGACGGTGGATATTTATTCCGGGGCCGAGCAGACAGTCAACCTTGTTGGCGCACATTTCAAGTCCAACAAACGAGAATAATTTCTCAATAAGCTCTTTATTGAAGGTCGATGCAAGCATAGTGCCGTTCGGCAGACTGAAAGCCTTTGTTCCGCAGTCAAGTCTCATACCCGAAGGACCGTCCGAACAGCAGGCGGCAGGTATACCCAGTTCGTTCAGCCTGTCCGTGACACCTCCGAAAGCCGAAGCAGTACCTGCGGTAACTCTCGGACTTCCCATGCCCTCGCCCCTTATGATACAGGCAAGGTCATTGTCCGAAAGCTGTGCGATAAATTCTTCCATTGAATTTTTATTGTTCAACACATCATAAAGCTTTATGCCCCTGTCGCCCGTATAGGGTATTTCATCAGGGAGATTTGAGAGCCGTCTTTCGCTTTCGTTCACTTCATTAAGGGGTACTTCCTCGAAACCGGGAACAAGTGCGCCGTTTTTATCATCGGGTTTAATGCGCCTGAAAGGAATAACGGGGGCTAAAGCCTGCGAAAGCTTTTCCGTTACAATCATATGGGGAACGTTGACTGTATAAATCGGTTTTATATTCTTCACGCTGCTGCCGATATAGAATATATATTCTCCCTCTTCAAGAACATTGCAGAAACGATGACCCGTTATGCCCGTATCGTCATAGCTTGCAAGCCACCACATGGGAACACTTATAGTCAGGGTCTGTGCCTCGTCGGGGGCAAGGGTTTTCGTTTTTTCAAAGCCCGAAATCATTCTCAGGGGCTTGCCGAGCCTGCCCTGCGGAGCTTCCGTGTAGAGCTGAATGACCTCTTTTCCGCTGTATTTTCCGATATTTCTGACGGATACATCAACGCTGAAAATTCCGCCCTTTACGAGAGAGGAAATCACATCAATTTCAAATTCCGTATACGAAAGACCGTATCCGAACGGATAGCGGACTTTTTCGGGGGCGAAGGTCTCAAACCAGCGGTATCCGACATAAATATCCTCAGTGTAGAAATTTCTTTTTTTATCGCCGAAATACTTATGTGAGGGGTAATCCTCGATTTTATAGGCAATAGTATCGGGGAGTTTTCCGCAGGGGCTTATTTTTCCAGTGAGAACGTCCGCACAGCCCTTTCCGCCCGTCATTCCGCCCTGCCATGCGAGCAGGAGCGCATCGGGGGAGATATTCTCTATATCCGTCAGGTCAATAAGTCCGCCCGTATTGAGGAGAACAATTACTTTATTGAAATATCTGCGGACTTTTCCGAGCATATCCCTTTCGGTATCTGTGAGGAGGAAAGAGCCTTTTTCGATGTGCGCATCCAGTTCTTCTCCTGCGGTGCGCCCGATTATAACCAGGGCGGAGGAGCTTATCGCTGCGGCATCGGAGACGATTTCATCTGTGAGGGGCATTTCTTTCTGCGCCCAAGGCTCATCGCCCCAGCCGCTGCCGTGTTCAAAGGGGTTTTCCTCGTCCCATTTTTTATATATTCCGAGGAGATTTTCATTTATACAGACATTGCTTTCAATAAGCCCGTCAGGTATGCCCGTAACCTTTGATACGTTCACCATGCCGCCCGAGCCTATTCCGCTTTTATAGTAATGGAGCTGAATGCGTCCGAAAACGGATATTTTTTCATCGGGCTTCAGGGGGAGAGCGTTGTTATCGTTTTTTAGCATGACGATACCCTCGGCAGCGGCTTGTGCGGCGGTTTCGAGGTATTCGTTCCAGTCGAGAATTTTTTCCATTTTATCACCACTTTTTTAAAAATTTTATATAATAAAGATGCGCTGAATTTTTATATTCCGTCTTTATATCTCCCGATTGGACGGGGATATATTATTTTTTAATTTCAGAGATTTTTGCATATCTCGGTTATCTGCTCAAAAAGAATTTCCGAGGCTTCCTTTGAGTCGGCTTTGTCGAATATTACCTCGTTGCATACCGCAAAATAATCCTCGATAATCCGGCTGTTTTCCATGAGGGGGTGCATTTTTGACATATGGGGATTATTTTCCATTAATTTGGATGCCTCGTACTGTATGCCGCTTAACATACCGATTTCGTCAAGGTGTTCCCTTGCCGATTTGCTGAGGGGAATACCCTTTTCAACGCCCTGAAGCTGTGCCATCTCCATGCTGTTGCAGAGAAAATCGAGGAGCAGACCTGCCTCCTTCGGGCATTCGGTATTCTTGCTTACGGCATACATTGTAGCAGGCTTTGCATACCAGCCCGTACCGCTTTCAATGCCAGGGAGTGCGGTATATTCGGCAGGTATTATATTTTCTCCTTTATTGGAGAGAGTGCCGAGGTAGTTGACGGCATCGCTGACCCATGCGACAGTACCTGCATATACCTTGTTGTCGAGGTCGATTTTTCTGAAATATTCCACCTGCGGCATGACTTCCTCCTTAACGAGCCTGTCATAAAATTCAATCATTATTTCAAGCTCATCGGCGGTGAAGCTGAAATTGTCGCCGTCCGTGAATTTTTTCCCCGAAAGCTGTTCCGCATAGGTTATCGCATAGAGCCACACAGATTTTGAAGGACCCGAAAGCAGATATATTCCGTCCTTTCTGAGCGTTTCGGCGCAAACGAACAAATCGTCCCAGGTAAGCGGCACATCGAGGTTATATTTATCGAGTACGGATTGGTTTATATAGATGGTTTCGGTATTCATAGCTATGGGGACAGCGTTGAGTATGCCGTTTTTTCTTCCGTATTCGAGCATATCCTCCGAATAATTCGAGAGGTCTATTATGTCGGATAGTTTTTCGAGGTCATAATATCCCTTGCCGTCGGGGGAATATTCCGAGAGCCATGCGAAATTCACCTGCATAACGTCCGCTTCGGTATCGGAAATCATCTGTACTCTGCTCCTTGCCTCATAGCCCGACCATTCGGAATAGCTGCATTTGACCTTTATTTCGGGGTGCAGCTTGCCGAACTCCTCGACCGCCTCCAGGGTATATTCGTTTCTTGCATCGTTTCCCCACCACGAAAGCGTTACGAGAGTCTGTTCATTCTGTGAGTGTATAACATCGCTTTCGCCGCACGAAAAGAACACGGCTGCGGAGGCGATACATACTGCGGAGAGAATTTTGGTTCTGATATTCATTATTTTCCGCCGCCTTTCATATTTTCCTCATAGAAAGTATATGTATCCTTGCCGCTTTTCTTCGAGTGATAGAGGGCGGTATCGGCGGAGCTGTACATTTCGCCGAAATTCTTTCCGTGCATGGGATAGAGCGAAACGCCTATGCTTGCGGAAATTTTATATTTTCCGTCATCGCCCGTATAATTATTTGAGAAAGCCTCGCAAAGCTCACGGCATTTTCCGTGGACATAATCGCTGAAATCCTTTTCGTTGCGTGGGATATAATTCACAAGCACGCAAAATTCGTCACCGCCTATTCTTCCGAGAATATCATCGGAGGAAAAAACTGAGCGCAGGATATTTCCCGTATTTGCAAGAACCCTGTCGCCGTAGGCATGACCGAGGGTATCGTTTACGCCCTTGAAATTATCAAGGTCGATGATTATGACGGCGTGCCTTGTAATTCCGTTTGACACGGAGAGACGGTTCTGCGCATAATCTTCAAATGAACGTTTGTTCAGTATGCCCGTCAGCTGGTCGATATGAGCCTTTGTGTCGAGGACAGATACGATATTCGTAACGGGTCTTGTAAGCTTTACGGAGAGCCATGCGCCGAGGAGTGCGGCAAGTACGGCGGCGGTCAGAGCAACGGCATATATGTATATCCTCATATCGTTTTTTTCCTTTAGTATTACCTGTGTCTTGATTGAAGATATAACATACCAGTCATAACCGCATGAATTTATGGTTACGAGGTAGTCGTTGTCCATAACAGATGCGGAATTTTTGTCCTCAATTCTATCTTTTATCTTCGGGAGCAGGGGAGTGCCTATTTCGTCCCACTCCTCCGCATAGATTATATTATAATCCTTGTTCACAAGTCTTATTTTCATATCGCTTAAAGTTTCGGGGTTGTCGAAAACGTCCTCAAGCTCCGTTGCGTAGAAGGATATGACGAGCAGTGCGTTTTCGTGTATCTCCTTTACATAGTATATACGGCGGAAATCGTTTTTATATCCCGTAGACCAGCCGTCATTGGTTCTTGTACGGGATACCATTGCTCTGAGGTCTTTATATATATCTTCGCCGAAAAGGCTTGCCGTGCCGTTTGAAATTTTTCCTATGGTTCTGTTATTGCTGTAGACTATGCCGTAATCGACAAAATTCTCCATAATGCAGAGGCTGTAGAGCTTGTCGGAAATAATTTTTTCGGTATTCAGAGCCTCATACTCGTCATTGTCGGGGTCGGTTGCGTCGTATTTGTATGTTTCGGGTTCTCCGAAAGCGAGAGTGCCTGTTTTTTCCATTCTCTGCAAATAGCTGTCGAGGTTTAATTTCATCTGAACATTCAGGGAAGATGTAAGGGAAATGACCTTGTTTTTAAGAACGCTGTCGGTTTTTTTTACCGAAAGTATTGAAACTGCTATTATGGAAACTGCGACAATTACTGCAAATCCCGAAATGATTGCAATTTTAAACTTGCCTATATCAGCCGAGAACGGTTTTATTTTTTTCTTTTCGGACATAATTTTCTCCTTACTCTGTTATTTACATTATTATAACAAAAACGGGACGAAAAATCAATAACTTTTTTAAATATTCATATTTTGTTTATTATTTTTCTCTGTCCGCTTCCGCCACAGAAAGGGGGAGCAGTATTTTTTATTATTGGTTCCGCAGTCGGGCAGATTTTAATATTATTTTTGTGAATAAAATAAAAATTTTGTTGACAAGCGAAAAAAACTGATGTATAATGTAATCATGAAATTCACTAAATACTATAGAGGAAAACTGCACTCTTGTTACAGGAGTGAACGGAGCTTTGCGGAGAGAACAAAGGAACAAGCCCCAAAGGTGCAGTTTGACGATTTTAAACAAGAGGTGTAATATGAAATTCCTTAAAAAATTTACCGCCGCAGCTTCGGCTGCACTTATTGCAGGAGTGTCGGCACTGTATCCGATACCGGCATACACAAATGCCGCCCCCGACGAATACCATGACGACTGGCTTCATGTCAACGAAAATGCCGAAATTGTCGATATGGACGGAAACCCCGTATGGCTCACGGGCTGCAACTGGTTCGGCTACAGTGTGGGAAGTCAGGTGTTTGACGGCGTATGGACGAGAAATATGCATGAAATGCTGAACGAAATCGCAGACCACGGCTTTAATCTCCTCCGTGTTCCCATGTCAACACAGATTATCCTGCAATGGAAAAACAACGAACCCGATGAGCTTATCAAGGTAAATGCTTCCACCAACCCCGAATTGGTCAAGGAATTTGACGAATACGGAACTGCTCTCTCTTATAAATACAGCTTTGATATATGGAATATGGCTGTTCAGTGGTGCAGAGAGAACGGCATAAAAATTATGATAGATATTCATTGTGCCACGACAAATGCCTCAGGTCATAATTATCCGCTGTGGTATGACGAAAAATACAGCACCGATGACTGGCTTGACGCACTTTCATGGTTCACGGACTATTACAAGGACGATGATACCATAATCGCTATGGATTTGAAAAACGAACCCCACGGAAAAAAAGACGAGGGAAATTTTGCAAAATGGGACGGCTCGTCCGATGAAAATAACTGGAGATATGCCGCCGAAAGAGGCGCAAAGGCTGTTCTCGATGTGAACCCCAATATGCTGATTATGGTTGAGGGTATAGAGGTTTATCCCAAATTCGAGGACGGCGAGAACTGGAACTCCCCCTCTGTCGATTATGCACGCTATCCCTACAGCGGCTATCACGGCGCATGGTGGGGAGCAAATCTCAGGGGAGTAAGGGAATATCCCGTGGATTTGGGCGAATATCAGAGCCAGCTTGTATATTCTCCGCACGATTACGGCCCCGAGGTTTATAATCAGGAATGGTTCTATCTCGATGATGATACAAAGACATTCTCCCGTCAGACGCTCCTTGACGATTACTGGTATGATACATGGGCTTATCTTGTAGAGGAAAAAATATCTCCCCTGCTCATGGGCGAATGGGGCGGCTGGGTCGATGACGAACACGACACCACGGGCGAAAATCGTCACTGGTTAAAGGAACTGCGTGATTATATGATTGAAAAGCATATTCACCATACTTTCTGGTGCTTCAATGAAAATTCCTCCGATACGGGCGGTCTTGTCTATGATAATTTCCAAAAATGGGACGAGGTGAAATATGAATTTGTAAAGCCTGCACTTTGGCAGAACGATGACGGCAAATTCATAAGCCTTGACCATAAAATAAAGGTCGGTGCAAACGGTATCTCCCTCGGAGATTACTATTCGGGCGGAACGTCCTCCGTTCAGGAAACTACATCGGCAAGCACAACCGCTCCCGTGACGGAAACAACAGCGGCGGCTTCCTCGGATAAATCCGATAATCTCTATGGCGATGCGAACCTTGACGGAAAAATAAGTATCTCCGATGCGGTAAGAATACTCCAGTATCTTGCAAACAGCGAAAAATACAATCTTGAACCGCAGGGAAAAATAAATGCCGATGTTGACGGCGTTGACGGTGTAAGCGGTAAGGACGCAGTGGTTATACAGCAGTACGATGCAGGAATAATAAAAAATCTCCCCGTATAAATATAAATCCCTCCGTGCGTGCGGAGGGATTTAATTATTTTGGTTAATTATTCAAAGGGCTTGCTTTCGTTCCAATACTCGAATGTATATGCGGAAATAGTGTTGTCGCCGTAGAGTGTCTCAAAATTCATCGTCATGGGTGCGGAGGGATAATAAGTAACCCTGTAGAGATTTCCGTCGAGGAATACAAGACCGCAGTCGCCCCATAATCCCGAAGCATTGCTGTAGGAGTCAATATTTCTGTTTTCCCAGACAGCACCGTATTCCATGATACCGTTGAGGCTTCTTCTGAAAGCGAAAATTCTTGACGGAACATCAAATATTACAAACGGCGAGAACCGTGTGCCCATATCGTCATATGCGCCCCATGTTCCGTCCATGTGCGGATTATATACATAATCCGACTGCATATACTGCGATATATCCATAGGTGCGAAATTGGGGGAGGCGTTGCAGGTTATGTACGGGAGAATATACGGGATATTTGATTTCATATCCTCATATTCGTTTCTTAATTCGGAATAGTCAATATTATAATTAACATCTGTGGGAGTTATGGGGAATACATATTTTCCGTCCCATGTCATTCCGAGAAGGTAATCACTGTAGCCTATGCCCTGAATTATCTCATTTGACGAAAAGATGTTTATTGAGAAAAGCAAGCCCGAACCCTGCTGATTATCCCAGCATTTCTTACAGTAAACACCCGAACCGTCAACGTGTACTCTTCCTTGCCATGACAGGGGGAGTGTAACATTGCATATGCCGTTGCAGTCCCATATCAAGCCGTAGCTCATGACAGTAAGTGACGGGTCGAGTGGGATTTCCGTTGTGGGCTGAGTAGTAACGGGCGGTTCGGTGGTAACAGGTGCGGCTGTCGTGGTTATAACAGTGGTTGTCGTGGTCGTGGCGGCAGTGGTTTTCGTGGTGGTTGCCTTTGTTGTGGTTGATGTTGAAGCCGAAGATGTGGTCGAGGTTGAAACGGTCGAAGTTTCTGAGGATGTTGAAGTCTCTGAAGATGTCGAAATATTTGATGTAGTGGTGGGTACTGTCGTTGTGACAAAGGTTTCCGTGGTTGTGGTTTCCTCATCAGTACCGATGAGCTGCGGAGAGGGTTTTGCTGAGGATTTCTTAGTGGTTGTGCATGAGGACAGTAGTGCGAGGAGCAGAATTGTAAAAAGAATTTTCTTATCCATATGTGTCTCCTTATTTTACTTCTTTTCTGATAACCGTACCGCTTGGAAATACCATATCCGACTTAAAGGAAAATTTCATCATTGCATGGTTTGTGGTTTCTATTTCATCGCCGTTTTCGTCGAAAAGCTTATCGGGCGTGAGGACTGTAGGTTTCTGCGATGGTGCAAGCAATTCAAGTGTATCGCCCCTGAAAAACCTGTTTCTCTGCGTACAGTACACAGTACCGTCACGGCATTCCTCGACAACGGCTACAACATCGAAATTCCTTATATATCCGCTGTCCTCGTAGTACTGGGAATTTTCGGGCGTTCCGAAGAAAAATCCCTTTGAATACTGTCTGTGACTGACCTTGTACACCTCGTCCCTTATCCAGTCGGGGAGAGTGAAATTATCGGGATTTTTATAATATTCATCCACAGCCATTCTGTAGGCATTCGTTACTACCGTGACATAATATGCGGATTTAGCCCTGCCCTCGATTTTCAGACTGTAAACGCCTGCCTGTGCAAGCTTGTCGATATGCTCAATCATGCACATATCCTTTGCGTTGAGGATATAAGTTCCTTTTTCGTCCTCGAATATCGGATAATATTCGCCCCTGCGCTTTTCCTCCATGAGATAATAGCCCCACCTGCACGGCTGCGCGCATTCTCCGTGGTTTGCGTCACGGTGCACGAGATACTGCGACAGCAGACATCTTCCCGAAAACGATACGCACATAGCCCCGTGGACAAAGCATTCAATATCGAGGTCTTTCGGGGTTTTGGCACGGATTTCTGCTATTTCGCCGAGGGATAGTTCACGGGCGAGGACAACTCTTTTTGCGCCCATGTTATATAATTCGTTTGCGGCGGCATAATTTACAATACCCGTCTGTGTCGAGATATGTATTTCCATATCGGGGGCAAATCTTTTAATCATCATTAAAAGCCCGATATCTGCGACAATAAGTGCATCGACACCTGCCTCGGCAGCCTCACGGACGAATTGTTCAAACTGCGGTATCTCGTCATTTCTCGGCAGGATATTGCAGGTGAGATACACTTTTATGCCCTTGGCATGTGCGATATTCACGGCACTTACGAGCTGCTGCAAATCGAAATTCATGGGCGAGGCTCTCATGCCGAAGGTTTTTCTTCCGAGGTATACGGCATCTGCGCCGTAATTTACAGCTGCATTGAAACGTTCCGTATCGCCTGCCGGGGCGAGGACTTCCAGCTTTGTCATATAACACACTCCCAGTATAAAAGAATAAAGAATAATGAATAAATAATAATTAACGTATGAGCAGTAGTATTTTTTAATCCGTAATGCCGCAGGCATTATAATTATGAATTGTGAATTGTGAATTACTTCAGCCGTTGGTTTGTGCCAACGGCTGATTTTCTTTTATTGTGCGGGATTTTCCGCATTTGCGGCTCTTTCTGCGGCATACTGTTCGTTGATAAGCTCCTCGTTAGCATAATGCTCTTCGAGTGTCTCGGCGAAGTATGTCTGCTTGGTGTTGATATTTGCGATGAAGTAGAAGTAATTGGACTTGTAATCCTCAAGCACTGCATCTATCGCATCTATACCGGGGTTGCATATAGCTCCGGGAGGAAGTCCGGGGCTTTTGTAGGTGTCGTAGGAATTTACGATAGTTTCATCGACAACCTCCATATTTGGTCTTACAACGTCATTTGCATAGTTGGAGGTAGGGTCTGACTGGAGAAGCGGAAAAACGTCCTTATTCCTGAGACGGTTCCAGAAAACCGAGGCAACGAGTGTCATAGTACCCGTTGTGGCAGCCTCTTTCTGAACGATAGAAGCCATGGTTATTATCTCATCGAGAGAGAGTTCAAGTGAATTGATTTTCTCCCACCTTGCCTCTGTAATTCTCTGGTCAAAGTTCATATAGATTTTCTGACAAACCTGTTCGGGGTCCATATCCGTGAAGAAATAGTAAGTATCGGGGAAGAGATAGCCCTCCATACGCATGAATTTTATGGAAGTGTCGGATGTGAGATGATTTTCAAATTCATAGCCGTATCCGCCCGAATTGAAGTAGAAGATAAAGTCCTCTGCGGAGCATACGCCGTTGTCCTGAAGAAGCTTTGCGGCATCAATTATGGTTATGCCCTCGGGGAATGTTACCTCGACAGACTCCTTGATGTCCTCCTCCTCAACGCTTGTCAGTTCGTTTATGATGGTTTCATAAGCCATATTCGGTCTTACAAAGTGTTCGCCTGCTATATAGGGAATTTCGGCACTCCTCAGCTGTGAGAAGATTGTAAAGAATTTCGGGGATTTTATAATGCCGTCACTTTCGAGCATAGCGGCGATTTCCTCCGTGGTCGCATCCTCGGGGATAACAATGAGGTGAGTTTTGTCGCTTTTTCCTATGCCGAACATATCCTTTCCGAAACCGATTATAACGAGTGCGAGGACAACGGAAACGCCGAATATGAAGGTAGTCAGTATGAGAACGCCGGGAAGTCTGTTTCTTTGCTTTTTCTTTTTGCGTTTTTTCTTTTTGCCCGAACCGGCAGGCTTTGCGGTTCTGCGCACGGGAGGGGGAGCAGGCTGCTGTTCGCCGTTATACTGCAAGGGCGGCAGCGGTGGAGGCAGTTCAATATCCGTTTCGTTCTCATCCTCAACGGTCGGAGTATAGGGCTTATCGGGGGGAGGGAGCGGAATTTCTCCCGTCATATAGAGGGTATCTACGGTTATGGACTGGTTTTCCTCTTCGGTCTGCTGACCGTTTACGGCATCGGGATTATTTTCGAGGCTGTCCTTTGGTTCATTGCTCATTAATAATTATCGTCCTTTCTTCTGTAATAATGCAGTCTGCATTCACATCATGGGGCATTGCCGGCAGACTGTCGGAAATAAGTCTTTCGTATGTCGGGGCAATTTTGTATATCTGCGGATATTCTGCAAGAAACCTGTCGTAATATCCGCCGCCGTAACCGAGCCTTTCGCCCCTTTCGGTGAATGCAAGCCCGGGAAGAATACAGACGGTTTTTTTTGTAATAACGGGCTGCGGAAGTGATATATCGGGTTCGGATATGCCGTATCTGCCTGTTTTCAGCTCGTCAAGCGAACCTACCGTATGAAAGGTCATGACACCGTTTTCACGGCATTTCGGAAACGAAATTGGGATATTTTCAAGCAGCAGCTTTTCGGATATATCCCATGTATTGATTTCCGAGCCGAAAGAGGCATAAATCAGGATATTTCCGGCACTTGAAATTTTATCGAGGGAGAGAAGTCTTTCCGATATTATTATATCTTTCAGACTGTCCTTTTCGGCATTGCGGAGGTCTGAAAAATATTTCCGCAGGGCTTTTTTGCCGTCCATATCAGTCACAGAGGATAGCCCTGAACTGTCTCTTGCTTTCTGCTTCGGAGACAAGCTTTTCTATGAGCTTGAGTGCAAATTTTACGGCAACACCCGCACCTCTTGCGGTTATAATATTTCCGTCGCACACAACGGAGTCATCGCCTATGACCGCACCCGTGAGCTGCTGTTCAAAGCCCTCGTAGCAAACGGCGGTTCTGCCGTTCAGAAGCCCCTTGTGACCGAGAATTGACGGAGCGGCGCATATCGCACCTATGAATTTGCTGTTATCCGTGCAGTAGTCGATAGCTGCCTGAACATAGCCTGATTTTTCGAGGTTGAGCGTACCGGGCATACCTCCGGGGAGGATTATCATTTCAAGCTCGTCATTGAGAACAGCCTCCTGTGCGATAGTATCGCAGACAACGGGTATACCGTGAGAGCCGACAATAACATTGTCGCCTATGCCGACAGTGATTACTTTCTTTCCGCTTCTTCTGAGGAGGTCAACGGGAGTGAGAGCCTCAATTTCCTCAAAGCCCTCTGCGAGATAAACATATATCATAAATAAAATCCTTTCTTTAATTAATTATTTAAGGGGGGTTGGGGGAAAGCCGCCCCTTGACCTGTAAGAGAACGGAGCGCAGCGAAGTGAACGAAAGGGCAAGGCTACAAGGGCGGCTCCCCCATTTTAGATAAAAAATTTATTATATTTTTCTTTAACCTGCAAGATTTTTCCGCATGACATCTTGCCTTCGGGACACTTTCCCCCTGCAACGCATGAAGGACCCGCATGGCGGAAGATATTGGGTGCGGTCTGTATGCAGAGCTTCAGCATCTCGTCTGCGACAGCCCTTATCTCCCACTGCGCCCTGTTGCAGCAGCGGTGTCTGAAAAAATTGAAAAGCGAACGGACATTCATGGTGACGATAATTTTAGTCTCACACGCATTGGGGAGGATAAATCTTGCGTCCTCGTTGGCAAGCTTTCTTGCCTTTGAAGCGGCGGTTTTCTCGTCCATGCCCTGTGATATGAAATCCGCCCTGTGCTTTTCGGCGAGCATATCGGCGATGATTGTATAGCTTTTTGATATTTCGTCTATAATTCTGTTATATTCCTGCTGTGCCTGCGGAATATCGCTGACGGACGGGGGAGTAACGAAATCAAAGCCGTCCTCATTGACATAACGCTGACTTTTCTGTGAATAAGATGCAATTCTGTGTCTTACAAGCTGGTGCGAACAGGCACGGGAAATTCCCTCTATGCCGAATGTAAAGCTTGCGTGTTCCATGACGCTCTCGTGACCCAATGAGGCGAGCATATCAATGTATGACGCAGTTTTTTCCTCGTCAAGCCCCTCGGTTATTTCGTCAATGCCGCTGCTTGAATAGCAGAGCTTTGCGGCGGAGGCGGCAACCATTTCGGGCTGAGGAGTATGAGCAATCAGAGTTACTTTCATAATAACCCTCCTGTTTAATTCATAATTCATAATTCTTAATTCTTAATTCATAGCTATAAACAAGCATTTTAAAAATTATGAATTAAGTATATTGTATCATTTTTGATTGTATAAGTCAAGAGAAAAGAAATATTTATAATTTTTCATCTAATTTTCACAATAAATTTTTCCCCTGATTTTAAAAAAATTTCAGTTTTGCTATGGACAAATCAAAAAAAATATAGTATAATATGAAAGTATACGGAATTTTAAATATAATGGAGGAATTTTATAAATGAAAAACATGAAAAGAATTGCCGCCGTCCTTACATCTCTTACCCTTGCGGCAGCAGCGGCAGGCTGTACTCCCACTATCGGCGCAGGTACGGAAAATGCCATGAATATAAACGGATATGACGTAAGGTCGGGTGTTTTTCTCTATTACACAATGCAGGCATACAGCGATGCGGTTTCGGAGCTTGCATCGGACAGCGGAACTTCCCCCGACCTCAAAACCGTGAAAAGCTCCCGTATAGACGACCTCGAAGCCGAGGACTGGATACAGGACAAGGCTACACAGTACTGCGAGGACTATGCGGCTATCCGTCAGGAATTTGAAAGGCTCGGACTGGAGCTTACCTCCGAGGACTTAGACCAGATTGACCTCATGGCTGAATATTATTTCAGTGCCGACAGCAGATACTCCGAAAACGGTATAACCGAGGACACAATAAGGGACATAGCCGCAAGCACTCTCGAAGAACAGGCTGTATTTGAGCATTACTACGGTCTCGGCGGAGAGAAAAGCTGCACGGAGGACGAACTAAAGGATTATTTCGATGAAAATTTCGCAAGAGTGAAATACTTCACAATAAGCATGACGGACGACGAGGGCAATGCCCTTGGCGATGATGAAAAGAGAGAACTCCGCAAAAAGGCTGAAATTTATGTAAAGCAGATAAACGCAAAATCAGGCGAACTCGACAAAATGCTTGAACTCGATGCCGCAAGCGATGACTATAACGAATATCTCGACTCGCTCACAACCTCCGCCGAAGATGAAGAGGGAACAGATACTGAAACCACCGTTACCACGGCAGCCGATACCGTGGAAACCACAGAAATAACTGATACTGAGGATACGGAATATACGGAAGATACCGAGGATAACGAAAATAACGAAGATGAAGAAACCGAAGAGACTGTAACCTCAACCACTGTCGTTTCCGAAGAAAGCGATACGGAAGAAGATACCGAAACCACTACAACAGACCCCTATGCCAACGAACGTCTTGTCCAGAAACAGACAACAACAGCACCCTCCGGGGACAGCTCCGAGACTACCGAAACAGAGACAGACAGCGCACGTCAGAGCAGGGAATTTAACGAGCATCTCTTTGAAATGCCGCTTGGCAAGGCTGAAATCTATGACTACAGCGATGACGAGATATATGTCGTTATAAGAGGCGATTTGAGGGAGCGTATGACAGAGGACGATTTGTGGTCGGAGGATTATGTATCACAGCTTTTGCAGATACGTTTCTACGATGAATTTACCGACTATATGAAAGAGCTTGCCAAGAACGCCGAAATCACAAAGAACAACAGGGCATACAACAGATATTCGCCCTTTAAGCTTACACTCGAAACACAGCAGGCATAACAAAAAATCCCCCTTTGCGGGGGATTTTTTATTTTATTATGAAATATCCCCCGCAGGCGGCAGGGGATATGATTTTTACTTTACAATTATCTTTCTGAATGATTTTTTTCCCTTGCGGACAATAACTCCGTCAGGGGCAATCTGCGCTTTCGGGTCGGATATTTTCACATCGTCAACGGTAATTCCGCCCTGCTGAACCAGTCTGCGAGCCTCCGAAACAGACGGCGCAAGTCCTGCCCTGACGAGAACCGTAAGAATACCGATTTTGCCGTCCGTGAGCTGGTCTGCGGAAATTTCTGCGGTCGGCATATTCTCGTCAGAGCCGTTGCCGCCGAAGAGAGCCTTTGCGGCGGATTTAGCCTTTTCAGCCTCCTTCTCACCGTGGACGAGCTTTGTAAGCTCATAGGCAAGAAGCTCCTTAGCCTTGTTAAATTCTGCGCCCTCCATGTGCTGTTCCATATCCTCAATCTGTTCAATGGGAACGAAGGTCAGCATTTTAAGGCATCTGATAACATCTGCGTCCGCAACGTTTCTCCAGTACTGGAAAAATTCATAGGGGCTGGTTTTCTCCGCATCGAGCCATACAGCACCCTTTTCGGTCTTGCCCATTTTCTTGCCCTCCGAATTGAGGAGCAGGGTTATAGTCATGGCATAGGCATCTTTTCCGAGTTTTCTGCGTATAAGCTCCGTACCGCCGAGCATATTTGACCACTGGTCATCGCCGCCGAACTGCATATTGCAGCCGTAGTCCTGAAACAGTCTGTAAAAGTCGTAGCTCTGCATTATCATGTAGTTGAATTCGAGGAAAGTAAGACCCTTTTCCCATCTCTGCTTGTAACATTCCGCCGCAAGCATACGATTTACTGTGAAATGTGAACCTACCTCACGCAGAAGCTCAACGTAATTCAAATTCATGAGCCAGTCGGCATTGTTTACCGCAATGGCTTTTCTGTCCGAAAAGTCGATAAACCTGCTCATCTGTTTAAGGAAACAGTCAACATTATGCTGAATGGTGTCGGGGGTCATCATCTTTCTCATGTCGGATTTGCCGGAGGGGTCGCCAATCATGCCCGTACCTCCGCCGAGGAGTACAATGGGCTTGTTTCCTGCCTCCTGCAAGCGTTTCATGAGGCATAAAGCCATGAAATGTCCCACATGGAGGGAGTCTGCTGTCGGGTCAAAGCCTATGTAGAACGTAGCCTTTCCGGCATTGATAAGCTCCTCGATTTCCTTTTCGTCCGTAAGCTGTGCAATCAGTCCCCTGCGCTTAAGCTCTTCAAAAATTGTCATTTTAAATTCTCCTTTTTTATGTTTTGAGAGATATTTTTATCTCCTGTAAACGTATTTTATTTAATTAAATCAATATTTTCACCATAATCCATGTGACGAAAACGAAATAATTGCAGACTGTCAAATTCGTCCTTGTTATTTTCTCTGTACACACCTATTTTATGAAGTAAAAAATTAATTGTACCTTCTCCCTGCATTGGTTTTGACATCATCTGACCATTCTCAAACAAAATGCCTGATTGTGTTCCGTATCCTCCGAAATAATCTGTTTCTATATATATTATTTCAGTGCCTTTTGACTCCTGCGCAAAAAAGCTGATAACCGAATCGGTCAAAAATTGAAACTGCGGATATTTGCAAGTATCTTCTTTATTGAACAGCTCCTCAATATCATCCAATAAGTTATCATTGAGTAATGATAACGCATATCCTTGCGGAAGATTGTATTTTTCAGCGTGTATCCAATGCTCTGAAATTCTTTGAATAACATACTCCTTTGCAATAAATGCATTTATATTATGTCCCATAGACGCCCCCCTGTTTTAATTCATAATTCATGATGCATAATTCATAATTTTTCGCTGTATGTGATAAATCTGTCGTTAAAAATCCTCTATTTTATATCCTCCGCCAATTCGGTATACTCTGAACCAATGACACCAGTCATTGGAAGCGGTGATACTAAATGCATGAATATTGTCAGATGAGTAAGACTTGTTTTCTTCTCTGTATGAGTACACCAAACCCATTTGGTCTGATTTGTAATATCCTTTTTTATTCAGAAAATCATCATAAATATATGAATGTCTGCCAATGAAAACACTGTAATTTTCCTCTTCGTCAACAGTAAAGCCCTTACTCAATTGAAAATAAACCAGCGTTGTTTTGGGAAGTTCCTTTGTGCCGTAGCCGTATGACTTCAAGTATTTATAAATAAAAATTTCCGAAATAATGAAGAAAAATATAAATATTATCAATACAGCCGAAAGAAATTTTTTCAGCCCTTTTGATTTCATTGCCGCCCCCTGTCTTAATTCATAATTAAGAATTATCAGAATACCGTGAATTATTCAGCCTGTATCGCCAACGGCGATACAATTATGAATTATGCATTATCTGAAAAAGTCTTTTGATTTGCTGTTTATGCTTTTGATTATCTCTTTATTTGAAAGAATAATATCTCTCTGTACGCTTATGATTTTGCTTTCGTTGTCATAAATCCAGTCGTCAATCTCGTCCGAGTCCTCAATCCATTCGAGGGGATAATGAAAATCGTCATATTTTTTATCATCATAAGGGTGAATGCCGTAGGCAAAGACCACGGCCATCTGGTTTTCGCCGATATGCTTTAAATATTCGACGGTATCGGCAAGACCTCTGTTTCCTGCGAAATTTTCATAGAATGTCCATACTCCGTCCCTCATCGAAATGCCCAGCCAGTTGTCTATCATGATATAAACCCTTGCGAAAATGCAGTCGGGGACAGCTTTCAATATATCCTCAAAGAGATAGAAAATATCGGTATCATAGCTGTAATACTCGTTTTCGGAACTTTTTTCGACTGTTTCAAGCAATTTTTCAAGTCTGTCAGCTTTCATAAAAACACCTCTTTGGAATTGAAGCAATTTTAATTTGATTTCACGGAAGAAATACTAATTATGAATTATGCATTATGAATTAAAAAACCCCGTGCAGTTTCATAAAAATAAAAACTGCACAGGGGCGAAATTACTCGCTGTACCACCCTGATTTATTCGGATATACCGAACCTCATTGCGCTGTAACGGGCAGACCCGTCCCCCCCTACTTGATTTCAAAGGGGCAACTCCCGAATGTAATTCCTCCGAAAGCCTGTTTTCCTCGCACCAAACGGAAAATCTCTGAAATTTCAGGCATAACGGGTTTTATTCGTTCACTGTTTTAAAACATCATATCACAAAAAATCGGAAATGTCAAGGGCTTATTTGATTAAAATAAAAAAATATATACAAACCCCTTGACTTTTATATTATCCTTGTGTATAATATTATTTGTTGGTGCTGATGTGGCACAGTCGGTAGCGCAACGCCTTGGTAAGGCGTAGGTCGTCGGTTCAAGTCCGATCATCAGCTCTGCATTGGAACAGGTATTTTTCCGAAGTCGGGGAAATGCCTGTTTTTTTAGTATCATCTCCGCAAGACGGCAGATAATTAAATACAAGACGCAAAAGGTGTGCATATCATATGAAAAGACTTCTGGTATATCTGAAAAATTACAGGAAAGAATTAATTCTCGGACCTCTCTTCAAACTGCTCGAAGCGGTGTTTGAACTGATTGTCCCCGTAGTAATGGCTAAAATAATCGACAACGGCATTGCAGAAAGCGACAGCGGATATATATTCCGTATGTCGGGACTTATCGTACTGCTCGGCATATGCGGTCTTTGCTTTGCGCTGACCTGTCAGTATTTCGCATCGAAATGTGCCTATGGTTTCGGAACGGAGCTGCGTGAGGCTCTCTACAAGCATATGAATACCCTCTCATACGAGAGTATAGACAAAATCGGCACATCTTCCCTTGTGAACAGGCTGACCAATGACACGAATACAGTCCAGAACGGCGTGAATATGTTCATAAGGCTTGCGACAAGAAGTCCGTTCCTGATAGTCGGGGCGGCGGTCATGTCCGTGACGATAGATGCAAAGCTTGCGGTTATATTCTTCATTGCCGCTCCGCTGATAGCGGCTGTTATATTTATAATAATGAACAAAACCGTTCCTATGTACAAGGATACCCAGAAAAAGCTTGACCGTGCCGCACTGCTGACCCGTGAAAATCTTGACGGCGCAAGGGTTATAAGGGCTTTTTCGAGACAGCAGGAGGAAATCGAGAGATTTGACAATGCAGTGGATGATATATCAAAGAGCGCACTTGCTGTCGGTAAAATCTCCGCAGTACTCAATCCCTTTTCGTTCATGATTATGAACCTCGGAATAACTGCGGTTCTATATTTCGGCGGAATAAGAATAAATTCGGGAAGTCTCACACAGGGCGAACTGACGGCTTTTGTGAATTATATGACACAGATACTCCTTGCGCTCCTCGTGTTTGCAAATTTAATCGTGATATTTACAAAAGCCTTTGCATCTGCGAACAGAATAAGCGAGATATTTGAATTAAATCCCGAAGAAAATTCGGACTTTTCGGGCGACAATAAAAATAATGACATAAATAATGATATAATAGAATTTAAAAACGTATCCTTTGCCTATGCACAGGCAGGAGACAGCTCGGTTAAAAATATATCATTCACGCTTAAAAGAGGGCAGACACTCGGAATAATCGGCGGTACGGGCAGCGGAAAATCAACCCTTGCAAACCTGATACCCTGTTTCTATCCGGCAACGGAGGGCGAAATATTAATAAACGGCATTAATGTGAATGATTATGACAAGAATTATCTCCGCAGAATGACGGGTATCGTTCCGCAGAAAGCCGTATTGTTTTCGGGAACTCTGCGTGAAAATATGAAATGGCGCAATGAAAACGCATCGGACGGGGAGATTATATCGGCTCTTAAAACCGCACAGGCTTGGGAATTTGTCGAAAAAATGCCCGACGGTCTTGATACGGTAATATCACAGGGCGGAAAAAATCTCTCAGGCGGTCAGAAACAGAGAATTTCAATCGCAAGAGCTATGGTCGGGAACCCAGATATATTAATCCTCGATGACTCGACAAGCGCACTCGATTACGCAACGGACCTGAAACTGCGGAAAGCCCTCGAAACCGATATGCCCGGCACGACAATCATAATGATTTCACAGCGCACGACTTCCCTTAAAGATGCCGATAAAATTATTGTCATGGAGGACGGCGAGGCGGCAGGCATAGGCAAAAACGATGAACTCCTCGAAAGCTGCCCCGTTTACAGGGAGATTTACAATTCGCAGATGAACAGCAGGGAGGGTGAATGATGAAAGATACTTTGAAGAGGGTATTTTCATATGCAAAGCCCTATTTTATATATTTCATAATGACGGTTATATTTGCGGCGGCGGGGGTAATGCTTTCGCTTGCCGTTCCGATATTCATAGGCGAAGCGGTAGACTGCTGTGTGAATAAAAATAATGTCAATTTTGACAGCCTTAAAAATATCCTTGTAAAGCTTGTCATAACGGTGGTGCTGAGCGGATTTTTCCAGTGGCTGATGAGCCTTTGCACGAACAGGCTCTCGTTCATGACCGTCAGGGATTTGAGGACGGACGCTTTCGCAAAGCTTGAAAGAGTACCGCTTAAATATATCGACTCCCACACAAAGGGCGAACTTTCAAGCCGTGTCATAAACGATATAGAGATAATATCAGACGGACTTTTGCAGGGCTTTACGCAGTTTTTCAGCGGAGTTATGACGATTGTGGGAACGCTTGCTTTCATGATGTCGATAAATGTAAAAATAGCCCTTGTTGTCGTGATACTCACGCCCCTTTCATTCATAGCCGCATCGAAAATAACCAGGGCTTCGCATGACTCCTATGTCGCACAGTCGAGATTAAGGGGCGATATGGTAGGATTTGCCGAGGAAATGGCAGGAAATCAGAAGATTGTAAAGGCTTTCGCCTACGACAAAAGGGCGGAGGAAGAATTTATCGGGATAAACAACCAATACGGCAAGGTTGGTGCAAAGGCTGTTTTTCTAAGCTCAATATCAAATCCCACGACAAGATTTGTGAACGGTCTTATATATGCGGCGGTCGGACTTTTAGGCTCTCTCAGTGTTATGGGCGCATCTTCATTCATAGGAAGTATGTCGGTCGGAAAGCTTTCGGGCTTTCTTGCGTATTCAAACCAGTATACAAAGCCTTTCAACGAAATATCGGGAGTATTCGCCGAATTGCAGAACGCTGTCGCATCGGCGCAGAGGGTCTTTGATTTGCTCGATGAAGAAGAGGTTTCGGATGATAACGACAAGGAAAAGCTTGAAAACTGCACGGGTACACTGCGCTTTGAAGATGTATCTTTCTCATACAGTCCCGACAGGGAATTGATTAAAAATTTCAGCCTCGATGTGGAAAGCGGAAAGAAGGTCGCTATAGTAGGGCGCACGGGCTGCGGCAAATCCACCGTAATAAATCTTATTCTGCGGTTTTACGATACCGACAGCGGAAGAATAATTATTTCGGGAAAGGATACAAAGGATATAACCAGAGACAGCCTGCGCAGCTGTTTCGGAATGGTATTGCAGGAAACATGGATATTCACCGGTACTGCTGCGGAAAATATCGCCTACGGAGTACCCGGCGCAAGCTGTGAGGATATAATATCCGCCGCAAAAGCCGTCCATGCGCACGGATTTATAAAGCGTCTGCCGAACGGTTATGATACGGTAATTTCGGAGGACAGCGGACTTTCACAGGGTCAGAAGCAGCTTATATGCATAGCACGGATAATGCTCATGAACCCGCCCATGCTGATACTTGACGAGGCGACAAGCTCAATCGACCTGCGAACCGAACAGCGCATACAGCGGGCATTCATCAGGCTTATGGAGGGCAGGACAAGCTTTATAATAGCGCACAGACTTTCGACAATAAAAAATTCCGATATAATTCTCGTCATGGATAACGGAAATATCATAGAACAGGGCAGTCACGGAGGTTTGATGAAGAAAAACGGCTTTTACGCACAGCTTTACAACAGTCAGTTTGTTACATGATTATGAATTTACAAATAAGTAAAATAAACAAAAAATCATTGACATTCACGCTTTTTTGTGTTATAATCAATACGCATTATCAAGCATAAAAGGAGTTTTTGCAATGAAGATTTCAGACGGTTTCTGGCTCAACAAGCCCGGATATAATGTAAATTATGCCACGCAGATGTATACTGTCGAGACTGACGAAAATTCAGTCACGGTTTACGCAGCAAATCAATGGATAGCAAACAGGGGCATGACCCTCGGAGGTCCTATGCTCACTATAAGATTTTCGTCTGTACTCGAAAACAGCATAAAAGTAACCATCGACCACTTCAGGGGCGCATTGAAGAAAAATCCCTCTTTTACCCTCTGTGAGGATAAATCCTTCAAACCCGTGATAAAACAGGACGAGAACGGCGGCTATGAACTCATTTCGGGCAAAACCAGGGTAAAAATAGGCTCTCAGGGCGGCGGCTGGGAGGTCTCCTACTGGTACGAGGACAGGCTTCTAACAAAAGAGGGCTGGAGGACAACCTCCCTTATTGAAGAGGAAGAGTGGCTCACGGAAAATAAAAGACTGTCCCAGACGGGTACACGCTTCTTTGCAAAGTCTGATAACGGCGACAATGCCTATATCCGTGAAATGCTCAACATAAGCGTTGGAGAGTATATCTACGGCTTCGGCGAAAAATTTTCAACATTTGTAAAGAACGGTCAGACCGTTGAGGTATGGAACAATGACGGCGGTACGTGTTCGGAACAGAGCTACAAATCCATTCCGTTCTATGTATCCTCACGCAGCTACGGAGTTTTTGTAAATCACCCCGAAAATGTTACATTTGAAGTCGCAAGCGAAACCGTCTCGAAGGTCGCTTTCACGGTTCAGGGTCAGCATATGGAATATTTCATATTCGGCGGCGAAAATATCGGCGAGGTTTTACAGAATTACACAAGTCTCACGGGAAAGCCTGCACTTCCGCCTGCATATACCTTCGGACTGTGGCTCTCGACCTCGTTCACGACAAATTACGATGAAGAAACGGTAAATTCTTTCATAGACGAGATGAACCGCCGTGATATTCCGCTTGAAGTATTCCATTTCGACTGCTTCTGGATGAAAGAATATCAGTGGTGCAGCTTTGAATGGGATAAGGATATGTTCCCCGACCCGAAAGGAATTATCTCACGCTTAAAGGACAAGGGGCTGAAAATATGCGTCTGGATAAACCCCTATATCGGACAGCGTGCGCCCGTATTCGACGAATGTATGGAAAAGGGCTATTTCATTAAGAATAAAGACGGTTCTGTATTTCAGACGGATTTCTGGCAGCCGGGTCTTGCGATAATAGACTTCACCAACCCAGATGCTAAGGAATGGTATGCCTCAAAGATAAAAGCCCTTGCGGAGCTTGGCGTTGATGCCATAAAAACCGATTTCGGCGAGAGAATACCCACGGACGTGATTTATTATGACGGCTCAGACCCTTACAGAATGCATAATTATTATACTTATCTCTACAATAAGACCGTATTTGAGGCATTGCAGGAGGTAAAGGGCATAAACAACGCCTGTCTCTTTGCACGCTCGGCAACAGTCGGCGGTCAGCAGTTCCCCGTACACTGGGGCGGAGACTGTTTCGCAAACTATGAGTCGATGTGGGAGACTTTAAGGGGCGGACTGTCGCTGTGCCTTTCGGGATTTGGCTTCTTCTCGCATGATATTTCGGGCTTCGAGGCGACCGCAACCCCTGACCTTTACAAGAGGTGGACTGCATTCGGGCTTATGTCAACACATTCACGCTATCACGGCAACAGTTCGTACCGTGTGCCATGGAGCTTTGACGAGGAAAGCTGTGACGTTTCAAGGCATTTTGTTAAATTAAAGGGCAGACTTATGCCGTATCTCTTCGCAAATGCCGTAAAGACCCACGAAACGGGCATACCCATGATGAGGGCTATGGTTATAGATTTTTCATATGACCGTGCCGCACTTACCGTCGATACGCAGTATATGCTCGGAGACAGTCTCCTTGTCGCTCCCGTATTCAATGAAGAGGGAATATGCGAATTTTATCTCCCCGACTGCGGAACATGGACGGATATTCAGACGGGTGAACAGCTTTCGGGCGGAAAATGGTACAGCAAAAAATATGACTATTTCGGACTTCCTCTTTTCGCAAAGCCCAATTCGATAATCGTATACGGTGATTTTAAAAATACTGTCGAGTATGGTTACACGGATAATATGACTGTGAGAATATACGGCATGGAGGACGGAAAAACCGCAGAAGCCGCTGTATATTCAAAGGACGGTGTTCTTTCCGCAGAGATAAAAGCCGTAAGAAAGGGAGATACCATCGAAGTTACCGTGAAAACCGATAAGCCCTTTACTGTCGAAAGCGCACAAAAGCTTGAAATAATTCAGATTAATAATTCATAATGCATAATTTTATTGCCTGCGGCAATACGCAGATAATTTTTGATTATGATTAAGCAAATTAAAAATCTCTCCCCCCGTCAGATATGGCGGAGGGAGCAAGGAAAAAATATAAAAAATTTTTCAGTTTTTTTTCAAAAAGTACTTGATTTTTTCTGAAAGCTGTGTTATAATATATAGGTCGATTGAAAACAGTCGCCTATGCAGCGGTATCGAAGTGGTCATAACGGACATGACTCGAAATCATGATGCCCCTTGAGGGACGTGGGTTCGAATCCCACCCGCTGCGCCAGATATTTCCCCCGTCACGTTCGTGTCGGGGTTTTGCTTTATTCTTTATTATTTTGTCTTTTTTTAATTTTTTGGATAATATAATAAAAAGTCTGTTTTCCCCGTCACGGCCGGGGAAAACAAAGAAAAAATATAAAAACTTTTGTGCATTATTTTAAAACGCTCATTTACAGTAAAGAATAGAGAATGAATAATAATTAATAAATAATAATTTTTCGGGCGGAGTGATAATATGATTTTTATTACAGGAGATATACACGGAAGCATTGACATAAGAAAGCTGACCTCTGATAAATTCCCTGTCGGAAATAAGCTCACACGCTCGGATTACCTCATAATATGCGGAGATTTCGGGCTTCTGTGGGACGACTCCAACGAGGAGCATTACTGGCTCAAATGGCTCGACAGAAAGCCCTGGACTACCCTTTGGATTGACGGCAATCACGAAAATTACGACATGATAAAGGATTATCCCATTGAGGAATGGAACGGCACGAAAGTGCAGAAAATAACGAATAATATAATACATCTGTGCAGAGGCAGCGTCTTTCGGCTTGAGGGAATAAATTTCTTTGCGTTCGGCGGTGCGGAAAGTCATGACAAGGAATACCGTGTTCCCGGAAAATCAATCTGGGAGGAGGAACTCCCCACCGAAGAGGAAATCCGTCACGGCAGGGAAGTCCTCGAAAAAATTGACTATAAGACCGATGTGGTTATAACTCATTCAATGCCCACGGGCATACAGAACGATATATTTTTTAACAAAAATTACGGCACGAATATCCTGACGAATTTTTTTGGAGAAATTGATACAAGACTCGACTATAAAATGTGGTTTTCGGGGCATTATCACGTTTCAATGCAGTATGACGAAAAGCATTTTCTCATATTCGACAATATAATAAAGCTTACGGACGGCGGTTTCGAGAGAGTAAGCCCTCCGCCCGAAAAATCCTCGTCATATGACGATTTGCCGTCATCTTTTGATGCTGTATAATTTTTATCCCCTGTACAATTCAGGGGATAATTTTTTTAATTATTTTCTTCGTACATTTTTCTTAGCTTTTCAATGGCTTTCTTTTCAATCCTCGACACATACGAACGGGAGATATTTAATTTTGCGGCGGTTTCGTTCTGTGTATGCGGAGTGCTGTTATAAAGCCCGTAGCGGTAGATTATTATTTCAAGCTCACGGGGGGAGAGGCATTTTTCGAGAAATTCGTATAATCGTCTTGAACGTATCATTATATCGACCTGTTCGTGAATATCCGCCCCGTCGTCTATCAGGTCCATGAGTGTCAGTGTATTGCCGTCCTTGTCTGTTCCCACAGGCTCGTTTATGCATATGTCTCCTGCCGATTTTTTTGAGGCACGGAAATCCATGAGTATTTCGTTTTCTATGCAGCGGCTTGCATAGGTTGCGAATTTTGCCCCCTTGGTATAGTCAAATGTGGATACCGCCTTTATAAGTCCTATCGTGCCTATGGAAATAAATTCGTCCTGTTCCTCGGCTGTCCGGGCATATTTCTTGACTATGTGTGCGACAAGCCTTAAATTATGCTCTATCAGGGAATTCTTTGCGGATTTGTCGCCCCCGGACATTCTGCGGAAGCAGTCAAGCTCCTCGTTTTTTGAAAGGGGTTTCGGAAATACGGCAGAATTATCAACGTGCAGAGCAAAGAAAAAGAGATTTTTCAGCAGTTGTAAAAGCATACGGCTTTCCTCCGTTCGTTTTTTAAATCTTATGCCGAAAAGCTTGTATTATATTACTGCTGTATAAAGGGGTATTAAAAATTTTATATTCTTTTCTTTATCCCCCTCAGCCAAAGGCGGAGGGGAACAGTATTTTTTATCATGAAATTTTTTGGTGGGGCTTGATTTTTTCTTCGAGATGTATTATAATTAATCTGTACGGATTTTGATTGTTAGCAGATTATAAGTCCGTATATAATTCTTAATTATGCATTATGCATTATGAATTAATTTTTATTGCTGTTCTCCGTGGATTGGAGATAATTTATGAATTTTACCAAAATGCACGGTATCGGAAACGACTACATCTATGTAAACTGCTTTGAGCAGAATGTTTCCGAACCCGAAAAATTATCCGCTGTTCTGAGCGATGTCAGAAAGGGCATAGGCTCTGACGGGCTTGTCCTGATTATGCCCTCGGATAAGGCTGATTTCCGCATGAGAATATTCAATGCCGACGGCTCGGAGGCTATGATGTGCGGAAATGCCACAAGATGTATCGGAAAATACGTCTATGAAAAAAGATTTACAGATAAGACCGACATAACCCTCGAAACCAATTCGGGCATAAAGCATATGAGCCTTGATGTATCCGAAAACAGAGTCAGAAATATTACTGTCGATATGGGAAAGACTGTCCTTGAACCCGAAAATATCCCCGTAAAATCAAATCTTGACAGGTTTGTCAGCCAGCCCGTTGAGGTCTGCGGAGAGATATATAACATGACCTGCGTATCTATGGGAAATCCTCATGCGGTTATCTTCACAGACAGTGTTGACAGTCTCGACCTCGAAAAAACAGGCACTTTCTTTGAAAATCACGAGATATTCCCCAATCGTGTCAATACCGAATTTATTGAGGTAATTGACAGCCGCACCCTTAAAATGCGTGTGTGGGAAAGGGGCAGCGGAGAGACTTTCGCCTGCGGTACGGGTGCGTGTGCAAGCGCAGTTGCCGCCGTTCTCAACGGCATATGCCCTTATGATGAGGATATACTCATACACCTGCGTGGCGGAGACTTGATTATAAAATACAAGTCTGACGGCACTGTCATCATGACGGGCGGTGCGGAATTCATATGCGACGGAATTGTTGACGATGAATATATTAAGAAAATGGAGGAAAATCTGTGCTCTTGTACTGAAAGTGAACGGAATGAAATGAAGTGAACGAAAGTACAAGGCATTAAAAGCACAGATTTGACGATTTTAAAAAGGAGTTTGCCGTATGCCAAAACTGAATGAAAATTTTCTCAGACTTGAGAAAAACTATCTGTTTATAAATATTGCAAAGAAAATAAACGCTTTCAGAGCCGAAAACCCCGATGCGGACATTATACGCATGGGTATAGGCGATGTAACTCTCCCGATTGCACCTGTTGTCATTGAAGCAATGAAAAAGGGCTGCGATGAAATGGGCGTTAAAGAGACTTTCAAAGGCTATGAGGACAGCGGCGCAGGATATGATTTTCTCAAGAATGCCGTTTCCGATTATTATAAAAAGCTCGGTGCGGACGTGTCCCCCGATGAAATAAGAATTAATGACGGCGCAAAGTCCGACTGCGGAAATATTGTGGATATTTTCGGCGATGACAATATTATCCTCGTCACCGACCCTGCATACCCCGTATATGTTGACTCGAACCTCATGAGCGGCAGGAAGATTATCTATGCCGACTCAAACGAGGAGAACGGCTTTGCCGCTATGCCCGATTATTCCGTCCATGCGGATATAATCTATCTCTGCTCCCCGAATAACCCCACAGGTTCGGTCTATACAAGAAATCAGCTTGAAATCTGGATAGACTACGCAAGGAAAAATAATGCCGTTATCATCTACGACTCGGCATACGAGGCTTTCATCACGGACGAAAACGTACCGAGGAGCATTTTCTGCGTTGACGGTGCAAAGGAAGTATGCATAGAGATGTGTTCGCTCTCGAAAACCGCAGGTTTTACGGGCATGAGATGCGGATATACCGTAATTCCCGATGCACTTAAAGTCAGGGCAGGTGATGGCAGTGAAGTTTCTCTCTCACAGATATGGGGCAGACGACAGGGCAGCAAGTTCAACGGCGTATCGTATCCCGTACAGTGTGCGGCTGCCGCGGTATTCACAGATGAGGGACAGAAGCAGATACATGAGAATATTGCCTATTATCAGGAAAATGCAAGGATAATTTCGGATACGATGACAAAGCTCGGAGTTAAGTTCACGGGCGGAATAAACTCTCCCTACATCTGGTTCAAGTGTCCGAACAATATGGGAAGCTGGGAATTTTTTGACCTCATGCTCAAAGAAATAGCCGTAGTCGGCACTCCCGGAGCAGGTTTCGGAAAGAACGGCGAGGGCTGGTTCAGGCTTACGGCTTTCGGCGACAGAGACAGAACAATCGAGGCTATGAACAGATTTGAGAAGCTTATAAACAGCATATAAACATGAAATCCCCCGTTTCCGGACGGGGGATTTTCTTATTCTTCGGGGTTTTCCTCCTGATTTTCTTCAGGGTTTTCTTCGGTATTTTCCTGAATTTCATCTTCGTGATTTTCTGCGGGCGGCTCTTCCTCATGCTGTTCTTCTTCGTGATGTCCTTCCTCGGGATTTTCCTCGTTTTCCTCTTCGGAATTTTCTTCTTCGCCGTTTTCTTCCTCTTCTTCCGAATTTTCCTCTTCGGTTTCTTCTTCGGTGGTTTCTTCCTCCGTGGGCGGTTCTGTGGTGCAGTAAGGTTCTCCGTATGAATTATACATAAGGCACAGCTGCTCGTATAGTTCGGAAAGTTTGGAGCTGTAGGCGAACATGAGAACGGAGCTTATAATATTGCCCGTTTCGAGTTCATAGGCTATACAGCGTGATACGGCGATATTTTCCTCACGCTCGGCGAATATTATCCTGACGTTATATCCGGCCTTTTCAAAGGGCTTTATGTAATTTTTTGTCAAGTCGTTCAAATCCTTTGACATTACGGGGTACACGAGGTTAATGCCTTTCATATCGCCGTCAAGAAATTCGCCGGCAGCCTCGTCCATTATACTGCTGCATTCGTATAAGACCGCATCGGACGCACAGCCGTGGCTTTCCTGAAATTCGGGGATAAGCTGCTTTATGAAAATATCATCGAGGATAAAGGCTTTCATTTCTTCACTGTCGGTATCGGAAATTTTTGTTCTCTCGGAGCTTGGCAGAGCGACTATCAGCTCTATTTGATAATTTCTTTCGAGTTCGCCGTCATATGTGATATTTCCGCCGTCCGTCCTTGCAGAGCCTGACGAGAGAAACTGATTTTTAATATCCTCTCTTAATTTCGTGCGTTCAGGAGTATCCGTGTAGAAGGTGTTCCCGTAAAGGCTTAAATAATACATCGAAAGCTCGTCAATCTGCAAGATGGTATTATTTTCCGTGAGTTCTTCAATTGTCGGATAACTTCCCGATTTTATCCTTGCATAGAGTTCTCTTGACTCGTCCGTATCTATTATCAGATGTGAGGGAGAGGGCTGCCATGTTACGGGGACAACGCCGTCGGGCAGGGGATAGGTCTGTAAATTTTCCGTTGATGTTTCGGTAATCTGCACGGTTTCGGGGGCTGTTTCGGGTTCTGTCCCTTCCTCGACATATTCCGCAGGATATGCCTCTTCGTATGTGTTTTCATATGAATAATCCGATGCACATGAACACAACACCGCACAGGCGGCGGCAGACAATAAAATTAATTTTTTAAGCATAATACTATCCCTCGCAATCAAAATAAATCATTGATATTATAGCATAAATATTCACGAAAATCAACAGACAAATAAATTTTTTAAAATTAACTTACGCTTCATTGCTGTATGGAGGATTATAAAAACAACTTTCTTCCGCCGTATGGGGAACAAAGAAATATGCATAAAACACCTTTCCTTCGCCGCAGGCGGAGGAATATCAACAAAATATAAAAAATTATTATTTGCGGTTGACAAAATAAAAATTTTATGCTATAATCTATCCGTGAGCGAACTATGCGGCAGCGGAAACGTTTTATAGGTTTATGAGGAAAGTCCGGGCATCACAGAGCAGGGTAACTGCTAACAGCAGCCGAGGGCGACCTTAGGGCAAGTGCAACAGAAATAAACTGCCGTCCTTGTGACGGTGATGGTGGAAAGGCGAGGTAAAAGCTCACCGGAGTGCGTGAGAGCGTACTGCCATGTAAACCCTACCCGATGCAACGTCTATTGGTGCTTTATATCTCAACGTCTGCTCGGCGGATATGAAGTAATGACGGCTTGAGCTTATCGGCGACGATAAGAGTAGATAAATTGCCGCACACGACAGAACCCGGCTTATCGGTTCGGTCACAGATAAGGGAGGCTTCCGGGCTTCCCTTTTTTATAATGCATAATTCATAATGCATAATTCATAATTATTTAAAAAATTTTAAACAAGAGGAAAATTTGCGCCTTGCGCTGAAAGTGAACGGAGCAGAGCGCAGTGAACGAAAGCGCAAATTTGACGATTTTAAATAAGAGGAAATTTTCGCCCTTGCCGTATGAGCGAACGTAATGTAATGAAGTGAGTGAATAGGCAAGCAACAAGGGGGCGAAAATTGACGATTTTAAATAGGTGATAATATGTTTCATGTTTATTGCGGTGACGGCAAGGGCAAAACCACCGCCGCAGTCGGTCTTGCCGTGCGTTATTTCGGTGCGGGCGGCAGAGTATATTTCTATCAGTTTATGAAGGACGGCACTTCCTCGGAGATTGATATACTGCGGAATATAGGGATATATACGAGTGCCTGCAAGCCGTGCGTAAAGTTTACTTTCCGCATGAATGACGAGGAGAAAAATGCCGTCAGAAATTATCATAACAGAATGCTCGCCGAAATATCGGAAATAAAGGAGAAATCTCTGATTGTATTCGATGAAATAATTTCGGCATACAATAAAAATTTATTGGACCGTCAGCTCGCCGAAAGGATAATATTATCCCATGACGATAATATCGAGAAAGTGATAACGGGGCGCAGTCCTGCGGAGATATTTCTGGACAATGCCGACTATGTAAGCGAAATTCAGGAGATAAAGCACCCCTATAAAAAGGGAATATCCGCAAGAAAAGGCATAGAATATTAAATATATTATCCCTGCCGGCATCGGCAGGGACATTTTTAATTGTGAATTATTTTAAATTTGTTTAAATCAGACAATTTATTAATATTTCGTTTGGATAACATTCACAAACTTGCAATTTATACAAAATTTCTCTTTACTTTTTGTTGATATAGTGGTATCATATACTAAAGGTGTATTGAAGAAATTTTTATATTTTAACTTGATTAATGCTTTACTTTTACGGATTAATGTGCTAAAATATAATTATATAATGCGCCTTTCGGCAGATTGGAGTAACACTATGATAGATAAAATCAAATCCCAGAATATGGATTTGCTCTTTGAAGCTGTTCTTACCCTCGAAACGGTCGATGACTGCTATAAATTCTTCGATGACCTGTGTACAAGCATTGAGCTGAAAGCCTTTGCACAGCGTCTGCACGTTGCAAAGCTCCTCGATGAACATAAGGTATATAACAGCATCGTTACGGAAACAGGTGCAAGTACCGCTACAATAAGCCGTGTGAACCGTTCCCTTAAAGACGGAAATGATGGGTACAATATAGTTTTCGACAGGCTCAGGGAAAAGAACCTGCTGAAATAACGGAAAGGAACTTTGTAATGAAGAATTTCGGATTTCTGAAAAAATCAATCGCCTGCGTATCCGCAGCAGTTATGCTCGCAGGCAGCAGCGCAGTAAATGCAAATGCCGCTGTGATTAACACCGAAAAAGAAAATAATTATGATAACTTCGCAGAGGCATTGCAGCTTGCATTGTGTTTCTATGATGCGAACAAGTGCGGCGATGAAGTCGGCGAGGACGGCTATTATTCGTGGAGAGACGACTGCCATGTAAAGGACGGCGAAATTCCCCTCCAGCCTATGAACCCCATGCCCGAGGGCTTCGGAAAGGGCAAGACCGATGAGGAACTCGGCGACGGTCAGGATATAGGTCAGGGCGATGACGGCAAGGATAAGCCCAATCTCGGCGATGATGACCCGACACTGTATGTCGGTGTGAATATGTCACAGAAATTTATTGACGAGAATAAAAAATACCTCGACCCGGACGGAAACGGCACGCTCGATTTGACGGGCGGCTGGCACGATGCAGGCGACCACGTAAAATTCGGACTCCCCGGCAGCTATTCCGCATCTACGGTCGGCTGGGGATATTATGAATTTCGTGACGCATACGAGGAGACGGGTCTTGCACAGCACGTTGAAGATGAACTACGCTGGATAAACGACTATTTCATGAAAGCTACTTTCCTCGATGATGATGACAGGGTTGTCGCTTACTGCTATCAGGTGGGCGAGGGAAACAACGACCATAACTACTGGTGCGCCCCCGAATTGCAGGTGGATAATACTGTCGTTGCATCGTCCTCATGTGCGGTAAAGCGTCCTGCATACTTCGCTACAAGGGAAATGCCTGCATCAGACCAGTGCGCAGGTGCGGCGGCATCGCTTGCGGTGAATTATCTCAATTTCAAGGACACAGACCCCGAATATGCCGAGAAAAATCTGAAATATGCAAAGGCTCTCTATGATTTCGCCGTTGAGACACATACGGAGGAATGGGTTGAGGGTCAGGTTCCGAGGGCGACAAGCCTCGGCTATGACGGCGGTTTCTATACGTCAAGCTATGACTATGACGAGCTTGCATGGGCTGCTGTGTGGCTTTATTACTGTACGGAAAATTATGACTACATAAACGATATTATCGCCGTTGACGAGGATACAACCAATGCCAAGGGCGCACACCCCTACACGGGATATTTGAAGAGAATTATGACCGATACGGGCAACTGCTGGCAGAATATATGGGTACACTGCTGGGATACCGTATGGGGCGGAGTTTTTGCAAAGCTTGCACCCGTAACCAATACCGCAAGAGACTGGTATATCTTCCACTGGAACCTTGAATTCTGGTCAGGCTTCAGCGAGGAGACTGCAAAGCAGATAAAGGCAGGTGCGGTTGAATTTACAAACGATGACGGAACGACTTCAAAGGCAAGTCTTATGCGTGATCCCTATATCGCCACGACAACGCACAAGTATTTCGGAATGGACGATTTAATCTGGAACCAGCCCATGACCTATGACCAGATAGCAGACCTCCCCGAAAACGAACAGGTTAATAATTTCATCGCAAAATCCCCCAACGGCTACGCTGTAGTTGCAGGCTACGGAAGTGCAAGATATAACACCGCCGCAGGACTTCAGGCTATGGTATATGCAAAGGAAACGGGAGATTTGACATTCGCAAACTGGGCTAAAGACCAGATGGAATATATCCTCGGCGATAATCCCATGGGCTATGCGTATGAAGTAGGCTATGAATACAGCTATGCATCGCTTCCGCACCACCGTTCTTCGCACTGCTCCGCAAAACAGGCTATGGACGACCCGATAAATCAGGTTCACACGCTCTGGGGCGCACTTGTCGGAGGTCCCGACCTTAAAGACTATCACCTTGACGAGACAAAGGAATATATCTACAACGAGGTAACGGACGACTATAATGCGGCTTTCTGCGGCGACCTTGCAGGACTTTATCACTTCTTCGGCGCAAAGGGCAAGGAGCTTGCCGATAAGAATTACATAATCGAGGATTTCAATATGTCCGAAAATGCCTATGCAGGCTATGACCAGATTGACGAGAACGGCGACCCGCTCCCCACAGGTCTTTTCGTATCGGGCGGAAAAAATCAGGAGCAGGAGGACAGCGTTCAGCTCAAAGTTGTCGTTCATAACAGAACCATAAATCCCCCGAAATTCGAGAGCGATTTGAAGGCAAGATATTATTTCAACGTGAGTGAAGTAAGCGGCATTGACCAGCTCATGGAACCCCGTATCGACTACGACCAGGAAAAAAGCTTCACGGACGGCAAGAACGAGGCTGTTCTTTCGGGTCCTTTCAAATATGACGACAACGGCACTTATTATGTCGAGATTTCATGGCAGAACTGCGATTTCTACGGCAGCCGTGTATATCAGTTCTGTCTCGGCTACGAAATGGACGAGGAGTACCACAAGCAGAACTGGGACTCAAAAAACGACTACAGCTACGCAGACCTCGTAAGCTTTGAGGACGATAACGACGCAGCCGCCATAACCGATAAAATTACCCTCTATGCGGACGGAAAACTCGTATGGGGTACAGAACCTGACGGCACAACCGCCGGTGACTCAGCCTCCGGCTCAATTCTCTGGGGCGATGCGAATGTCGATAAGAAAGTAACTATCTCCGATGCGGTAACAATTCTCCAGAGCATTGCAAACGGCGAAAAATATCCCCTAAAGCCGCAGGGCGAAATAAATGCCGATGTATATGACAACGGCAGCGGCATAACAGGCAAGGATGCAGCAGTTATACAGATGCTCGATGCAGGTGTATACAAGCAGTCTGACCTCCCCGTAAAAGCCGAATAATATAAGTATCAAATCCCCTGCGCCTGCAGGGGATTTTAATCAGGGGGGCGTTTCCAAATTTAAAATGGGGGGAACACCGCCCCTATGACCTTGTGCTTTCGTTCACTACACTACGTTTCGTTCACTTTCAGCACAAGGGGGGCGGCTTTTCCCCCAAGCCCCCCCTTTTTTATTATCAGAATAAATTAAAATAAAAAAATATTAAAAAACGCTTGACAAGCTTGTTTCTCTCATGATATAATATAGTGTAATGTTTGGAAGCACTACTGTCTAAGGGAACTGATGGGCTGCTCAGCATACAAATTGTATACTGAAAGAGGTGACAATCGTGAAAGAGGGACTCCACCCCAATTTTGTAAAGACTACTATTACCTGCCACTGCGGCAATGTGATTGAAACAATGTCTACTAAGGAGAATATCAAGGTTGAAATCTGCTCCAAGTGCCATCCGTTCTACACAGGCAAACAGAAGCTTGTCGATACAGGCGGACGTGTTGACAGATTTAAAAAGCGTTTCAATATGGACAAGTAAGTCGCAGCCGGTCGCACCTGACCGGCTTTTTGCTTATAAAGGTAAATATATGAACTATTTTACGGTTTCAAGTGCCGCACATAATTCGTTTGTCGAGAAAAAATCCGAATTTATCGGTTATATTTCTCCCGTAAAAACCAATGATGAGGCGGTCGCTTTCATAAATTCAATAAAAACACAGCACAGAAAGGCAAAGCACAATGTTTATGCCTATATCCTGCGCAGTGACAATATTTCCCGATATTCCGACGACGGAGAGCCGCAGGGTACAGCCGGTGTTCCCGTCCTCGATGTATTGCAGAAAAGACGGCTGACGGACGTGTGCGTGGTCGTGACAAGGTATTTCGGCGGAATACTCCTCGGCGGCGGAGGTCTTGTTCGGGCTTATTCCCATGCGGCTGCCCTTGCCTGCGATGCCGCCGATATAATGAATATGTGCCTGTGCCACAGGCTGAATATTTCCACGGATTATGGAATGTACGGGAAAATAGCCTATATTCTCCCGAATTACGATACAGTAACGGTAAATTCTGATTTCGGCAGCAGTGTAAATCTTGAAATACTCGTCATTTCCGAAAAGCTCGATGCACTTAAAAAGGAAATTACCGAGATTACAAACGGCAGCGCATTAATAACGGACTGCGGCGAACTCTATGAAGATTTTTCATCGGTTATAAAATAACAGAGGAAATTTTCGCCCTTGTGCCGGGAGTGAACGGAGCAGAGCGCAGTGAATGAAAGCGCAAATTTGACGATTTTAAATAGGGGGCTTTTATGACTGTAAGGGAAAAGATTGAAGAAACTGAAAGCATAATCTTATGCTCTCATGCTGCGAAAAGTACGGACGAATTTTTCTCCAAACGTGAGAATTATGAGGAAAAATGCCCCTACAGAACGGAATTTCAGCGTGACAGGGACAGAATACTCCACTGTAAATCCTTTCGCAGACTGAAAAGAAAAACACAGGTTTTCCTCTCTCCGATAGGCGACCACTACAGAACAAGGCTCACACATACACTTGAAGTGTCTCAGATTGCAAGGACTATCGCAAGAGGTATGCGCCTTAATGAAGATTTGGCAGAGGCTGTCGCCCTCGGTCATGATGTCGGTCATTCTCCCTTCGGTCACTGCGGCGAGGCTGTGCTGAATGAGATATGCCCTCACGGTTTTAAACACTATCTGCAAAGTCTGAGGGTTGTCGATGAAATCGAAAACAGCGGCGGAGGACTTAATCTTACATATGCCGTCCGTGACGGAATAAAATGCCATACGAATATGACGGCTGAAACCCGTGAGGGCTGTATCGTCCGCCTTGCCGATACGATAGCCTATATAAATCACGATATAGAGGACTCCGTAAGGGCAGGCGTGCTTGACGAGAACGATATACCAAAGGAATGCACGGATATTCTCGGAAATACCAAGAGCGAAAGAATAACCTCCCTTGTCTCGTCCGTGATTGCCCACGGGACGGAAAGCATAGACTTTGAGCCGAATATACGCAGGGCGCACGATGATTTGAAGAATTTCATGTTTGAAAAGGTCTACACCAATCCCCACGCAAAGCAGGAGGAGGGCAAGGCGGAGCTGCTTATCAGAAAATTGTATTCGTATTTTCTTGAGAATAATTCAAAGCTTCCGCAGGAATATAAAATAATAGCAGAAAAAACGGACATTCACCGTGCGGTATGTGATTATATTTCGGGAATGAGCGACAGATATGCCGTGGACTTGTATACGGAGCTTTTCGTTCCGAAATTCTGGAAATGAGGCGGATATGGCAGCAAACGACGAATTTATAAATGCCCTTAAAACGGCTAATCCCCTTGAAGATGTAATGAGTTCATATGTGAGCTTAAAACGGCAGGGAAGAAACAAGGTCTGCAATTGTCCTTTCCATTCGGAAAAAACTCCCTCGTGTACGGTTTTTCCGGCAGAACAGAATTTCTACTGCTTCGGCTGTCAGGCCGGCGGTGATGTCATAAGCTTTATAATGAAAATCGAAAATCTCGATTTTGTCGAGGCTCTTAAATTCCTCGCCGACCGTGCAGGCATGGAGATGCCCGAACATACAAGGCAGAGTGCGGACAATTCCGAACGAAGGACGAAAATATACGAAATGAACAGGCTTTCCGCAAATTTTTTCTATCTCTGTCTCCTGAAAGGGCATGACAAGGCAGGCATAAATTACTTCCGTCAGCGTCAGATTTCTCCGCAGACGATAAAAAAATACGGTCTGGGCTATGCGCCTGCATCGTGGGATATGCTTGCGAATTACCTGCGCTCAAAGGGGTATAATGAAAATGAGATAGCGGATGCATGGCTCGGAAGTTTCGGAAGAAACGGCGGATTTTACGATATTTTCCGCAACAGGGTAATGTTTCCGATAGTGGATCTGCGTGGTAATGTCATAGGCTTCGGCGGAAGAGTTCTCGATGACTCAAAGCCGAAATATATCAATACCTCCGAAACCCCCGTATTCGACAAGGGAGGCAATCTGTTCTCCCTCAATTTCGCAAAAAATTCAGACTCAAAAAAATTAATTCTCTGTGAGGGCTATATGGACGTTATAGCCCTCAATCAGGCAGGCTTTGAAAATGCCGTTGCCACTCTCGGCACAGCTATAACTCCTGCTCAGGCAAGGCTCATGAGCCACTATGCAGATGAAATCATAGTCGCCTACGACAGTGATACCGCAGGTCAGAATGCCGCAAAGAAAGCAATTCGCCACCTCTCCGATGTAGGTGTGAAAACCAAAATACTCCGCATGGACGGCGCAAAAGACCCCGATGAATATATCAAAAAATTCGGACGGGAGCGTTTCCGCAGACTTATTGACGGCTCGTCCGATGCGGTGAAATATATGCTCGGACAGTGCGAAAAGGATTTGGATTTGACCGCCGAGGACGGCAAGGTTGAATATATCCGCCGAACCTCCGATATTCTTGCGGAGATACCATCGAAAATCGAAAGACAGGTGTATATTTCCGTGGTGTCGGCAAAATGCGGTCTGCCGCCCTCCGTTTTCAACGAGCATATTGACAGTATGCTCAGAAATAAAAGCAAAAATCAGAAAAAGAACGAATGGCGTTCCATAAAGACGGAAACCATTCTCCGCAAAGACAATATAAACCCCGATGCGGTCAGAAATTCCGCAGAAGCCAAATCGGAGGAGGGCATAATTTATTATCTCCTCAACAATCCCGAAGATGCCGATAAAATATCGGAGATAATTCCGCTGGAATATTTCGTGACGGCTTTCAACAAAAAAGTATATTCGGTTCTTCTCGAAAAAATTAAAAATTCGGAAAAATTCTCCGTTTCACTTCTGCACGGGGAATTTAATCCGGACGAGGTAGGAAGAATAACGGGAATACAGCACGACCCGAACAACGAAGGCATAAATCTTAAATATGTACAGGATTGTGCGGAAACTCTTAAAAAACACAGGCATACGCAGGACGGCGATATTTCCGATGAGGAGCTTCGCAGTCTTTTTAAATCAAAAAACAGGCTGAAAGAGTAAAAAAGGAGGAATTCATAATGGATTCAAAAAAGAACACAATAGACGCTCTCCTCGAACAGGGCAAGGCTGCCGGAAAGCTTACAACCAAGGAAATCAGTGATGCCCTTGAAGAACTCGATTTTGACGTTGACCAGCTCAACAATTTTTACGACAGCTGCGACACCCTCAATATTGAGATAGTCGATGACGGAAGCGCAGATGCAGACCTTAAGCTCAGTCTCGATGTCAACCTCACCGACGACCTCGAAATGGCTCTTTCAACCGAGGGCATTGCCATTGACGACCCCGTAAAGATTTATCTCAAAGAGATAGGAAGAGTGCCTCTGCTCACAACGGACGAGGAAATTGTACTCGCCCAGAAAATGGCGGAGGGCGACAGATACGCAAAGAAAAGGCTCTCCGAGGCTAATCTCCGTCTTGTTGTAAGCATTGCGAAAAAATATGTCGGAAGAGGTATGCAGTTTCTTGACCTTATCCAGGAGGGAAACCTCGGTCTTATAAAGGCAGTCGAAAAATTTGACTATACCAAGGGCTTTAAGTTCTCGACATATGCCACATGGTGGATACGTCAGGCTATAACCAGGGCTATCGCAGACCAGGCAAGGACTATAAGAATACCCGTCCACATGGTTGAGACTATCACCAAGGTCAAGAAAATATCCAGTCAGCTCCTCCACGAAAACGGTCATGACCCCAGCCCGGAGGAAATTGCCGAAAGGCTCAATATGCCCGTCGATAAAGTCCGTGAGATAATGCGTGTTGCGCAGGACCCCGTATCATTGGAAACTCCTATCGGCGAGGAGGAGGACAGTCACCTCGGAGATTTCATACCCGATGACGATGCGCCGGCACCTGCCGAGGCAGCATCTCATACTCTCCTCAAGGAGCAGCTCAATGAAGTGCTTGCAACCCTTACCGACCGTGAGGCGAAAGTCCTCAAGCTTCGTTTCGGTCTTGAGGACGGAAAGTCACGCACCCTCGAAGAAGTCGGACAGCGTTTCGATGTAACGAGAGAACGCATAAGACAGATAGAGGCAAAGGCTCTCAGAAAGCTCCGTCACCCCAGCAGAAGCAAAAAGGTCAAGGATTTTCTTGACTAATACATAAATCAATGCATAATTCATAATGCATAATTCATAATTGTATTGCCTGCGGCAATACAGATTGTGGTTTTTATGTTCCTCCGCCGTTGGCGGAGATATATAAAAATGCTGTGCGGTTTCCTGCACAGCATTTTTTTATTCGGCCTTCTTAATTGTGCGGATAAATTCGGGGGGCTTTATATCTCCGAAATTTCCGTTGATATTCTTTTTAAGGCTGTTTGCCTTCATAAGCTTTTTCTTTTCGTACATACGGCTGTCGGCAAGCGACTCGGCTGCCTCAGGATTTTTCATGGAGCAGTCGTATTCCGCCATACCGTAAGCCATTTCGAGGGGAACGGGGGGTTTTTCGGAATTGTTGTAGTCCTCCTGAAGGTTAAGGAATTTTTTCAGGCCGTTTTCATATTCCTCCCTGCATTTTCTGCCCTCAAGGATTACGAAAAATTCATCTCCGCCGATACGGAAACATTCGCCGTATTCGCCGAAGCTGTTTTTAAGGACATTTGCGGCGGCTTTGATGTGCTTGTCGCCCTCGGCGTGACCGTAGGTGTCGTTTACCTTTTTAAGCCTGTTCACATCGAAATGTACGAAAACGCACGAACCAGAGTCCTTTTCGAGCAGTTTCTTTTCGCAGCCGGTGAAAGCGTTTCTGTTTTTGATACCTGTCAGTGCGTCCTCCATTGCAAGCTTTTCCATTAATTCTGCCTCGCTGCTTTTAATCTGGAAGTTAAGCATTTTTTTACTTCGTATATTATAAGAGCCGTCACGAAAACCGGCATTACAATTCTTGTTATTTTTGAGCTGTCCATGCCGTGGATAAAATAATATCTCAGCATATCGAATATTCCCGAAACGAGTATCAGAGACATCGAAACCGCAAGCCAGCTTGTGCTTCTGACATCAATTTCTTTCCTGCGATAAGCTGATGAAAGCATGATGAATATGCACAAAAGACAGGCTATAATTATTATATGCGAAAAAAACAGCATTTCCTTGTAGTCAAGTACATCAGCACCGGCAATTATAAACTGCGCTATGAGATTTATTGTAGATGCGGTTATGCAGGTTATGAACATCGGATTTCTGAATTTCTTTATAACCGATGCGGCAAAGGTTATCACGGGAATGGGAATTATTGCAAGTGCGATATATTCCACCGCACGCAGCACCATGGAATTTCCTGCAAGCAGGAAGAGTATGCTCTGTTTCGGACTTGTCCATATTCCTATAAGCATCGTGAAGCAGCCGAGACAGACTGTTTCGGTCATATTGCCGTGGGAAAGCTGTTCTACTATTCCGTATGCGAAAATAATAATTCCGATAAGGAATGTCATGAAGCACACGAGGAATTTAACCTTGTCTCTCTGTGCCAGACCTGCAAGGTAGCTGCCCGAATTTTGCATTGTCATTTCATAAAGCCCAACCGAAACATTGCTGTCGAGGTTATGAAATTCGATTTTAATTAATTTTTCTCCGTCAAAGTGCGGAACGGGAACTATATGCATATAATCTCCGTACCGTCCTCTTTTGTAATAATTTTTTCCCGGATTGAAGTCATAGATTTCGTCATCATCGAGATACACCGAAAAATTCGCATTTCTGCTGATAAAGCATATGCTCTGACCGTTAAGCTCGTCGGACGAGATAAATTTCTGTATGTAAGGTCTTTCGCTGTCAATTGACTCAATACTGACAGGTTCATCGTTATCATAAGTCCAGCCGTCCTTATAGCTGACGGCATCGGTATAGGGGCTGCTCCCGTATTTCATATCAGCGGAAAATGACAGTATCATAAGTATAATTATCATAATACCTGCAAATGTATTTATTGCACCATATATCCTTTTCAAATGTTTTTTCCTCCTTTGCTGCAAAAGAGCATTTCAAATATATTGCCGCAGGCGGAGAGGTACGGCGTTAAAATCTGTCTTTAATAAATTCGTTGTATATAGGGCGGAATATATAAAAATCTGCCCATATTAATTATAGCACAAAGAAACGGAAAAGTAAATATTATTTTTGTATATTTATATATAAATTTTTCAAATGTCTGTGAACAATTATTTTTTCCGCAGCCATGGTCACATGGTTTTTTACTATACTTTCATGAAAAAATATATGAATTTTGAAAATGAAACTGAATATATCCACACCCATGGGACAATAATATCATTAAATAAATATATGGAGGAAAATTATGTTAAAGGGCGTAAACAGAACCATAATAGAGGTAAACCATACCGACAGCATATATTTTGAAAAGGCTGTATTCTATCTCAGACCCGAGGTCAGGTCGCTGCCTGCCGAATTTATACGCAGCGAGGCTGATAAATATATCTCATATGCCGAGCCGTGCCGCAGGAGGAGGTTTATTTCAAGGAAAGCATATACTGCGCTGATTATTCTGACGCTTGTCGCCGCTCTTTGCTTTGCAGGGGCATATTTCATATAGTGTGTGTCTGTTCGGCTGCGGCGGCGAAAATAAAAGCTGATTTTGTTATTGAAAAAAATTCCCCGATGTGTTATAATTGATACGGAATATCACGAAAGGAATTTTGCCATGGAAAATAACAAGCCCGAAGATACTGAAAATATACCCAAAAGAATAATATGCACCCCCAGCCCTGCGGCGAAAAATGCTTTCTTCTACGTTCAGGAAACGGGATTTCTGAAAACGGAAGAGGAGTATATCACGCAGAGAAATAATTTAAATTCGTTCCTTATCGCCGCCGTGACGAACGGAAGCGGAGAGCTTACGGTAAACGGCGAGACCTTTTTTCTGCAAAAGGGGGAGTGCTTCTTCATAGACTGCCGGACGGAGCATAATTACAAAAGCTCATCTTCAGACCCGTGGGAATTGCTGTGGGTACATTTCAACGGCGCAACCTCACGGCAGTACTATGAATATTTCCTGTCGCAGTCGAAAAACGCATTTAAGCCCGTGTTCTTTGAAAAGATAGTATCGGCAATAAACAGTATAATAAATATCAACGAGAAAAAGACCGCAAATACAGAGCCGCTTACCTCACAGCTTATAGTTGATATTCTGACCCTTGCCGTAACGGTCAACAATTCCGCCGCACAGTACGATACCGCACTTAAACAGAAGCTTGCGGCGGTGAACAGATACATAGAGGAGCATTTCAGCGAAGATTTATCCCTCGAAAAGCTTTCATCGGAGTTCTATATAAGCAAATTCTATCTCACGAGAGAATATAAAAAAATCTACGGCAAAACGATTTTTCGTCATATAATTACTGCAAGAATAAATTACGGGAAAAAGCTTCTGCGGTTTTCTGACAAGTCCATTGAAGAGATAGCGCATCTTTGCGGCTTCAATGACCAGAGCTATTTTGCAAGACAATTCAAAAAAGCCGAAAATCTGACCTGCTTTTCCTACAGAAAGATGTGGAGGGATTGAATTGAATATTATTTTTTTCGACATAGACGGCACTGTCATAACCGAGGACGATTATATGATTATCCCCGAAAGCACCGTCACGGCTATCAGAAAAACCAGGGAAAGGGGTAATCTGACCTTCATAAACACGGGGCGAACGGAATTTAACATAAACAGCAAAATACGCTCCCTCGGCTTTGACGGAATGATTTGCGGCTGCGGTACATATATAGAATATAATAACGAAGTAATTCTGTATTCATCGCTTGAACAGGATTTATGCCGAAAAACCGCACAAATTCTGCGTGAATGCCGTGTGATACCCGTTTATGAGCATAAGGACGGATATTTTTTCGATAAATATGCCGAAACGAGCGACGACCTCGAACATTTCAAGGAATTTTTCGTTGAGGACGGCATACGCACGGACAGACAGGTCAGCGACCCCGATTTCGTATTCGATAAATTCGTAATATGGGAAACACCCCGTTCCGATATGGAGCGTTTCCGGAGAGAAATAGGGGAAAATTTCCAGATAATCAACAGGGGAGGGGGATTTTTCGAGAACGTTCCCATAGGCTTTTCAAAGGCGACAGCTATAGAAAAAATCCTGAAAATCCTGAATATCCCGAAGGAAAATGCCTATGCAATCGGAGACAGCATGAACGACTTGCCCATGCTCCGGGCTGTCCCGAACAGCATAGCAATGGGGGGAGCGCAGAAGCTTTATCCCTATGTTTCGTATATTACAGACCCCATACTTGAGGATGGGCTTTACAATGCCCTTGAACATTTCAATCTTATATAGAATAAGCTGTCCGTAAAAAAATTCGGACAGCCTTTTTATTATGACAAATTTCGAGTTTACAGTATGGTATAATCTTAATAATCAAGAGGAAAATTGCGCCCTTGCCACGGTAGTGAACGAAGTGCAGCGCAGTGAACGAAATGGCAAGGTTACAAAGGCGCAATTTGACGATTTTAAATAAAGGTGATGCTATGAAAATTAATATAAAGTATGAAAATGATGTTGCAACGGCTTTTCTTACGGGTGAGATTGACCACCACAGCGCAAAGGAAATACGTTCACAGCTCGACAGCTATATAATAGCCGCACAGCCGGAGGTATTCGCCATCGATTTAAGCGGAATAACATTCATGGACAGTTCTGGGGTAGGGCTTATTTTGGGCAGGAGCAGGCTCTTGCAGGAATGCGGAGGACGGCTTGAAATCATAAATCCGCAGCCGTACATAAAGCGTGTCCTCAGACTTGCGGGAATTGATGTCAAATTGGGAATGAGGAATGTGTGACGGTATCGCATATATTCAGCTATGATTTGGCAAATTTAATAAAAACAATATTTCCACCGCCTGCGGCGGAGAAAACAAAATATAAAAGTAATTATGAATTATGAATTATGCATTGCTTCACAGGAGGTTTTATGAAAGTACTTAACGAAATAAAAATTACAATGCCGTCACTCTCAATAAACGAAAGCACGGCAAGGGCGGTAATATCTTCGTTCGTGATACAGGCTGACCCGACTGTCGAGGAATTATCAGATATAAGGACGGCGGTTTCCGAGGCTGTCACGAATGCAATAGTACACGGCTACAGAAATACCTGCGGAAATATCGAGATAACCGCAAGACTTCTTCCCGAAAGGGTGATTTATATTAAAATCCGTGACACGGGCTGCGGAATTGAGGACATAGAAAAAGCTATGCAGCCGCTTTTTACGACCGCCCCCGAAGAGGAACGCTCAGGTCTCGGATTTTCGGTCATGCAGTCCTTTATGGACAGGCTCGGTGTTAAAAGCAAAATCGGCAAAGGCACAAGCGTTATTATGAGAAAAAAATTAGGGGGGTTGGGGGAATAAGCCGCCCCCTGACCCGTCAGCAAGCGAAACATGGTGAAGTGAACGGAGGGTCAAGGCTAAAACCCCCATTTTGAATAATGAATGATATTAAAAGACCAAATGCAGAGGAAAATCTCGGACTTGTCCACCTCTGTGCGAATAAATTCCGCAACAGAGGGATTGAATATGAGGAGCTGTATTCCGCAGGCTGCATAGGACTGCTCAAAGCCGTGAAATCCTTCGACAGCGAAAGAGGAGTGAAATTTTCGACCTATGCCGTTCCCGTGATACTCGGTGAGATAAAGCGTCTTTTCCGTGACGGAGGTACTGTAAAGGTAAGCAGAAGTCTTAAAGAGCTTTCCGCAAGGATACAGAAAATATCCGAGGATTTCCGCACAAAGAACGGCAGAGAGCCTGCAATAAGCGAATTGGCGGCAATTTCGGGCGAAAGTGAAGCAGATATTGCGGAGAGCCTTTGTGCCTGTCAGCCCGTTATATCGCTTACATCAAACGATGACGATGAGGGTCAGACAGATATTCCGACAGAGCCGCCTGATGACAGCATTGTCGATTTGCTTGCGCTGAGGCAGGTTATGTCAAGGCTTGAAAATGAAGATAAAATGCTGATTGAACTGCGGTATTTCAGGAATTTAACGCAGTCGGCGGCGGCTAAGATACTCGGCATATCGCAGGTACAGGTTTCGAGGAAAGAAAAAAAGCTCCTTGCGAAAATGCGCAAAGAACTCCTTGAATAATAATGCACAATCACAATGCATAATGCATAATTCATAATTGTCAATGTTTCACATTGAACGTATTTCAGCATATATCAGAATATAAGATATGATATTACCGAATTTGACATGAGAAATCCTTTCGGCGTGAGGGATATTATATTCCCGTCATACACGGCATAGCCCGAATTTATCAGCGGAGGGATTTTCTTTTCGATTATATTCTTCTTTTCGGGAAATTTTCTCAAATCAAGCCCCTCTTTCAGCCGAAGTCGGAGCATGGCATATTCTTCAAATCCGCAGGGATTTTCGTCCGTTATCTCAACGGGCTGAATTTCGCTTTCGATAAATTTATTAATATCCCTGCAAACGGAAAATCTCCTGCCGCCGAAGCATGAATGTGCCGAAGAGCCTATGCCGATATAGTCCATGCATTTCCAGTAACGGCAATTGTGTCTGCTTTCATAGCCGTTTTTTGCGAAATTGGATATTTCATACTGATGAAAGCCGTGTTTTTCGAGGAGACGAACCGTTTCGAGGTAAAAATCCGCAGTCCTCTCCTCATCGGGAAGCAGCGATTTTATATTATTTTTGAAAAACGGCGTATTTTCCTCGATTTTGAGGATATAGGACGATATATGCTTTACGGGAAGTGCAGATAATTTTTCTATCGAATATTCAAGGCTTTTCAAATCCTGTTTCGGTATGGCGGTCATCAAATCGCAGGAGATATTTTCAAATCCTGCATTATGGGCGCATATCACGGCTTTTTCGGCATTAGCGGCATTGTGGGAGCGTCCGAGGAATTTCAGTTCATCGTCATTCATGGACTGTACGCCTATTGAAAGGCGGTTTATGCCGATATTCCTGAGATTTTCAAGTTTTTCGGGATTTAATGAAAGCGGATTGGCTTCAATGGTTATTTCGGCATTTTCGGCGAGTGTGAAATTATCTCTTATTTCGTCAAGAATATTTCCCGTCTGCTGCGCACTTAGCAGCGAGGGAGTACCGCCCCCGAAATAAACGGTATCCGTTATCATGCTTTTATCGGAATAATGCCTTATATTCCGTATCACGGCATCGGTGTAAAGCTGTGTGAGTTTTTTTGAATAGCTGACCGAATAGAAATCGCAGTAACCGCATTTCTTTCCGCAGAAAGGAATGTGAATATATATTCCGAGCGTCATCAGTTTTCACTTCTTATCGCAGGCTCAAGGCGGAAGAAAAAGGCATTGACAAGCTTCGGGACTATCGCATACGAGAGAATAAGCCCTGCATTTATGAATAATTCGTACTTGTCTATCCAGTCATACTGCGTGTCTGCGGTTTTCGGGGCATTGAGATATATTATGACGATGAGAGCAAAGACGATAATCGTATACACGGCATTGAAGATAGTAGCACCCTTGCCGTTTACGCATCTTCTTCCGCATTCCATGCAGACTTTTCCCTTTGAGTTAAGCTGACCCGCAAAGGCTTTTGAAACGGGGTTGAAGGATTTTTTTCCGCAGTGCGGACAGGTATAAATGCTCATGTTAATATCCTTTCTTAATTATTATTTGGCTTTAAGTTCGGTTTTTAAGGGCAGAACGGGTATAAATCCTGTCTGCGGAAGTTTTTTCAGTAATTTATCTTTTAAATCCCTGACGGGAAGGCGTTTTTTCTTTGATTTTTTCTTCAGGCTACGGAGTGTATTGAAAATCCTTTCGCCGTGAACCGTCAGGTAACACAGGAAAAGCACGAGTATTTCCACGCACATCATATTCACATTGTTTTTTGAAATGAGATTTACCGCAATGATAACCACGGAGAAGAATATAACGGCTGTCAGGGAGAGTTCACGCATATTTATTCTTATAAAGCGAAAGAAATTGAATGTCTTTTTTCTTTTGGAGGGGATTATTTCGGTCACTGCCGATATTATGCACATAACCAGCAGAAACACAAGAACCCCGAATATTATATCATTTATCAATCAAAAACACTCTCCTGTTTAATGCATAATTCATAATTGAACAAATCAAAATTTTTATATTTTGTCTGCCCCGCCTGTGGCGAGGCATTGCTTTTTATCAATGATAATTTAAAATTCCCAATTCTTAATTATGAATTAAGAATTATGAATTGATTAAGAGTCCAGTTTCAGGACGCTCATGAAAGCCTCCTGCGGTACTTCGACCGTACCTAACTGACGCATACGCTTTTTGCCCTCTTTCTGTTTTTCGAGGAGCTTTTTCTTACGGGTAATGTCTCCGCCGTAGCATTTTGCAAGAACGTCCTTGCGCATAGCCTTTACGGTTTCACGGGCGATAATTTTGCCGCCTATAGCCGCCTGAATGGGTACCTCAAAGAGCTGACGGGGGATATTTTCCTTTAATTTTTCGGCAATTTTTCTTGCTCTGCCGTAAGCCTTGTCCGTATGGATTATAAACGACAATGCATCGACCGTTTCGCCGTTGAGGAGAATATCAAGCTTTACAAGCTTTGACGGAGTGTAGCCGAGCATTTCATAATCGAACGAGGCATAGCCCCTCGTGCGTGATTTGAGGACATCAAAGAAATCATACACTATCTCATTGAGCGGGAGTTCGTAGTGCAGTTCAACTCTCGTGTCATCAAGGTATTTCATATCCTTGAAAACACCTCTCCTGTCCTGACAAAGCTCCATAATATTTCCGACAAATTCGGACGGTGATAGAATGTTCGCCTTTACAATCGGTTCTTCCGCCGTTCTTATCAGTGCCGGGTCGGGATAATTTGTGGGATTGTCTATATACTGCACATCGCCGTTTGTCATGGTAACTTTATATATAACCGAGGGGGCTGTTGTTATCAAATCGAGGTTATATTCACGCTCAAGTCTTTCCTGAATTATTTCCATATGGAGAAGTCCGAGAAATCCGCAGCGGAAACCAAATCCCAGCGCAACGGATGTTTCGGGCTCAAAGGAAAGCGATGCGTCGTTGAGCTGCAATTTTTCGAGAGCCTCACGCAAATCTCCGTATTTTGCGCCGTCTGCGGGATATATTCCCGAAAACACCATAGGGTTTACCTTTCTGTAGCCGGGGAGGGGTTCATCACAGGGGTTATCGTCATTTGTTACGGTATCGCCGACACGGGTATCGCCTATGGATTTGATAGACGCGGCGATATAGCCTACTTCGCCTGCTTCGAGAGAGCCTTTGTTCACAAGGGACGATGCGTCCATGAAGCCTGTTTCGACTACCGTGAAAACCGCACCCGTAGCCATAAGGCGGATATTGTCGCCGACCCTGACAGTCCCCTCTTTCACTCTCACGTATATTATAACTCCCTTGTAGGAATCATAATAGCTGTCGAAAATAAGGGCTTTGAGGGGCTTATTGGTATCGCCCTGCGGTGCCGGAATATCCGTGACGATTTTTTCGAGGACTTCCTCGATATTTATGCCCATTTTTGCGGATATTCTCGGAGCGTCCATGGCAGGTATGCCGATAACGTTTTCGACTTCATTGCATACACGTTCGGGGTCTGCAGAGGGCAGGTCTATTTTATTTACAACGGGAACGACTTCGAGGTCGTGTTCTATTGCAAGATATGTGTTTGCGAGGGTCTGCGCCTCAATTCCCTGAGAAGCGTCCACAACGAGGATTGCGCCCTCACAGGCGGCGAGGGAGCGTGATACCTCATAATTGAAGTCAACGTGACCGGGAGTGTCGATGAGATTAAAAATATAATCCTCTCCGTCCTTTGTGGTATATTTAAGGCGGACGGCACGAGCCTTTATTGTTATTCCTCTTTCACGCTCTATGTCCATATTGTCGAGGAGCTGTTCCTCCATGTCACGGACGGCGACAGTCTCGGTTTTTTCGAGTATTCTGTCGGCGAGGGTTGATTTTCCGTGGTCTATGTGTGCAATTATGCAGAAATTTCTGATTTTATCGTTAGCCAAAAAAATACCTCCTATTTGAAATCGTCAATTTTCTCCCTTTGGGCTTGCCTATTCATTTACTGCGCTGCGCTTCGTTCATTCATACGGCAAGGGCGAAAATTTCCTCTTATTTAAAATCGTCAATTTTCGCCCTTTGGGCTTGCCTACTCATTCACTGCGCTGCGCTTCGTTCATTCATACGGCAAGGGCGAAAATTTCCTCTTATTTAAAATCGTCAAATTGCGCCTTTTAAACCTTGACTTTTCGTTCACTTCACTGCGTTACGTTCACTTTCAAGTCAAGGGCGCAATTTTCCTCTTAAATTTTCGCCATTTGGCATTAAAACTATTATATCAGATTTTTCAAAATTTGTAAAGATTATTTTTGGTTATAAATCATATTTTAAATCAATGTGAAAAAATCTTTATATTTTCTTTCTGTCTCTCTCCCACCGCAGGCGGGGGAGAGCATTATTTCTTAATCTGTAAATGAAATTTTAAATCAATGCACAAAAATCTTTATATTTTTCCCTGTTTCTTCAAATCGCAGGCGGTGAGAAACATTATTTTTTAAGATAAGGCATTTCTGCCCCTTATTCGTCAGAATAAACAAACCACACCGCCTCATATCGGAACATTCTTTTTGTTATATTCGGCATAATGCATAAATATCACCTGCAAAAATTGTCGAAAATCTAATTCATTTGCAAAGTTTCTTTCATTTTTGCAAAAAATACTTGCAGTTTTTTGTGAAATGTGATAAAATATATTGATAAGAAAAAATGACTATAAAGGAGACTGTTATGGCTAAGATTAAAGTCGCTGTTATATTCGGCGGCGTATCAAACGAAAGAAATCTATCATCGGCTACCGCTGCGGAGGTTATACGTATTATTCCCGAAGACAAGTACGAGGTTATCCGCATAGGCATCACAAAAAAAGGCAGATGGCTGCTCGTTCCTCTGGATATAGACGCTATCGCAGACGGAAGCTGGGAGACAGACCCAGACTGCACCTCCGCCGTGCTTTCGCCCGACCCCTTTCACCGTGGATTTATAACTATCGAAAACGGCGAGGCTTCAATAAAGCGTGTGGACGTTGTATTTCCGCTCCTTCAGGGAAAATTCGGGGCGGACGGCTCAATTCAGGGACTTCTCGATATGTCGCATATTCCCTATGTCGGCTGCGGACTGCTTGCCTCGGCATCATGCACGGATAAATCCCATACGCACATGGTTCTTGACGATTACGGCATAAAGACCGCAGAATGGAGACTTATAACCCAGAGAGAACTCAATGACCTCGAAGGTGCCTGCGACAGAATAGCGGCGCAAATGCCCTATCCTCTCATAGTAAAGCCTGCAAAAAGCGGCAGCAGCATAGGCAGCAGCATCGCACACAACAAGGACGAATTTCTCACCGCCGTAAAAATCGCTTTCTCAAACGACAACAAGGTCGTTGTGGAAAAATATGTCAGGGGCAGAAAGCTTGAAGCAGCCGTTTTCGGTTACGACAACCCCTTTTCCTCCTATATCGGCGAGATTATGTCGCCCGAAAAGGAATACGACCCCACGCAGATTGGTTCGGGCGATGACCTTGTGATACCCGCAGACCTCTCCGACAGTACACATCAGCTCATACGTCAGACCGCCGTCAGCGCATACAAGGCTCTCGGCTGCAAGGGCATGGCAAGAGTTGAATTTTTCCTCACGGACGACGGAGAACTCCTCCTCAACAAGATAATAACCTCTCCCGGTCTCAGGTGTACAAGCGTATACCCCCAGCTTATGGAGCATCTCGGTATGTCCCTGCAATACCTCATAGACAAGCTTCTCGAACAGGCGATAGAAAATTCAAATTCATACTGATACCGCCGCACCAAAAAAGGAGACAAATTTGAAAACCAATGCTTTAATTACGCTTGCCATTGTCCAGTGGCAGGACGGCGAAAAAAGTGAAACCGAACTCCTCACAAGGGCTAATGTCACCGGACAGGACAATAACTATGTTATTTCCTATGAGGATACCGAAGCCACGGGCTTTTACGGCTGTGTCACAACCATTAAGATTGAGGGCAGCAAATGTGCATCTATCATCAGAAAAGGCACTGCCAACTCCGTCCTCTATCTCGAAAAGGACAGGAAGCATTTCTGTCAGTACGAAACACCCTACGGCTCATTGCAGGTAGGCATACGCACAAGCGAACTGAAAAATACAATAGACAAGGACGGAAAGCTCTACCTTAAATATACCCTCGACCTCAATTCCTCCTATCTTTCGGATAATGAGATAATCATGACAATAAAAAACGACTGATATAAAAAGAAAGGAATGTATGAAATGTCAGACAAGATAAAAACTGCCTCCCTTACGCTCCGTGAGATGATAAATTCCGCAATATCCTCCCTTAAAGCCGAGGGAAAAGTCCCCGACACGGAAATCCCCGATTATGTCATCGAAATACCTGCCGACAAGTCGCACGGAGATTTTGCCGCAAATACCGCTATGGTCTGTGCAAGGGCATTCAGAATGCCGCCGAGAAAAATCGCCGAAATGATACTCGGAAAAATCGACCTCACGGACTCCGTGTTTGAACGCTGCGAAACGGCAGGAGCAGGATTTATGAACTTTTTCCTCGGAAAAAAATGGTTCGCAGACATCGTTGAAAATATCCTCGAAGAAAAGGAAAACTACGGCAGAACCGATTTCGGCGGCGGAAAGAGAGTACTCGTTGAATTTGTTTCCGCAAATCCCACAGGTCCCATGCATATAGGCAACGCAAGAGGCGGTGCTATCGGCGACTGTCTTGCAAGCGTCCTCGACTGGGCAGGCTATCATGCCGAGCGTGAATTTTACGTAAACGATGCAGGAAATCAGATTGAAAAATTCGGAAAGTCGCTCTCTTTGAGATATATGCAGCTCTGCTCCGAAAAGGGTCAGCAGCTTATATATGACAACCGTTACGATACGGAAAAGCTCTGCGCCGAAATTTATGCCCTCAGCAGCGAGGGTCAGGACTTTGAAATGCCCGAAGATGTCTACCTCGGCACGGATATTATCGAACACGCAGCGAATTACTACCATGAGCATATCTTTGAGCTTCAGGACGTTTCCGAGGAGGAGAGAAGAAATGCGCTTGTGAATTATGCGCTCCCGATAAATATCGCAAATCTTGAACGTGACCTCAAAAAATACCGCATAGTCTATGACAACTGGTTCAGGGAGAGTACTGTCCATGCAGAGAATAAAACCGCATGGGTCGTTGACGAACTCACAAAGGCCGGCAAGACCTATGAGCAGGAAGGCGCAGTATGGTTCAAAGCAACGGAATACGGTCTTGACAAGGATTTTGTACTTAAAAGAAGCAACGGACTTTATACCTATATCGTTCCCGATATTGCGTATCATTATGACAAGCTTGTCACGAGAAATTTTGACAAGGCGGTAAATGTACTCGGCGCAGACCACCATGGCTATGTTCCGAGGCTAAAGGCTGCACTTTCGGCTCTCGGCGTGGATGCTCGCAAGCTTGACGTTGTACTCATGCAGATGGTTCGCCTTGTGAGAGGCGGAGAGGTTGTAAAGCTTTCAAAAAGAAGCGGAAAGGCTATCACCCTTGTCACTCTCCTCGATGAGATACCGATAGATGCGGCAAGATTTTATTTCAATCTCCGTGAAGCAAATTCTCAGTTTGAATTTGACCTTGACCTTGCGGTCGAGCAGTCCTCGCAGAACCCCGTATACTATGTGCAGTATGCCCATGCGAGAATATGCAGTCTTATACGCAATCTCGATGCGGATGGAATAAAAATCCCCGGAAGCGCAGACATCACGCTCCTCGGCAATCCCCGTGAAATCGAGCTTATCCGCCATATGGCGGCTCTGCCGAACGATATTGAGCTTGCGGCGAAAGCCTATGACCCCGCAAAGCTTACGAAATATGCCGTTGACATTGCAACGTTTTTCCACCGTTTCTATGATGCTTGCAGCGTTAAAAATGCGGAAAGCGAACAGCTCAGAGATGCAAGGGTACTCCTCTGCATTGCGGCAAGACAGGTAATCAGGAATGTTCTCACTATCCTTAAAATAGAGCAGCCCGAAAAGATGTGAGATATTACATTTCGGTTACAAGTTAAAAATTAATTTATACGTTTCAGACAATTCCAAACATTTAAAATTAGCATAATTGCAGGTTTATCAAAGAAAATTAACAGTTTGTTCATAAAATATTCATAATTATATGTTACAATTTGTAATATATTACGGAGCTGGTTTTGTTTTATCCGTAAAGGCATTTTGGACGGCTTGCTTTTCTTTTTTAAAGCCTGAAAAATACAAATTTTTTTAAGAAAGGATTTATATTATGTCCAACAGATTATTTCAGGGTTTAGTTCATCAGATGCGTGACTCAATCGATGCTACCATCGGCGTTGTTGACGAAACTGCCACAATTATCGCTTGCAGCGACCTCACCCGTGTGGGTACAACCAACGAATTTGTCTCCCTCGACCTCAGCGACTCCCACGATATATTTATCCGTGACGGTTTCACCTACAAGCCCTTCGGCTCAAGAGTAAAGCCCGATTATGCCGTGTTTGTCGAGGGCGTTGACGATGCCGCCGCAAAATATGCAAGCATACTCGCTATCGCTCTCTCGAACATCAAACAGTACTACGACGAAAAATACGACAGAAACAACTTCATCAAGAACGTTATCCTCGATAACGTACTCCCCGGAGATATTGTCATCAAGGCAAGGGAACTCCATTTCAATGCGGAGATAAGCCGTGCGGTATTCCTCATAAGAATAGTTTCCGCAAACGATATTTCTGCTTATGACGTGATACAGAACCTCTTCCCCGACAAGAACAAGGATTTCGTTTTCAATATCACCGAAACGGATATAGTACTCGTAAAGGAGCTTAAAAGCTCACTCGACTCCAAAGACCTCGAAAAGCTTGCACGCTCCATTGCCGATACCCTCAGCAGCGAATTTTACACGAGGGTAAATGTCGGAATAGGTACTGCCGTTGTCGGAGTAAAGGATCTTGCACGTTCATTCAAGGAGGCTCAGATGGCTCTTGAAGTAGGAAAGGTTTTCGATACCGACAAGGTTATCGTAAGCTATGACAACCTCGGCATTGCAAGACTTATCTATCACCTCCCCACAACCCTCTGCGAGACTTTCCTCCATGAGGTTTTCAAGGTAGGCAGCATTGACTCCCTCGACCACGAAACACTCTTCACAATACAGAAATTCTTTGAAAATAACCTCAATGTCTCCGAGACTTCAAGAAAACTCTTCGTACACAGAAACACCCTTGTATACAGACTTGAAAAAATCAAGAAGCTTACAGGTCTTGACCTGCGTGAATTTGACCACGCAATTATTTTCAAGATTGCTCTTATGGTAAAGAAATACCTCTCTGCAAACCCCGTTAAATTCTGACTGAAGCATAAGAGAAAGAGAAGCTTCACTGTTTATGCGTACAGAAAGGTACAGTTATGGTAGAACTTCAAAACGTTTCGGTTACTTATTCAAGCGGCGTCGATGCCCTGAATAATATAAGCCTGAAAATCAATGACGGTGATTTCGCTTTTGTTGTCGGTTCTTCCGGTGCGGGAAAAAGTACAATGATTAAGCTCCTGCTCAAAGAGATTGACGCAACAAGCGGAACCGTCACGGTGAACGGCTATAACCTCAATAAGCTGAAAAAAAGAAAAATCCCCGAATTTCGCCGCACACTCGGCTTTGTGTTTCAGGATTTCAGACTTATCCCCTCAATGACGGTCTATGAAAACATAGCATTTGTTCTGCGTGTTATAGACGCTCAGCCAAAATTCATAAAAAAAAGAGTACCCTATGTTATAAGCCTTGTCGGGCTTGACTCACGGAAGGACTCCTATCCTGACGAGCTTTCGGGCGGCGAAAAACAGCGTGTGGCTATCGCCCGTGCGCTTGTGAACGACCCCCAGCTCATAATTGCCGACGAGCCTACGGGAAATATCGACCCCGAGCTTTCATACGAAATTGTCGAACTGCTGAAGGGCATAAACGACATGGGTACTACCGTGCTTATGGTAACTCATGAGCATGAACTCGTCCGTCATTTCGGCGGACGTGTAATAAGCATAACGAACGGCGAAATTGTGTTTGATGAAGTGGTGACGAGTACGAGCGACAAAATCCTCGAAGAAGAAATTCTCGCCGCCGCATCACAGCCCGAAAACGAGACAGTCCGTGAAGAAATAAATGAGAACATTCAGGAGTATTATCCGTCCACGGAGGACGAACTCATGCGCTCCATGATTGATTTGAGAAACGAGGAGGGTCTTTCCGATGAAACGGAAGAGGATATGCAGGAAATTATCCCCGAAGCTGCTTCCCCTCCGCCGTCAGCCGGTGCGGATGATGTAATCGCCGAAATTACGGGCGGTATGGAGGCTGACGAGATTATCGCAAAAATTACCGCAGATGCCCGTGACGGCAGCGTTTCGGAAAAGATTGTCGATTTTGAAGAGATTATCGACCCGAAACAGACAGTCGAGGATATTATGAAGGAAATAGCCGAAAATCCGGAAGACCCCGGTTCGGCTGAAAAGATGCCGCCCGACGGCGATGACGGTACGGGAGGTAATGTATGAAAATCAGCGGAATGAATTACCTTGCGGGTCAGGGTATAGAAAATATAGGAAAAAACAAAACAATGACCTTTGCGACCTTCTGCGTTCTCCTTATTTCCATTCTCCTTGTGGGAATATCGGCACTGTTCTATCTGAACATGGACTCCATGATAACAGGTCTGGGAAATCAGAACGAGATAGCGGTCTATCTCAGCCCCGAAACTCCGCAGGAGAGAGTTACAGGCTTTCAGGCGGAGCTTTCCGCAATAGAAAATGTCGATAAAGTCGAATACATATCCAAAGAACAGGCTCTTGCAAAAATGAAAAGTCAGATTTCAAAGGGTCAGGCTATATTCGACTATATTGACGGCTATGACTTCATGCCCGACGGATTCAGAGTGACTGTGAGAAATATCGACAGGATAGAGTCAACAACATCAAATATACTCATGCTTGCGGACGTACAGAGCGCAAGCGCATCAACACAGGTGGCACAGTTTCTGCGTGAACTCAGACGTGTGGTGACACTCATTGCAGCCGCAGTGATAGTTGCGCTTGCCACCGTTTCCATGATAATGATTTCAAATACCACAAAGGCGAGCGTTTTCGCAAGACGTGAGGAAATACAGATAATGAAATATGTCGGTGCAACCGACTCGTTCATACGCACTCCCTTTTTCATAGAGGGAATGGTGACGGGATTTTTTGCAGGTTCGGGAGCATTTCTGATAACATGGGCGATATACAACGCAGTATATAAAATACTTTCCGGACAGGATACGCTCATGAACGCATTCGGCGGAGTGACCAGCATAATACCTTTCTCGGAGATAAGAATACCCCTTGCCCTTGCATATTTGCTTGCCGGAGCGTTTGCAGGCGCTCTGGGAAGTGTAATAAGCACAAGACGGCACCTCGATGTGTGATTGGAACGAGCATTTTATGAAAGGACTGTTATGAGTAAATTAAGCATTGCCAAAAAAATCCTGTCTTTTCTGACCTGTATGTCAATATCTGCGTGCGTAACAGCAGCCTGTCCCGTGCTTTCGCAAAAGAACAGGGACGTTTCTGCCAAAAGCGTCATAGAAATACAGGAGCAGAGAAAATCAAACGAGGAAAAAATTCAGGAGCTTGAAAATCAGCTCACAGAGCTTGAGGGCAACAAGAAAAAGGAAACCGAATATCAGGCTTCACTCTATGAGCAGATTTCACTTATTCAGGACAATATAAACCTGCTCAATGCCGAGCTTGAAAAAATATCCGATGATATTTCCGCAGCAAGCGAAAATATCTACCTCCTCGATACAAGCATAAACGAACAGCAGGTAAGAATAGAGGAGGAAGTCGAGGTCTTTAAAGACCGTCTCTGCAAAATCTATATGTCAAGCACGGAAAATCTGGCATCTATAATCCTCGGTTCATCAAGCTTCTACGAGATGATGTCGAGAGTACAGATGATGAACCGCATGAGCGAATACGACCAGAACCTCATAAAAGGCATTAACGATGATATTGACACCCTCGAAAAAAGCAAAAAAGACCTCGAAAACGAGAGAATTGCCCTCCAGCTCAAAATGGAGGATCAGGAGAGAAAAATATCCGAAAAGGCTGACGAGATTAATGCTCTCAATGCCAAAATGGTAAAGACCTCAGACGAAATAAACCGCCTTGCCCTCGAACAGGAAAAAATCAACCTCGACAAGGACAAGCTTGCCCAAAATAACGAGGCTCTCAAAGCCGAGGAGGAAAAAATCAATGCCGCTCTCCTTGCACAGAGACAGGAAACCGAAAAACGTCTCGAACAGGAGGCTCAGAAAAAAGCCGCAGCCGCTGCCGCAAAAGCCGAGGAGGATGCAAAAATCGCTCAGGAAAAGGCTGACGCAGCCGCCAAAGCTGCTAAGGCTGCCGAGGACGCAAGGGCGTCTTATGAAAAAATAACCGCAAAAAATGCACAGCTTGCCGAGGCTGAAAAGAAAGCCTCCGAGTCCGCTGCCGCCAGAAAAGCTCAGGAAGAAGCCGCAAAGGCTGCCGCTGCCGCAAAAGCCGCTCAGGAGGCTAAGGAAAAGGAAGAGGCGGAAAGATATGCCCGTGAAGCCGAACAAGCCCTACTACAGGCGGAAGAGGCGGCAAGACAGGCGGAAGAGTCCAGAAGAGTCGCCGAGGAAGCTGCCCGTCAGCAGGAACAGGAGCAGTATAACAATAATAATAATTCATCGTCATTCATATGGCCTGCGCCCGGTTTCAGCTATATCACAAGCGGTGTGGGTCCACGCTGGGGCGGTCAGCACAACGGCATAGATATTGGCGATGCAGGTATATACGGCGGCGCAGTTGTTGCCTCACGGTCAGGAACTGTTATAATTGCGGAAAATTACTGCCCCCATGACTACGGAAAATCCGACAGCTGCGGCTGCGGAGGAGGCTACGGAAGATATGTCGTGATAGACCACGGCGACTCCTACAGCACACTCTACGGTCATCTTTCGGCTGCTGCGGTGTATGCGGGACAGTATGTCGAACAGGGTGATGTTATCGGTTATGTCGGTACAACAGGCTGGTCAACAGGTCCTCATCTCCATTTCGAGATAAGAATAAACGGCGTACATCAGGACCCCGAACAATATGTAAGTCCTTAAAAAATACCTGTCCGCAAGTCGGACAGGTTTGATTGTGACAGCAGAAAGCGGTGGTAAAACATGAACAAAAAAATAAGTCTCGGACTTGCAATAAGCCTTGCAGCAGTTTCAATCGCCGTGACGTTCGTGATAACATCTTTCCTGACACTGCGCAAGTATAACAGGCAGATTGTCGATGTAAACGAAAAAGGCAAGATTTACAGCTCCCTACAGCTTCTTGATGCCCAGACGAGGGAAAAATATTACGGCGATATAGACGAACAGGAGCTGAATGAGGGTATTCTCAAAGGCTATGTGAACGGTCTCGGCGATAAATTTTCAAGGTATCTCAGCAAGGAGGAGTATATCTCCGAAAAGACGGACAATTCGGGTGAGAGTATCGGGCTTGGTCTTACTCTTGCGCAGGACTCCAGCGGATATATGAGAATATCGGACATAATAAGTGACTCTCCTGCCGCAGACGAGGGTCTTGAAATAAACGACATGATAACCTTTGTGGGAAAGCTTGATGTAAAGAAAGCAGGCTTTGACACATCTGTCGAGGCTATGAGAGGTACGGAGGGCAGCGACATAACCATTACAGTCCGCCGTGACGGCATAGACAAGGAATATACCCTCACACGCCGTGCTATGGAGGTAAAAACCGTCACGGGCGAAATGCTCAGCGGATATGTGGGATATATACAGATAACGGGCTTCAAGGAAAATACCCCCGAACAGTTTATTGATATTCTTGAAAGACTTACATCTAACGGTGCGGAAAATCTCATTCTTGATTTGCGTGACAACAAGGGCGAACTCATTGAACCTATGGCGAAATGTATCGACCCACTGCTCCCCGAAGGTGTTGCCGCTGTCGCAGAATATAAGGACGGTCACTCCGAAACGGTTATTTATTCAGACGAGTCCGAAATCGACATACCCATGATTGTGCTTGTCAACGAAAATACGGCGAGTGCGGCGGAGGTTTTTGCAGCTGCCCTCCATGATGCGGAAAAAGCCGAAATTATCGGCGTACAGACCGCAGGCAAGGGAGTTTTGCAGGAAACCAGCGAATTGCAGAACGGCAGCGCCGTTATTCTTACCGTTGCGGAAATAAAGACTCCCTCCGGGGGTTCGTTCAACAATACGGGCATAACTCCCGATTATATAGTCGAAAATGACGGCTTCGATGCGCAGTATAACAAGGCTCTCGAAATAATTCAGCTAAAGAAAAACGGTCAGACATGATATTATTTTCCCACGGTTTTGCCGTGGGATTTTTATATTTTTTCTCTGTTCCCCCCTGTCGGACACGGCAGAGTAACGATGTTTTATTAATAATTCAAATCAAATCTTTTTTATAGTAAAAATAAAAAAATATATAAAAATGGCAAAAACAGTCTTTTCAAATGCATAAAATTATGTTATAATAAAATATATATTTCTTAACAGGAGGGAATTTTATGAGAGAGATGGAGCTTTACAGGCTTTGGCTTGATAACCTTGCGGACGGGGAACTCAAATCGGAGCTTGAAAGTATCAAAGACGATACAGAGGCGATAAATGACAGATTTTACAGGGATCTCGAATTTGGAACGGGCGGTCTGCGTGGTGTAATCGGAGCAGGTACTAACCGTATGAATATCTATACGGTAAAACGTGCAACTCAGGGCTTTGCCGATTATCTCAATCAGGAGTACGACAGCCCGAGCGTTGCAATATCCTTTGACAGCCGCAATAAGTCCGATGTTTTTTCAAAGGCTGCCGCAGAGGTGCTTGCCGCAAACGGAATAAAGGTGCATATCTATACGGAGCTTATGCCGACACCCTGTCTTTCATTTGCAGTGCGTGAGCTTAAATGTCAGGGCGGTATAATGGTTACGGCAAGTCATAACCCGGCAAAATACAACGGCTATAAGGTCTACGGCGATGACGGCTGCCAGATAACCCTCAGAGGTGCGGAAATAATCCTCGAAAAAATCAATTCTCTTGATATTTTCAATGACGTTAAATCCTCGTCATTCGATGAGGAGCTTGCAAAGGGAAATATAAAATACATCTCAGATGATGTAATCGAGAATTTCTACAAGAACGTTCTCGCTGAGGGTATCAATACGGAGCTTTGCGCATCGAGCGGTCTTAAAGTGGTTTACACCCCCCTCAACGGCACGGGAAACAAGCCCGTCCGTGAGATACTTAAAAGAATTGGTATTTCCGATGTTACTGTCGTTAAGGAACAGGAAAACCCCGACGGAAATTTCACAACCTGTCCCTATCCCAACCCCGAAATCAGGGAGGCTCTCGAAGTCGGTCTCAAATACTGCAATGAGGTCAAGCCCGATTTGCTCCTTGCAACCGACCCCGACTGCGACCGTGTGGGAATAGCAGTACCTGACGGAAACGGCGGATATGCGCTTTTCAGCGGCAACGAGGTTGGTGCTATGCTCCTTGAATATATTGCCGACCAGAGGACAAAGAAAGGCACTATGCCAAAAAATCCCGTTGCGGTAAAGACCATCGTTACAACGGATATTGTAAACCTCATAGGCAAGGAATACGGTGTTGAAATAATTGACGTACTCACAGGCTTTAAATTCATAGGCGAACAGATAAAGCTCCTTGAGGACAAGGGCGAAGAAAACCGCTACATATTCGGATTTGAAGAAAGCTACGGCTATCTTTCGGGTACTTATGTAAGGGATAAGGACGCTGTAAATGCCTCCATGCTCATATGTGAAATGGCGGCTTATTACAGGACACAGGGCATTTCGCTCATTAAGGCAAGGGAAAATCTCTACAAAAAATACGGCGTATTCTATCAGACACTCTACAGCTTTACTTTCGAGGGCGAAAGCGGCATGAAGAAAATGGAGTCTATCATGACCGCATTGAGAAACACTCCTCCCACGGAAGTCGGCGGTCTCAAGGTTGTGCGCTTTGACGATTACAAGACGAGTATCTCGAAAAATCTTACAGACGGCACGGAGACTGAAATTCTTCTCCCCAAGTCGAATGTTCTTGCCTTTTTCCTTGAAGGAAATTCAAAGGTGGTTATCCGTCCTTCTGGTACAGAGCCCAAGATAAAGGCGTATCTTGCCGCAAAAGCTCCCACGCATGAAGATGCCGCAGTACTCGAAAAGAAACTCCACGATGATTTTACAAAAAACTTTGAATAATTAACAAAATCCCCTGAACGAGCGTTCGGGGGATTTTTTCGATTGCTGTACGTATTGCCGCAGGCAATATAATTATGAATTATGCATTAATTTTATCTTTTGCCAGGTTCGGTGTCTGCCGGGGATAACCTGTCGTGTGCGAGGATATATTCGTAAATCTCCTGAACAGTCGTGAAAGCCGCCGAAACATAGCTGTCCGCACAGCCGTAATACAATACAATGCGACCCGTTTCGCTGTCGTGGAGTGTCGCACAGGGAAAGCATACATTCTGTACAAAGCCCCTCTCCTCATACCATTCTTCGGGCGTGAGGATATAATCCTCGCAGCGGTGCAGAACTTTCGAGGGATGGTTTATATCAAGCATTGCCGCACCTATGCTGTATACATAGCCGTTGCAGGTGCTGCATACTCCGTGATAGAAGATAAGCCAGCCCTCGGTGGTTTCAATCGGGGCAGCACCTCCGCCGATTTTAAGGCTTTCCCACCAGCTTTCCGTGCGTCCCATGACATGGCGGTGATGTCCCCAGTATTCCAAATCCCTGCTTTCGCTGAGGAAAATATCCCCGAATGCCGTGTGACCGTTGTCGCAGGGACGTGAGAGCATGATATATTTTCCGTCAATTTTGCGTGGAAAGAGTACGGCATTTCTGTTATAGGGGAGAAAAGGGTTTTCCATTCTTGTGAAAGTCCTGAAATCCCTGGTTTTCGCCATGCCGATAGCCGCACCGTACATATCCTGACACCAGATTATATAATATGTATCCTCGACTTTGACGAGACGGGGGTCATAGGCATATATCGGCATAAAGGGCTGACCGTTTTCGTCCGTGAAATTGATTTTTTCCTGTTCAAATTCCCAGTGCAGAGCGTCCCTGCTTTTTCCGAGGTAAATCATGGGAACGCCGTTTTTCTGTTCTCCACGGAAAACGCCTATAAATTCATCATTGTATTGAATAACTGCGCTGTTGAAAATTCTTGCGACACCCGAAATCGGATTGCGCCTGATTATGGGGTTTTCTGAATATCTCCAGACGGGAGAGGTACAGTTTTCGGGCTTTTCCTGCCAGGGGATATTGGGCAGGGGAGCGGATAATATTCTAATCATTTAAATTCTCCTTTTTTGGCTTTTTCTGTAAGTATAACCTGTAAAGCCTGCTTTGTCAAGCATTTTTGAAATTCTGCGAAAAATTTGTGGATAAGATAGAAAAGCGAAAAATATTATTGTTCATAATTAACGTGACGTCCTCCCCCGCCTAAAGAGGCGGGGGCTTCCTGTTTAACCAGTCTGATACTCTGTGATTTGGCAGAGATGCTGTAGTAGTGCAGGCTAACCCCGTGTGTCCCACGGTTCTTTTATTTTGAGTTATGCAAGAACTAACCGCATACCCTCATTTCTGATATTGATTGCAGCATTGACGTCTCTGTCATGACGTATGCCACATTCGGGACAAATCCATTCTCTGACTGACAAATCTTTTGTAGCAGGATTCTTATAACCACAGCAGGAGCAAGTCTGCGAACTTGCAAAAAATCTGTCAACTTTTACAAGCATTTTTCTGGCTTCTTCCAATTTATACCGCAAAAACTCTGTAAACATACCCCACCCGTTATCAGATACAGATTTCCCAAAATGCAGTGTCTGCGACATGGCTTGCATATCCAGATTTTCTATACATACACAATCATAAGTGTTGGTTATCTGCCTTGATTGTTTATGCAGAAAATCTTTTCTTTGATTCGCAACTTTTTCATGCCGTCCGGCGACTTTGATACGCTGCTTTTCACAATTTTTTGAGTCTTTCTGCATCAGTGAAAGTTTTCTTTGCTCCTTTTGCAGTTTCTTTTCGGATTTTCTGTAATATCTCGGATATTCAGGTACATTTCCGTTACTGTCTTTATACAGTTCATGCATAGAAAAGTCAAGCCCGATAAATGTATGCGGTTCTGTCTGCTATACTTGGTTTTCATACTCACACAGAACACTTGCATAATATTTTCCGCTTGCCGTCATACTGACAGTTACAGACTTGATTTTGTAATCTTTTGGAATATTCCTGTGCTGTTTTATTTTGATAAGTCCTGCTTTAGGAAGTTTTAAAAAACTGTTTTCCAGCAAAATATTTCCATTGACAAGGTTTGTGGTATAAGAATTTTTACTTTTATGCTTCGATTTGAATTTAGGAAATCCAAATTTTTTAGGATTAGTGAAAAAATTAGTATAAGCTGTCTGTAAGTCCATTTGTGCGTTGGCAAGAGCAAGACTATCCACTTCTTTCAGCCATACAAACTCTGTCTTATATTGTGCAGGCGTATTGTTCAGCTTTTCGCCCGTTAATTTGTAATGTTCTATTTTATCTGACAGCATTTTGTTATAGATAAATCTGACACAGCCGGAAGTTTTCGCAAACAAAACCCTCTGCTCTGCATCTGGATATATTCTGAATTTATACGCTTGGTTTGCCATTTTTCTCACTTCTTCCCTTGATTTTCTATATATTTTTTGATAATTTCGATTGTAGCACCGCCTGTTGCCAATAAGCAGAAACTTTGACTCCAGAAATATTCTTTCCATAATTTTTGTCTTATCTGCGGAAATTCTTTCTTTAACAGCCGACTGCTTGCACTTTTGTATTTCACCACTAATATCAGATGATAATGCATAAGAAACACTGAATGTGCGTTGCTGTCTAATTTCATTGTATTTCAGCCTTTCTCTTGGTTTCGACTGAATATGTTATATCATATTTTTGGAAATCTGTCAAGAGGGTTGGACGCAATTCATCCCCCACCTATGGAGGTGGGGGATTTCTTGCTAACCTTTGTTAAATAATCACTTTACTTAAATATTGCGGTTTTGCAGAAAAATTTTCGTAAAACTGTAGATTTTTTCTTCAAAATAAGTTATAATAGATGTATATAAAAGAGTGCTGTACCCCCCTCCGCAGGCGGGGGAGGATGTCACAGCATATAAATCTTTTCGCATTCTCAGATTACAATTATATAAAGGAGAAATATATATGAATATTCAGGAATTTGTAAACGGCATCTCAAACGGAAGCTTTGACAAGACTATGCAGAAGCTCTACGGAAAATCAGACAGAGAGCTTTTGAGACAAAAGGTGAGATACATAGGCGCAGCCGAGAGATTTTCAAAAATGTACCCCAAACACGGCGATATATTTGTATTTTCCGCTCCCGGGCGCACGGAAATAGGCGGAAATCATACCGACCACCAGCACGGCTGTGTCCTTGCGGCTGCTGTAAATCTCGATATTATAGCCTTTGTCTCTCTCAATGACGAAAATATTATAAGACTGAAATCCGAGGGTCACAAAGCCAACGAGGTAAGCCTTGACAGTCTTGATATAATCGATGACGAAAAGGGCAGCTCAAATGCGATAATAAGGGGAATTGCATCGGCTTTCAGGGAGTCGGGCATTGAGGTTGGCGGATTTGATGCGTATACCACATCGGATATTGTCAGCGGCAGCGGACTTTCCTCATCGGCAGCCTTTGAAATCCTTGTCGGAACGGTAATTAACGAGCTTTTCAATGACGGCGAAATGAATGCTGTAGATATAGCACAAATAGGACAGCTTGCCGAAAATGTCTATTTCGGAAAGGCAAGCGGTCTTATGGACCAGATGGTTTGTTCGGTGGGCGGATTTGTTTCGATAGACTTTTTCAATCCGCTTAAACCCTCAGTAAATTCGGTTGATTTTGATTTTTCGGGTGCAGGCTTCAGCCTCTGCATAACGGACACCAGGGGAAGCCATGCAGACCTTACGGACGAATATATCTCCGTTCCTGCGGAGATGAAAACGGTTGCAAATGCCCTCGACTGCGAATTTCTGCGTGAGGTTGATGAAGACGAATTTTATTCAAAGCTCCCAGAGCTGAGAAAGACCTGTTCAGACCGTGCAATACTCCGTGCGGCGCATTTCTTTGCGGAAAATAACCGTGCGGTACTCGAAGCCGAAGCCCTCGAAACAGGCGATACGGAGGAATTTTTCCGCCTTGTGAATGAGTCGGGCGAGTCCTCGGCAAATCTTCTGCAAAATCTCTATTCCTCAAAAAATCCGCAAAATCAGGAAATTCCCCTCGGCATAATGATAAGCAAAAGACGGCTCGGCGGCAGCGGTGCGGTAAGAGTACACGGCGGCGGCTTTGCAGGTACGATACAGGCTTTTGTGCCGTCATATCTTGCGGACTATTATGCTGACGAAATGAACAGCGTTTTCGGAGAAAACAGCTGTAAAATACTGAATATAAGAGCGTTGGGAGGTGTGCGCATAAAGCTCTGATTAAGAAATCCCGTAATTATTTGCGGGATTTTTTCAATAAAAAAACTCCCCGGAAGGGAGCGTTAATGTAATGTTGTATCAAATAATTAAGCCCGTCATATAAGCGACGGGCATTTCTGGCGTGCCTGGAGGGATTCGAACCCCCGACCTACTGGTTCGTAGCCAGTCACTCTATCCAGCTGAGCTACAAGCACATCACAGCATATATAAGTATATCATCTTGCGGAGAAAAAGTCAAGTCTTTTTGATAAATTTGGAATAAAGTGCATTTTTTTCAATATAATATATATTTTTTTGTGAATAAAGCAGAAATCGAATTTTCCGCTTGACATTTCCAAAATTACGTGGTATAATTATATCTGTTGTGAGACACTAGCTCAGTCGGTAGAGCATACGCCTTTTAAGCGTAGGGTCGAGGGTTCAAATCCCTCGTGTCTCACCAATACAGCATTGGTTTGAAGTCCGGATTTTTCGGGCTTTCTTTTTGTAAATTTTTAATGAAAAAGCCGTCCATATCAATGGGCGGCTTTGTTTCATGCTGTCTGCTGTGATGTACTGTGAACGAATATAGCCTTGAATATCGTTCTTACAAGGGGCTGTATGAAGAAAAGCTGTGAGAAGAAGGCAAAGGGGAAATTATAGCATACAAGCTTTATCCAGTTTGCAAGGAGCGTGAAAATGCTGAAATCCTGTATTCCGTAGGGGTAATAGAGTATAGCCGCAATAAAGCTCATAGAGGGACACATTATTCCGACTGTTGCGCATATTATGGCTGTCTCGAAGAGTACGGGGTGTGTTTCACGGGGGGTGAATACCCTGCTTGCAAGTCTGAATGAAAGCGGACTGCCGACTGTTACCTCAAGAGTATAGGCAAAGAAAAATTCAATTATGACAACTGCCCATATCGGCACGGCTTTTCCCATAACAGATACGCCGCCCATTTTGTTTATGGCGGACAAAACACCTGATGCGCCTGTCATTTCCATGAACATACCGCCGTTTATCACGTAAAGGCTGTAGAACACATAGGCATGAACCGTGATGATAACTGTGATGAGTGCGAACATCATTCGCTGAAACTGATTTTTTGGCATAAATTCCTCCTGACACGCAAAAAAACACGCACTGCCCCGTGAATACAGCTACAGAAACAAAACGTTCCGTAATCAGATTTACTCACCACAGGGCGATACGTGTGTCGTTTGCGTTTTTTATTACCCGAATATTTTATCATAAAACGGATAAAAAGTCAATTATTTAATTCAACGTTTTTTATCACCACTCAGAAAATTATTTTTGTGTAATAATCGGGTATTATATCGAAACAGAAAGATATGCAAGTGCTTTTCCGTAAATATCATCGGGCTTTACACGGTCGGAAATGAGTATCTCCGCAAAGTCAACGGCATCCTCGATATTGCACGAAAAATCTGGTATGCTCTCGCTCTCTCCCGTAAAGAAATCGACTGCTTCTATGCCGTAAGTCATAATTTCGTTTCCGTAAGCGGAAATTCTTCCTGATGTTACCCTGTAAGTCACTCTGTTTGCGCCGTATATTTCCATATATACTGTTCTGTCCGTTACCTGTGTTTTATTTCTGCGTATAAGTCCCAACATAAAAAACATCTCCTTTGGTATTTTATAAATGAGCATTTTGAAATAATGTACAAAAATTTTTATATTTTTTCTTTGTTCCTCCGCCACATGCGGATGAACAGTATTTTTATTATTTTTTCGTATATTATCACAGATAATTTTAAATTTGCTCATATATTGCCCCCCTGTCGGTGACGGGGAGATTATATTATACTGCTGATATAATTATATCATGAATAATAATTATTTAAAAGAGAGATTTTTGTCGGTTGCTCACGATTAAAGGGGAATTATGCGGAAAGGTGACGAGAAATCATTCAAGGTCGTTTATTTCGAGGAAAATTTTCTGCATCTGAACATCTGTTTCGGCTATGCGGTCTGCGCATTCCTTAAGCTCCTGCGATATTTCAGGGGAAAGCTTTGCGGTGGTTTTGTATTTAAGCTGATGTTCGAGACTTGCCCAGAAATCCATTGCGATAGTCCTTATCTGAATTTCAACGGGGGCATAGTATTTCTTTGACGAGAGATAGACGGGAACGTTTATAATCAGGTGATAGCTCCTGTAGCCGCTGGGCTTGGGGTTTCTTATGTAGTCCTTCTGCTTGATGATAGTGAAGTCGTCACGGCGGCTGAGGATATTCACGATATAATAAATATCGGATATGTAATAGCAGGTAACTCTTATGCCTGCGATGTCGAGGAGGTTTTTGCTTGCGGCTTCGGGGGTGACGGGGAGGTTTTTCTTTTGCAGCTTTCCTATTATAGACTCGGCGGATTTGAGGCGGCTTTCGATATTGTGTATGGGGTTTCTGCTGAATTTTACGTTAAATTCCTCGGCGAGAATGTCGAGGTAGGTGCGCACGACTTTTATTGCGGAGTCGTAGAGATGTGTAAGCTGCATGAACTTCATAAAGTTTATGGCGAACTCATTTTTTTGCTTCTCGTCGGTATTGATAACGGCGGGAAGATTACCTATATTGTCAATAATAAATTCCATTTCACTCATGAACTTCACCCTTTCGGAATAATATGATAATATTATACCATAAATATGAAAAATGTCAATATTAAACAAAAAAATCACGCTCCGGATTATCACAGTAAAATCCGTCTTACGGGACGGCAGAATAATATTATACAATAAAAAATATGAAAATATTGCAAAAAAAAGTCCCCCTCTGCGTTGAAAAAGGGGGATTTATGCAAAAATATAAAAGTTAAAACATATTATGATAACCGAATGAAATTTAAGTGAAATGTGATTATTCAAGCCCTATATCTTCAAAGGAAAATCCGTACTTCGGATTAAATTTATCCGACCGCATATATTCAATTATACTGTTAAAAAAGGCTTTCACTTCGGGCTGGTCTGATATTTCATGCAGTCTGCTTGTGCATACCATTAATTTCCCTCTGCCGTATTTTGTCTCATAGAGTATTCCAAGCTTGTGGTTTCTCTCGAAATTATCGACAGTCTGTACTATGGGGCGGAAATTTTCGGGGGTTTTGTCGAGTATCGCATTATCTGCATGGCTGATTATATTATACCACTGCGGAGTTGAATACGAACGGCATTCAAAGCGTGACAGTGCAGGGTGATTATTGTCTATCAGAAGTCCGAGAGTGCCTACGGGTATTTCCCTGCCCATGCTTTCGGAAATACTCCTGAACATCGGATAGCACCAGAAATCCGTGCAGTAAAAGCCCTTTACGCTTTCGGGAAGGCTGTCGGGGATATATAATACCTTTTCTCCACGTGAGAGAAGCTTTTTCGCCCGTGTGACATTATTTTCTATGAATATTCCGTCTGTATCCGTCTTATTTTTCTCAGGGTATGCCCATAATTCGTAATAATTCACCGCAAGGGGCTTGTCGGTGAGACCGCCGTCCCTTGTCATCAGTCTCATGTCAATATCGTTAAGACCTGAAAAAGGCACGGTAAATTCAATCTCTCCCACACGGGACAATCCCTGTCCGAGACGGGGAATATATATATACTCCTGCTCCCCGTCCGTTGACCATGCTATTTTTAAATCATGGAGGGTTTTGCCGCACATATTTCTTACCAGTACGGGGATTTTTAATTTCTGACCGACCGTCACGACAAAATCGTCAATTTCTGCGAGGATAACCATATCAGAACAGAAATACCGCCACTTTTCACGGATATTATTTTCACGGACGAAAGACTTTTCCTGCATGAGGGCATTCAGCATACCGACAAGAGCCGTACCCTGTCCCGAAAAATCCTGCAAATCAAGGAGCTGAAAGCCCGATATATATTCCGAACGCATAGCCGCCTCTGTTTCAAGCTTATAGCAGTTAAAGGCAAGCATACCCGATGCGATATGAAAATCCTCCGCATAGGAGAGCATATTTTTATTTTTCAGTCTTTCACGGAAAATTTCGAGGTTATACGGTTTCAGCGCACCCGTATATTCCTTTATTTCGTCATAATCGGGATATGAGCAGTACTGACCCGTTTCATGGGTAATTATCGGCTTTGAGGGGATAAAGTCTCCTGAATTTCCGTTTACCCTGACTTTTTTTACTCCCGTGCCGTACTGTATTTCAATCTCTTCCGAATTATCGCCGTTCTTATCCGAATTTTCGGGAAATATCATCTTGTCGAACGAATGTGAGGTATTGGGCTTTTCGGTCTGTACAAATCCAAGCGGAGCATCGCACTGAGCATATGAGCCTCTTATCAGTCTTTCACGGCTCAGGCGCACTCCCGAAAAGAAATCGTCATTCGGCTGAATATTCGGATAAAACTGAAAATTATTGCTCCCCTGAGTATATAAATGCCTGTCATCGAGCGCATGATATTCGGCAAGGACTTCATTGAGCCTTTCGGGACTGCCCCAGAGTTCGTTTCCGAGAGACATCATGATAAATGACGGGTGACTGCCGAATGTCTTTAATATCCTCCTGCCCTCTTTTATTAAATATTCCTGTTCGGGAGCGTTATAGTTTTCGTCATCGGGGGCGGCGAAAGTCCCCCAGAAAGGAAGCTCGGGCTGTAAATACATTCCAATCATGTCGGCTGATTTAAATGCCGCATCGGGCGGACAGCAGGTGTGAAAGCGTATGTGATTAAAGCCCCATTCTTTTATTGTCGAGAGGTATTTATGCCACTGCTCGACACTTGTCGGGGCTGCGCCGGTCAGCGGAAAAAGCATTCCGTCATGCTTTCCGCGCAGGTATATGGTTTTATGGTTTAATTTAATATTCATTCCGTCCGTTTTTATATCCCTCATTCCGAAACGGACGGTTTTTATGTCATTGCTGCCGCATACGGCGGCTTTTAATGTATATACGACAGGGGAAAATTCGTCCCAGAGCGATGCATTTTCAATATTTATTGTAATTTCGGGGTTTTCGGCACTTATATGGTAGGTCTGCGTGTCTATGAGTTTTCCGTCAACCGAAGAACCCCATATATTTACATCTGCATTATCAATATTTTCAAGCACGAATACAAGCCTTACGGATTTGCTTTCGGCGCAGGGATAGGGGGTAATGCTTTTAATTCCGTTTTTTTCGGATATTATAAGGGATATATCGCCCGTTATGCCGTTCCAGTCCGACTGTGTGTCGGGGGAGGTCATATGACCGCCTGCCGTTGGATAATTTAAATTGTCCACCATTACGCATATTGTATTTTCTCCCGTTACGGCATAGTCAGAAATATCATATATATGCGGAGTACACAGGCTGTCATAGCTGCCTGCATATTTTCCGTTTATCCAGACCCTGGTTAATCTCGTGCGTTCGAGGAAAAGCTCTGTTTTTTTATTTTCGGTATCGGTGAGGTAAACCGTTCTGTAGTACCACGCATAGCCCTTGTATGCGTATTCGTCGGTGAGAGAGTCTTTTCTGTGTTCGTGATTTTTATTTCCCTTTTTCTCGATTGAAGTAGTCGAGGGTAGGAATATGCTTTCATCAGGCACAGAGAGATAATATTCCCCGTCAATGCCCTTTAGCTGTTCATCTTCACGGAATTTCCACACTCCCGAAAGATTTATCCTGTTTATCATAATAAGCTCCGTTAATTTATACTTGTTTCCCCGATTGCAGTTGAGGGAACATGGTTTTTTATATTTTTTATTGTTTCCCACGCCGCAGGCGAGGGAAACACCGCTTTTTGTTATACCTTAAATTCAATAATCAATATAATTTATGATAGTGTCCATTGCGAGGTAATATTCCTGTGCATACAGATATGCCGATGCAGTCTCGAAAGCCGCCGCAAGATTGCCCGTTATCTCGTTATCGGTATAGACCGCAGACTGCTGCAATGCTGTATTTAACAATATCATATATCCGCCGCCGTCAGGGTATCTTCTGTCATGCCATATCTTGCAGAGGTCATAGTCGGAATAATCGGACACATTGGAGGTGAGTATAACGGAAATATCCCTGTTGCTGCCCGAAAGCCTGTTTTCTATGAATTGAAGCTCCTCAACGCTGTAGACCCCCAGCTCATCGAATATATGCGAGGGACAAATATCCGCAAGAGAGAGCATATGCATTATGCCGTCTTTATATTCGCCGCTGACAAACATCTCCGTGGCTGAAAAAAGTGCGGAATTTAAGTCGTTTGTATCTATCATCAAATCGCATACGCCCGTTTTAAGGAGATAGTCGTATTTTGTATCGTTATTGAGAACAAATACAAGACCGTTTCCCGAATTGTCATATAACTGATTGAAAATATCCTTTGCATAGTCTGCGGAGGTTGAGCCGCCGCCCGAGCTTATCGTAACCACAGCGGCATTTATCATCTTTTCCGCACTTATGCGCTTTATATATGTTTCTATCTCGTTTTTATCTTCATCGCTCAGTATATTTGCATAATCATAGATATATTTTCCGCTTTCGGCTTTTACGGACTGTACTTCATCTTCGCCGCCCGTATCTTCGGAATTATTCACGAGGGTATCCCCGGAGTTATCTTGGGGAGCATGCGTGATTTCTTCAGCCCCGGAGGGATTTTCCTCCTGCACCGTGTCGTCTGATATTTCGATATTTTCGGAGGTATCGGGGGGAGTATTCTGCGGTGAACTTACACAGCCGCTTAAAAATACGGACATAATAACGACTGCGGTAAAAAATTCATAAAATTTTTTCAAAAAAATCATTCCTTATACTTGTATTTTCTATTATATTTTAGTATAATTTAAGAGAAAAATCAAGTACTATACAAAAAATTCATAATTAAAAATATGAAATTAATTAAAACAAGAGGAAAATTGCGCCCTTATGTCGGGAGTGAACGAAGCGCAGCGCAGTGAACGAAAGCGCAAGGTTCAAAAGGCGAAAATTGACGATTTTAAATAAGAGGAAAATTTGCGCCTTGCCGTATGAGTGAATGCAGCTTTGCGGAATGAACGAATAGGCAAGCCTCAAAAGCGCAAATTTGACGATTTTAAATAAGAGGAAAATTTGCGCCTTGCCGT
>JAFUXL010000030.1 GCA_017470905.1 Ruminococcus sp. | reverse complement strand
GAATGCCTTGGCTGCCGAAAGGGTACGGCAAGAGAAAAAGCACAGGTGATATGGGAACTGAGGCATGAATTTAAAACAGGACTGCTCATTGAAATAGCCGGAATCCCTCGCAGTACCTATTATTACTACAGCAAACAAATGGATGCACCGGATAAAGATGCCGAAATCAAGGCAAAAATCCGACAGGTTTATGATGACAGTAAGGGGAGGTACGGCTACCGGCGCATCACCATGAAACTACATCAGGATGGCATCCTTGTCAATCATAAGAAGGTGAAGAGACTCATGCGGCAAATGGGAATTTTTTGCCGTGTGCGCATGAAGAAATACAATTCTTTCAGAGGTCAGGTCAGAAAAACAGCTCCAAATTTGTTGGAACGTGATTTCAAAGCAGATGCACCCAATCAAAAATGGGTAACTGATGTCACAGAATTTTCCCTGTTTTGAACAAAACTCTATCTTTCCCCAATCATTGACCTTTTCAATGGAGAAGTTATCTCTTACAATCTAAGTTTGCATCTGAATCAGGTCACAGATATGCTGGAAAAAGCCTTTGCCAAAATTCCGGATGATACAAATCTGATTCTGCATTCTGACCAGGGCTGGCAGTATCAGCATAAGCATTATCAGAAAATGCTCAAATATAAGGGCATTCGCCAAAGTATGTCACGGAAAGGGAATTGTCTGGATAATGCCTGTGCAGAAAATTTCTTTAGTCTGTTGAAAACAGAACTTCTCTATTTACAGGAATTTGATTCTGTTGAACATTTTATCACAGAACTGAAAGAATATATTATCTGGTACAACAATGAACGCATCAAGCTCCGTCTGGATGGCTTATCACCTGTACAGTTCCGTCTTGCCGCTGCATAGCAAAAGCGACCAAGTTTTTTCTCTTAGTCGCTTTGCACAATTTCTTTTTCAAAACTTTGTCTAACTTTTTGGGGTCAATTCAGTTACAGACGGTTTTTTTAATTATTCAACGGAAACTGTCCAGCCGAATGTATCTTCAATCTTGCCCCACTGGATACCTGTCATTGTATCGTAGAGCATCTGCGAAATACTGCCGATTTTGTTATCGTTTATTTCCATTATCTTATCGCCCCATTTGAGATGACCAACGGGGGAGATAACTGCCGCCGTACCAGTTCCGAATACTTCATCAAGCTTTCCGCTGTCGTAGGCATCGGCAATTTCCTGTATATCTATACGTCTTTCCTCTACCTCAATGCCCTTGGATTTGCATACCTCGATAGCGGATTTTCTCGTAATTCCGGGGAGAATACTGCCCTGAAGCATGGGAGTTACAACCTTTCCGTCAATTACAAAGAAGATATTCATTGCGCCGACTTCTTCAATATATTTCTGCTCAACACCGTCAAGCCAGAGAACCTGCGAATAATTCTGCTTGTGCGCCTCGTCCTGACCGATGAGAGATGCCGCATAGTTGCCGCCCGTTTTTGCAAATCCCATACCGCCTCTTACGGCTCTTACGTACTTGCTTTCAACATAAATGCTTACGGGGTTAAGACCTGTCTCGTAATAAGCACCGGACGGCGAAAGGATTATCATGAAATAATACTGTGCGCCGGGCTTAACGCCGAGGAAGGGGTCAACCGCAAAGATGAAGGGTCTTATGTAGAGTGACTCGCCGTCCTTTGAGGGAACCCAGTCCTTTTCAACCTTGAGGAGTTCCATAAGGCACTGCATACCGAGTTCTTCGGGGAGTTCGGGAATTACAAGTCTCTCGTTGGATTTGTTGAGTCTCTTGAAATTTTCCGTGGGGCGGAAAAGCTGAACCTTGCCATCTGCCGTTCTGTAGGCTTTCAAGCCCTCGAAAACCGTCTGACCGTAATGGAGACACATTGCGGCAGGTGAAAGTTCGATATTTCCGTAGGGGAGTATTTCGGGGTCGTGCCAGCCCTGACCCTCGTCATAGGGCATAAGGAGCATATAGTCGGTAAAGATATGACCGAAGCCGAGCTTGTCGCCCTCCTTTGGCTTTGCCTTTAAATTCTCTGATTTTGTGAATTTGATTTCCATTTCATTCAACCTTCTTTATAATATTTTCCGCAGATTATGCGGAATATACAGCTTAATAAGCGGAGAAGTACTTCTTCTCGTAGATTTTCTTGCATACGACAACCGCAGCAACAGCGGCTGATGCGGCAAGAACAGTTGTAGTTATCGCCGCAGCGATGATTACTTTGCCCTTTTTGTTCATAGTGCATCCTCCTTTTACGGATAAAGTCTCCATATAACAGATTATAACATATTTGTGCAATAAATTCCATAGAAAGCGGCTAAAAATATGCACAAAAAACACTGTTGAAAACTGTTGCTTATTCTATCATCGGGAGACTGTCTATTGCGCCTGAGTCGTACATCTGGATTGCGTAGGCATCTTTTCCCGTTATACCGTCATTTTCGCCGTAGGCATCGGCATTTTCCGCAGCCTGTGGGCTGAGGTCGTATTTTGTCGGATTTGCAAGGTACTGCAATATTCTCACGGCATCGGAAACAGATACCTTTCCGTCAAGGTTTGCGTCTCCTATGAGCTTTTCTGAAATAACTTTGATTTTAACAGTGGTTACGGCATTTGCGGATTTAATTAAAATTTCCGCCTCGCCTGCTCCGACAGCAGTTACAAGACCGTTGTTATCGACAGTTATTACATTTACGTCGAGGGAAATCCATTCGGCTGCATCGGAAGATTTAAGCTGTATGGTGTTTCCTATGCCCTTTATTTCATATTCCGGAATTTCCGTGGGTGTATCATCTTCGGGACTGTAGGTTGAAACTATTTTTATATTGTATACAGTATCGCCGACAGTTGCCGTAACGGTACAGGTTCCCGATTTAAGTGCGGTGACAATGCCCTTTTCGTCAATAACCGCTATGCTTTCATCAAGGCTCTGCCATACGATTGAAGATGTGTCCTCGACATTGGTAAGCGTTATCGTCTGACTTCTCTGAGAGTTGGAAAGCTCAATAGTGCCGATATAATCCGTTTCGGGAACATAGTCGGGGTCGTATTCGGAGGTAACTTCAAAATAATATCTTATGGTATCATCTGATGCATATATGCGGCAGCTTCCCTTATTTACGGCGGTGACGTTTCCGCTCTGGTCAACGACTGCGACATTTTCATCGGTACTGCTCCATACAAGACCCTCCGCCTGCGTGGTGATTTTTCTTGTGGGCTTTTCGTTATTGAGGGTGATGTTATTTACAAACTGTTCGGGTATTTCGGGAATTGAATCCGCCTCCGGGTCATAGACCGAATCAATCGGTATAATATAGGTGACATTTCCGAGAACAGCCGTTATATTGCACTTACCCTTTCCGACAGCGGTTATCTTGCCGCTTTCATCAACGACTGCAACACTTGTATCGGAGCTGCTCCACTGTGCATCCTTGGTATCTGCTCCCTGGAGTGAGGGAAGTGCTGTATTGCTTGCGTGGTCGAGGTGAATTTCGTTAAGCGTCACGGTAACTGGTTCGGCTGGCTTTTCTTCCGTCTCGGTGACAACAACTTTGAGCGTGAGAACCTGACTGTCCGTAATTGCGTAGACATTGCATGAGCCGACACCCGTGCTTGTGATGTTTCCGCTCTGGTCAACGACTGCCACATTTTCGTTGTCGCTTTTCCATGTGACGGTTAAATTATCCGTATTTGTCAGCTTTATGGGGATGGTTTCGCCTATCGCAGTGAAATTTACTGTGTCGGACGCTGATTCCTCCGCATAGGCAGTATTGAGGATACCTCTGCTCTGTACCGTCTGTAGAGTACCGCCCATGATACAGAGTGCCGACATAAGGGCGATGATTTTTTTGTAATTCATATTTTACCTCCTTCATCTTCAAGCGGCTTAATATCTTCATTATTTTCGAGACAAACCGCCGCAACAATGGTTATATTATCCGAGCCGCCGTTTCCGAGAGCCTTTTCAACGAGAATTTCAAGTCTTTTTTCAAGGCTTTTGGGCAGTTCGAGAATTTCCTGAATTTCGAGTGCGGAAACATAATCCGAAAGTCCGTCCGTGCAGAGAATGAAAATATCTCCGTGCAGAACTTCAAATTCCTTTATGTCAACCTGCGGTCTTGCTTTCAGATTACCGAAAACGGGGCATATGATATTCCTGTGTACGTGAGTTCTGGTTTCCGCAAAGGTTATAGAGCCTTCCTCATAGAGCATCTGCACGAGCGACTGGTCTCTTGTAAGCTGTCTGATATAGTCGTCCCTGTAGAGGTAGAGCCGTGAGTCGCCCGCATTGAACGAAACGATTTTTCCTCTTTCAAATGCGGCAAAACCGCAGAGGGTAGTCTGCATATTGTTCAGCTCGGGACTTTGGCTGCCTATCTCCATGAGCCTGTTGTGGACGCTGTAGAGTTCGCCGGCAAGCGTGCCGGCTGAAACAAATTCCATTCTGCTCATTATTCCGAGACACATTCTCGATGCCATTTCGCCAGACCTTTCGCCCGATACTCCGTCGGAAACAGCGGCAATAAAAGGAATATCCCCCTGAACGTAAGCCGTTCCGCTGTCTCTTACTTCTTTTCCTATCAGAAAAGCATCCTCGTTGTGTGGCATTATGCCTTTATCTGTAATTCCGCAGCAGTAAAACATATTAAAAAACCTCTGAATTTATGCCGTAAAATCTTTTTCCGTTTTCGCAAGTGATGTCAAGCAGCTCCTGAACGGGAATATTTTTGATTTCGGCGGCTTTTGCGGCAGTGTATTCTATCATCGAGCTGTCAGAGCGTTTTCCCCTGAAAGGCACGGGCGACATATAGGGGCAGTCCGTTTCGAGGAGAAGTCTGTCAAGCGGTACGGTTTCGAGGGCTTTGACTGCTTTTTTTGCGTTTTTGAATGTTATAACTCCCGTAAAGCCCACATACATACCGAGATTTACAATTTCCTGCGCAATCTCTGCTGAATAGCCGAAACAGTGCATAACTCCATGCGGACGGTATTTTTTCAGTATCTCCAGCGTATCGAGGCAGGCATCTCTGCTGTGGATTATTACGGGCATATTCATATCAGCCGCAAATTCAAGCTGACGGGAGAATAATTCCGCCTGTCTGTCCTTATCGTATCCGTCATAGTGATAATCAAGCCCGATTTCGCCGACAGCCCTGACTTTTTTATTGCCCCTTATTATATCGTGAATTATATCGAGATAATTTTCGGGGTTTGAATCAACGCTTTCGGGGTGAACTCCTGCGGCGGAGAATATATAGTCATATCTCTGTGCAAGGAGGGAATTTTCCCTTGAGTCCTCAACGGAAGATGCCGCAAGGGTAACATATTTAACGCCCTTTTCGGGGAGCTGTTCAAGAATTTCCTCACGGTCTCCGTCAAATGCACTGTCGGCATAATGTGCGTGTGTGTCGAATATATTATTTATCATACTATCAGCCCGTCTTTACTTCAAAGTATTCCTCAACGATATTCTTGATAAAGCCCTCGCTGGGGATAAAATCAGCATCTGCGTTGCTACCGTCCATTGTAAGGAATCTCGAAACGGATTCGCCTCTCGAAAGCATATTCTTTATTGCTGTCTTGCGCTTCTTATAGTCAACGGCTGTAATGTCCGAATCGACCATATTTATAATAGTATTGAAGGAGTTGTCAAGACCGTCAGCAAGTCTCTTTCCGTCAGCCTGATTTACCATGTCGGATATTACGGAGCTTGCGATATAGGCTCTCTGCACTTCGCCCTCGTCAAACATCGAATATGTTATGAATTTTTCTATCTCCTGACCGCTGAGGTACTGTTCCGAGCCGTCACTGTTGAAGCCCGACATCTGGACTTTTACGGGATAATTTACGCCGCCGACCATATCGCAGGCTTTTATGAGGGCTGCGCCGTCAAATTTCATGTATCTGTCGATAGTTATGCCGAATACAATTTCGATAAATTCCTTTGCGGCACTTACCCCTCCGCCCTTGTAAGAACCTGCAAGACTTCTCTGCACTCCGTCGATTACGGTTATCATATTCGTGGGCAGACCGAGGAACATGAGCTTTTTGTCCTTTGGTATCGACCTCATGAGGACGAATGTTGATGAGCATTTCAAGTCGGGTTCATCGAGTATGAGGAGGATTGTATGACTGTCCTCGTATGAAGTTGTAGCCACAACTCTGGGGGCAGGCTCCTTAAGCTCCTGTTCGTTGCCAAGACCGAAATACTTATAGACAGCATAAGCACCTCCGCCGACTATAAGCAGTCCGAGAAATACCGTAATAAGGAACGGGACTGCTATTCTTCCGCTTTTTTTCTTCTTTGCCATTAATAAAACTCCTTTCATAATCCCCGGTTTTTACGGGATATTATTTTTCATACTATAAATGAGCATTTTGAAATAATGCACAAAAATTTTATATTGTTCCTGTTTCTCCGCCCGCCTGCGGCAGAGGGAGAAGCACCGCTTTTTATTGTACCTTTTTGTATATTATCACGAAAAATTTTAAATTTGCTCAATCATAGTTTCATACGGTGCTGCGCACCGGTTTTATAAAGATGTGCTGAAAAATTCATATGACCCCTTGCAAAATTCCGCAGAAGTGGTATAATAGATTATGGAATGTCGTACAGATAACCGCATGTCCGATTTATTTCGTCCGTTATGCGCTCTTTATCCGTACCTGTCCTTTCCAGTATTCCATATATGTCTTTTATCCCGAAACGGTGGACTTTTCTCCCTCTGCGCATGGCATATCTTACGGTCTGATATGTTCCCGAACGAAAATTATTCTCGTTCAGAAAGGCTATCACCTCCGAGGATTTATCAACCATAAAATAATTTCTTTCACGGTAAACAGTCGGGGAGGAAAACCATGTCTTTTCCTTTCCGTATGTCATCTGCGCCTCATCATTTATGACGGTGAGAATATCCGCATTTTTCTCAACAGTCTCCAGCATATCGGAATATTCGGGCGTAAAGGCAAGGGAATGCTTCAGAAAGGGGATAGCCCCGATAAGCCTCAGATTTTCCGCACGCTTTATCCTGCATATATAATCAGCCGCCTGTAGGTCTGTTCCCTCGGCAAGACCGCTGATAAATGTATCGAACCCACGCTTTACCGCTATGTCGATGAAGCTGAAAAGCATTTTCCTCACAGCAAAGACAGTCGCATCCGAATTGTCACTGACATAAGGAACGATAGATTTATCACGATGCCCCGATATGCATACAGTTTTTCCCGTATCTGTCATTACCTCGTAAGAAGGACACAAAGACATTCCTGAATTTAAAGAGTACAGCATCGGAAACCTCCTGAATTATCAGCAATATAATATATTATAGCATATATGCACCAACATTTCAAGAAGTTTTTTCACCTGTAACTTTTTTTTAATACTATTATCGGGCAGATTTAAAATTATTCGTTATAATTCACAAAAAATAATATTTCCCCCGTCCCTGAAAGGATTTCCGTTTGTCACCTGCGGCGGAGGAAAACAGACAAAATATAAAAATTTCTGTGCATTATTCTGAAATGCCTGTTTGTAGTTTAAATTTAATGGCTGCTGTGTATGCTGTGTCGAATTTAAGACAAAGAAAGGAAACCGTCATGAAACCATATCTCAAAAGGGCTTGGGCTGAAGTGTCTCTCAGCCGCCTTAAGAAAAACGTTGAAATAATAAAAAGTCTCAGTTCCGAAAGCACGCAGGTTATGGCTGTCGTAAAAGCCGATGCCTACGGCCACGGCGATGAGCATATAATTAAATTTCTTTACGGAAATTGCGGAATAAATTACTTCGCCGTTTCAAATCTCGATGAGGCTATAGTCGTGAGAAACTGCGCCCCCGATGCCGAAATTCTCATACTCGGCTATACTCCCCCCGAATATGCGCACGAAATTTCCATGTACAATATAATTCAGGGCGTAGTCTCGACAGAATACGCAAACCAGCTCGTTAAAAATACCCCCGGTACTCTGCGCTGTCATATAAAAATAGATACGGGCATGGGCAGAATAGGTCTGAAACACGACACACCGCAGTCCTGCGCCGAAGAAATCTCCGAGATAACTAAAATAAAAAAGCTTTCCGTTGAGGGAATTTATACGCATTTCGCCGCTGCCGACAGCGATGACCCCAACAATATCGCATATACCGACCGTCAGGAAAAATTCATCCTCGATACATACGACCGCCTTGCCGATATGGGCATAAAGCTGAAACACTGCCATTTCATGAACAGTGCCGCAGTCTGCTACAGAAATAATCCGAAATCCACCCTTGCGAGGGCAGGAATAATTCTATACGGTCTGCACCCCGATACAAGCCTTGCAATTCCCGAAGGTCTTGAACCGGTAATGGACTTGAAAGCCGTAATCTCCCACGTCAAAACGGTAAAAAAGGGCGACTGCATAAGCTACGGGCGCACTTTCAGAGCCGAACACGAAATGAAAATCGCTACTGTAACGATAGGCTATGCGGACGGCTATTCAAGGCTTTTAAGCTCAAGGGGTGAAATCCTCGTCTGCGGAAAAAGATGCAGAATTACGGGAAGAGTATGCATGGACCAGCTTATGATTGATATTTCCGATGTTCCCGAAGCGAAAGCGGGAGATATTGTCACCCTCATCGGCAGGGACGGCGATGACCGCATAACGGCTGACGAACTCGCCGATATATATGGCACTATCGGCTATGAGGTCGTATGCGGAATATCAAAGAGAGTGCCGAGAATATACATTGACTGAGGAGTGTTTTTATGAAAAAGGCTATGACAATATCCTATGAGGTAGGAGACAATCTCTATATCAACCTCACAAACCAATGCCCATGCGCCTGCACGTTCTGCATAAGGAACAGTGCGGACGGCGCATACGGTTCAGACCCCCTGTGGCTTGAACACGAACCGGCTATCGGGGAGATATATGCCGATTTGGACAGGCGTGACATTGAAAAATACAAGGAAATAGTTTTCTGCGGCTATGGAGAACCGACCTGCCGCCTTGATATTCTCATCGAAACGGCAAATTATCTTAAAAAATCCCCCAACTGCCCTAAACTCCGCCTTAATACGAACGGTCTGGGCGACATCGTGAACGGACGCAGCATTGCTGAGGAAATATGCAGTGTAATCGACACGGTTTCCGTCAGTCTCAATGCCGGAACCGAGGAAGAATATATGTCCGTTACAAGACCCAGATATGAAAATGCTTTCGGGGCAATGCAGAAATTCACCGCCGACTGCGTTAAAACAGGCAAATCCGAAGTCATAATGTCGGTTGTTGATGTAATCCCCCCCGAACAGATTGAGGCATCAGGACAGATTTGCGAAAGGCTCGGAGCAAGGCTCAGGGTCAGAAAATACGATGAATGATGAATAATAAAACGGGAAAACGGGACATATGTCCCGTTTTTTCAGATAACAGAATGAATATCCTTGCGCACACAGCATTCCCTCAGAACCACAGCACCGAACTGCGCTTTTGCGAACCGTTCCACTCTTATTGCGGAGCGGTTTTTTTCGGTTTCGTATTTCGATTCGGGAATTACCTTTACATTTGTCTGCTCGTTGAACACTATGAAATAGAAAAACAGGTCATCGGGGTTCTTAAGTATCGAAGAGACACATTTATATCTGAGGAATATAAATTCCTTCAGCGGCTCTTCCGAACTGCACGACAAAATTTTATCGTAATATTTCTTTTCCTGTTCGTTAAGAGGAATTGACATGGCAATTTTTCTGCGTTTTTCCTCTGTTATGCGTTTCTGATTTTCTATTTTTTCTATTCTTTCTCTCTTTATTTTCAGGAAATTCTCGTTATTCCCGAAATCCGTAGTATATACGCTTCTGTAGATTGTGAAGAGTGCAAGGGCATCATTCAGCGCATTGTGAAAAGTTCCCGATGCCGGAACATAGCCGAATGCGCCTGCAAGCTCCTTTATGCTGACAGCCTGCGGAAGCTCCATTTTTTCAATCATTTCGTCCTGTATGTCCAGAATTATTGAACATATACGGCTGATATTCGCATATTGTTTTTTTACTTTTTTATGAAGTCTGATGTCGGATTTAAGAGCGGGCTTATCGAAATTCCCCCATACGAAAACCTCTCTTATCCTGTATTTCTGTATGAGCTTAACGGCGGCGGACATTACGTCGTCGGAATCGGGAGAACTGTCGATTTCCTCCTGACTCAGCAGAGTAAGCTTTTTACATTCCTCGGTCATAGCAGGATACTTGTTAGGACAGCAGGTACAGTAAAAATTTTCCTTTATTCTGTACTTGTCGTCACATATAACCAGTCCCACAGACAGAGTTTCGCATTTCCAGCGGGATATGCCCTTGCCGCAGGTAAATTCAAAATCTGCAAAGCACAAAAAATCCTGTTTGCCATTTCGTGTCAAACGAACCACCTCCACATACGATATATGATAATTATATCATAACAACCTTATAAAATCAATATATTTTGGTGATATGGAAAAAGTGTTTTTATTTTAACTTATAAAATATATAATTATTACTTATATTAATTATTTATAGAAAAATACTGTTTCCCTCCGCCTGCGGCGGAGGGAAAGAAAAAATGCAAACTACCTTCCGCAGACAAGGAAACCAAGAAAAAATATAATTCCCCCGTTGGCATGACGGGGGAAGTTTGTTGTTAAAAATTTTCAGAGTATAAAGCATATCAGTCCCGAACAGCCGTCATTTATAACTCTTTCGAGCGTTTCCTGAAGCTTCATTCTTGCATCGGAGGGCATTTTGCAGAGTTTGTTGTGAAGTCCCTCGTTCACGAGTTCGTGCAGTGATTTTCCGAAAATATTGCTTTCCCATATCTTCGCAGGGTCCTCGTCAAACCCGTCAAGCAGATACATAACCAGCTCCTCGGACTGTTTCTCCGTTCCGACAATGGGTGAAACGGTAGTATTTATATTCGCTTTCATAAGATGAATGGAGGGGGCGGAGGCTCTTAATTTTACACCATATTTTCCGCCCTGCTTGATGATTTTCGGCTCTTCGAGCGTAAGCTCCTCCTGTTCGGGCATAACTATTCCGTAGCCTGTCGCCTCGACTTCTTCGAGTGCGGGGGCGATACGGCTGTATTTTTTCTTAATGTCATTAAGCTCCATGAGCAGCGGCATTAAATCGCTTTCGTTCTCGATATTTATGCCCGTCTCTTCGCCGAGAATTTTATAAAAGAGACTGCTGTCGAGTTCCGCCGTGACCGTTACAGAGCCTTTTCCGAGGTCTATCGAGCTTACCGATGTGCTGACTATATGCGGACATTCTTTCATGGCATCTACCGCAAGGCTGACCTCACGGACTATTTTAATATCCTTTGCGGCATTTCTTATGCAGTCGAGGATTTCGGATTTCAGCCAGTGACCCTTTTCGAGAGAGTTTATCCAGCGTGCCGTCCTGATATTTATTTCACGTATCGGGAAAGAATAGAGTATTTCCTTCATGATTTCACGTATATCGTTTTCGTCAAGGCTGAGGGCATTCACGGGGATAACCTTTGCATCGTATTTTTCGGTAAGCTCTGCGGCAAGCCTTTTTGATTCGGGCGATGAGGGATTAATTGTATTGAGTATAACTACAAAGGGCTTTCCGAGTTCACGAAATTCACGGATAACACGTTCTTCGCATTCTTCATATTCGGCTCTCGGAATATCGGAGATACTGCCGTCCGTTGTTATCACAAGCCCGATAGTCGAATGGTCTGTTATGACCTTCTGTGTACCGATTTCGGCAGCCATATTGAACGGTATCTCCTCATCAAACCACGAGGTCATGACCATTCGGGGCTGTTCGTTTTCAATATATCCTATGGAGCTGGGGACTATATAGCCCACGCAGTCTATAAGTCTCACATTCATGACAGCACCGCCGCCGAGGTCTATTTCAACGGCTTCCTCGGGAATGAATTTCGGTTCGGTTGTCATGATGGTTTTTCCTGCGGCGGACTGGGGGAGTTCGTCAACCGCCCTCTCACGCATGAAATTGCTTTTTATATTGGGTATGACGAGCGTTTCCATAAATTTCTTAATGAAAGTAGATTTTCCCGTCCTGACAGGTCCCGCAACGCCTATGTAAATATCGCCGCCTGTTCTTTCGGCGATATTGCTGTAAATATCTTTAGTCATAATTCATTCCTTTCATTATCAGCCGTCAACTATCGGTATAAGGAGCATACCGTCATTTTCCACGGTATCGCCCATGAGTTCGTTTTCCTCGATTACGGAGTCCACGCTTGTGCTGTATCTTTTTGCTATATCCCAGACATTTTCGCCCTTTACGCCGAAATATAATTTTATGGCATAGTCGCCGTCACGCTGCTTTTTTGTCTTTTCGTCTATTAAAATATCTGAAACAGCCCTCACGGACGATGAACCCGATGCTGATATTTCGGCGGATATATCGGCTTTTGCGGTGAGTACTCCCTCGGACGAGATATTATACGAAACGTCCGTCACGTTTATCAATGCCGAAAGCGACGAGCCTGAAATATCATTGTCTATGCTGATATTCTGTTCAAATGCCTCGTCTCTGTCGGGCATGACAATCATTCCCGAATTGTCCTCCGCCGCCATTGAATAGGTGAGCATACCCGTGACCGTCACGGTTGTGCCGTCCTCGGAAAGCCTTGTGTTTATATTTTTCGGAGTTACCCACATGGCGAATATATTCACGGGGGTATTTTCACCCTCGGAAAGCTTGGCGGTATGCCTGAAATTTTCACGGTAAATTATGGGCAATTGTCTTGCGCTTATATCCGAAAACGACACATCACAGGGATATACCGTTGAATACGCATCTGCGGCTATCATGAGAGAAGAGGTCTTGACCGCATCGCATGAAAGCTTTATTTCTATCTCGTATTTCAATATGCGGTTGTCGTTGTTCTTGTCGCCTGCGGGGGTGAGTTCGCAGCTTATTATCTCCGCATTTGCAATGCATGAAAAGCTGTCGTCAAGCCCCTCCATATCGGTTATCTGACTGTAGGGAACACTGAAAGACATCGGCTCGACAGTACCCTTTCCGTCCTTTTCGCAGGAATATAAAAGGCGGATATTCACCTCGCCCTTTGCAAGGAGTTTGCCCGAAATTATCTTCGTGTCGGGATTGTCGGGAATACATCTGCTCGTTATTACGGATATTATTGCAGGCTGTGCGGCGGATATTTCCGTTTCCTCGGAGATACGGACGATTTTTTCTGCATTTATCTTCGCAGACGCAAAATTCACGGGGATTTTCCTGAGCTGTACGTTCATTCCCGAAACATCGCTTATAACCTCCTGATTTTTAACCCCCGAAACGTCTATCCTCACGGACACGGCAGCCCTCATATCAAGGCGGCGTTTGTTTACGGCACGGTAATTTATATGGTCTGTTTTGGCGGATATTTTAACTATCGGGTCGGAGCAGGCTTTTCCAAGCTCCGCAGACCGTGAAAAGCTCTGTTTCTGCGATATACAGCGGATAATGCTGTCGCCGTCCGTGCAGTAGAGTATTTTTATATCACAGCGCAGTTCATATGACAGCTTGTAGCTGCTTACGGAACAGCCTGTTATTACGGGCGATACCTCACATCTGACGAGGCGGAAAATATCGGGATAGTAATCGGGGAGTATGTAATCAAGCTCCACGCTCTGCTCCTGCAAACCGTTCCATATACATTCGGCGGCGGGGACAGTTTCTCTGCTTATTCTCAAATCCATAATGAACCTCCTTAATGGCTTTGTAATATAATATGCATTGAAAAGTCAGGGTATGCAAAACCGCAGAAGCGATATATAAATCGCTTCTGCGGCAGGTAAGAAGAAGTTATGGAATTTACATGATTTTTTGTCTGATATATCCCGTCTGCGTATTTGGGATACGGCCTTTTACGTCTCCGAGGTGTTTGTATCATAATCAAGGGGGTTGTCTCTGTTTTCGGAAGATTCCTGAAGAACGAGTTCAATATCTATATCCTCTCCGGCTCTCGTAACGGTAAGAGTGATTGTATCTCCTGCCTTATAATTATTTTTTACTTTATTGAGTTCCTCGGCGGTGGTTACAGCCTCGCCCTCAATGTCGATTATTACATCGCCTATCTGCAAGCCGGCTTGTTCGGCGGCACTGTCTTTCTGTACGCTCTGAACGTATACTCCCATGGGAATATTCAGGTATCTTGAATATGCCTCCGTTACATCAACGGTTGTAATTCCAATCTGCGGTCTGCCCGTAACGTAGCCGTTGTTTATGAGGTCATCAATTATTACCTTTGCATCGCTTATGGGGATTGCAAATCCAAGACCCTCAACACTTGCAGAGCCGTATGCGGAGGACATTTTTGCGGAATTTATTCCTATAACCTGACCGCAGCTGTTTAGGAGAGGTCCGCCCGAATTTCCCGAATTTATGGCGGCATCAGTCTGTATAAGGGTCATGTTCTTTTCGTTTATGGAAATTTGTCTGTTAAGTGCCGAAACTATGCCGCTTGTCACCGAGCCGAAAAGGTCAAAGCCGAGGGGATTTCCGACAGCTATTACAAGCTCTCCTACTCTAAGTTCGTTGCTGTCGCCAAATTCTGCCGGAGTAAGACCTGTTTCGTCAATTTTAAGGACGGCAAGGTCGGTTTCAATGTCATAGGCAATTATTTTGGCTTCGTGTTCCGTCTCGTCGCTGAGGAGTATCGAGACATCAATCGCCTTTCCGCAGTTATACTCCGTATCATAGACCACATGGGAATTTGTTATGATATATCCGTCATCTGTCATGACGATACCCGTACCTGTGCCTGTCACCTGCTTTGTCTCTGTCTGTGGCTGAAAGCCCATAAATCCCCATGTGTTGTACTGCTGGGTATATTCAAAGGTAGAGGACACACCAACAACGGACGGCATTATCTCGTCAACTATATCGGGGAGGTACTTTGCATCTTCACGGGCGGCAACCTGAATAAGGCTGGGAAGAGCGGTGTTTTTCGGAGGTGCTTCCTTTGTCTCGTTATTCTTTTCGATATTTTCGCTCTCGTCCGTGTCGCCGACTTCCGCCTGACGCTCTGTTATATTCTTATGCACGGTAAGGTCGGAAACCTCGCCGAGACTGCTGTCATTGATAAACTTATAAACCTGATAAGAGCCTGCTCCGATTACTGCGGCGCAGAGTACACCCGTAAATATTCTAAGACCGTTGTGTTTTTCGGGCTTTTTCGGATTATCGTTCCGAATATTGCTGTAAGATGTTTCGTCACCGAAATAATTGTTATCATCATTCATGGGAAATTCCTCACTTTTATATCATATAAGCCTTATGGCGGATAAACTGACTCAAAACGTCAGATACTCTTTCGTTCACTTATATATTATAACCTTTTTTGTGATAAAAATATGATAACCTACAGAAAAATTCTATTTTATTGTGAAAATTTTTGTATCTGTCATAATCCGTCAGGCCTGCGGAAAGCTGTGACTGAAATAAAAATCCCTGCACGGGGCAGGGATTTTTGTTATTTTACACCGTCATATATTTCCTCATAGTTTACTTTAAGAGCCTCTTTTATGCGCGTCACTTCATCGGAATACAAATGCCGCTGACCCGTTTCTATTTTTGCAATTGCTGTTCGTGTGATGTCACAGCCGGTACACTGTAATTTTGCAGCGAGCATTTCCTGTGTCATGCCTGCCTTTTCTCTGAGGCGGCGGATATTTCCGCCTATGATTTTTTCTGTTTTTTTATCCATATGTACTTCCCCCGTATCGTTCAAATGCTAACATTTTATTATAACATTTTAAAGCTGCCGGTTTTGTTCCGAAATAAGAACAAAAGTATTTTTCGGAAATATTTCCCTGTATTTATTATACATCGGGGGAAACGATAATTTGCCGCAAAAAACGCTGTATTTGCCGCAAATTTTATAAAAAAGAAATAAAATTTTTTGGGTTTTGTTCCGATATGGGAACACTATTCGGGAAATAGTGTGATATAATATAATCACGTTAAAGGACAGGTTTAAAATTTGTTTTAGTTTGTCGGGAGAGTGATTTTATGGGATTTTTGGACGGATTGCTTGGCATTGCAGGTGCGGCAGGTCTTTATTATGTGTACAAGTCAAAGTATGAAGAATACGGAGATGAAGAATTGTTAGATGAATATGCCATGCTTTGGAAATGGAAGTATCAGGGTATTTCCGATGATGAAGATGATATGAAATTTGAAATAGTAAAACTTGTAATGCAACAGAGGGAACTTTTCTTTTGATTGCTTTAAAAAATATTTTAAAAGGAGATGGAATTATGGGATTGTTAGATAATTTTCTTGGTGGCTTGAATGGTGTTTTAGACGCACTTGGAGCACCTGACCCTGACAAAGAGAGAGAAGAGGCTGAAAGACAAAGAAATGCCGAAGCACAAAGAGAAGCTTTAAGACAGAAATATTGCACAGAAACATGGGTATGCCCCAGATGTGGTTATACAAATTATGGAGGCACTTCCTGTTATGAATGTAGGAATGGAAATCCGAAAATTCCAAGTTACTTGAGATAGCAATGGTATATGAAATAAATCTCCGCTTAATAACTTATCAAAAAAACCGTATCGCAGGATACGGCTTTTTTGTTATATCAATAATCAATAATCTGGATAAGCTTTCTGAAATCGGAGGGAGTACAGTGCTTTATCTCCCTGAAAATCCTGTTGAATGTGGTTATGCTTTTAAATCCCGAACGCATTGCCGCCTCCGTTATGGAGATACTTGGGTCGGAGAGGAGCTGTTCGGCGGCTTTGGTGCGCCTTGCGTTTATGTACTGCGTATAGGACATTGAATTATACTGCCTGAAAATCCTCGAAAAATGAAATTTGCTGTAGCCTGCTATATCCGCAAGCCTGTCAAGCGTTATATCGTACATATAGTTATTGTCGATATATTTTAATACTTTAACGAATTTTTCGGAATACTCATTGATTTTCCGGTCATTTATATCGAGGTTTTTCATATTCTTCACAAGCTGTGTCTCCCTGACGGATATGAGCAGATTTAAAAGCATTGAATAGATTTTCGCCTCGGAAAGCTCCGACTTCGACTGATAAAGCGAAAGCAGGTCGAGCATGGTTTTTTTCGCAAGGATATGCAGCTGGCTGTCATAATCTTTATTTATGATTATTGGCACGGAAAACCCACGCATTACCTGTTCAAGAACGGGAAATTCTTCGAGTATGCTGTTGTCGCACTGAAAAATAATCCTCCTGCCCTTTACGGCGGGCATACTGTGGAGTTCGCCGGAGGGTATTATCAGGGTATCAAATTCGGGAATTTCAAACTCCCTGTCCCCCACGGTGACGATATAATGATTTTCAACAGGCATTATAATCTCAATAACATTGTGCCAATGAACAGGATATGCCTCGTTGTCGGTGTTGTCATAAAGCATTATATATTTCCGGCTGTCATACTCAACGGTTTCGTATTCTCCCGTAAGATGTTTTATCATAATGCTTAACCCCCCATGTCATAATTTCATTTCTCCCCGAATACGGGGAGAAATAATGTCAAACGGTTGAAGTGCTTTCTTCCTCGTCTGAGGATGTTGATGTTTCGGTTTTGGTGCGCCTTACGGATACCTTTGAGCTTGTCGTAACCCATACGTTGTCATATTTCGGACATGAGAAATTGACATTGGTATTGAACTGGTCAACGGTAATATCGGCATTGAGCAGGTTCACATCTGCGATTATATCCTCGGCGGTGATTTCGTTTATTATCTCTTCGGGACCCACAACAGAAATTGTCATTCTTTGGGTGATTATGCTGTATTCGTAGCTGCTGTCGGGGATATTGCTTATGGTTATTCTGTCCTGGTCGAGAGTGAGGTCTGTTTTTGCAAGGTTTTCGTTATTCAGCTTGACCGTTACCGTTTCAACATCGGAGACATTTATATATTCGCTGTTGTCGAGAATGGTGCTTAATGTGAATGTTTTTGAATAATTTATATCGAGGTCGCTGAGGAGTATTTTTCCCACGTCAATGGTATCGGGGATTTCCGTCTGGCTGTTGTTCGAGGCAAGCACGATGGTTTCGGGCGAAATGGTGAAGTCGAGGAAATTCTTGTTAAAATCTCCGGGGGCATTGGCTACCGATACGGAAAGCTTGACTGTTTTCTGTGTGCGAACGGGGATATATATGCTGAAATTGCTGTTTGCAAAGGTAAGCCCCGACTGGTCTATAAGCGTTGAGTCCTCGGAATACAGCTGTATCTCGTCACTTGAAAGATTATATGATGATTCAAGACTCAGGATTTTATTCGACGCCGCATAGCATTTTGATATTTTGTCAAGCTGTGCGGAGGGACCCGTTATGAGAATTGTATCAGGGGTGCAGGTCAATTCGCCCGAATTTATGGCTTTTCCCTCCATTGCCGAAACGTTGGGGATTTTCGGGTATATGGGATATTCTCTTGTATCGTACTTATCGAGAACCACAGAGGCGGTCGGAGGATAGACCGACTGCACTTCAAAATTTATATTGCTGTCGGTGCTTCGTACCTTTATCGAGAGATTTTTCGTACCCGATGAAGTAACATTATTTGCGTCAATATAGGCTACGAGATTATCGTTGTTGAGATTTCCTATCTGTGTACGGCTGCCGAGTATTTCAATTGTCACCTCATCAATATCGCATGATATAAGGCTCAGACCGTTGTCGGCGGCGGTTGTGCCGGTAATATCCTGAGCAAGCTTTACATGCTGTATGGTTTTCTGTACGGACGGATATTGCGTCACGGATATATAGAACCACACAAAAACGGCAATTAATACCGCATATACGGCAAGCGGCAAATTATGCTTCATGAGGTTGTCCTTTATATTTTTCAGATATTTCATTTTTTCTTCCTCCTTTCAAAGAAAGAAGAAAAGATATTCCTGTCATCGCCCTCCGTTATATTGCTGTCGTTGAATATCTCCGATTTAAGAAGCTGTTTCAGCTTTTCCCTTGTATAGTCTCTTGTAAGCACTCCGTTCATTGCAACGGAAATCTGTCCCGTTTCCTCGGAAACCACTATTATGACGGCATCGGAATTTTCGCTCATGCCTATAGCTGCACGGTGTCTTGAACCGAGCTTTTTGTTGATTATCGCATCGTTCTGCGGCTTCGGAAGAAAACAGGCGGCGGCAAGGATTATTCCGTCTCTCATTATTACCGCTCCGTCATGGAGGGGGGTTTTCGGGTAGAATATATTTCCGAATATCTCCTTGCTGGGCTGGGCATTGAGTATAGTACCCGTTTCTATCTGTTCGCCGAGACGAACCTGACGTTCAACGACTATGAGCGCACCCGTACAGCTTGCGGAAAGTTCAACGCACGAGTCGCATATTGACTCTATTGCAACATTCCATTTCTGCACTATCTCGTCCGATGTAAGTCCGAGGAAATGCACTCCGAGCTGTGTTCTGCCGAATTTTTCGAGGACACGGCGCAGTTCGGGCTGAAAAAGGATTATCATGGCAAGCACGCCTATATCGAGGACTTTTTCAAGAATATACTGCATTACTTTCAGTTTCAGGAAAGTACTTATAAAATACCCGGCAACGAGGAGAAGTATACCCTTTACAAGCTGACCTGCCCTGGTTTCTCTTATAAGCTTAAGCATAAGATAGACTATGTAGGCAAGCACTAAAAAGTCAAATATATCTCTTATTTCAAGCGTACTCAGAACGCTGACTATTGCATATTTCATATCATGGAATGACGGCATCTGCACACTTCCTTTCGTATTCCCCTGCTTTACACATAATTATCGGGTGCGTGATACTGACGGGAGTTCACGCACCTCCTTAAACCAAATCTATATATTATTATTTTACCACAAAATCAAATTATTTCAAGAGGTTTTTCTCAATTTTTTGAAATTATCATAAATTTTTTATGAGCCTTGCAAGCCGCACGGCATTTTCCTCACGGCTGAAAACAGACGGCGAAAATCTTACTGTGCCGTTTTCCGTTCCGAGGTGCATATGAGCAAGTGCCGCACAGTGCATACCAGCCCTCAGACAATAGCCGTGCGAGGCAAGCTCTGCGGCGGCTTCTTCGGGCGGTATGCCGTCAATATTGAATGAAACTATCGGGGCATATTCCGCAATTCCGTCACGGTATATTTTTATTCTCCTGTCGGAAGAGAGTTCTCTTATAAATCTGCGGCATATTCTGTCCTCGTGGGCGAAAATATTTTCAACACCCGTTTTCCTGACAAATTCTATGCCTGCCTTTACCGTCATTGCGCCCGTGATATTTACCGTACCGCTTTCAAGACCTTCGGGGAGAATATCGGGCTGGACAAGACTCTCCGAATTGCTGCCCGTTCCGCCCTGTATTATGGGATTTATTCTGTATTTTCCGTCCGATATGAGGAGTCCTGTTCCCGTAATTCCGTAAAGCCCCTTATGCCCTGCCGTGCAGAGGATATTTATGCCGTCACGCATTTTAATATCCATAATTCCGCAAGCCTGTGCGCCGTCCGCTATGAAGCAGATATTATATTTTTTGCATAGCTGTGCGATTTCACGGTAGGGTAAAATCTGACCCGTGACATTTCCGGCTATGGTGCAGACTATGGCTTTAGTGTCGTCACGGATAAGATTTTTAAAGCTCTCTGTGGTTTTCTGTCTTTCGGGATAGATTTTTGCGACTGAGAGGGAGATTTTCTTTTCGGCGGCAAGCCTTGCGGCAGGTCTTGCGGCTGAATTGTGTTCAATGCCGCTGATTATCATATGACCGCCGCCGTTCATTATGCCCTGTATAGCCATATTCAGGGCATAGGTGCAGTTGAGGGTGAAAACGACATTTTCGGGCTGTGCGCCGAAAAATTCCGCTGCGGTTTCTCTTGCGGAGTACAAAGCCTCGGAGGTGCGCATGGAAAGCTCGTGACCTCCTCTGCCTGCATTTCCGCCGAATTTTTCCATAGCGGCGGCGGCAGCCCTTTTTACGCTCTCAGGCTTTGGGAATGTCGTTGCGGCATTGTCAAAATTAATAAGCAAAATCCGTCACCCCCGTGAAAGAGGTTCATTTTCTGAAATAGTGAACGGAATTGAATATTTATTTAAAATATCGGCAGCATCACTGCATCTGCCGTATATGGCGACGGAATAACCGCATTTTTTGCTGCTCCTTATGACTTTGGATTCTATATTTCTTGAATTTAATAATTTTGCCGCTTTTACAGCATAGGTGTAAGAGGGCATCTGCATAACGCAATTATTCATAAAAGCACCTCTTTATATTTTATTTTACGGCTTATCTGCCGTATTTTCATTATATGATAATTTGTATGCAAATGTTAATATCCGGAATATTCACCAAAATATGAATAAATATCCGCATAAAAACAAGAAATTTGCCGAAATTGAAGATTAAAAATAAAATTATGCAAATATTCTTGAAAAATACCGCCGAATGTGATATAATTCAAAACGATGTTTTTCTTTTTCATTAAAAAGGAAAATAAATTAGAGGACAAATGTCCTGTCAGGAGGTATTTTTTATGGCGGCGGCTTCAATATTTGCTGTTATTATTTTCGTTGCCATGTTCCTGCTAATCGTGCTTGACAAAATAGAAAGACATATCGTTACACTCGGCTGCGGAGCGTTGACGCTTATTGTCGTTTTCGGCATATGCATGAGGAGCGGAAAGGCAATTCTCGGCACTCTCGCTGTCGGCGATTTCTTCAAAAAGGATTTCTGGTATCAGGTCACCGAAAGCGAAAGCAAGGGCATTAACTGGGCAACTATCATCTTCATCGCAGGTATGATGATTATGGTCGAGGGTATGGCAAAGGCAGGATTTTTCCGCTGGCTGTGCATGAAAATTGCCTACATGGTAAAGTGCAGAACCATCCCGATATTCATAACTTTCATGATAATGTCGGCGGTGCTGTCAATGTTCATCGACAGCATAACGGTTATAATGTTCCTTGCGGCTGTAACGATAGAGCTTGCACAGCTACTGAAATTCAATCCCGTACCGATGATACTGTCCGAGATATTCTGTGCAAATCTGGGTGGTTCGGCTACAATGTGCGGCGACCCCCCGAATATAATCGTAGGCACGTCCCTCGGATTTTCATTCTTTGATTTTCTCACGAATACGGGACTTATTGCAGGCATATGCCTTATAGTATCGGTTGTATTCTTCTATTTCGTTTTCAGAAAGGAGATTGTCACCGAAAACGGCGCAGAGGTTGATATGTCAAAATTCCCCAATCCCTCGGAGGCTATAACAAATAAAAAGGATTTCATCACAAGCAGTATAATTTTCGGCATGGCGGTAATACTCCTTGTATCACATTCCGCAACTCATTTAACCGTTGCGTCAATAGGACTTTTCATCGCCGTAATAACGCTCATAAGCGCAGGAAAAGACGCTCTCAGCCTCCTGAAAAAAGTTGACTATAAGACAGTTCTTTTCTTCATAGGACTTTTCATAGTGGTCGGCGGTCTTGAAGAAACAGGCATACTCGAATATATCGCACAGTTCATCGAAAGCATATCCCACGGAAACGTTATGCTCATGATAGCCATAATCCTCTGGATTTCGGCATTGGCAAGCGCATTTGTTGACAATATCCCCTTTGCGGCTACAATGGTACCCGTAATACAGAGCCTTGCATCAACATCGGGCGTTGATATAAGTACTCTCGCATGGGCATTGTCAATCGGTACGGATATAGGCGGAAGTGCAACTCCGATAGGAGCGTCCGCAAACGTTGTCGGAACATCTGTTGCCGCTAAAAACGGCTATCCCATAGGCTGGGGAAAGTACTGCGCAAAGCTTGCGCCTGCAACTATCATAGTTCTTGCGATTTCGACAGCATACATATTCGTAAGATACCTTTGATTAATTCATAATTCATAATGCAGAATTATTTCATTTATTCCAATAACTATAATTGGGCAAATTTAAATTTTTCATGTTTTTCCACTGACACAGGCAGGGGGAAAACGGACAGAATATAAGAATTTTTATGCATTATGCATTAGTAAAACGGGAGGTTGTTATGTCACAGTTGATTATTTCAGTCGGCAGAGAGTTCGGCAGCGGCGGAAAGGTTATCGCCGAAAAACTTGCAAAAAGATTTAATATTCCGATATACGACAGGCATCTCATAACGGAAATTGCCTCAAAGACGGGGCTTACCGCAGGAGAGATTGAAAAATATAACGAAACACCTGCATCAAGGCTTGTTTCAAGACGTGTAAGGGGCTTCAGCAATTCCATTGAGGATAATATCGCAGAAATGCAGTTCGATTTCCTCCGCAAGAAAGCCGAAAGCGGTGAGTCTTTCGTTGTACTCGGAAGATGTTCGGAAACCAAACTCCGTGATTTTGACGGTCTTGTCTCGATTTTCGTCACGGGCGATACAGACAGTAAAATAAAGCGTGTAATGAAAGTATATGAAATGCCGGAGGACGATGCAAGGGATTTCATAACCAAAAAGGACAGGAAAAGAAAGCGTTATCATAACTACCATGTCGGTATGCACTGGGGCGACTCACGGCTCTATGACCTGACTATCAACAGCAGTAAGCTCGGAATTGACGGCACTGTCGATATTCTCGAAAGCTACATCAGGGCAAGAATAAAATAAAAAAACAAAGTCCGGAAGAATTTTCTTCCGGACTTTTTGCTTGGATATTATGTTATTATATTTCAGGTATATAGTCAGCAGGGTTCAGGGGGAGTTCTTCTGCCGTGATAACGCCTGCGTCAACAACCTGGATTACAACGGCATCTTTACCCGTAACGCCCTCTACGCCGTCAACGTCCGCATTTTTGAGAGCCTGTCCCGTAAGGGGATATTTTTCGCTGTTTGCAAGATACTGGAGTATCGTTACTGCATCGGAGATAGTTACCTTGCCGTCAAGGTTTGCATCTCCTGCCAGTTCAGATACATCACCTGTACCCATTTTACCAACTTCTGCCGAAACCAAAGTATAGGGTACATCTGTTGCGCTGTCGGTTGCAGCATCGTAAACATTTGACCACCATACCTGCACTTCTGCATTTGTAAAGCTTTCGGGGATTTCGTCAACGAATACTGTCTTTGTGAGAGTACCGTCCTTGCCGACAGTGCCTTTCCATTCGATGTTCTTCCAGTCATCAGCAGTTGTGCCGTAGCCGATACCGCCGCCGACTGATGCGCCTGCCTCGCCCTCTATGGTGATATTTACATAACATCCTGTTCTGTTACCTTCGGGGAGAGTTACGGACTTCTTCTGTATCTCGAATTTATATTCGTCATTTGTCGTTGTAGTTGTGGTAGTTACCTGAATGTCTCCCGAAACGGTTGTAGTAGTCTCAACGGGGTGCGGAATTATATCTCCGCTGTACAAATCTTCGGGGAGTTCGTCAAGTGTTATGCAGTAGTCGCTCTGATACATTGCGATAGTATCTTCCTTGGTGTTGAAAAGCGGGTCGGAAAGGAAATCTGTCTGTCCGCCGCCGTCATACCATGTGCAGAAATAGAGCCAGCCTGCCTTTTCTGTAGTGAGATTTTCAACGGTTGAGAAGCAGTCGTTTTCAGCCATAGCGACCAGTTTAGCACTGTTGTACTTCTGCATTATGCCGTAGAAAGTGCTTGAAATAGCCGAGTCGTTATGTCTGTAGGAGGGCTGCCAGTTGTTTTCTGCAAGATACTCCGTGCAGTTGTATTTATCGTAGCCGATTATGTCAACATATTCGTCACCGGGATACCAGTCGGCTGATGTGTCGAAATTATAGCTGTTCCATTCCCAGATGAGGTTATGAATGCCGTAATCTTCGGTAAGTGTCTTGTATGTAAGTTTCCATATGTCCTTGTAAACGGCTGAACCCGATGCGCCCCACCAGAACCATGAGCCTGTCTCTCCGCCGCCGCCTTCTGCCTCATGAAGAGGACGGAAAACCAGCGGAACATTTTCGTCCTGAAGCTTGAGGAGGTATGTGGAAAGCTCCTTAAGGGCTGCCATATAGTATTCGTTTTCCTTTGTACCCTCAACAATAACGTTTGCGGTATTGAAATCGGTTGCAGTGTTCTTTGTCTTGGCATCGTCCCATGTACACTGATAGGTAGCACTGTCATAAGAAACGCTGTCGCCTACATTGTAATTGGCAAAATTCTTAGGTACAGTCAGATGCCATGAAGCGGTAGCGATACCGTTCTTATTCTTTACCCAGTCGATAATTCTGTCTGTAGTGCCGTCCTCAGTGCCGTAACCGAGGATATTAGCCTCGTTCAGATAGTCAAATCCTCTGATTGCAGGGAGTTTTCCCGTAGTTTCTTTGAGGTAGTCAAACTCCTGCTCAAAGTTGCCGCCGTGACCGTACATATAGATTTCCTGCTGACCCGAAATTATATGCTCGCCGTAAACGCTTGCGAAATAATTCATGAGAGAAACTGTTTCCGCAGTTGCATCGGGGTCGCAGGGATTTGTCTGAGTTGCTTTTACATCGGGGAGCGATGCAGTCTCAACAGTGAGATAGTCGAACTTTGTCCAGCCCCATGATTTGGTTATAACGATTGTGTTCTTGCCCTCGTTTAGCTTTGCGGAAATTGCAATAGGCTCGAATGATTTCGACTCGGGAACGGCAAGGGTATCGGAAACGCCGTTTATGCTTATGGACTGCTGTTTTGCGCCGCCCACACCGCCTGCATATACCGTTATGGTATAAAGACCTGCGGAAGCGACCTCAACATCAAGAGTGATAGAGCCGTCCTCTGTCATGTAGGCGATTTTTCCGCCGCTTGCACCTTTTTCGTCAACAGCCTCGATAGTGCCTGTAAATTCGGCATCCTCAAATTCATACTTCACGGTATCGGCAGCGATGACATTTGCAGCACCTGCAACAGCTCCGTTGAGAGCCATAGCCGCAGCCATAACAGCCGCACCTGCCTTTGTGATAAATTTTGAATACATTTCAAATCCCTCCAAAAATATATTGTAACTTAATTATAATAGCTTTGCTTAAAAAAATCAAGGACAATCCAAAACTTTTTGAAATGTGAAGAAAACTTTGGTCATATACACAAAATGCAATGGGATATTTTAGTGAAATACTTAGAATATCGACTTAAATTATACTTAAATAATGTATCCTTTAATCTTAAATTTACAATTAAATAAATTAAAAAATTCCTCCGTCAAAGGCGGAGGATAATAAAATATATTATTTCACAGCAGTATACGCACCGAAACCGAGGAGAGTAAGAACTGTTATTATTACAGCCGCAAGGACAACTCCGAGGGCGATTGCGGCTATGCTTTTCTTGAAATCGAGGTCGAGGAGACTTGCCGCAAGAGTACCCGTCCATGCGCCCGTTCCGGGGAGAGGTATTCCGACAAACAGGAGCAATGCCCAGAACATACCCTTTCCGGCCTTTGACATAAGTTTTTCGCCGCCGTGTCTGCCCTTTTCGAGACACCATGAGAAAAATTTTCCTATGACGGGCTTATCCGCACCCCATTCGAGGACTTTCCTCGCAAAGAAGAATATAAACGGCACGGGGAGAATATTTCCTATCATGCATATAACAACGGCGGTCTGCCATGGAACACCCATTCCCACACCAACGGGAATGCCGCCCCTCAATTCAATTATAGGAACCATAGAAATTAAAAACGTCAGAATATATTTTTTCATTTTATTCGTCCTTTCGGAAATTGTATCGGCTTTATTATCGCATATTCGGCGGATTTAGTCAAGACCTTTTGCGAAAATACGTCAAAAATTCCGATTTATGGCAATATTTCCATGATTTTTTAGTCTATTTTCATGTGAAAATATCCCATTCGCATTATTTTGCTTGACAACGGATTATAAAACAGTTATAATAATTAAAGTATAATACAAGCATATCCCCACATGGAGATAAATATAAAAACGGAGGTCAGAAATGAAAAAATTATCCGCAAAGGCAGCCGCCATGTTTGCCGTTCTCTGTCTGCCGTGCATGACAACATTCAATACCTATGCCGCCACTGTCGAGGATGCTGCGGCTGTCGCCCGTGAATACGGCTACACGGAGGACGAGGTTCAGCAGGCTCTGAGCGAATACTACGCAAATACGGACTATTACACCGAGGACGATATTGACTATGCGATAGAAAAAATAAAAAGTTCGGGTAAGAAAATAGTCTCAACCGTACCCTATAACCCCGATGCGACTCCCCCCGTTTCCGAAACCACAACAAACACCACAACCGCAACGGAAGGCGAAATTATTTCCGATGAGGGAAATAATAATAGCAACAATAATTCCGACAATTCGGAAAACGGTATAACCCTCACCGCCCCCGATGGCACTAAATTCACAAGAATAAGCAAAGAGGAGTTTATAGCCCTTTCGTATGAGGAAAAACTAAGCTATCTCAGCACATTCCCCATAGATTTACAGCAGGTAATTATTGATAATCTCTCCCCCGAAGAATACCGCAGTATGATGAAACAGCTTCCCGCTGAACAGAAAGCCGATGTAATAAACAGTCTCGCAGAGGCTACGGACAAGCTGGGAGTTCAGCTTACTGTTGAGGAAATTTCCGATGATAAAGTTCAGGTAGCCATGAAAAACAGCAGCGGAGAGCTTGCAGGTGTCATAAAGGCTGGAAATACCGTTGAAAATACAGGCTATGACAGACGGGGCATATTCGCAGCCGCAGGAGCATTGTTCATGATTGCATTCGCAGGAATTGCCGCAGTTATGCGCAGGTTCGGAAAAGAGGCAAAAAATGAACAATAAGGGCGGTGCTTTCATTCATATTATAACCCCTTTTATCCTGCTTTTTCTCTGCGTGGGAATATTTATCATCGCCATGATAAAGCCCTCCGACAAAATAAAGGTATATCTTAATCTTGCCTTTATGGACGATATGAAAAGCAATCCCCTGAATGACGACACAGGTCTTGTCATAAAGGAAAACGATATAATCGAGGATTATACGGGCGAAACCAGCGAAACGGGCGAAGTCATTCACCCTTCATTCGGCGAACAGTTTGCAGTTATTTCATGCGATAAAGCTGATATTTATGCGCCCGTATACTGGGGCAGCAAAAGCGAATTGTTTGAAAGAGGTGCTTGTCAGGCATCGGGGTCTGTTCTCCCCGGAGTTGACGGAAATACCGTGATAAGCGCACATGTTGATACATTTTTCGCCAATCTTGACAAACTTGAAATCGGCGACACGGTCACAATAAAAACCAATTACGGAGAATTTGTCTATACCGTCAGGGAGCTTATTGAATTTCCTGCGTCAAACGACAAATATCTCTCCGCAAAAAACGAAACCATTCTCACTCTTTATACCTGCAAAAGAGATATTCTCGGCACATCGGACACACGTATCGGTGCTGTCTGCGATATAACGGAAAGCAAATTCTATAAGGAGGAGGAATGACATGAAAAAACCATTGACCTATATTTTTTCGCTAATCATCTCGGTTTTCACGGTTTTTGCGATAATAGGTACAATTTCTCTTTCGGTTGTCAAAATATCCGTTTCCGAAAGTGCGGCAATTAAAAATATCGAAAAAAAACATGTATCCGACTTAGTATATTCTCAGCTGGAAAAGTATTATAACGAAAAATACTATTCATCGGGCATACCTGCCGATGTCTACATGGGCGCACTGAAAGATGATGTAATCGAAGATAATATGAAATTCCGCATAAAATCCGCCTTTCAGCGAAAAGAGTTCAGCTATGAGGATATGGATTTTTCGGGAATAGAAAATAATCTCGAAAAATTTTTCGGCTCGTATGCCGAGGAAAACGGCATCGAAAAAGATGAAAAATATACCGAAAGACTGGATAATGCCAAGGACAACGCAAAAAAAATCATTTCCGATTACTGCGATGTTTACAAAATCGGCACGCTGAAAAGTCAGGGTCTGCTTGACAAGCTGTACAAAGCCTGTGATATGCTTAAAACCGCCTTTAATGCGGTGCTTGCGGCGGCTGCTGCACTCGTTGTTCTTCTGATACTTTTCAATATAAAAGAAATATCGACTTCCTTTTACTGGCTCGGTATTTCCCTGATTATTTCGGGAATTATTGGATGTGCGCCGTGTATATATCTGCTTTCGTCGGATTATTTCAGCTCATTCACCATAAAACAGCCCCAGATTTACATGACATACACCTGCGCATTAAGCGGAATGACGAAATATTTCATGCTGCTTTCGGCAGCCGCAGCGGTTTCAGGGGTTCTGTCGCTCGTAATCTATGCCGTCATTGCGGCAAAAAAGCGAAATTACAATCCAAAGGTAATAAAATAAGCTCGGTCTGCGCCGAGCTTTTTATTATATAAATAAAATAAAAAAGCTTTCTCAAACGAGAAAGCTTTTAAGTGGGCCAACAGGGACTCGAACCCCGGACCGTCCGGTTATGAGCCGGATGCTCTGACCAACTGAGCTATTGGCCCTTGTCTCGCCGAGCGAACTATATCCGCTCGGCATTATATCGGCATAGAACTACATTCCCGGGTCGTCGCCAACCAAGTATTATCGTCGCAAATGAGCTTAACTTCTGTGTTCGGAATGGGAACAGGTGTGACCTCATTGCCATATACACCGATTTCTTGAAAACATAAGAAAAAAG
>JAFUXL010000029.1 GCA_017470905.1 Ruminococcus sp. | reverse complement strand
GAACCTGCATCAAACGACTTTGCCGGAAGACTATTTGTTTTTCAAAAAATCTTGAAATTCATAAGGCAGTTACTGGTACTTTCATCAACATCTTTTTCTATCACAGAGTTTTTGATGTTTCAACTCTTTTGTGACATTACCAACTTCTGAAATTATTGGAGCCGTTTCATATCGGCACTGTTTATACTGATAACAATTTTGCATATGAATCCAGAATTTCTGCCAACGTTCTGATCACTGGTAAAAAGAATACACAGAAAATTGAAAGAGATCATCTCACTTTAAGAACCCGGATTAAAAGACTTGCTCGCAAATCTATGTGTTTTTCAAAAAGTGAGATGGTTCATAAAGCTGTTGTCGGTACTTTTATCAATTTGTTTTTCTTTCATCGTTGTTTTGATTTCTCAACTATTTTGTGACATTACCCAGCATTATTTATCTGATAAAACAAAAAGAGCCGTTTTTATCGGCTTCTCAACTTTGTGAGAAGGGGTAAAAACGGCTCTGAAACTTTGTATACTATTTTTGCCTGATTTTTCGGGACTTTTTTCTTTTTCTGCCCGGTGTTTCCGAAAACTGCTCCGCAAAATGGATTTCGTGGGTTCAAATCCCCTTAAATACTAAATGTCATCTACGGTTTGCATTTAAAAAATTTCGGCAGATGAGTGCCAAAAAAGCCCGATTTATCGGGCTTTTCGGCGATGTCATCTATTTTGACACATAAAGATGGTACGCCTGACAGGAGTTGAACCTGCGCACACGGCGTCGGAGGCCGCTGCTCTATCCACTGAGCTACAGGCGCATTATGGAAAACTTATATTTCACAGCAATATCACAATTTTTACTGTGTCTTTCATTATTATATCAAAAACTATTGAAATTTGCAAGTGTTTATGCTATAATTATAGAAGAAAATTTTTTTGATGAATCAGAGAGATTTTTATAAAAAACGGAGAGTTTGCAGTTTTACCGATTTTATCCTTGCAAATCAAATGTAATTTATTCGGAGGTGGTATTTTGGCTGATTATATTTATCTTATAATTGCCCAGACAGGAACAAGACCTGCAAGATTCTTTAAGTTCATAACGAAAAAGCCCTACAACCATGTATCTTTATCGGGAGATGCAGCCCTTTCGGAGATGTACAGCTTCTGCCGTACATACCGTCCCTTTCCTCTTCCTGCAACATTCAACAGGGAGATAGTGGGGGAAGGCACTCTCGGACAGTTCAGTTTCATACCGTGCGAAATATACCGTATTTCGGTCACAAGAAAGCAAAAACAGAAATATGAGAAAATAATACGGCATTTTTCCGAAAACAGGGATATATACTCCTATAATGTCCTCGGACTTTTTGCAATATACCTGAATATCGAATGGAACAGGGAAAAAAGCTTTCTCTGCTCACAGTTTGTTGCTTACACAATGGACAAAATAGGCATAAAGCTTGAAAAGCCGTTCTGTATGTATACTCCCGATGATTTCCGCTCATTCCCGGGAGCAAAGCTCATCTATTCGGGGGAGCTTAATTCTTTCTATAACGATGTCTGTCACAGCAGCAGTTTTCTGTCGCATCACGGCGCAAAGGCATCTGTATGATATGAAATGCAGCATGATATTCTTATTTCGTCGGGAACGGCGAGATAAAATAACAGCCATATTCTGCTTTCGGGAGCAGCTGACGAAATATCAAAGCTGAAGGATTTTCCGAGTAATTTTATCTCTGCTCTTTCGCTGTCGGCACTTGCGGAAAAGGGGGTTATCTTATCTTCGGAAAGTCTGTTGTATGAGCTTCCGCAGGCATTGAGAAACATGAACAGCCCCGCAGTCAGAAGAATATAAACAAACATAATCAATACGGCATATTTTTTCAGCATTGCAGCATACTCCTAACAAAATTTTAATTGTCTGCCGTTTATTATATGCATATTTTTCGGTATTATCCGATAAAAAAGCCCGAAAGCCATGCTTCGGGCTTTTTTGTATTAACATCTGCGATTAGTCGTTATCTTGCACGTTCGGGACGGGGGAATATTATTTCTGTTATATATTAATAATAATATCCTGCGTTGGGGTCGTATCCGTAATCATAGCCGTAGTCATAATTCTGGTCGTAACCGTAGTTATAATCCTGGTCGTAGCCGTAGTTGGGGTCATAACCGTAATTGGGGTCAACATAAAGACCTGTGTTCGGGTCGATATATCCGCCGTCCGCATTGTCGTTCGGGTCAACGTAAAGTCCTGTATCTGGGTCGATATACCCGCCGTTTGCATTTTCCTGATTCTGGTTTTCGTTTGTGGTAATTTCCGCACCGGCAACGTAAGTGGGGCTTTTCTCGGTGGGAGTCTGGATTTCGCCATTATTTTCGACCCCAAGACTGCTGTCTGCGGAGCTTCCGGGCTGTCCTGAGGGTGCAACAGGCTCGTCTGCAAAAGATACATCGCCGTTTATGGATTTTATCATAAGCTCGGATTCCTTTGTATTCACGAGAGAACCTGCATAGAGGGAGGTATATTCGATAAATGCCACATCGTCCTCATACATAATGACAGCCTCATAGCAGTCGTTGAACGGGAAACTGTGGATTTCAGCCTTTGTGCCGTCCTCGAATATAAGCTTTATGGAATATTCCGTTGTTATGGTGGGGGTTATGCCGTCATAGTAGAATATCTCCTCAGGCGGAATTTCAGGTGACTCATAGACGAGATTTACAACCGTATCGGCGGCGAAAGTGCCGTCATCGGGTATCATATTCTGCGGATATACTGCCTCAAAATCGGCTTTTACGGCAAATTCCGAGATATTTTTTCCCGTGCTGTTGGTAATGGCAACCTTGTGAACGAGGTCGCCGTCCTTATCCTCGCCGAGTGCGGTAACGGGTGTCTTGGCCGCTGTAGGTGGTTCTGTTATTTCTTCGGGTGTGTCCTCTTCGGTTGTATTCTCAAGAGGTGCGGCGGTAAGCTCCTCGGTATCCGAATTTTCGTCGGGGGTTCCCTCTGCGGAAGAATTATTGTCTATAGGCGGTTCACTTACAGCGGATTTGACACCGCATGATGCAAGTGTAACGCTAAGTGCGGCAACGAGAGCCGCAACAATCAATCTGTGTCTCATTATTTTATCCTCCTGAAATTAATTTTTCGGCTTACGTATCAACATCAACATAAAACGTGCCATTTCCTTAATAATTTTCATTTTTTTCAGTCAATGCTTATTTTAACACATATTTATTGATATGTCAAGCTTTAATTTAGAAATAATCGTGAAAATTAAATTTAATTAATTTAACAGGACGGATTTCTGCGGCTTTTTTCCCTTATTTTTCAGAATTGATATTACAGCTTCCACGTAACACTGAAGTTGCTGATTTTAACATTATCATTATCGGAATTGACTTTAAATTCCTTTCCCATTTCATAATTTTCACCAAGCGGATATGTAACAACAAATTTAAGTGACAATCCGTCTTTTTTTGCTTTTTTGGAAATAAAATCTGCTATAATTTTTCCCTCTTGGGTGAACAGATATTTTCTCTTTTTTGAAAGCAAACCTGTATTTTTTTCATATACGGTTGGTTTCATTCTCAGACTGGTTCCCCACTCATAAGACTCGTATGTTTCAACAAAAGATGAATGTCTCAGATTGCTCGAAGCGTCTGTTTTGTATATGTCTATAAGCACAGTTCCCGATGTCTTTCCTCTTTCAGCATTGTATTTAATCTGAGCTTTAATCAGGCTGTATATATCATCCAGAACCTGCTTATCGGCAGCGTCCTTGTCTCGGGATAATGCAATATTTCTCATTTCATCAGCAAAACTCATAATTTTCACAACCTTTCAAAAATCAGCCGGGAGATATGGCAGAATATAAACAATTCTGCTTTCATTATACTACAATCCGCACGAAAAGTCAATTGAAAAGATGCGCCGGAGCAAATGCATAAATTACAATTCGGAAACAAATAGGATAAAATTATTAAAAAATGATTACAGCAAATAATTCCTGAAAATTTTTTTGTATCCCCTGCGGCTGCGGAGGATACATTTGTAATTGACAATAAGTTTCCGATATGGTAAAATATGCTTGTATTATAATATCATTCTCTCAGAGAAAGAAGAAGCTCCGCAAGGGAACGTCCTATAAGCTGTCCGGAATACTGTACCTGTTCGAGAGTATTTCCGTGAGAGCCTACCTCTATAAGCAGGCTTCCCGTTGTCAGGTCCTGATTGTAGTGACGGTAGTCGAAAAGTATCGGTCTTGTAAGACCCGAAAAATCCCCCTCTATCTGCTGCTGCAAACTACAGGCAAAGTGAAAATTCTTCATGTATTCGGGCATACCGAGTGTTCCGTCATCGCAGCCCGATATTATCATTATCTGTGCAGCCTCCTTTCCGTCTATTTCAACGTATGGCTGATAGATAAATCCGTCGCCCGATATTGCATCACGGTGAATGTCAAGTGCTACCTTTATGCTGGGGTATTGTTCCAGTATGGGAACAATCGTCTCTCTGCTCCTGTCGTATGAGCCGTTGTAAGAGGGATAGTCATGGATTGTCCTTGCGTGTATTACGCCTATGCCCTTTGCCTCAAGTTCAGCCTGTATCGCATCGCCTACCATGACGATATTTTTCGTCTCGTCGGTAGACCTGTAATTGAAGCTTGTGTCATAATGCTCCCTGACGTAAGGTTCAAAGCTTTCGGTTGTATGTGTATGATATATTAATACCTGCGGTTCGTCCGTATTGCTTATGGTGAAATTCGGCAGACACAGGCTTTCGCTGTAGAGCGTGTCGTTCGGTATGTATGTCTTGTTGTTCACTTGTCCGCATTTGTCGAGGTCAAAAAATGAAGTGCCGCTGTAATATCCGTAGGTTGTGCGTATTACATCGCCTGTTTCGTACCATTCTGTGGGATAGGGCTTATCCCCGGCATTTTCGGAAACCATATCCATTGGATTTTCAAGCTTTATGCCTAATTTTTCATCGGATTTTTCTTCTTCTGCACCGTAGCCCTCGGAGATTATATTCCCTCCGCCGAGAATATCCTCCATATCGTTTTCGGAGGACTTGTGATATTCGGGCTGTGCGGCGATGTCAACAGCTCTCTCCTCGCCCTTGCCGAGATTTATATTATTTAATTTTTCGGCTGCCCGTCTTATATCGGAGGCTTCTCTTCCTACGAATGCCGCACAGAGGGGTATAAGTATCAGCGCACAGAATTTGACTGTTCCGATAATCTTTCTTTTTTTGTATCTTGTCAATTTTCTCACCTCAGAATATATCTTTTTACAAGTATATTCACGGCACGAAAGAAATATTTCTGCAATGAACTGCATATCTTCTATTAACAGAATTATATAATATCGGAGATGGTGTTCATGTATAAATGTTTCAGAGTGAAAAAATTAATAATACCCGTTATAATAATTCTCTGCATTATATTTTTCTTCATGGGGAGGAAATTTTTTTCTGTCGCATATCCAGAAGAAAAGCCCGTAAAGCTCCCCGTTATCATGTATCACAGCATATATGCGGATGCGCCCTCGGAATATGCCGTAACCCCCGTGCAGATTGAAAACGATTTGAAATGGCTTTCCGATAACGGATATACGGCAGTATCCGCACAGCAGCTTTGCGATTATGTTTTCAATGATGGAACACTCCCCGAAAAATGCGTAATGATTACCCTCGATGACGGATATTATAACAATACAACGCTCCTGCCCCTGCTTGAAAAGTACGATATGTGCGCCGTTGTATCCATAGTCGGTAAATATACGGACGAATATGCCGCAAAAGACCCGCATAACCTGAATTATTCATATCTCACATGGGAGGATGTAAATGAATTATTAAATTCGGGGCGGGTCGAAATAGGAAACCATACCTATGATATGCACTCTCTCTATAACGGAAGAAAGGGCTGTGCAAAAAATGCCGCAGAATCCGAGAGCGAATATATATCCGCCCTGTCTGCGGATATATCTCTAATGCAGGAGAAAATCAGGGAGAATACGGGCATATCATCTTTTGTATTCGCCTATCCCTTTGGTGCGGTAAGTCCCGAGTCAAGACCCGTGCTGAGGGAAAACGGATTTCTTGTTACATTCATCTGCCGTGAATTGCCCAATTATATAACCCGTGACCCAAAATCACTGCTCGGCATAGGACGATATAACAGAAGCGGCTTTTATTCCACGGAAGAATTTATGAAGATAATCAATTCATAATTCATATTTAATCCCTGTCTGCGACAGGGATTAAATAAAAAGGGGGTTTGGGGGAAAGCTGCCGCTTGACATGAGAATGAACGAAGCGGAGCGCAGTGAATGAAATGTCAAGGCTCAAAAGGCAGCTCCCCCATTTAAAATAAAGGGGGTTTGGGGGAAAGCTGCCGCTTGACATGAGAATGAACGAAGCGGAGCGCAGTGAATGAAATGTCAAGGCTCAAAAGGTAGCTCCCCCATTTAAAATAAAGGGGGTTTGGGGGAAAGCTGCCGCTTGACATGAGAATGAACGAAGCGGAGCGCAGTGAATGAAATGTCAAGGCTCAAAAGGCAGCTCCCCCATTTAAAATATGAACAGAAAAAAATTTAAAAATATTATATTTATACTCTCTCCGCTTATTCTTATTCCTGCGGCATATCTTATTGTTTCGTTTTACAGGGATAGGATAAGCATTTATATCCCACCGTGCCTGATAAGGACTTTTACGGGAATATACTGCCCCGGCTGCGGTGCTACGCACTGTATATACGAGCTTTCGTCGGGGCATATCTTAAAGGCAGTTAAATACAATGCGGTAATTTTCGGGCTGATTGTATATGCCGTTTTGCTATGGGCTGAAAAAATTCTCTCGGCTTTCGGGAAAAATATAAAAATTATCCCTGCAAATCACGCATTTTATGCCGTGACCGCAGGGATAGCCGTGCTTTATTTTATTATAAGGAATTTTATACCGCTGCTTGCGCCTGTATGAAATTCATATCCGTGAAAGCATCTGAAAATAATGATACGGTTGTACCGGAAGGTGCCTGCTGTCGGCTGGGGTCTACGCTTTCTATGAGGTAAGCGTAAAATTCATCAAAGCTCTTCATATTATTGCCCTTCCATACATCGTCATACTTGGGGTCCTTGTATTTCTGAAATTCTTCGGGAACTTCGCCCGTTGCCTTGTACATTTCAACGTACTGCTCGGAATTGTTCATGAATTTGCTGAAATCCTCTATCGGTTCTCTGTAGGCTGTGCTTATCAGCACGATAACCAGTATGGAAATTACTGACAGAACCAAACCGATTATTGCGGCGGGCTTTGCACCTCTGTGCGTGGCAAGCGATACAATAGCAAGAATAATTGATATGGGTGCGAATATGAATGCACCGCAGCCGCATACTACTATTGCAAGTATACCGAGTACAAGTGCGGCTATCGCCAGACCTTTCTTATCGGCATTGGGGTTTGCGCCGTATTTTTCTTCTTCCATAATTTTCTGCTACTCAAAATATGGACAAATATACCCATATTGAAAAAATTCCTGCTTCAACCTGTATGCTTTTGTATCAGAACTAAATACTACTCACATTTTTTCTACAGTCCACAGGCGTAAATTTCCGTGCAGCCCACGGTATTTTGAATAGCTTTCTCCTTTCTGAAATATATCAATTACAGATTTGTCTGCTCTCTCTCACTGACTTCGCACTGATTTACTGCTGACTGGCTACAGCGACCGGCTGTCCGATAACGGTATCATAAAGAGGATAACCTGCAAAACCCTTATCATAGAGGAATGATTACCCCTAAT
>JAFUXL010000028.1 GCA_017470905.1 Ruminococcus sp. | reverse complement strand
GAACCTGCATCAAACGACTTTGCCGGAAGACTATTTGTTTTTCAAAAAATCTTGAAATTCATAAGGCAGTTACTGGTACTTTCATCAACATCTTTTTCTATCACAGAGTTTTTGATGTTTCAACTCTTTTGTGACATTACCTATTCAGCTGCGTCCTACAATCTCTCCCATCATCTACAAGCAACAGATTGGTCGAGCCTTGTCTGCTTCAAAATCTCGCAATCCCGTGATATTCGATATTGTCAACAATATTGAAAACCTCTACAGCATTGATGCGATCGAGGAAGAAATGCAGGTCGCTATCCAGTATTACCGTTCTCACGGCGGCGAGGGCTTTGTTGTCAATGAGACTTTTGAGCTGGTCGATAAGGTTGCGGACTGCAAGCGGCTGTTTTACGAATTAGAAGGTACGCTCTCCGCATCATGGGATTTGATGTATGAGCAGGCAAAAATCTACTTTGAGCAGAATGGTAACCTTGATGTGCCAAAGCGTTATTTTACGCCGGAGGGTTACTCCCTCGGTCTATGGATACTGACGCAGCGACGAGTCTATAACGGCACAGTCAACGGAAATCTGACACAGGTGCAAATTGACAAACCCAATGCACTCGGTATGCGCTGGGAGTCGGCGGCAGATGCCACTTGGGATAAATATTATAATGCCGCAAAATCCTACTACGAGGCACACGGCGATCTGAAACCGCAGGCTACTTTTGTTGACGAAAACGGTGTTGATCTCGGACGGTGGATCGCACAGATCCGTGTATATCGGAAAAGCGGCATCAAGAGCAGAATGATGTCTTATGAACGCATCGCTGCGCTTGATAAAATTGGCATTATCTGGAGTGTTCCCGATTATCTGTTTGAAACAAACTATGCTGAAGCTGTGCGCTATCATCGTGAACATGGGAATCTTGATGTACCATTTCGGTACATTGACAGCGAAGGCATTCACCTCGGTCAGTGGCTTGTGAACATTCGCTCATCAAGAACAAACCCAAAGAAAAGCTACAAGCTGACTGATGAGCAGATTGCTCGCCTTGATGCTCTTGGCATGATATGGGGCAGCAAATATGAAAAACAGTGGGATGATGCGTTTCAGGCATTACTTGATTATCAGAAGTTATACGGAACGCTCGATGTCCCATTATCCTTCAAAACAGAATCCGGCATCGCACTTGGAAAATGGACAAGGAGACAGCGGGATTTCTATGCAAACGGACGGTTAACAGATGAGCGTATAGAAAGGCTCAGAGGTATCGGTTTTGTGCTTGAAAAGTCCGATCCGTGGGAAGAAAAGTATCTGCTTGCAAAGGCGTATTTTGAAGAGCACGGCAATTTAGATATGCCCGGAAACTATGTTATTAATGGCGTATGGCTGCATAAATGGCTCAATGAGCAGAAACAGATTGCTGAGGGACGGCGTAAGAAAACACATACTCCAGAACAGCTTGCGAAACTTGAAGCGATAGGTTTGCGTTATGGCGCTACATTTTATGAGGAGCAATGGAATGAACGCTTTGAAATGGCAAAAGCATATTATGAGGAACACGGCAATCTGAACATTCCAAAGAATTATACCGTTGGAGGCTTTCAGCTCGGAGTTTGGATAAGACAGCAGAAGGCACAGTATAAAGCAAGAAATATGCCTGCTGATCATGCAGAGCGTTTGACAGCTATTGGAATGGAATGGGATAACGCTATAGAAAAACGTGTCACAAATTCCTACGAGCAAGGGTTTCAGCACCTTGAAGCGTTTGTATCCGAACACAGCGTTGATGCTCTGAAAGGCGATACTATCTGTGCGGATGGTTACAGATTAGGTTCATGGATTTCAAATTGTAAAACAAAATACCGCAATGGCAAGCTGCCTAAAAAGCACATCATTCATTTTGAACAGCTCGGCGTGCAGCTTGAAAAGCCTGAACCGTGGGAGGAGCGTTATCAGGAAGTCAAGGCGTATCTTGAAAAGAACAATACTACCTATATTCCGCAAGGTACATACGGTGAAAGCGGTTATGACCTGTTTTCATGGGTAAACGATCAGCACAGAGCCTATAAAAAAGGCAAGCTCTCTGCGGAACAGATGAAGAAGCTCGATGAAATCGGTTATCCGTTCTTGAAAGACAAGAAAGCAAAGCAGGAGCAAAGAAAAAAGAAGTGGTTTGAAACTGCTGTGATCGTAATGGAATATGTGCAGTCCCACTCACCTGATGAGCTGAATGATGAAACGGAGTATTAGGGTATTCGTATTAAGCAATGGCTTGAAAACCAGCGCTCAAAGCTAAGAATGGGCAAAATAATAGACAGTGAGCAAATTGAGTATCTGCAAAAAATGCTTGATCTCAGTTTGCTGGCAAAAAGGTCGCATTGGGACATCATGTATGAAGCTGCTGTACAGTTCTTTAGTGAGCATGGTATTGATGCAGAAGTTCCTGATGATTATGAAGTATCTGAGGGCAACCTGAAAGCGTGGATAAAAACTGAGATCACAGTGGTAAAAGGGATCGTCAAACTCTATCGAAGCCCTGAACAGCTTGAAAAACTGGCTAAGATCGGCATTACCTCAGATATGAAAAATGCCTTTGATAAAAGATGGGACAGGCAACTTGAGCGTGTAAGGGCATTTGTCGAAGAACACGGCAGACTCCCATACTACTCTGTAAGGCGTAAGAACGAATTTCCGATAGCTGTTTGGATCAATAATCAAAAGAAAAAAGCAAAACAGGGATTGCTGACGGACGAGCAGATCAAAATGCTCCGTGATCTCGGCATAACAATATAAAATCCATCTATATTCTCAATGCCGAGCATATCCACACACCGTCTGATTATCAGTATCAGCGACTTGGCAAGCCTAATCCGCATAACACCTCACACCTGTGGGGCAATATCAATGTCAAGCGTATTCTGAATAATCCTATCTACCTCGGCAAGCTCGCACAACTGCGTACAACCTCGGTGAGCTACAAAAACCACAAGATCATTCAGAAAAGCCCGGACGATTGGGCGATAGTCGAAAACAACCACGAGCCTATCATCACACAAGAACTGTGGGACAAGTGCCGTGAGGTCGATAGGTCGGTGAGCCGTGGCAAGCGTGACCATAAGGATGTTACTGCTCCGCTTTCGGGATTTCTTTACTGCGATGCGTGTGGCTCTAAAATGAGACAGCATAACGGCAGCAAGGGCTGTAAACCTGCCTACACCTGTGGTCTGCATAGTCGCTGTGGCGGTGATGTATGCTCTACACACTTCATCAAGCAATATCTTCTTGAAGCTACGGTGCTTGCTGGCATTCAGGCAAAAAGCGGTATGGTACTGCGTGAAGACGATGCTAAGGCAAGATTTATGGCTTACAAGTCCAGACAGCACGAAACCCGTTCCGCTGAAGAAAAGAAGCGTGAAGCTGAGGTCAAGAAAAGACTTGACGAGCTTGACAAGCTGATTCAGGGTATCTATGAGGATAAAGTCCTCGGTCGAGTTCCCGAAGATGTTTGTATCAATCTGCTCGAAAAGTATAGTGCCGAAAAGAAGTCGCTCTCTGCGGAGTACGCTGTTATCTTGGAGCGTGAAACGGCTGACAGGCAGGACGAGGAAGATATTGACGAGTTTATGAGCCGTCTGCGTAAGTATGCAGGAGCTACGGAGCTTACAAGAGAAATGTGCCTTGATCTGATCGGCTATGTGACCGTTGACGAAAACACGGGAGATCGCTCAAAGCCCCGAAAAATCCATATCTACTACAAGTTCCTCGATAAGGAGCTTGCTGACAAGCATAACGCCCTTGCGTGAGTGAGGGCGGTTTATTCAAAAAAATTCTGTGTCCATAACTGCTCTTTACATTCTCAGAGAAAAAAACATACCCGTTCCGGATGTCAGTTTTTCGGAGAATGATTTCCTGAAATGGCAGTGCGATATGTTTAACAGGACTGTCGGCAATCTCAACGAAAGGGACGGTATTAACTGCGATAAATGCCTTAACAGAGGGTATTTCAACTATCTTGACGAGCAGACGGGTGATATTTTCGTGAGGGAATGCGAATGCATGAAAAAAAGAAATTCCGTCATTTCCATGCAGAAAAGCGGTCTCAGAAATCTCCTAGGAAAATCCTTCGGGAGTTTTAATGCTGATGAGCCTTGGCAGGACTCCGCAAAACAAGCCGCAATTCTCTATACACAGCAGAAAACGGAACGCTGGCTCTATATGTCGGGTGTTCACGGCTGCGGAAAAACTCACCTCTGCACAGCGGTCTGCAAGGCTCTCATGAATAAGGGCAGGAACGTGAAATATCTCCTCTGGACGGACATTTCCCGGAAACTCGATGCACTGAAATTCAGATATGAGGACTGCGAAGATTACCTGTCCGAGATAAAAAATACCGACGTTCTCTACATTGACGATTTCCTCAAAAATTCCGACAGCAGCAGGGATTACAGCGAGGTAAAAAAAGCTTATATTATCATCAATGCACGCTACTGTACCGACAGGAAAACAATCATTTCAAGCGAAATTCCGCTTAAAGATTACTATTCCGCTGACGGTGCGGCGGCAGGAAGAATCAGAGAAAAATCTGTGACTATTCCCATTCAGACCGATAATTCAAGGGATTTCAGGTTCAGAAAATAAAGAGGAAAATTTGCGCCTTTGCAAAAATTGTTCGCATTTTAAATGAAATTTTTTAAACGCAAAAAACAGGAAATCAGAGCCGATACAACGGAAACATCAATTCTAACTTTTTTCGGGATTACGGGAGAAATTACCCGTGGAAATATCCTCGAACGCTATCAGGCTTACGAAATTGCAAGGAAAAATAATATCCTCCAGATTGACAAAATTCGCCGTGAAGAGGATTTTCAGCCGCTTGACTTCAATTTCCTCACGCTCAACCTCTCCGATGTGCTTATAAATCACGAAACCATGGAGGTCTTTACTCCGAATACGGGACAGTCGAAAAACCTCCTCACGGGCGAGGAACATGCAGAACTTGAACTGCGCAGCCGTCAGTGGATTAAGGGCGAACACGGCTATTTCGCTGGCAGTGTAAGCACGGGCGGAGGCGGTTCTTCGGGCGGTGCAAAAGCTGAGAAAGGGCTTGACAAATCGGAGAAAGGTGATATAATAAATAGTAGTGATATACACTTTGATTCTAAAGTTAGACCTGATGTTCAGCAGGCTTTCAAAGAAGAATATTTAAAAAATTACAATAGCAGAATAATTGAACTCCGTCATGCTGATAAAAAAGACGGTCTTAATAAAATGGCATCTGTGGCACAAGAAAAATATAAAGACGGTAAGTGGTCAACGGGTAATCCAAGACACGCTATGCGTCATGAAATAGGTCATGCAATACAGCTTGAACACAAATTGAATGATTCTCAGTGGAATGATAAAATGAGTAAAATTTCAGGAATATTTGAAAAAGCCATAAATCAAATTGAGGGCTATAAATTACCTTCACAATATTCTGCTAAATTTATTGATGAATTTATTTCAGAGTGTGTTGCGGGCAGTTATTTAAATCCTAAAAAACAAAGTAAGACTATAAAGGAAGTATCAAAAATTATTGTTGGAGAGTGATATTTATGAGAGAGATTCCTGATTATTTTTGGGAGTGGACTGAAATAGATTTCAAAACGGGAAAAAGACTTGTAAAATCAAATGTTCCACATGATGTTCTTCAAAAATTAATTGAAGATGAAAAGAAAGAATTTGAACTAACTGCACGCAGATGCATTATTAACGTTAATATTAATGAAACCGCCGAATAAGGCGGTTTTTTCATACCCAAAAACAGAAAGAGGTGATAAAATGGATATGGAAAAAAGGGCTGACGGACTGAATATCCGTGGATATGTCAACGTTACGGGGAAATTCTCAAAGCCCGTTAGCACTCCGCACGGCAAGGTCATTGAGACTATCGAGGAGAGGGCTTTTGAAAAGGCTTTGAGCAGGGGCGGAAATATTACCGTTGAACTTGACCACGACAGCGGTCACGTCTATGCAAGCACCAATGACGGCACGCTCGAACTGCATGAGGACGCTATCGGACTTCATGCCGATGTCCTGATAAGCTTTGTCAGCGATTATGAGAATATCTTGTCATAAGCTGCAATTTCTATCGTTTTATCTTCTGTCATTTTCTTTCTTGATGGCAGATGAAACATATTATTTTTTACCAGTGTTTCCTCTGAAGGCTGTCGCAGACTCATAATTGATTTGATTATAGACAAAGGCTATCAAAAATGATAACTTTTTGATATAGCCGTACTATTGATTTTTGAAAATTTATGTAGTATAATATATTTATCAGATAGGAATAGTGTGTAAATCCTGTCGGAAAGGAGATTTTATATGTCCAATATATACAGGGGCGCAACCGAACTTATCGGAAATACTCCTCTTGTTGAACTCATAAATATCGAAAAATCGGAAAATCTGAAGGCATCCGTCCTCGCAAAGCTTGAATATCTCAATCCTGCCGGAAGTGTCAAGGACAGAATCGCAAAGTCCATGATTGAAGATGCGGAGAAAAGAGGCATTCTCGGAAAGGACAGCGTTATTATAGAACCTACTTCGGGAAATACGGGTATCGGTCTTGCCTCAATAGCCGCCTCAAAGGGCTACAGGATAATACTTACAATGCCCGATACAATGAGTGTCGAAAGAAGAAATATCCTTAAGGCTTACGGTGCGGAAATCGTACTCACACCCGGCTACAAGGGCATGAAGGGTGCTATTGCAGAGGCTGAAGAAATTGCCGGCCGAACTCCGAAAAGTTTCGTTCCCGAACAGTTTGAAAATCCCGCAAACCCCGAAATACACAGAAAAACCACGGGTCCCGAAATATGGAACGATACTGACGGAAAAGTAAATATTTTTGTCGCAGGTGTCGGAACGGGCGGAACCATTACCGGTACAGGAGAATATCTCAAATCAAAAAATCCCGATATAAAAATAATTGCCGTTGAACCCGATGCCTCGCCCGTACTGTCTCAGGGTAAGGCAGGTCCTCACAGAATACAGGGCATAGGAGCAGGCTTTATACCAAAGACGCTTAATACGGATATATATGACGAGATTATCACAGTATCAAATGAAGATGCTTTTGCCACTGCAAGACGCATGGCGGCAGAAGAGGGTATTCTTGTCGGAATATCATCGGGAGCTGCGCTCAGTGCCGCCCTGAAGCTTGCGGCAAAGCCTGAAAATGAGGGGAAAAATATTGTCGTTATTCTCCCAGACAGCGGAGACAGGTATTATTCGACAGCTCTTTTCAATCAGTAAATATCACAAAAGGGGGATAATAATGGCAGTTACAGTCGTTATACCTACAACACTGAGACTTTTTACGGAACACAGGTCAGAAGTGGAAATCGACGGAAATACCGTGGGAGAAATTCTCACGCTTCTTTCGGACGAATATCCGCAGACTAAAAAAGCACTCTTCGACGAAAAAGGCAGACTGAGAGCATTTATCAACGTTTTCGTCAATGAGGATAATATACGTGATTTGAAAGACTTCGACACGGAAGTCAGGGACGGCGATGAAATTATTCTCATACCTGCTATCGCAGGCGGTTCGGGCAATGAGAGCATTATCGGCGACAGAAAGGGCGATAAGCTCACAAACAGCGAAATAAACCGCTACAGCCGCCATCTTCTCTTGCAGGAGATAGGCGTTAAAGGACAAAGACGGCTGAAAGCCGCAAAGGTACTCATAGTCGGCGCAGGCGGTCTCGGTACTCCCCTTGCACAGTATCTTGCGGCGGCAGGTGTGGGAACTATCGGCATTATCGACTATGACGAGGTTGAAGAGTCAAACCTCCAGCGTCAGGTTATTCACGGTACCCGTGACATAGGCAGACCAAAGGTTGCCTCGGCAAAGGACAGCATAAAACAGATAAATCCGCTCGTAAAGACAGAAACGTACAATATGCGCCTTACAGCCGAAAATGCAGAGGATATAATCTCGCAGTACGATGTCGTTGCCGATGCATCGGATAATTACCCCACACGCTACCTTGTGAACGATGCGTGCGTTCTTCTGGGCAAGCCTGATGTATTCGGTGCAATGTATCAGTTTGAGGGGCAGACATCTGTCTATTATGCAAAGCGCGGAGCCTGCTACAGGTGTATGTATCCTGCTCCGCCGCCGGCAGGTCTTGTTCCCTCCTGCGCAATGGGAGGAGTAGTCGGGGTACTGCCCGGCATTATCGGTACATTGCAGGCGAATGAAATAATAAAGCTAATTGTCGGCGGAGGAAAAAACCTCATCGGCAGGGTCGTTTCGTTCGATGCGTGGAACTTAAAATGGAGAGAACTGAAAATACATAAAAACCAAAACTGTCCGATATGCGGCAAAAATCCCACAATAACCGAAATTGAGGATTTTGACTACGAGGATTTCTGCGGAATAACCGTACAGCGTGAGGAAGAACAGAAGGTCGAGGGCATTGAGCCGAAGGAGCTTAAACGCCGCATGGATAACGGCGAGAAAATCAATATTATTGATGTCCGTGAGCCTCACGAAAGGGCAATTGCAAAATTTCCCGAAGCAAAGGTCATTCCCATAGGTCAGCTTGAAAGGCGAAAGAAAGAACTTGACGAGTCTGTTGACACGGTTTTCGTGTGCAAGGAGGGAAAACGCAGTATTCTTGCCGTGAATACTCTCCGTGAAGCAGGCTACAAGGGTTCTCTCTACAATCTTAAGGGCGGCACAAATGCATGGGCTGCACAGGTCGATAAGGACTTCCCTGTTTACTGATTATTGAGTGTGCATATTCCAATGCCTATTAAAATAATAAATATTAATTCTATTGGAGGAATTAGCAATGGCTAAGGAAACAAACAACAATGACAGAATTGTCGCTCTCGGCAAGAAAGCGGCATATAATCTTGCAGACGTAAATAAAACCAGACCCCAGTACGGTGCGCTCACACCCAAGTGGATTACCAAAGTCCTTGAATTTAAGGGTCTCGACTCCGGTATCTACAGAGTGAACAAGGTAAAAGAGGGCGAAACTCCCCTCGATGTTCTTTGCAGTGCCGAGAAAAAATCCGATATTATTCCGCAGGGCTACGTTGAATATGAGGAAGAACCGAGAGAGTATCAGCTTGCATCAATCTCAACCATAATCAACGTCAATACCGCTGTTGCCGATGTATACAGCTCTCCCTACGACCAGGTAAAGGAACAGCTTGACCTCGCTATCGAAAGTCTCCGTGAGCGTCAGGAAAGTCAGCTCATAAACAATGACGATTACGGTCTGCTCAAAAACGTTGCCGACTCACAGCGTATCCAGACAAGAAACGGTGCGCCTACTCCCGATGACCTCGATGAGCTTATCACAAAGGTATGGAAAGAACCCTCGTTCTTCCTTGCGCACCCCAGGGCTATCGCAGCATTTGAAAGAGAATGCACCAAGAGAGGAGTTCCGCCCGTAACTGCAAATATCGCAGGCGGCACATTCATTTGCTGGCGTGGAATACCTATTATTCCCACAGACAAACTTCTTGTTGACGGTCTGAAGAACCCAAAGAGCAAGAGCGGAAAGACAAATATCCTCCTTATCCGCACAGGTGAGGCAAAGAGGGGCGTTATCGGTCTTTTCCAGCGCAGTCTCAAAAATGAACAGTCAAGAGGACTTTCTGTACGTTTCAGAGGCATTGACGATAAGGGTGTTGCTTCTTATCTGCTTTCACTCTACTGCTCGGCAGCTATTCTCTCGGACGATGCTATCGCAGTTCTTGAGGATGTCGAGGTAGGTGAATACTATGACTACGACTAATTACGGCATTCCCTCCGAAGCGGAGCTTGAAAGCCTTGACAACGAATATTTCCCCGATTTAGACCCTCAGAGATGCTCGGACGGCATTGAAAGGCTTGCCGTAAGCGGCGGCACATCTGTCATAAACGATGCGCTTTCAAAGGCAAATGCATATTTCGGCGGTACAAATTACATATCCTCGGCGGAGCAGGCTTTCGGCGGCTATAATCTCCCGGAATATGAGCAGATTGCCAATGCATACAACGGCGGATTTTCCGAATATCCCGAATATACGGGATATTCGGGGTATGAAAGCACTGCACGTCAGTATGCCGCAGGTGATTTCTGCACCACTCCGCAGGAACAGCCCGTATCGGGCGGCTACTCCCCTGTTGTTCTTTCGCAGGGTCAGGCTGAAAATTATGTTCCTGAAAAAATAAATTCCACGGAAAATCACGCTCCGCAGGCTAAATCCAACAGCAGTATAATTGTCGGCACAAAAACTCTCGCTCAGATAAGAGACGATTTCCCGATTTTAAAGGAAAAAATCAACGGCTATGACCTTGTATGGCTCGACAACGGCGCAACTACACAGCGTCCGCAGCAGGTCATTGACAGGCTCAGCTATTATTATACGCATGAAAATTCAAACGTACACAGGGGCGCACATGAGCTTGCCGCACGTTCAACAGATGTATATGAAAATGCAAGACAGATAACGGCTGATTTCATCGGCGCACCCTCAAAGGATAATATAGTCTTTGTGAGAGGTACTACAGAAGCTATAAATCTCGTTGCGAACGCTTATGTAAAACCCCTTTTGCAGCCCGGTGACGAGATAATTCTCACAATGCTCGAACATCATGCAAATATAGTCCCCTGGCAGCTCATCTGCGAGGAAACAGGCGCAGTTATAAAAGTAGTCCCTGTTGACAAAACAGGTCAGCTTATAATTTCGGAATACGAAAAGCTGTTCACAAGGCGCACGAAATTTGTCTCGGCAACTCACGTTTCAAATGCGCTCGGCACAGTGACACCCGTTGAGGAGCTTGTTGCAATCGCTCACGCTCACGGAGTACGCATACTTATCGATGGTGCGCAGTCAATCGCTCATATACCGGTTAATGTCTCGGCACTCGATGCGGATTTCTTTGTATTCTCGGGACACAAGATATTCGCCCCCACGGGCATAGGCGCAGTATACGGAAAATCTGATGTTCTCGAAGCCGCAAGACCCTATCACGGCGGCGGAAATATGATAAAGGACGTTACCTTTGAACGCACAATCTACAATCCCGCACCGAATAAATTCGAGGCAGGAACGGGAAGTATTGCCGATGCGGTCGGACTTGGCGCAGCACTCGAATATCTAAATTCAATCGGTATGCCCGAAGTAAACCGCCATGAACATGAGCTTCTCGTCTATGCAATGAAAGAAATGCAGAAAATAAACGGACTTCATCTCATAGGTACGGCGACAAACAAGGCAAGCGTGCTTTCGTTCGTTCTTGACGGCACAGACAATGAAGCAGTCGGTCAGCGTCTTAACGAACTCGGAATAGCAGTCCGCACGGGTCATCACTGTGCGCAGCCCATACTCCGCCATTTCGGACTTGAGGCAACTGTCCGCCCGACACTTGCGCTTTACAATTCATTCGAGGATATTGACAGACTGGTGCAGGGTATAAGAACGCTCGCCTGATAAGCTGTATTGCCGCAGGACGGCAGCATTATGCTGTCCTGCTCTGTTTATCCGTAATATCTACAGAAAGAATGATGATACATGAAATTTAATACTTCTTTATTACATACAACCAAACCCGAAAGCGACAAATTCGGCGCAACACAGACACCCGTCTATCAGGTAAGTGCATTTGCATACGACTCGGCTGAACAGCTTGAAAAAGTATTCAATAACAGGGCGGCAGGCTTTTCCTATTCGAGAGTAGGAAATCCTACCGTAGATGCGTTCGAGAAAAGGGTTGCCGCACTGGAGGGCGGTATCGGTGCTGTTGCGTGTGCATCGGGAATGGCGGCAATAACCTCCGTTCTTCTCAGTATTCTCGGCGCAGGAGACGAAATAATAGTCGGAGCAGGACTTTTCGGGGGAACTATCGACCTTTTCAACGACCTGAAAGCGTTCGGGATTACGGCACGCTTTACCGATACCGTGACCGCACAGTCGGTGGGAGAACTGATAAACGAGAAAACCAAGGCTGTATTTACGGAAGTTATAGGAAATCCAAAACTCAATGCAGTCGATTTGGACAGCGTTTCAAAGGTCTGCCACGAAAACGGCATACCGCTTATAGCCGACAGTACGACCGCAACTCCGTATATTATCCGTCCGCTTGAACACGGTGCGGATATAGTTATACACTCCTCATCGAAGTATATAAACGGCGGCGGAAATTCAATAAGCGGAATAATCGTTGACGGCGGAAGTTTCCGCTGGAACAAGGAAAAATATAAGGGCTTCAAATCGTATGCAAAATACGGTCCATTTGCGCTTTTATCCAAGCTGCGCAGCGATGTATGGCGCAATACGGGCGGCTGTCTTTCGCCGTTCAATGCCTTTATGAACTGCGTGGGAATTGAAACTCTCGGTCTGCGCATGGAGAGATGCTGTTCCAATGCAATGAAGCTTGCCGAATTTTTTGAGCAGTATAATGGAATAGAGGTAAATTATCCGGCACTCCCCTCTTCGCCTTATTATGAGCTTATTCAGGAGAAATTCGGCGGAAAGGGCGGAGCAATCATAACAATAAGAGCAGGCAGCAGAGAAAGGGCTTTCAGGCTTATAAATAATCTCAAATTTGCCCTGATAGCCACGAATATCGGCGATGTACGCACTCTTGTGATACACCCTGCAAGTACGATATATACGCACAGCAGCGATGAGGAAAAAATAAACGCAGGCGTTTATGATGATACTATACGCATAAGTGTCGGTATAGAAGATATAGACGACCTTATCGAAGATTTCAGACAGGCTGCCGAAAGTATATAGTTAAAAATAAATTTAATAATTTTAACCAGAGGAAATTTTTTGCCCTTGTGATGAAAGTGAACGAGGCGACAGCGCAGTGAACGAAATCACAAGGTCATAAAGGCGAAAAATTGACGATTTTAGACAGAGGAAGATTTGCGCTCTTGTGACGGGAGTGAACGAGGCGACAGCGCAGTGAACGAAATCACAAGGTTATAAAGGCGAAAAATTGACGATTTTAGACAGAGGAAGATTTGCGCTCTTGTGACGGGAGTGAACGGAACGCAGTGCAGTGAACGGAGGCACAAGGCTCAAAAAGCGCAAATCTGACGATTTTAAATGGAGGAATTAGTGATGGCTGAATTTAATATTACTGACAGTGTGGATATTACGGATGTGGTTTGCCCGGTTACTTTCGTAAAGGCAAAGGTTGCCCTCGAAGAACTTGATGACGGGGATATTCTCTCAATAAGGCTCAATGACGGCGAACCCGTTGGAAATGTCCCCAGAAGCATAAAGGAGGAGGGTCACAAGGTTCTCAGCCTTACCGACAACGGCGACGGCACATATCAGCTTATCGTGCGGAAGGTTGGTGACTGAAATGCCGGCAAGAATAGGAGAATCCGAATTTGAAAGCGAAGTGACAGGCTCTCCGCTGCCCGTACTGGTGGATTTCTATTCCGACAGCTGTATTCCGTGCAAGCGTATGTCGCCTGTCCTCAGTCAGCTTGAAAACGAATACAAGGATAAAATCAGGATAGTAAAGGTAAATACTAATTTTGAGAAAAATCTTGTCGAAAAATATCAGATACAGGCTGCCCCGACACTCGTTCTTTTCAGTAAGGGTGAAGAAGTTTCACGCATAAGAGGCGCAGTCAGGAAAGAGGATATAATTGAGCTTATAGGTTCAGTGTTTTAAGAGTAAATTTTCGCCCTTGCCGTGTGAACGAACGCAATGCAATGAAGTGAGTGAACAGGCAAGCTGCAAAAGGCGAAAATTTATGATTTTAAATAAAGGAAGATTTGCACTCTTGTGCTGAAAGTGAACGGAACGCAGTGCAGTGAACGAAAGCACAAGGCTTGAAAAGCGCAAATCTGACGATTTTAGATAAAGGAAGATTTGCGCTCTTGTGCTGAAAGTGAACGGAACGCAGTGCAGTGAACGAAAG
>JAFUXL010000027.1 GCA_017470905.1 Ruminococcus sp. | reverse complement strand
TACAAAAATCATCCACATCACAAAAAACTTCCACCTGTTCCATAGAAAAAACCGCCTTTCTGCTGCTTTGAGTTTGTCGTTATTCTCATTATAGCACATTTGGGCGGTTTTTTCTATTCTTTTTTCATCGAACTCACGTTAAAACATACCCGATAAAGGACGACAAGGGAAATATTGTAGCAAAACCCCATACGCAGTGGACGCAGGCTGGACGGCTTTTCATCTACGAACTTCTGAAAGAGGATGGTATTCTGCCAATCATTGAACGTGATGAATGAATGTGGAGATAAAAATATGAAAACACCGGTAGTCGATTTACCTAATTGCAATTATCATGGTGATTGCTTCGCTAACCGAGAGGGAAAATGTATTGCATTAACAGATACCAATTTTAAGCGTGGTTACTGTCCGTTCTACAAGAATGAGGACAAACTCAACACACAGAGAAAATCAGAGAAAAAGTCAAAATCAAAGCAATAAAATGATTTTTGCATAAGCATTTGCAATGACTTTGTTGTCTGACGGCAGCTTGATATGCTGTCGGGAGTTTCTGTTCTGCAGAACAGGGACTGCCAACAGTACATCAACGTTCGGACACAGAAATAACTGACAGACAGATGTACAAACAGCATCTTGACAATTGAATATGAAACACTACGCTAATTTTGTTTTCTTTTTCTCCTGAGAGGAGGGTAGTTATGGCGATGAGTGCAACACGGAAGTCTCTTGCGAATAATTTCAGGAAATATCCGCCCGTGCTGACTGTTAAACAAGTATGCGAGATACTTGACCTCGGGTCTACAAAGGTTTATGCCCTGATCCGCAGCGGAGAGATTGAGCGTATCGAAAAAAGCGGTCGTCACATTAGGGTTCTGAAAGAGGACGTGATAGACTTTCTCATAGCGCACAAGAATCTCGGTTGAAATCCGGATAATGCGCCGAAAATAACGATTTGCGGTGAAATAGTCTTGCAATATATTTGGTTCTGTGATATAATTAAAGAGTCAACAGCAGACTTCTGCCGCTTTCAATCAAGGAGGAAATGATAATGAAAGCAAGTCTGCCTTATAAATATATCACTTCCGTGAAGAACGGAAAACAGTACGTTGTTTTTGACTACAGGGACAGCGAGGGTAAGCGTAAGCGCAAGTGGGTGACAACAGGTCTGCCCGAGAAATGCACAAAAAAGGCTCTGAATGCAGCGGTCGATAAGATTGTGGCGGAGTTTGATGAGCAGTTCAGAACGGGTGAGCTTGAAAATCCCAAGAAGTCACAGTCCGCACCTGTTTCTGCGGTAAGAGAGCCGTATGCTGTTATGACTGAAACTCCCGAATCGAAGATGACAATGGGAGAGTATGTGGACGAATGGCTGGCATCAATGCGCCCGAACCTTGCAAGAACCACCTATCAGACCTACAAAAGTGCCAACAAGCGTTTTGTGGAGTATCTGGACGTTCACTATCCGGGTATCACGCTCGGAGAGCTGAGACATAATCACGTTCAGGAGTTTCTCAATCACAAGCTCGGTGAGGGCTGCAAGGGCAGTGCCGTGAAACAGTATTATCTTGCGATACATTCGGGACTTGCCTATGCGGTGAAAATGGAGTATCTGTTGCTCCACCCGATGGACAAACTTGTTATGCCGAGAGCGGATAAATATGAAGCGACTTTTTACAACAAAGAGGAGCTGTATCAGCTGTTTGAGGTGTTCAAGGGTGACAGGCTTGAAGTGGTGGTACACATTGCCGCCTACTACGGTCTGCGTCGCAGTGAGGTGCTTGGTCTGAGATGGGATGCGGTGGATTTTGTCAACAAGACGATTTCCATTCAGCGCAAGGTTGTCAGCGACTACGATGAGAACGGTCACAGAAAGCTGTTCGTGGAAACGAGACTGAAAACCAACTCCACAAGAAGAACACTTCCGCTGATACCGCATATCGAGAAAATGCTCCTTGAAAAGAAAGAGCTTGAAGCTCACTTCAGGAAAGTGTGCGGAAAGTCTTATGATACGGAGTTCGACGGTTTTATCTGCCGTGACAACTATGGCAAGCTGATTTCGCCCGAATATGTGACAAGCCGTTTCCACTACGTTATCACAAAGAACGGTTTGAGACATCTGCGTTTCCATGATTTGAGACATTCATGTGCAAGTCTTTTGCTTGCAAACGATGTTCCGATGAAGGCGATTCAGGAGTGGCTCGGTCACAGTAACTATTCAATCACGGCGAACCTTTACAGTCACTTGGAGTACAACGCAAAGGTCATTTCTGCGGAAACTATCGCAAGGGTGCTTGACGGTGAAGCGGAACAGCAGAGCAACACTCCTGCGGAGAATACCGAGCCTGCACCTGAGAAGAAGTCCACGAAGAAAACGGCAAGCAAAAAGCCGTCTGCGAAAAAGACTTCGGACAAGAAATCTGCAAGCGATAAGTCTACAACAACAGAAACGCCTGCACCTAAAAAGTCTGGCGGTAGAAAAAAGAAAAGCGAAACACCCACGGCTACAGGTGAATCGGAAACATCGAGATTATAAAATATAATATCGAAAAATGGATAGCGAGAAAAAGAGAACGAAAAAAGAGCGATTTTGGTAGAAAATCTGGTAGATAAAAATCGGATTTCGATAATATATGAATCTACCAAAAAGTTCTGATAAGCTCGCAAATACGGCATTTGAAATGATTAGAAACGGAATTTTTCATATAATGTCATTGACTTAGTCAAGACTATGTGGTATAATATCAAATATGAAAATAATTATCATTTTCGATTTAATCCAGAACGGGGGTATACTTTTATGTTTTCTAAAAAATTAGGCGTTACGGCACTCGGCTTTATTATTGCCGCAGGAATGACAGGCTGCGGAAATACCGAAAATAACGATATTTCTGCGGCGGAAAACGCAGACTCAAAATCATTCAGCATAGTATGCACGATTTTCCCCGAATATGACTGGGTAAGGGAAATTCTCGGCGGCAGGGCGGAAAATGCTGATATAACATATCTTCTTGATAAAGGCATTGACCTGCACAGCTTTCAGCCGACAGCGGACGATATAATGAAAATCTCCTCATGCGATATGTTTGTCTATGTGGGCGGCGAGTCCGATGAATGGGTCGAGGATACCCTCTCCGACGCATCAAACAAGGATATGATGGTTATAAATCTTATGGATATTCTCGGTGATGCCGCCAAGGTTGAGGAGTTTAAAGAGGGTATGCAGGAGGAAGATGAAGAAGATGACGGCGGCACGGAAGAAACGGAGTATGACGAGCATATCTGGCTTTCGCTGAAAAACGCAGAGATATTATGCACCGAAATAGAAAAAAACATAGCCGCAATCGACCCCGAAAATTCTGATGAGTATAAATCAAATCTTGAAACCTATATTTCGCAGCTCAATGAGCTTGACGGCGATTTCAGAGAGCTTATTGACAGCTCCTCCGTGAAAACGCTGATATTCGGAGACAGATTTCCTTTCCGCTACTTTGTGGACGATTACGGTCTTGATTATTATGCCGCATTTGTGGGATGTTCAGCCGAAACGGAGGCAAGCTTCGAAACTATTGCCTTTTTGGCGGACAAAATAAAGGAGCTTGACTGCGATACTGTATTTACTCTTGAAAATTCGGACAAATCAATCGCAGATACTGTCATAAGAACCTCGGGTAAGTACGTTAAAATTGCCGAATTAAACTCCATTCAGTCCGTTTCAAAAAGTGATATAGACAACGGCGCAACCTATCTTTCACTCATGCGCAGAAATTATGACGTTCTTAAAGATATAATGAAATAAGACTTCGCAAAACCATGACAGGCAGATGTTTATCTGCCTGTTTTTTTGCGGACGGTCGCCGTAAAAGCCCTGTTCTCCATGCTGCGGCGGAAAATCATGGTGTTTTTATGTGTAAATTCCACAATAAAAGCATGGATTTAATCAGAAACTTGTCGAAAACAACTTGACTTTTTCTGATACATATGATATAATATTCTGGTATCGTAAAAAAGGCTTATTCTGTAAACCACACAGAAAATACGGATTAATAAGGAGGAACGCTATGACAGATGAAGAATATCAGGCGAAGGTCGCCGAGTACAACCGCCTTGTGAATGAATACAACTACCTCGTGGAGGAAAATGTAAGGCTGGAGGCTGAAGTGGAGCTTGCCGTGCAGAACTGCTACATAGTTGCGGAAAATATCTCAAAGACAGACGAACCCGTAACGCATAAGGTTAAATATCTTGCGGACAATCTCGAAGAAGAGGGCGGAATTGTAGATGAACTTTATCAGAAGATAATTGATATAACCGAAAATTATTTCCTGTTCAAAAATCTCTCCACCGCATCGAAAAATCTTACGCAGTACAATGATATATACAGCACAAAATTCAAGTTTTACAACGAACTGCGCCGAATTGCCCTCGGATATGTCATAGGCATCGACTCGCATATCATTTCGAGCGAGACTATGCGCAAAAAAGTTGAAAAAGCCTACCTTGCAAATACAGATTACTGGCTTGCATATGCCATATCCGCAGTAATGCTCTGGGCAAGCAACGAAAAGGAAGCTGCATACCGTGCGCTCAACAAATCCCTCAAAATGGACAAGTACAGGTCGTGCGTGTTCTTCATGCTCGTAAATCTTCGCTTTCAGCGTACCGAAACGGCAAGAAGCTGGTTCCTGACATTCCTCGGCGAGACGGATGTAAATAAAATACCCGAAGAATGGCAGCATATACTGAATTTATACCTCACGGGCGGACTGAATACCGATGCCGAAATACAGAAAACAGCCGAAAAATATTTCAACACCATGCTTGAACAGACAAAGGCGACAAGCGTGGATTTTTCAAAAAAGGCTGCCGACAGGTCGTATGAATATGTAAAGACATATATCCATTCGACAGATACGGAATACCCCGATTTCAGGAGCTTCTGTCCCGAATACGACAATGTAAAGTATCTCCTCAGTCAGTCCGAAAAGGTACAGCTTATGATAAAATATTACAGCGATGTATATGAAATGCAGGAAACTCATGCCGGGGATATGAAAGAACATATCGAAAACGTACTTTATAACCTGATAGATGCCTACGACACGGAAGAATTTAAAATAATAAAGGAAATTCGCCGCAATGAGGAAATAATGGCGGCAAAGGGCGATACAAAGGCTGCGGAGGAAAAATTTCAGTCCGTTTACGGTCATATGTACGAAACACACACATTCGGCGATTTGATGATTTACTGGGCATTTTCCGATGATTACAAAGCCGTTGACATAACAGTAAAAAAATTCTCGGTCGGAAAGCTGAAAGAACAGATAGACCGTGGTATTCAGAGATATTTTGAAGAATGCCGTAATATGATGAAGGAACGCTACCCCATAAATGTCATGATAAGCCGCAATATGCAGCCGCTGCGCCTTGAATGCAGCGAAAACGAAAGGGAAATATGCGAAAACAAAATCGAACAGCATTACGAGAAAAACAGAGTACATTTCATTCTCGGAGACAGCATCATTAAGATTTTCCTTTTCATATGTGCAGGTGCAATTCTTCTGCTCGGCATTGCCGCCCTCTCCGTAAAATCCGACAACTTTGCGGTATTTCTCACTCTCGGCGCAGCGGCAGGAATTATCGGCGGTTTCCTTACATGGAAACAGTGGACGGAGCTTACAAACAGACACAAGGAGCAGTGCAGAATTGCAATAGTAAAATTCCGCAGCGTTCTTGACGAAATGGCTGACTGGCGCAGAAAAATACAGGCAAATTACGAACATACAGATGATATTTCGTATATTATCGGCAAATTCTGATATGAAAGCGAGGAGAATATATGTCAAACGTAAACAGCGCACTCAATCAGCTTAACAACTCCGTCCAGAATTTTGAATCCAATGTCGATGTACACGTCAGAAATGTTGACAGCTCGACAAAGAAAATTCACTCCGTTGTGCAGAATATCCACGATAAAATAAGTGAATTCAGCACAAATATAATGAGGGGCGAAGAAAAACAGATAGCACACGAAAATATAATAAGACTTGACCAGTTAATCAAGGAAAGGTTCGGAAATTACGATGCCGTGCGAAAAACGATTATCGGTGTCGTGAGGGATTTTGATATAAATCTCGTGCGCAACAGCACCATAGAGGAGCTGTCCGAAGAGCTTTGGATAACCAGCTCAAGATACTGGCTCTCATATGCGCTTATGGCGGTTACTGCATGGGTCAATAATTACCCCGATGTTGCACAGAATGCGCTCTCGGAATGCGTGCGCAGAGACCCCGTGAAATCCTCTCTGTTTTTCTGTCTGCTCAATCTGCGTTTCGGGAGAAACGAAACGGCAAGAAGATGGTTTTCGCTCTACTGCAAATCGCTCGACCCCCTGAAATTACAGCACGAAACGGCAATCATGATACAGGCTTTCAGAAGCGGAATTTTCGGCACGGACAAGCAGCTTGAACATGAAGTCACAGAGATAATAAACGGCTGGATAAGAATAATTTCCGAAAAGCCCGAAATATGCGAGGGGCTTGTTCAGGATTATGTCAGCTATTTTGAAAAATTCAACAGGAACGTGAATTTCAGCTATGATATGATTTCATCCTTCTGCGCAAATTCGGAGGAAGTAAAAAATTCCTGTGCAGACGCATCAAAATACGATAAGCTGATAAGCCTCATAGAAAGCATAAATGTTGACGGAACCATGCAGACGAGCGGCGACTACAAGAGCCGTATAGATGCTATCCTCACAAATCTCATAACAAATTACGATGAGGAGGAAATGGAAATAAAGGCGGAGCAGGAATATTTCCGGCTTGTTATCAGCAATGACGGCGACAAGCAGGTTGCCGAGGAGCAGTATGACGAGATACAGAAGCTGCGCAATCAGAATTACAATTTCGGAAAGCAGATGGTCAACTGGGCGATATATGACGAAGAAACCGATGTTCAGGTCAGAAAATTCGGAATACAGAGTACAAAGCAGTGGTTTTCGTCTGCGCTCGAAATGTGGACGGCAAGGGTCAGGGAACGCTGTCCCCTGCAATACAGCCTTTCAATTGACGAATGGCAGAGCGTCAGCAACGGTCACGACCTCGAAGAACAGCGCACAAGCCTGAATAATTTCTTCAAAAACAACGAATTCAGGATGGTTTATGTCAACGGACTGAATATCGTCCTTATGATAGTATTTTTCCTCGGTCTTGCGGTAACGGCTGTATCTGTAGTGCATATAGTCAAATACGGCTTTACGGGCGCAATTTTTGCGGGACTTGTTCTCATGGCAGGAGCTGCGGCTGCACTGTTCCTGCGTATTGTCAGCGGAAAAAAGAAATTTGCCGAACGTGTTCAGAAAGCAATCAATGCACTTGAAGGCACAATGTCGCAGATAACCGAATTTCAGAGATATTTTTCGGAGAATGTTGCCAAAAAGGAGAATATTCTCTCGATGCTTGCTTATCTTTGATAAAATATTGAATAAAGGAGTATTCTTATGTCAAATATCGTAAGCCTTAAAAAGAAACCGGACGAAGAAACCGAAAATAAAGAAAATAAAAACACTGTCTCCATATCAAAAAAATCTGATGACGACCTCGAATTTGAAGATATGATGAAGGAGCGTTTCAGCGAGGAAAAAATTTCCGAGGAAACGCAGGCTCCTGCTCTTACAGATGAACGTCTCAGAGAGATGAATAAAAAGCTTCCCGACTGGAACCTTGAACCGCCCTTTACATTCCTGAAATGATGCTGTCAGAAAAGGAAATCACATCAAGCCCCACGCATTACGCACAGTGGCTTGAATGCTTTGAAATACTTAAAAAACGTTCCGTAAATCATGATGAGTATAAGCTTCTGTGCGGCGGTATCTGCCGTGACAGCGAGCATTCGCTGCAATATCTCGAAACAGAGCTTGTCAAGACGATAAATGCCATGCTTTCGCAGTACATACACGAATTTCAGCGTGAATGGAATATGTATGCAATATTCGGCGAAACGGAAAGCCTGTATCTTCCGTATGTACATTTTGCGCAGAAATTGTCTTTCTGCCTTTTCTTCAGAAACCTGAAATTCATGAGCGAAAAATTCCGCAGAGAGCTTGAATCCTCCGTCCGCAGCGAGGCGGAAAAATTCTGGCTCAATGCGTATCGCACACTTTATTATTCTTGTGCGCAGCAGCATGACACTCAGCTTGAGGACGTACTCTATCAGATAAAACGGATACGTCTTTTCCCCGAAAACGACAGTCAAAAGGAGGATTTATGAGCAATTACCTTACAACAAAAGCCGAAACGGAAAATTACATCATTGCAAGGACACCTCTTATTATAATCAGTTCTTCCGAACGTGAACGCTGCGAAAGACTTCTGACCTCCATTGCCTCCGAAAGACAGATAGAAATGTATTACTATACAGACGCAAAGCAGGTAACTGTTCTCGGAAAGCCTCAGCAGAGCATGGACGTGAAGAACGACCCCCTGCAATTCATCGCCGATATGTTCAGAAAAAAGCAGAGGACAACCTTTGTCTACGGAGATGTGCGCAGAATAAGCGATGATACGATTTATTCCCGTGACCTTATAAATGTCCTCTATCTTGCAAAGGAATCAAGCTCGACACTGATACTCATAACGGACGACAGGGTTTTCAGCCGTATCGCGCAGTTCGGAATGATAGTAAAGCTTGACCTGCCGCACCTCAATGAAAGATACGAACAGATACAGAATTTCGTGAAGCAGTATCAGGCTCGCTTTAATATAGACTGGCAGAAAGCAGATATGATGAGGGCGGCAAATCTCCTGCGTGGATTTACCGAAATTCAAATAGACAATATCCTCTCAAACGAGATAGTTACCTCCGAGGGGCTTTATGTAAAAAATATACACAGGCTCACAAGTCAGAAAAGCCGTCTGTATGCGCCCGTTTCGGCAGTGAGCGAAATAGAGGTTGACGACAGGCTCGTAATATCGGGGCTGGAAAATCTTAAATCATGGCTTGAAGAGAAAAAGAAAATCTTTTTCGCCTCCGATGAAGAATTAAATCTCTACGGACTCACTCCTCCGAAGGGCATACTCCTCGTGGGTGTGCCGGGCTGCGGAAAATCATTTTCCGCAAAGATGATTGCAAAGGAATGGGAGCTGCCGCTTTTCCGCTTCGACATAGGCGCAGTTTACGACAAATGGATGGGCGAAAGCGAAAGAAAAATGGAAGAGGCTTTGCAGTTTATCGACAATGTATCCCCGTGCATACTCTGGATAGACGAAATTGAAAAATCCCTTTCCGCCGCCGACGGCTCGAATGATACAAGTCAGCGCATTCTTGGAAAATTCCTATTCTGGCTACAGGAATCGAAAAGCCGTGTTTTCATGACGGCAACGGCAAACGATATTACCCGTCTGCCTGCGGAGCTTTTCAGAAAGGGAAGATTTTCGGAGACATTTTTCGTTGACCTCCCGGCCGCCGGGGAACGCCGCACGGCAATTGAACAGTATACCTCACGCTGTCTGCATATAAAGCTCAGTCCGCAGCATATGGAGGAGCTGCTCACGCTTTCAAAGGATTTTTCCTTTGCAGAAATCGAATATGCCGTAAAGGAGGCGGCATACCGCCTTATGGTCTACGGAAAGGAGGCAGTTTCGATGAAAACCATCCGTGAATGCTTCTCTTCCGTTGTACCCGTATCAAAAAGCAATTTTGAAAAGATAAAAATAATCCGTGACTGGGGCAGAAAACGTGCTGTCAGTGCGCAGAGAACGGAGGGTGATGAAAATTGAGTATTGACGGAGACATCAGTCTTATAAGAAGCAAAATCTCCGAACAGGAGAGAATAAATTACGAACTCAGGAGTGAGCTGAACGAACTGTCTGTCGGTGTTGACAATGCATCGGGCAGGTGGAACAGGCTCTCGAACAGAATAAATACTACCCTGCACGACGGCGGAAACCGTGTGGATGACTCGCATTCAATCGCCGTAAGAGCCTATGAGCTTGAGGGCGAAGTCGAAAAAATGTATGAAAGATACAAGAGAATAGAGCTTGCAAATAAAAAAATCCGTGAATGTCAGAATAAAATATATTACGAATTTGCGAATTACCGTGCCGTCCGCAAAATTGTGGAGGCTATGCTGAATAACATAGAGGTCAGCTTTGTAAGCGACAGGACACTCATGAAAGCCGTGGAGGTACAGCACCTCCAGCTTCCCGATTACTGGCTTACCTGTGTACTCCTTGCGATTATGTCATGGAAAAATGACGACAGGACAACAGCGCAGAAAGCCGTTGAGAGAGCCTGCGAGCTTGACCTCAAAAGCACGAGTATATTTCTCTTTGCGTTTTATCTGCGTCTGGGCAGGAGCGAACCTGCACTGAAATGGTTTGAATCCTACATACAGTGCGAACACACGGGCGAAGACCAGAAGGATATGCTGCTTTTCTTTTCGATTGCGGCCGGAACTCTTGGCGAAAAGCCCGATGTTGCCGTAACGGATGCGGCTGAAAATTACATCAGACAGCTTGTTAATGAATGTATTGCATCGGCAGGCTTCAATGAAGAAATGGTTGTCGCAAAAATCATGGCTTGCCTGAATATGTACCGTGTCAGCGGTTCTATGAATTATCCCGTGCTTTCAAAATACTGCACGGAAAAGGATTTTCTTCTCAGACAGCTCAATGCGGCAAGGACTAATCTGAATTACCTCGAAATGCTGGCAAGAATTAAAAATGTTTCTGATGAGGAGAAAAGAAATTATTTAAATTCATTCATGGACGATGTTGTAAAGCGTGCAAATCTCTCGGAGAAAAATGTCAGAAACGAAATTCTGAAAAACGAATATATAATCTCCCATCAGGGCGATACGCAGTCGGCGGAAAGGGCTTATAACGATTATCTCGAACATAACCGCAACAAATTCGATATTATAAACGAAATGACTGACTGGATATACCACCCGACAGACGATACCGGTGCGGCAGAGAGAAAAAATATGTTTACACTCTCGAAAAATTTTCACTTCTCCGCAATAGAAAAAAAGGTTAAGGAATACCGCTCACGCTGCCGTAAAAATTTTAATATAAAAATCGGCGAATACGAATCCAATGCGGATTTTTCAAATCCCTCGCAGGAAATCTCAAAAATAGAAGCCCATTACAAACAAAAGGAACAGACCCTGCTTTCAAACGTCAAGCTGCTTTCTGCATTCGTTATGTTCGGAATTGCCCTCCTTGCGGTAATAGGAGCGGTAATGCTGAGGACACCCGTGATGTTTGTGCTTGCGGCAGGAGGTATTTTCGGCGGTGTCATGAAAATAATTCTCTCCAGTCGGCTCAAGGAAAAAATAATAAAGGACTGCGAAATCGAGGCGCAGAATACAAAGGACGCTTTCGCACAGATACTCGGAGACTTTGAAAATTATGAAAGGGAATTTTCCGAAAACGACAGCCGCTTTGACGATATTAAGGCGGAATTTGGAAAAATCTGAAAAACTCCCGATTTTTAGCAAGAGGTGATTATATGAAAAAATGTCCGAACTGCGGAAGTGAATTTGATGACAGCAAATTTTTCTGCCTTAACTGCGGAATGACACTGATAGGAAGTCCGTCTGCGAAAAAAAATACCGACTTGCAGTCAAATGCAGTCGAAAAACCCGATGAGGACTCTATAAGTATTGTTCCTCCTGCTCCGCCGGCAAATCATCAGACTCCCCCCGTTAATAACGGCGAACCGCCTGCTCCGCCGTCGCAGGACAATAATAATAAAAATACTGACGACACAAGGATTACATACGGTACAAATCTTACGGATACGCAAGGTCCGAAGCATTCGCTTTCAAAAATCGTGACGGCTTCACTCGGTGCGTTTGCATTTGTTATAGTATGCTCCGCAGCGGCATATTATTTTCTTGTCACTAAAAATCCCGACACAACAATGTTTTCACGCAACAGCAGTATCTCGGTTTTTTCGGACAGCAGTGAACAGTCACCCTCTCCGCAGGACGAGGAAAATATACTTACAGAACCGCAGGAGGAAATTTCCGAAGATGTTCCGGAGGATGAACCCGAACAGGAGCCTGAACCCGCTCCCGAAACAGAACCCGAAACCATCCCTGAAACCGTCCCCGAAACAGAACCTGTCACCGAGGAGGATAAAATCTCCGTTGAGGTCGCTGAACCACCGACAGACCCACCCGTGCAGAATAAAAGATTTATCATATGCATAGGTGCCTGCACGTGGGAACAGGCTGAACAGGAATGTCAGGAAAAGGGCGGTCATCTCGCCTATATCAAGAGCAGACAGGAATATGACGAGATTATCAGAAGCCTTCAGGGTTTAAATCTGCGCTATCTCTGGCTCGGCGGAAAAACGTCCATGTCGGACGGCTCTGTTACCGCATCATGGACGGACGGCTCGTCGCTTGATTTTATCTATGATAACGGTTTATGGTACGAGGGCGAACCTTCGGGCTATGACCGTGACAGGGCTACCGTTGAACCGTACATTATGCTCTGGAATATAAAGGATAACTGGAGCTTCAACGACAACAGCAACACAAGTCTCAGTACCTATAAGCATGAATATTTCGGCTATATATGCGAGATTGACGAATAATATAAGCTCTCCCCGAAAAAGGGAGAGCTTGATTTTTTATCAGTATTCCACGGTGTTTTCGGGGTAGTTTATCTTCTGGATAGACTCTATGTGCGTGAAGTCAAGACCGTTCCATATATAGCTGCTCCATGTTCCCGTAAAAGCAACACCTGCTGGCGGAGCTGCGCCGTACCAGATAAATTCTATAATATTGTGGTTGTTTTCGTATCCGCCAAACTCATGATACCACCTGTCGCCCTTTGAGTCGCATATCTTGACCGTTATCTGCTGACCGTTCTCAAAGGTAACGAGAAATCTGTCCCAGCAGTATCCGAAATATGTACCCATTGCACAGCAGTAGTCGCCGTATTCGTCTCGGCATATTCCCGTATCGGTTATAGGGTCGTTTATTGCGCCTGCAATTGCACTTCTTGACGGGTCTGCGGTAAGTCCGAGGGAGCTTTCACCTGCAAAGAAATCGGTGTTGTTGCCATCGTCATATTGTTCGTGAGCCTCTTCGTCCTCATCGAAATCATAGACGACTTCAACCTGTTCGGTATGCCCCTCAACCGTTGAAGAAACTGCCGTTTCGCCCTGATTTGCGACAGGTATGACAGTTATATCGTAATAGGAATTTTCTCTCAGTCCCGTGATGTAAAGGCGTGTATTGTCCTTATAGACTAAATGCATATTCTCCGCATATTCCGCATCTGTATCGACAAAGACATTGTATTCCCTGTCCTCTTCCTCGTCCCATGTTACCTTAAGACAGGAAACGGAAATGGTCGAGACATTGAGATTTTTGACCGTTACCGCAGGCATGGCTGTGGTGGTGGTGGTTTCCGATGAGGTTGTCGTTTCCGTTGTCGTTGAAGTCTCCGATGAAGAGGTGGTTTCGGTGGTTTCGGCTGTTGTGGTGCTTGTCTCGGAGGTGGACGTGGTTTCCGTTTCGGTCTGTGAAGAGGTGGTTATTTCGGTGGTAACGGTGGTTTCCACTGTGGTTGTTGAAGTAATTGTTGTGGTTGTGACAGTGGTTTCCGCTGCGGTTGTCCGGTGAATAATATCCCCGGAATTTCCTGCCCTTGCCATTTCTTCGTTCTGCACTATGGTTTCGGGCTGTGAGATATTTTCATCAGTATCGGAACAGGAATAAAATGCGAGCATCATTCCGAGAAAAAGAAGTATTGGCTTTATATGTTTCATACAGTTGTCCTTTCATGTTTACTCTGTCAATACATTCACGTATTTCATACAGATTATACCATATAAAGCAAAAAAATTCAATATAAATCAAGGAATTTTTATATATTTTTCACAATATATTCCAAAAATTTTCAGAAAAATTTCAGATTTGCTAAGTTACCGATATATAATAAAAAAGGAAATTATTTTACACAGAAACATCTGGGATTGCCGCATCGGGCGAAGCCTGCCGCCTCCGCCTCCTGCTGTGATTGGAATAATGTGATAAATTCATCGCTTTTGTTTTTTATATATCTGCAATCCCTGCTGCCGTGATAGAATGAATTTATCGCATAGTAAATGTCAGGAGACTTTGCGGACGGATTGGTTTTTCTGACAAATTCGTCTATACTGCCTGCGAAAAGAATTTTCCTGCTCGCCTGCATATTCATTATGAAGCCCATTGAAGTGCCGTTCTGTTTCTCCGCTGTCATTTTGCAGCCCGAAACCGTTTCGTTATTTGCAAGCCTTTGATATATCCCGATGAGAGCCTGCTTTTCAAAGATGAAATACCTGTTCGTATCGCCGATAAGCCAGTATTTTGTATTGTCGTCCTTGAGTATTCCCCCGTTGACCCAGGGCTGTGACGAACGCAGACGCTCTTTGTATTCGATATAGAGATTTCCCGTTTCCTTAAATCTCATATCGTGCTTTATCTCAATTCCTGCCTTGTTCTCACCCGAAAACTGACCCTTTTCGTCATTGTAGCTGCCGATGTCTATGCCGTATTTTTTAAATTCCTCTTCTGCCCATACTTCAAATTCGTGACCCTTTTGCAGCTGGTTGCTGAAATATTCTGTTTTCGGTCTTTGAATATCCCAGTCAACTGGCTTTTCAAACCTTGCCGGATTATTCTGAAAATTCCTGCTCCAGTCGGACATATATTTATTGAAGCGGTTTATGAGAGACTCCGTTATGCGGAAGTCCTCATATTTTAAATTTGCGCCCTCAACCGCAAGGCTGTACCAGTAGAGCGTGATATGCTCTTCGGGAGATAATTTTTTTCTTGAATTTATCATATATTTCCTCCTGCATTTTTATCCGCAACTTCAAATACCTTAAAACCGTCATCGAAAACGGCATTCGGATTATCCTTACGGATTTTTTCAACTGCTCTGCGTATGCGTTCCTCTCCTATTTCGCATATATTTTTATATCCTGCTCTTTCTGCGCCGCTTTTGCTGACGGGATTTTCGGGGAGCTGAACGAGTATGAATTTTCTCTTTCCGCCGTCCTCCGCATTAAGTTCCATGACGGCATGGGCGGTTGTCGAGCTTCCGCTGAAAAAATCGAGGACAATATCATTTTCCTTTACAGAGCCTATCAGTAATTTAATAAGGTCAACGGATTTCGGATAGTCGAAATATTTTTTATCCCCGAATAATTTCTGCAATTCCTTGTCACCGTTTGAAATATTGGTTATCAGGTCTTTCAGCAGGGTCTTATTGAAATTTCTGACCCTTGTATATATTTCATATCCCTTTTTCACAGGGAGGACTATGAGGTTATAGCTTTCTCTTGCGATTTTTTCTTTTGACCACCTCCATGCGTGATATTTATGAATGCCGTCGCCGTTGGGATGAGGAGGGAGCTTTATAAATCCCTCTATTTCGTCGTTTACCTCTCCCGTGCGTATCTCTCCCGTAAGGGGATTGTAAAATATGGAAAAGACAAGATTTGGACGTGTTTCCTCGTTGAATTTTCTGTTATGGTTGTAGAGCGTATCGCCGACTGCAAATTTTCCTCTTTCGTCCTCTCTTATATCCTTTTTGAAGCCCTTATATGCATCGGGCATTTTATTCCTTGCGAAAAATATATCAACGGAAAAGCTGCACGCACATCTTATATCCTTTGCATAAACGAGTATGTATTCATATGTTTTCGCAGCACCGTGACCGGAAATCTGCCGTCCCGTGATATTGGATACCCAGATAAGCTGGTTGAGATAATTTTCCGCACCGAATATTTCATCGCATATCTGACGAAGATTATGTATCTCCCTTTCGCCTATCGAGATAAATATAATCCCGTTGTCTGCAAGCAGTTCACGGGAAACCTTAAGTCTCGGATATATCATATTCAGCCAGTTTGTGTGAATGAGAGAGCCTTTTTTCAAGTCCTCACGAAAACGGGGGCCTTTTACTCTCCTGCCCGACATTTCGGCAAGTTCCCTGTTCGTCAGGGAAAAATCATCGTTATACACAAGCTTGTTGCCCGTGTTATACGGCGGGTCGATGTATATTACCTTTACTTTTCCGCCGTAGTCGCTGCGGAGTAATTTCAATGCATCGAGGTTGTCGCCCTCTATATATATATTTTCCGTATTATCGGGATTAAAGCTTTTTTCGGGGATATATTTCAGTTCTCTGTGCGTGACGGGAGCATCGGCTTCTCTGCGAACACTCTGCTTTCCTGCCCATGTAAATTCATAATATTCGGACATACCGAGCGTTTCACGCAGAGTGTCGAAATTTATTTCCCCGTCCGTCAGCGTTTCGGGGAGATATTTTTCAAGAGCCGATATTAAAAGCTCCCTTTTCTTATTGTCTGAATAATTCCTCATCGGACTGCCTCCATAGTATTTCTGATAATTTAAAAATGCCGATACACCCGAATGTACCGGCATTTAAGCTTACGCTCTGTCAACGGAAATAACACCCTCTATACTCTTTATCTTCTCGAAAATTCTTGCAAGCTGTTCCTTGCTTTTCACAGATACCGTACATTCTATCATGGCATCTCCGTTCTTCATAATTCTCGATGACAAATGAACTATCGGTATTCTCGCCTCTGACAGAACGGCTGTGATATTATATACAAGACCCACACGGTCGGACGCAACAACGGTTATTCTCGACTGTTCGGAGGAACAGGTGCCGTCCGCCCATGAGATATTGCACCACCTTGCAAGCTCTTCGGGATTTCCCCTCTTCAGAGCCGAAAGATAATTCGTACACTTCTTTGTGTGTACTTTAAGACCGTGACCCCTTGTTATAAAGCCTATTATATCATCTCCGGGGAGAGGATTGCAGCAGTGTGCAGGGCTTTTTTCGAGGTTGCTTATATCATCGAGGATTATGCTTCCCTGATTTTTTTCGGTTCGTTTCGGAGCGTTGACATCTGAAACGCTTTCGGGATTTTCCATATAGAGCCTGTCGTATTTGTCCTTAAGCCTCGGTATTATATTTGTGAGATTTATTCCGCCGTAGCCGACAGAGGCATAAAAATCCTCGATTGTTTCGCAGTTGTGCCGGCGGAAATCCTCCTGCAAAAATTCCGTGAACTGTTCCTCCTTGAGGTATATCCTGCTCCGCTTGAAAGCCTTTAAAAGCTCCTTTTTGCCCTCGATGATATTATCCTCACGACATTCCTTTTTGAACCATGCTCTTATTTTTGAGCGTGCCTCACTCGTTTTGACTATATTGAGCCATGCACGGTTGGGACCTCTTTCGGGGTCTTTCGTGGTGGTTATCTCGCATATCTGACCTGTTTGCAGCTCATAGTCGAGGGGAACTATTCTTCCGTCAACCTTTGCGCCTATGGTCTTGTGACCGACTTCTGTATGGACTTTATAGGCAAAGTCTATGCAGTTGGATTTTGCAGGGAGCTGTATCGACCTGCCTTTCGGTGTCATTACGACAATATCTTCGGGGGATAAATCGCTTTTTATTACTCTTACTATTTCTTCAACATCGTCTGCGGACTGCTGGGCTTCGAGAACCTGACGTATCCATGCAAGTCTTGAATCCTCGCTGTTCTTTGTGATAACACCGTCCTTGTATTTCCAGTGTGCGGCAACGCCGTATTCGGCAATCTGATGCATCTGGCGTGTTCTTATCTGGACTTCAAAGGGTATGCCCTCCTCCCCTGTAACGGTTGTGTGGAGAGACTGGTATTTATTCTCCTTCGGCTTTGAGATATAGTCCTTGAACCTGTTGTCAACAGGCTTGAACATATCATGTATGATACCAAGGACGTTGTAACATTCGGGAATTGTTGAAACGATTATTCTCACGGCATACTTGTCATATATCTCGTCCATATTTTTTTTCTTGACAAGGACTTTCTTGAAAAGGCTGTAGATACTTTTCACTCTGCCCTCGATTATGGGCGGTTCTTCAAAGTGAACCATACTGCATCTCTGCGCTATGCGCTCCTTGATGTCCTCAACGATTTTCTTTCGTTCGTCCTTTCGTCTGTCGAGCATTTTCTCAACTTCCTCATAACCGTATGGGTCGAGGTAATGGAAGGACAAATCCTCAAGCTCCTCCTTCATCGCCCTTATGCCGAGCCTGTGGGCGATTGATACGTATATATTCATGGTTTCGGCGGCGGTGCTTACCTGCTTGTAACGCGGGCGGTATTTCAGAGTACGCATATTGTGAAGTCTGTCCGCAAGCTTTATGAGTATAACTCTCACGTCCTGATACATTGCGATAAGTATTTTTCTTATATTTTCCGCACTCTGCTGTTCCTTGGTATTGGTCGGAACCTTGCTCATTTTTGTAACACCGTCAACGAGGAGGGCAACGTCCTGTCCGAAACGCTTTTTTATATCATCGAGCGTTGCGGAGGTGTCCTCAACGACATCGTGCAGGAGAGCCGCACAGATTGTATCCGTATCCATGCTGAATTCGAGGAGAATATAGGCGACTGTGAGGGGGTGGATTATATAATCTTGTCCTGACGAACGTTTCTGACCTTTGTGTGCATTCTCGGCAAATTCATAAGCCGAAATTATCTTGCTGAGGTCGTACTGCTTGTTATCCTGCAAAATCTTCTGTATTATGTCTTTGATAGTGAAATTATCATCGTAGTCAGGAATTTTACTTATTAGCTGAATAGCGGTTTCTTCTTCCTGTGAGCCTGCAGCCGGGACATAAACTTTCATCTCCTGCGGTGCGGGAGAAGCAAATCTTTTGTTTTCTTCGGACATGACTATAACCTCCTTCGGTAAATAATGGCTCAGTTACTGCTTATACATTCCCTGAGCCTGACGAGTATCGGTGCAGAGCCGAGGTCGGCTTTATTCTTCACGGGCAGACGCTTTATGACGGAATCCGAACAGGAAAGGCTTATTATTCCGAGCTGGCGCAGAGCCTCTGCCGCAACACAGAATTTGCAGTAATTAAGCTGTTTGTTCATAAGCATCATATACAGAATATCGGAATTTATCCCCTCTTCGGGGATTGTCCTGTATATCCTGACAGTTTCCTCCCGTGAGGGCAGCATTGCCGGGTAATAATTTTTCGGGAGCGGTTCATTGCGCATAAAGGCTTCAAAAGCCGAAACGGCGGAAAAATATTTATTCTGGTCAAAATCTGCCGGACGTATGTCGGAGATATACACGGACGGCGTGACACTGCCCTTGTATTCGTTTATGCCGAGGGTCACTATCATGCTGCATTTTTCGCCTGTCTTGACGGGTATTCTTTCGGGAGGGGTTCGGAACATGAGCGCATCGGCAGTATTATTCCCGAATTTTATGCGCAGCTTTGAATGTACACCGCCCGACAGGGGGACTATTCCCAGAACCTCCGCATTCTGTATGGCAAAGCTCGGTTCTTCGTTTTCGCAGCCGAAAGGTTCAAGAGCATCAAGACCCTGTATATTTTTCACGGCAAGCTCCTGCGGCGTTATGACCGCATCGGCATCAACCGTGAAAACGGGCATTTCCTTATGATTTTCGAGTGCGTACTGTTCGAGAAGCTCACCGAATTTTTCGGACATACCCGGCTTTACCGTAAATCCTCCTGCTCCGGGATGACCGCCGAATTTTTGCAGTGCCTCCGATGAATATGTCAGTGCGGAGAATACCGAAAAGCTGCCGAACGAACGTGCAGAGCCACGTATTTCGCCGTTTTCCTCGGAGGCGATAAAACAGGGCTTGCCGAACTGTTCGAGGATTTTTGAGGCGGCAATTCCGATAACGCCGTGATGCCAGTTTTTTCCGCATATATATATTACACGTCTCCTGAGAAGCATGGGGTCTTTGTCAGCAATTTCATATATCTCGGAAATAATTCTGCTTTCGGTTTCCTTTCTCTCCCTGTTGAGCCTGTCAAGCTCACGGGCAAGACCGAGAGCCTCCTCGTAATCCTCGGAAAGAAAAAGCTTCAGTGCCGTTGTCGGAGAGCCGAACCTGCCAGATGCGTTTATTCTGGGGGCAAGGGTAAAGCCGACAGTTCCCGAAGTGACGGTTTTATCGGCTGCGCCGCTCACTTCTTTCAGGGCAAGAAGTGCGGGGCGGTCGGTATGGTTTATCATTTCAAGGCCGTATGAAACTATATACCTGTTCTCCCCCGTCATGCTGACTATATCCGCAACTGTGGCAATGGCGGCAAGGTCGCCGAACTGTTCAAGTACCATTGTATAGTCACCGCCGTCCATTGCAGCCGCAAGCTTCAGGGCGATAACTGCTCCGCAGGCGAATTTGAACGGCGAAAAGCAGTCGTTTCTGTGGGCATCGACAACAGCCTCCGCACGGGGCAGCTCCTCGCCCTGACGATGGTGGTCGGTAACTATAAGGCGCATACCGAGGGAGTATATATATTCAGCCTCGTTTATTGCCGATATTCCGTTATCAACGGTAACTATGAGCTTTACGCCCTTTTCGTTTATGCTGTCTATGGCATTGTTGTTAAGACCGTAGCCCTCCGAGCGTTCGGGAATGTAGTATATCACATCTGCGCCTATTTCAGACAGGTAGGTATATAAAATCGCCGTTGCCGTAATTCCGTCGCAGTCATAGTCGCCGTAAACGCAGATTTTTTCGCCGTTTTCCACAGCACGGTTAAGAACGTCCGCCGCCTCACGCATATCTTTCAGCAGAAAAGGGTCGGAAAGACCGCTGCACTGTAATTTCTCCATGACCCTTCCGGCATCTGTATAGCCTCTTGCCGCAAGTGCCGATGCGGTGAGAGAGGTGACACCGCAGTCAAGAATAAGTTTACTGATGATTTTTCTGTCTGATGACCTGAATTTCCATCGCTTCATATGCTCCTCCTGAAAAAATATACTGTGAATGAGCGTTTTCCGACAATACTGTATATTTTGTCCTTTTCCCCTCGCCGCAGTCGGGGAACACATTCACAGAATATATATAAACACATTATAACATTATTCGGGATTTATTTCAAGGGGTAAAATGATATATATGAAAAAATCGTCAGATTATCCTATAAAGTTGAAAGTTTTTGGTTACTAATTCGGTCGGACACAATACAAAATCCCCCTCGCTGTCCAATCTTGTCCGATTTAAGATAACGAAGAGGAAATTATACATACAGTTTAACGAAATGTATATAAAATTTTTAATTATTGCTCTGCGCATTATGAATTTTCGGAAATCGGATTTTCATGATGCCTGTCCGCACCTGATGAAGTATTGATATTCCGAAAAAACCAAGCCTTTGCTTACGTGCTTTTATGAATATCAGTCATGACTGTTCTGTGTGCGATTTTCACTTGTTCTTTATGATTAGTCTTACCTTATCGGTAACGGCGGCAAGGTATTCCGAATTTGTGGGCTGTGTCTTGTATATACTCGGAGTACAGCCGAAATAGGACATTACCGCATCTGCACCGACACGACTCCACGATACCTTTATTGCATGGCGTATTGCCTTCTCCACGCTTGAAGAGGTAGTATGATAGTATTCCGCTATATCGGGATAGAGCTTTGTCGTGATGTTTCCCGTAAGATTGCCTATTTTGACAGACATCATTATGGCGGTTCGTATGTAGTTGTAGCCCTTGATGTTCGCAGGCACGGTGAGATTGCGTATCGCCTCGGTGACGGCGAGTTCTATTTCATAGTTTGCAAGTGAATTTATGGAAATCACCGAATTTATCACGGAAGCAAGCTTTTCGGCATCGTAGGGCTTTATGAGAAAATACGAAGCCCCTGCTCCCATAACCTGTTTCATGAGAAAACCGTTGTCGATGTCCGAGGTTATTATAAACTTCGGACGTTTTGCTCCGAGAAATTTTGAAAAATTTATCAAGCCGAGAAAATCTGCCTTGCTTGATGTAAGGTCGCCGACAATAAAGTCGGGGTTGTCTCTCATGATTAATTCTTTTACCGTTTCTTCATCGCTGCTTACGGAATAAGCGAAGAAGTCCATTTTCCTGAGATTTGCTGCTATATTTATGCTGTCGTCAGACAAATCGCCGCAAATCATAACACTTATCTTTCTGTTCAAATGCTGAAACCCCTTTTAATAAATTTTTTTTAAACTGTAAACTGACTTGATACAGCCGTTCACAGTCTGTATTAATCCATTTTTCCACATATTGCATTTTACGACAAAAATCGTCATTTTTCAACACTTAAAAAGAAGTATTTTGTCGAATTTCAGATATTTTATAAGTTATAATAAAAAACTGCGGTTCAGAAAATCCGGAGCTGTCCGTGATAATATGCAAAAATCGGTATATTTCAACAAAAAACATACCAAATAAAAGGGTCTGTATGTGCATAAGGTAGAAACTTCAAAAAACCCTTGACAAATCGCAAAATTAGTGATATTATAATAATAACAAAAAGATATAAACATATCAAACAGGTTTTAAAGACGAAAATCTGTATTATTTTAAATCCGGTTTATATCGTTTTGATATTAATAAAAAGAGGTGATGTCATGGATATTGAAGATATAATAAACTGCCGGTATTGCAGCCGCCTGTTCCCCGATAATATCGAGGCTGCAAAGCCATTGTACATTGCGCTGATGCTTAAATTCCACCCCGACCGTTGCAGTGACCCGAGAGCTGTCGAAGCCTGTGCGGTAATAAACGAAATGTATAAGAGAATTGAAAATTACCGCAAGTATAAAACACTGTCCGTCTGCTCAAAGGGAAATATGATTGACTTTCCCTATTTAATGGATATTCCCCACGGCTGCGGCACGGAGTATATTTCCGAAAAGGACTTATGTATCCTCATATCCTCGGACGATGCCGCCGAATCTTTCTCAAATTCTCCTGCCGTATCGGACGAATATTTCAGGAGACATACCAACAAAAGGGTACTGAGAGAGGCAGAAAGCTTTCTGCCGCTGATAAACCGTGTTTTCGGCACAAATGAGGGCATACTCGTGTACATGAAAAAGAAAAGCACGGAAATTCCCCTTTCGGCAGTGCTGAAATTCCACGGCGGAAAGCTCGAAAGCCGTCACGCCGCATGGATAATATCAAGACTGCTCGGAATATGCTGTTATGCGGAAATACGAAATATCGTCTGGAACTGCATAAATGAGGAAAATCTTCTTATTGACCCCGTTCAGCATACCGTGAGGATAAATTTCGGCTGGTGGTTCGCCTGCGGCAATGGAGAAAGGCTCTGCGGAGTGCAGTCGTCCGTCTATGAGGATATGTCCGTATCATGCAGATTGAGCGGCATTGCGGAGCATACCTCCGACCTCGAATGTGTAAAGGCGGTTTGCAGGAGAATATTTCCCGATGATGCGCCCGATGCAGTGAAATATTTTTACGATGACGTATGCTCGGCGGACGCTTTCACGGAAATGGAAAAATGGGAGCATACCTTAATAAAGGCTTTCGGGGGCAGAAAATTCTGTGAATTTGCAGTTTCTATGCCCGATATAAAGGCTGGTTTTTGAGATAATATCCCTCACATAAAGAGGGAGAAAAAATATATTCAAGGAGGAAAATTTTATGGGATACGGTGCATGGAAGGCTAAGGACTGGAAAAGCTATTCATCTTCGAGGATAAGCGGCAGAGGTGTCGGAGAGATATATTCCGCCGTGAAAATCGACCCCAAATACGACCCGAAAAATATCACACTCAGGGAAAGCTGCGACTCTGACGACCACCCCGTAACTACACCGATTATAATCGGACTTGACGTGACCGGCTCAATGAGCAGGATACTTTCCGTTACGGCGCAGAAGCTCGGCGACCTCGTGAAAGAGATACTTGACAGAAATCCCGTTGAGGGTCCGCAGATACTTTTCGGAGCAGTCGGCGACTCAACCTGCGACAGCGCACCCTTGCAGGCTACACAGTTTGAGTCCGACATAAGAATTGCAAGTCAGCTAACGGAGCTTTGGTTTGAGCGTGGCGGCGGCGGAAATAATTTTGAAAGCTATCCCCTCATGTGGTATTTCGCCGCAAACAAAACCCGTACAGATGCTTGGGAAAAACGCAGGAAAAAGGGCATTATCTTCACAATGGGCGATGACTGCTATCCGCAGAAGCTCACAACAGGAGAGATAGAGAGAGTTTTCGGCGACAAGATAACAGAGGACATTGACACAAAGGCTCTGCTCGCACAGGTAAGCAGAAAATACGATGTCTTTCATCTCATGCTCATGCAGGGCGGCAGCGCAGGTATCGTACACCCCGAAAAATGGCATGACCTCATGGGCGAACGTGCGATAACCGTCACGGATTACAATGCCCTCCCACAGATAATGGTTTCTATCCTCGAAAATATCGCAGGAAAGGACACGCAGGAGATTATAAAATCATGGGACGGAGACACAAGAATTGCCGTTCAGAATGCAATAAACGGTCTTAGCGGAAACAGAAGGGACAATATGGACAATATAGTAAAGTGGTGATATTATGAAAAAGGCATATGCGGTTATCGGTGCAAATTTCGGCGACGAGGGAAAGGGACTTATGACGGATTATTTCTGCCGAAAAAATAACCTCACTATAAATATCCGCACAAACGGCGGTGCGCAGGCAGGTCATACCGTCTGCACCGACAAGGGCGAAAGGCACGTATTCTCCCACATAGGAGCAGGATATTTTGCAGGCGCAGACACATATCTCTCCGAATTTTTCATCGTCAACCCTATGCTTTTCATAAAAGAAAAAAATACACTCGAAGATTTAAAAAATAAAATCTTCATCGACAGAAGATGCCGTATCACTCTCCCGTGCGATATGCTGTTAAATCAGTTTGCCGAAAGACTGAGAGCCGACAGCCGCCACGGAAGCTGCGGCACGGGTATTTTTGAAACAATAACAAGGTGCGGCAGCCCCGAAAACTGCATACTCTACGGAGATATAAAAAATTCCCTCGAATGCACTGACGGTCTTGCACGGAAAATAAAATCCGTAAATACGGGATATTGCCTTGAACGTGCGGAAAATCTCGGCATAACAAGGGAAAATTCCCCCGAATTTTTTGAACTCCTCGAAAACGATAACATAACGCTCAATTATATTGACGATTTGATGTGTATGAAAGAATTGTGCATAGAAACCAATGAAAAAATAATTGAAAATTATGATGCCGCCGTATTCGAGGGGGCGCAGGGGCTTATGCTCGACAGGGACAGAGAGGACTATTTTCCCAATCTCACCCCCACAAATACGGGCATGAAAAACGTCCGCAGCATACTCGGCAGGCTCGAAAGACGTGATACGGAGGTATGCTATGTAACACGCTCTTATTTCACAAGGCACGGCGCAGGAAGATTTGATACGGAATGTAAAGAAATAAAAGAAAAATACAATCTGTATGACAAGACGAATGTTGTCAACGAATTTCAGGGAAATTTCAGATACGGCTTCTTTGACCTCCCCGAATTTATGAAATCCCTTGAAATTGACAGAAAATACGCCGAAAACGATAAAATCTCGATAGCCGTAACACATCTCGACATGACGGACGGCATGATAATATGCCGCACGGGAAAGCTCATGCCCGAAGGTATAGGCTATATGGCGAAAGCAGAAAAGGTCTATAAATCCTGCGGCGAAACCGCAGCGGATATTAAGCTGTAATAAAAAACTGTCTCCCACGCAATACAGTACGGGAGACAGTTTTTATTTGTTCCTGCGGCTTGGGAACATCGTTTTTTAATTATTTATTTTTCGGTTTATTCTGAAATTCAAGCTGTTCCTTGTGTTTTTTCAGAATATCAGAAAATTCTGTTCTGCCCTTTTCCTCTGCGTAATCAATCAGCTTGTCGATGTTTTTATCTGTGATGAGGCTTCCCTCTTTGATGACGTTATTAACCGTTTCGGTATCACGCTTGTCAATGGCAAACTTCAAGATTTTGAGCAAACTCTTTTTGAAATAAGCGTAAGTTTCGGTATCAGCCTGGTTCTGACCGAACAGATAGCAAGCAATTTCATATTTGGTTTTCGGGGGAATTTTAACGGAAAAATCCTTTTCGGAAAATACCTTGAAAAAATCCTGTACGCTTTCTCTTATATCTCCTCTTTTGTAGTCTCGTTTAAACGGCACATCAATGCCCCTGAAGATTATGTGTTCGGGAATTGTACATCAGTATGCCGTTTAAAATAACCAAATCATCAAGATAATTTTCAAGCCATTTTGTCTCGGAAAAAGCATCCGCTCCTATGCTTGCCAGACCGTTTCCTACCGTTATGGATTCAAGGCTGTAACAGTCAGAAAAAGCCCCCTCTCCAATTCTTGTAACGCTGTCGGGTATCGTTACGGATTCAATGTCTAAACAAGATGAAAAGGCAAATTCTCATATGCTCGTTACGCTGTCGGGTATAACAACCGCTGTTTCTCCGTTTTCTTCATGGTATTTCCAAAGTACACCGTTTTTAATTTCAAAGCTCATAATTATTTACCTCCGGATATTTGTTAAATTTATTGTGTTTTTCTGTTTTCCCCCGCCACAGGCGGAGGAAAACACCGTTTTTATTGTATTTTCTGTACATTTCACCGCAAAAGGCAGAGAGACAGCTTTTACGTCAAAAGATATTCAGCTCCATAAGCCTGTTGTATGTGAGAATGTCCCTGTGTGCGAGGAGGTTTCTTGCGTTTTTCATTTTGTTGAGCATATCAAATTCCGATTTTTCGATGAATTTTTCCTTGTTGCATATGAATGTAAGCTGACCGATTTCGACATCGGCAGCCTTATCGACACGCTCTCCGCTGGTGCTTGTGATAGGCAGGACTTTCTGGATTTTATCCTGATATTTCTGGACAAGCTCACGCCTGAAATCCTCGAGTCTCGGAAAGACAAGCTTTATCTGTGCTTCCCATACGGATTTCTGCACGAGGTCGTCGAGCCTGTCTGCGGAAATATCATTTTCACGGAAAATATCTCCTGCCGTGCCGAAAGGGTCTTTCGCAAGACTAAGCCCAGCCTGTGCAAGAATGCCAGCAGTTTCGATATTATTGCCTGCTATATTGCTTGCAATTTCGGAGACATACTGTTTTTTCAGACTGCTGCATTTTTCTGCCGAAAGCATGGTAAGACAGAGCATGAGACAGTCGTAATCGGAGATATAGTCGTCATATTTCACTTCTCCGATAAGCTTTGATTCAGGTATATTCATACCCTGAACGATGAGTATGAACACTCCCCTGTCCTCGGACTTTCTGTTTTCGAGGTATTCGGTGACTGCCTTCTGCCATGCGAGTGCGTTATCGGAGTTTATTCCGACAACGCACACAATTCTGCGGTGAAGTGTGGTATTTTCATTAAGCGCAAGAAATCTTGCATAGGTTTTATATGTGTTAGGCCAGTATTTTTTTCTTTCAGCCTCGCTGCAAAAGCGTTCAAACAGGTATTTTTCGGGTTCGCAGCCTGCGGCGGAGGCATCATGCACCTCAAAGGAGCGTGTATCCGTCATGAAAGAGAGCTTTTGTTCGAGGGTATAGAGCATCGTGTCAAGCCATGGTATATCCCCCGAAAAATTCATCACAGCGGATTTTCCGTCCATGAGAATATCTTTCACATCATCGAGGAAACGGACGGAATTTATCAGCCTGTTCCACCAGAGTTCAGAGGTATTCATTCAATTACCTCCTCAAAATATTCGCTCATGCAGTCCTCAACCTGCTCCCTGCTGCCGAGGAGTTCACGGAAGCCCTCGGTTGCAAAGCGGTAATACTCTTCCTCCTTGCTGAGAACGTTGAGGTCCCACATCTCGTTGAGGAGTTCTTCAATTTTCTCCCTGTTGAGGCTTGTAAGTCTGGTTATCTTGTATTCCCGGGCAACTCTCATGAGGTCGTCAACGGTATATTTTTTCTCGGCAGGCGCATCGTAGCAGAGATAGGCAAAAATAAGGGCGATGATATGATAGCGGCTGTGACCCTTTTCCTCGGTGAAAAGCGATGCCTCAAGCTTTTCGTTTACCTTGTTCATAAAGGCACTGTCGGAGAGGACTTTCTTTATATGACCCTCCGTGACCTCATAGCAGGGGGTGTTTGTTTCGCTGTAGCCTGCATAGTCATCGGCTTTCATGGCTTCAAGGAGCTTCTGACAGTAGAACTGTATAAGTCCGGGGTAGTAGTTTGTCTTTGCAAGAATAAGGGATATTACCTTTTCGTCAAAGCGGAAACCGAGATATGCAAGGGTATTTGTGAGGAGCTTTATCGCCTCCGGACGCTGAAACTGCTTTATTACAACGGAACTGAGGTGTATTAAGTTTGAATTGCCCTGGAGCATTTCCCTGTTGAAGCGTGAGAGATTGTGCAGACCTGCCATTACAAGCTTGAACCTGCCCGCAGGAAGGTTTTTGACGGCTGCAATGGGGGGATTGTCGTCTGCGGCACTGGTTTTTATAAATTCGTCAGCCTCATCGAGCATGATAAGGAGATAATTTATGCGTGTGTCGGGATTTTCGTCCATGAGACGCTTTTTGATATGTCTCGCGAGGTCGTCCCAGTTGTCGCATTCGCATGAGGGGTCGAGAATATCCCTCGTGATAAGCTCCTGTGAGAGCAGCTTTGCCGCTTCCTTGTAGTTTTTATACTGTATATCGAGGAGGACGGCTCTGTCGTTGTTTCCGTTTTTGTCGATATTATGCTGTGCCATTTTGAGGAGTGCGCTCTTGCCAAGCTGACGGCCGCCGTAAACGAGGTTTGCGCCCTCCGGTGACTCAATAGAAGTAAGCTCGGCATCTCTTCCCGTGAAGAGTTCGGCAGGCATTGTCTGCGTAGACGCTTCTATAAACGGCTGATAATACGCAAAGGGAAGAGTTACAGCCATGAAACGCCTTGCCACGGTATCGGCTGCATAATGCTTTGCAAGGTAGAAAAGTACTACCCTGTCAACGACAATGAATGTCTTTGAGAAGGATTTTTCTTCCTTTATCTTTCTTGCAAGTCTCCTGCGTTCCTCCATGTTGAGCGCATAGTCGAGAAGTACAAGGGTATGCTTTGCGGTTGTATTCATCATGCGGAAGCTGTTCATGAGACTGTTGCAGTCAAATTTTCCGTAAAGGCAGGCAATTCTGAAGCCATCTGTTTCCGTGAGAGAGCCGAATGCAGGTATGCAGTGCGGATAGATAACCTTTCCGCTGCGCTTTCTGCAAAGAACCTTATAGCTTTCAATGCTGCTGCTGTTTTCGCCTGTTATCGAAACGGGGTCAAATCCGAGTCTTTCGAGGAGACGCTGCAAATCTTCAACTTTTGCGGGGCCGCCCTTTGGCAGCCAGTTTCTGAGGAGTTCCGCACCGCCCTTGGTTTCCTTTCTTGCGTTGTTGGTTATTGTCAGGAGGGCTTTTTCGAGGTCTTTCTTTCCCGAATATTCGTATATCTTCTCCACAATGCTCTTGCCTGCTCCGAAAACCGCCCTGTAGTTGATAGAGTTTTCGTCAACGAAATCATTGAAATAGCTGCGAGGCTCACGTGAGAAATCGGGAACTGCCTTTGTATCGCCCCTGACTATGCAGTTGAGCATAAATTCGGCAACGGTATAATTCTGGTCGTTTATAAATTCCTCTATAAGCTCTTTCGGATAAACACCGAAATCGTATTTTGGATTGTCGGCAAGCTCCTCCAGCCTGCGCATGAGAGACTGACCTTTTTCTGCGGCATTTACGGAGATATGGTTTCTTATGTAGTTGAGCATTCTTGCATAGAAGCCGAAATCATTGGTTATTCTCGTTATTCTGTACCAGTCGAGGGCAAGCTTGAGGATAGATGTCTTTTCGCCGTTAGTATCGGATATTACGCCCTTGCTTTCAAAGAGTTCCATTTCTACGCTGAAATCCTGATATACCGACTCGAAGCGTTTCTTTGCCTGTTTGAGACAGGCATTGAGCTGTTCAAATTCTTTATTTTCGGCAAGTGCGGTATTTTCCGTATCCTCGGCATAAGCCTTTATGAGCCTTATCGTGCGGAAATTATGCTTGGTTTCGTCATCACTGAGTATCTGTGATATTCGCTCCTCAAAGGAGAAGTGGTTTTCGGAGGCATGGCGTTCAATACGGCTGAGGATATTCATTCTTCCCCATTTGCAGAATGTCGAGCGCAGTTCGGGGAGATAGTCGTCATCAAGGAGTATATCCTCGCCCGAAAGAAATCCTATGAAGAAATATTTCTTTGATTTTGCGTTGTAGCTTCCGTTCATCTTTGAGAGTAGTTCCTCTGCGGTTGTCTTTATGCTGTCCGTACCCCAGTCGAAACCGTTCCTGCTTATAATTTCACTGCCTGTTTTGCGCAGTTCATCGAGCATGGTAATTATCTGCGGAGCAATTGCATCGTATTTCTGCTTGATATAGGCTTCATCGTTGTTGCCCGAATGCTCTGCAACGGCAAGCCAGTCGCATACGCATGAGATAATTTTCTTTACATAGTTTATGATATTGTTTCTCTTGCTGCCCTTGATTTTGTCGTGAGGTCTTTCAACGTGTCTTTTCTCGCTGAGTATCATATCCCTTGCCTTGTCCCAGTAGTAGTCGATAAGTGCGTCTATCTTGATAATATCGGCATTTTCAGCGGTAAGTGGCTTGTTGCTGCGGATAAACATTTTCTCCATGCAGCTGCGGACATATTTTATTTCGGAGGTATTATTCTCTGCGACAATATTCAGGCATTTTCTGAGTTCGCTGTTTTCATCGGAGAACATCATACCTCTCAATCTGCGCACCTGACCCTGCGTTTCAAAGGACTCGCTTCTGAAATCCAGTGCGGTGCAAAGCTCTGCGGCTTCTTTTATTACGCTGTCTATGACATTAACGTTGCTCCTGTAGCCTGCAAAAGCATCAAGCGCACAGCCGGTTGTTTCATAAAATGACTTGACAGCCGTGAGGAGATTTTCAAGCATGGGATATTCCGAGGATATATCGGAATGCTCCACAACGATTATGAGGTCATCGAGATAATAATCCTGCATATCAGGGTTGAAAAGCGTCCGCAGAACTGCCGAAATCATAAGTCCCTCGCTGTACTGCGGCATGAATTTGCGTGCAGTCTCGAAAATGCTTATAACCTGTGTGCTTGTATATTCGCATTCCGCAAGCGGGTTCCGATACGCATAGCTGAACATACTTTCAATGCTCTGCACTGCCTGCGTGACGGTGTATTCGCTGCTTACGGACGAAAGGTTTATAACAGTGGTTTTCTTTGCAGTGGCTGCGGCGGCTGAAAGCCATGTGAGCAGACAGTAGAGATGCTTTCTGTCGAACGATGATATTTTTTCGACCACATCGGCATCGGTGAAATCAATTTCGCCGTCGTCGATATATTCATCGTATGCCTCACGGAGCGTCATAGCCGTTGTATCATCGCTGCCGTCCTCGTCATCTTCATCAGTTTCATCGTCAATATACTCCTCTTCTTTTTTGGTGAGGGCATTGATTTTGTCGAGGAGGGCATTTTTTCTCTCTTCCGAGCCGGAGGAGTCCTTTGCGAATTTCTCCGCCGAGGCATAGTCCTTTGCCTCGAAATAAAGCTCCGCAAGCTCGATGTATATTAGGGATTTTCTCGTGTCGTAGCGTTCCGTGAGTGCATTTCTCTTAACTATGTCGAGCCAGTCACGGAGCTGACCTATTGCGGACTGATAGTCGTGCAGACAGCGGTAGCACCTCGACTTGCTCAAAAGACAGTTAAGAATGCGGTTGAAGTCATGACTGTCGCACGCTTCAATAAGACCGTTGAGTGCGGAGAGAGCCTTTGAATAGTCATGTATTCTGAAATAGTACTGATAGAGCGTTTCATAGGTTTTTGCGTTTGCAAGCTCCCTGTCGCCGTATTTTTCGGTAAGGGCATTGAGTTCGTCAGAATAGCCCATATCGCCGTTTTTATTCCAGAGTGCAAGATAGCACATTATTATCTGTGCGAATGAATTTTCCCAGTCGGGGGCGGAGAGATTTTTTCTGTAGCCTGCTATAGCCTCCTCATATTTTCCCTGTGAATAGAGGAGATTGGGTGAAGTCACAGCTTCGGTGACTGGTTCGGGTTCTTTTGTTTCTTTTATTTCTTTATTGATTTTTATTTCAACGGCATAATCCATGCTCATTTTTCTTGCCGCCTTGAATTTGACGAACGAGGGCTTGAAATCCTTTTTGGATTTTATCTTGCCCAGCTTGGTTTTCAGTGAGGCATCGGCTATGCCGTCAAGCTCATAGCGGATTTTCCTGCCGTCCTCGTCCTCGATTGTTCCGTTTCCCTCGAAATAATTATAGGAGGTAATTGTTCCGCTGTACCATTCCTTCGGCGGCTCGGGAGGAGCAGGAGTTACGATGACGGTTTGCGGCGGTATTTCTTCCTTTTCAGGTTCTTTTTCGTAGTCCTTTATAATATCATTTATCTTCTCGTTATGGTAGTATGGACGGATAATTTCCATGCACCTCTGCGGACTGTCGGAACGGTCAATCCGTTTTCCGCATTTTTCGGCAAGAATTTCAAGGGCGCAGAAAATTGCGTTCATTGCCTCTCTCGGTATGTCGTTTGAGAGGATATACGTCAGGGCGGATATATCGTTGCATTCGGCGGAGGAAAATGCAAGAATTTCCGCAGCCTCGTCAAGATTTTCCGTATTTCCCTCGGAAATATAAAGTGCGGAAAATGCGGCGGCAAGCTCATAAAGCTCGCTGTTTCCCTTTTCTGCGCCGTAATATGCCGAAAGATAGGCATTTCTGAGATTATCCGCATACCTGAACGATATTGCGGCATTGCTGAAATAACCATCAAGAACGCATACACAGGCATAGAAAGCGTTTACCTCCGGGTTTTCCTCATACCTGTTCTTGGTCATGATATTCCAGCAGAGTTCGGCAGCCTCGGTCAGCTTTGCGGACTCATGGCTTTTCAAGGCACTTTGTATCTTTCCGAAAACGGGATTGAGCTTGCTCCTTGCATCGCTGTCCATAGCCTTGAAAGAGGCTTTCACATCGCTTTCGGAGCATGAAAAGTTTATTTCCCTCCTTCTTCGGGCAGAGGGCTTGTCCTTGTCGGGTTCTGTTACCCTTGTCGGAACAGTTTCGGTTTCGCCCGAAGTGAATGTTTCGATGCCTGCTATCTGCGAATATCTGATGGTGACAATTGACGACACCTGTATTGAAACGGAGTCCGTGCCGTCATTTTCTGTTACTATTCCCTCGATAGTATTGCCGTTTTGTTGGATAAATCGGATTTTCGAGCCGATTTTTGCGTCTGAGAGTTTTCTGTCGAGAATACTCATGATAGATTATTCCTCCTTGATATAAATTTCTAATCCGTACTGCATAGTACAAATTAATTATATACCTTTTGAATATTTTTGTCAATGATTTTCAAAAAATACATAAAAATTTACACAAAGTCCATGTTTAAATTAAAATATTTGATTTAATCTGATAAAAACATCTCCCCGCCGAAACGGGGAGACCGAGATATATAAGGAGAAAAGCAAATTACGTGGAGGACTTTGCATATTCGGCGAGTATTGCAGATGCATCGGAGGCATCTATAATGCCGTCACCGTTGAAATCGTAGTAGGGGGAAACGGTATTATGCTCAAGCTCTAATTTTGCAATTTCTTCGGGCATAGACGAAATAGAGGCATATTTCTGCATAACAGCCGAGGCATCGGCAGAGTCAACTTTTCCGTCACAGTTCGTATCGCCTCTTGCAAATTCATCGTCAAATACTCCGTCATTGTCGCTGTCATAATATACGCAGGGACAGCCGTCCTTAAGGCTGATAAGGACTTTATTTCCCGAAAGCTTTACGCTGCCCGATGCGCCCTTTGTGTCTGCTTCCGGAGGATATGACCCGGATTTATATTCATCGCCGATATAGCTCAGGATATAGTAGGTAAGAACCGCACTTCCGCTGGTTTCGGCATAAAATCCGTTTTCGGCAGGAGTAAGCTTTATATCGTCCATTATATCCGTGGAGAAATCCCAGATGGGTGCATTTGCCGGCGATGTTTCGACACCGGCATAACGCAAATCCATGTCGATATGGAGCTGGTCACCGGGTTTATGATAGATGTTGTCATCAATTACTTCTCTCCGGAATGTAAATGCTCCGTTATCGAGAGTAACGTGTGCGTCCTGCTTTTTAAGACCTATATCAGCGTACTGATTGTTGTCATAGACAGTGAAATAAGCCTCATCACTCCAGTCCTCAACAAATGTGAAATCAACCTTTTTGCCTTTTAAACAAAAATATCTGTTGTGATTATAGTATTGATTTTCATAGGGCTTTTCGTCAAATGACTCCTTATTTCCGTCAATGTCCTCAGCCGTGAGGTTAAGAATAGTTGTTCTTTTGCTGCTCAGTCCTATGCCTGTTATGTCGATGTTTTCAACGTGGTAGTCCTGTGTGGGCTTTATATTTCCGTTGAAATTGAGCATATCGGTATCGTCAAAGGACACAAGCTGAAGCTCTCCCTGTACGCTGTTTGCAAATGCTGGAACATAAAATTCCTTTGTCTGCGAATTTATGTAAAGGCAGGTATCCTCCGAGAAGCCTTTTTCCGCAAGATTGTCAACGGTGAGTACGCACTTGTCATAGGATTTGCCGTTAAATTCCCATTTTCCGTCTGTTATGCCAATACCTGCCGACGAATGAACCTGCTGTATGTATGTCTTTTCGGTGCTGTCATAACCAACCATGTAGTTTCCGTCCTCTTCGTCAACGCTTATATCGCCCATTTTCTCCATGTAGCAGCCGTACATTATGAGAAAATACTTCCCGTTCGTCATGGACTTTTCAGCCATATCGAGGAGCATATCAACTCTTTCTTCCTTTGTTCGGCGGTTGAGGAGATAGTTGTGATAAAGCCGAAAAATCCTGTTGTCATACCATGAGGAATAATATTCTATGTTGTCCTTAATCTCGTCATAGCTGTCTATCGCACTGAGAGTGTCTGCTCCCTGTTTTATATCCGCAGGGAGAATATTTCCGTTGTGGGAGAGAATTTCGAGGATTGAAGTGCCAAGACTGCTGTCGCTGTAATAATTCCATACCTTTGAGGAAACCATATCCGATAAGCTTGTGCTTACTATAGGCTGATACCTTGCAATATTGTATTTTCCTATAGCCGCAAGTTCGTCATAGTAAATGTCTTTGTAGAATTTGTCGGGGATATTGATATAATCCGTGTCTGCGCCGAGAGATGCCGCAAGCTCATAGAGGTCAGCACTGTTTTCGGCAGCCGCTGTTGAACAGCTTGCGCTCATGAGGACTGCCGCCGCAGATAAAAATGATACAAGTTTTTTCATACAGATTACTCCTTTGCTTTATATTTATATCCTCCGCAGGCGGAGGGATATTGCATGAATAATTTTTCATTCTATGGACTGTATTATTTTGTCAATTTCGTCGTCGCTTATCTGTTCAAAGAAGAAATTTGCGATAACATTTCCTTTTCTGTAGGTAAGACCGTAAAAATCCGTTCCGTAGCCTGTTTTATATGCGGCAAACACTGCGGAATGGTCGTTGACGGTTATTTCGCTGTACTCTTTTACTTCGTTTTTTATACCTATTTCGTTCATGTTTTCGGGGTCGCTGTATACAAAATACAGTGCGGTGAAGCTTGATAATTGATTTGTAAAGGTGAATTTGAAGTAGCTGCCGTTATTGTCGTTCATGTCCGTCATATCTGAAACGGAGTAACTCAGCTCTTCAGGCAGATACATGGGGGCTTCGGGGATAAAGCCGTATTCCTCGCATTGCTGCTTTATGCCGTAGGGGTCGTATGTCTGCGAACCCTCTCCGCTGAAACGGTGGTCGTCTCTGAAATTAAAATCAATCTGCTGTCGGGTCTGTTCGATTATCGCCGCAAGGAAGCTCTCGCCCTTTGCGTTCACGGTTATCACATTGCCCATGATGAGAATTGAAGCGGCGGCGGTGAGTGCGAATTTCCAGGCCCTTTTTCCGTGCCTGTGCTTTAATGAGCGACGCTTTATGGCGGATATTCCGTTTTCGGGGGAGACATTGCTTTCAAGCCCCTTTTTCTCCATGATAAGCTGTGTTATCTCGTCAATGAGGTCATAATCGGGTGAGTCCCTGCCGATTTCATCGGAAAGCATTTTATTAAGCTCCTCAATATCTGGAATTTCTATGCTTTCATCTTCAATAAGAAGCAGTGCGGCGGATTTTTTGTCTCTGTTCACTTTTTTTCACCTCTTTGGTACAATATTAGCATAGTCTTTACTACTGACTATAGTGGTGACAGGCTATGCTTATTTTTGTATAATAAGAAGGTAATGGACTGACGATCACCTCCTTGAACTTAGCGTTCGTTACGGAAAGAGTCAGCCG
>JAFUXL010000026.1 GCA_017470905.1 Ruminococcus sp. | reverse complement strand
TGCCTCTTATCGGCATGCGCCTTGAATTTAAAAAGGCTTGTAGAGATACTATTTTTACATCAATATTCAGCTATTTTTTCAGTCCGAAAGCTATTCGGGCTGTTTTTTATTGCAAAAATACCGGTTTGTCAACAGCACCATAATGTCAGCCCCTCGTTTCATATATAAGGAGTTGTGGATTGCTTATAAAAGTCCTGCGTCCATTTGCTGGATAACAGCCGCATCGTGCGTGGTTACTCCGTCATTGTCTGATATATCGGCATTTACAAGCAGTGTCGGGGAGAGGGCATATTTTTCGGGATTTGCCATGTACTGCAATATGCGTACAGCATCGGATATGCTGACATTCCTGTCGCCGTTCGCATCGCCCTCAATCGGCGAAAAGCTTTCGTAAAATGCCCTGTTATCAGCCTCTATGTCATCGCCGTCCGCTAAAAGGCGGATTGATTTGATTTGAGTGAGGAGCGAGGCGGTATTTACCTGTTCGGGGGTGAGGGTGCATACAAACTCCGATTTTCCGACACAGTAATCAACGTCGTCAATGGTAACTCCCAGACCTCTTACGGCGGATTTGACGGCACTTTCTCTTGCATCTGTCACAAGTGTCTGCCATGTTTTCGTCTTGAAATCCTCGATAAGCTGTTTCTTCTGTTCGTTAGTGTATTTTGAGGCGGACTGTCTTGCGATAAGCTTTTTATAATTGTTTACCTCGGAGGTGTAGCTTTCGTTTATCTTGTCGAATGACATATCTTTGTATGTAATTACAACGGAAATTTCCGCAACTCCTGCGTTAATCTGTTTCTTTACCTCATCGGGGATTTTATACTGCAAATACTTCGATGAAAGGTCAAGGGTTGTACAGTATGGCAGCTCTGCGATTGATGACATAAAATACGGTTCTAAACCTGTAAGCTCATTAATTTTGAAGATATTTCCGATTATCTCCTCCATGCTCAGACCCTTATCATGAGTTATATTGCCCGTCATGGGGTCAAATTCAGCCTTCACACCTGCGTTGCGTATTTCCTCGGCGGTTATTTTTACAGGCTGTTCGCTTGCAAAAAACGGCTGATTATAGTACAAGCCCCATTCTTCAAATAAACGTCCGCCGAATGTCTCCGTAAAGCGTGAAATATTGTAATTTTTACTGAGCATATCCGCAGTTTTCACGGAAATATCGTTGATTTCTTCATCGGATATGCCGTTGAAGTGCATACCGACCATCATTTCGTCCTCTGAATTTCTGGTTGTGGTTAAAGTCACGTTCTCATTGTCGATAAATGCCGTTATATTTTCTGTCAGCACATCCTGGTCAATATCCTCGTCAAACAAGCCTATCACCGTAATTGCGGGAGTTTCAAGTTCAAGGGTGATGATTATTTCGTCATAGAGGTCGGGTTCATCAGGGTAGAGGTCATCGGGATTGCGGGTCATGAGCTCCTGTTTTGCATAGATATTCACAATTTCCCCTGAGTCATAGATGAATTTGAAACAAGCCTTTATTTTTTCAAAAAGTTCGGGGGAGACTTTCTGCGAAGAGACTTCAATCTTTTCCAGACGGCTTATGTAGCCCCCGATGTGTGTGGGGTCGGTATCGGGGAGGTCTGCCGCCGATACACTGAATACGCTTGTACAGCCGACAGTGAGAATTGCTGTGAGTGCTGCGATAATTTTTTTAATCATAAAAATCATTCCTTATAATCAGTAATTAATATTTTTGATTTACTGCGAAGCTTCTGCGTCCATCTGCTGGATAACAGCCGCATCGTGTGCGGTAACACCGTCATTGTCGGCTATATCGGCATTTATTAACAGTGTCGGAGGGAGGGCATATTTTTCGGGATTTGAAACGTACTGCAATATGCGTACAGCGTCGGAGATGCTGACATTTTTATCGCCGTTTGCATCTCCTTCAACGGCTGAAAAGCTGTCATAGAATGCCTGATTATCCCTGTCAATGTCCTCGCCGTCCGCTAAAAGACGTATCGTCCTTGCGTAGGAGCTGTCCGCCATAGTTTCAAGCTGTTCAGGGGTGACTGTGCATAAAAATTCGGATTTTTCCGTCCAGTAATTAACATCATCAGGCGTAAGACCCAAATCCTTGGCAGTATATTTCACGGCACGTTCTCTATTCTCGTATACGAGGCTTTCCCATGTCTGCGCCTTGAAGTCTTTGATAAGCTTTTTTCTCTCCTCGTCGGAGTATTTGTATCTTCCTCCGATAAGCTTCTTGTAGTCGTTTACTTTGGAGACATAGTTTTCGATTATCGTATCCATAGACGAATACTCATAGCCGATTACGACGGGAATTTCGGTAACGCCTGCGGCAATCTGTTCCCTTATTTCGGCAGGGATTTTGTAGGCTGCGGCAAAGTTCACGACTGCACCGTAATGCGAACGTGCGAGGTCAGTTCCTGCCATGTACATTGACAAGCCTGTCAAATCCTCTATTTTTAAGGCATAGCTGCGTATTTCGTCATGTGTAAGTCCTTCGTCGTATATTACAAGTCCGTATTTTGCATCTGTCTGTGATGTCTCAAAATGAGCCTTTATGTCGTTTTCGGCGAGAATTTTGTTAAATTCTGAAAGCTCTTCGAGTGTGACTTCATGCGCTGTCCTTTTTGTGTTTTCTATTCTCTCAAACCGGTCATAACATACCGTGAGGTCGTAGAATACATGATAGCCGAAATATTCGGCGGCATCTGTTATGCTGTAGTCTTTGTCAAGCATATCGGCAACTTTCAGCGATATTTCATAGCTCTCTTCCGGGGATAAATGCTCAAAGTTTATGGTGAAAGAAGTTTTGGTTGCCGGGGTGCTTGCCTGTACCGTTACATTCTCGCTATTTATGAGGTCTCTTATTTCGTTTTCTATGTCTGCGGTGTTGATATTTCTCTCTGTGACTGATATGGTTGTGTAGAAACGTTCGTCAGATGCCTCTACCATGTAGGAATAACATGCATATTCGCTCTCTTTTCCGTAGACGTTCACAGCATGACCTGTCTCGGCACATTTTGCGAACGGTTCGGCAAGCTCTGGCATAGCCTTATAGCCGTAGCTTTCAAGATTTGTTACATATTCCGTGTATTTTTTGTCGTGTGTGGGGTCGGTATCGGGGAGCTGAAAATTCGTTTCCGCAGCCGATACATTTGTTATGGTTCTGCCTCCGAAATGCTCGGCGGTTTCGATTTCACTCAAAGCACTGGCATTGAGTACGTTTGTACATCCGACAGTGAGGGCTGCTGTCATTGCAGCGATGATTTTTTTCAACATAAAAATCACTCCTTTGAAATATTTGACGGAATAATTTTTCCGTCCTATATATAAATGTCGAAAAATGCCCTACTTTTTATCATTTTTAAAAAACTTTGTATGAATAAATAAATTTCAACATAATAATTTATATATAATAAACAAAAGCCGTCACAACGGACGGCTTTTTATTAAACTTTATTCTGTATGGATTTGATGACATATTTTCCGCAGAGGATTTTGCTTTTTCCGATATTGTAAACGTGTTCGTGGAAAACTCTGTCGATTTGTTCGTGATATTCTTCACGGCGGATTAACATATCCCTGATTACATCATTTATCTGACTTACCTGCTCCACATCGAGAGCCTTTCCGAGTTCATTTCTGAGGGAAATATTTATGGGCTTTGTCTTTATCTTTTCCCATTCGGGGTTCATGATCTTCATGGGGGTATTGATGAAGATTATCGGACGCTTTGTGACGAAAGCGTATTCCCATGAAATATCAGACCAGTCCGTTATTAATATATCCGACTGCATTATCGGGTTATTCGAGGAGAAATCTGTCTGTATCTCGATATTTTTGCAGTCCTTGTATTTTTCCTTGAATATCTCGAATTTTTCGGGCTGATGTCTTACCTGCTGGGGGTGCGGACGGAGAATTATTTCATAGTCCGTATTTTTCAGACTGTCGAGAATTTGTTCTGCACACATATCAATTATATTATCGGGCTGCCAAGAGGGAGCTATAAGGATTTTCGGAATTTCGTTCTGTTTATGCTCCGTGCTTTCGTACTGTGCGAGCATCTCGTCAATCAGGGGATAACCCGTTTCGACGAGGCGTTTTTTGGGTGTCTGATAGAGTTCCTCCGCATCTCTTATCTCGTTGAATGTATCAACTCCGGGGCAGAATACCGTATCATACCAGTTGAGTGCGCCCTTTCGGAGTGTAAGTGCGGTGCTTCCCATGCCGTGGCTGACGAAAACATACTCAACATTTTTGTTAATTCTCGAACGCTTGAGGTGGTATTTTTCGAGGTCGGGAACGGTCAGCAGACACATTTTGCAGTCAAGCTTCATGAAAAGCGGAACGAGATACTGGTCTGATGCAACATAGTATGAGCTTATCTGTTTTCTTTCGTCCCTGAAGATAATATCATCGGGGTCGCTTGTGACATAGTGTATCTGAATATCCGAATGTTCGCACACATAGTCGATAATATCCTTGAAGTACTTGTAAAATCCGCTCTGCTCGGAATATATCATAAGCTCCATTTTTTCAACGGCGAAAAATCTCTTGTAATCCTCTTTTTCACGGACTTTGTATTTTTTATGTACTTTCTCTTTCTCGATACGCTGTTCGTTGATTTTATTGAGATAATCGAGGTCAACGTATTTTTTCGGCGGAATGATTATATTCAGCAGATACATGGGCGGTATGGCGAATAAATTTCCGAATATCCAGTAAAGACCCACTCCCGCAGGAACGAGGAACGAAAAATACGCCGAAAATGCAACCATAAAAATTGTAGTTGCCGCCTTTGTGAGATTATTCTGAGTTACCTGCAATACATTTATCTTATTCTGCACATAGCAGAGAAGCCATGCGCTTATTCCCGAAAGAAGCGGTATAAGCAGTAATATATAATTTTCCTTGAATGAGGGCGTTGCCGCAAGGTCAAAGCCGAGGAAATTCATGTTCAGACTGTTTATCCTGTCTATGAAATCTCCCGTGAAATCGGGGAGTATTCCGCTTTGTATGCGGTTTATTATTTCAACCTGATATGAGTTGTCCTGAACATTCGCCGCACCGATAAGCGATACAAGCCATTCCCTTAACTGATTTACGGTGGTTTCATCAATGCCGAGTACATATGAAATAGGGCGGTATATTACATATACCAGACCGAGGACAAGCGGTATCTGCAAAAGCAGGGGAACGGAGCTTAACATCGGATTGTACTTGTATTTTTTATACAGCGCAAGTCTTTCGTCCGCAAGCTTATCCTTGTCGTCAATATATTTAATTTTAAGTGCATTTTCTTCGGGCATGAGCCGTACCATTTTGATTGAGTTCTTCTGCGTTAGAATACTCAGGGGAAAGAGAATTATCTTGGTTATAAATGTAAATACGATAATACTTATGCCGTAATTTCTTGTTATGCTGAAACAGCCCCTCATAATCCAGCCGAGAGCCGTGCCGAGTATCTTTATTATTACTCCCATTTCAAATCCTCTTATTCGTCGTCATCGTCATCGTTGAGGAGGTCGGCGGCGGTAATTTCGGCTTTTCCTTCGGTGTCCGACTTCATGACCGTGGGAGCGGTTTCTTCGTCCTTGTTTCTTTTGAAGAGCCTTTTTATCTTGCTCCAGAATATTCCCATGACAGTTCCGAGGGCGATAACGACACCTATAACTATCTGAATGATATAGCTTGTTGTCGCAGGGTCGATATAGGCGGCAACGCTGCCGTTTAAGAACAGATTTATCATTTTATTTTCCTCCGTTAAATTCCCCCGCCGCAGCGAGGGAAATAAAGTTTTCAATATATTTTATCACAATTACATCTCTCTGTCAATCCAAAAGCATTGATTATCCGAGATTTTCTAAATATTCCATGAAATTCCTTTTATTTTCGAGGGCTGTTGTGGTAGGTCTGCCGAGGTCGTCCCTTGCTCCTATCGAGCATTTCACTTCGATAAGGCTCAAAGAGTTTCTCTCCCTTGCGGCTTTGAGTTCTCTGTCAAGGCTTTCAAAGCTGTCGGCGGAAACGGCGTACTGATAGCCGCAGGATTTGGCGATACCTGTTATATTTATATCATTCGCCACGGTAGGCATACCGCCTACTGTCTCATGTGCGCCGTTGTTTATGATGATATGCACGAGATTTTTCGGATTTACCGAGCCTATGACCGCCATAGCACCCATATGCATAAGGGCTGCGCCGTCACCGTCAATGCACCATATTTTTGTACCGGGCTTGTTTATGGCTATTCCGAGGGCAATTGACGAGCTGTGACCCATAGAGCCGACTGTTAAGAAATCAAATTTATGCGGCTGTGAGTTCGCTTCCCGTATTTCAAAAAGCTCACGGCTTGTCTTTCCCGTGGTGGAGACTATCGGGTCATCGCCCGAAACGGCTGTGATATGGCTGATTATATCCTCACGGAGCATTTTGTTGTCATTTTTGTAAATTACCTTTTCATCGTATGAGAGCGCACCCTTGCGGACGATAAACGCAGCGCATTTTCCCTTGCCGAGAACAGTCCTGAAATGCTCCATAGCGGATACTGCCTCATCATCGGCAGTATCCTTTCCGATTATGAAAGTCTCGACGTCCATATCCTCCATGAGCTTAACTGTGACTTCACCCTGATATATATGCTGGGGTTCGTCATGGACATTCGGTTCGCCCCTCCAGCCTATTATAAACACGGTCGGTATAGCATATACCTTATCGCTCAAAAGTGATGCAAGGGGATTTATGATATTGCCTTCCCCTGAATTTTGCATATACACAACGGGGATTTTTCCTGTTGCAAGGTGATAGCCTGCGGCGACAGCGGTGCAGTTTCCCTCGTTTGCGGCGATTATATGGTGTTTAGGGTCTGTGCCGTAGGTATTAATCAGATAATTGCAGAGGGCTTTCAGCTGTGAGTCGGGAACGCCCGTATAAAATTCCGAGCCGATTATTTCGGCGAGTTTTTCAGCCTTCATATTAACTCCTTATCTTCTGAGCTGCGGTTCGATTATATTTTTTATTATATAGTCTGCCGCACGGTCAATTTCATCGAAATGGACGGTCTTCGGGAGGTCTGCGGAAAATGCACGCTTTGTCTTGTTTATGAGTTCGTCCGTATAGGTCATGCAGCTGTTTTCAATTCTCTCTATACCGTCAAGATAGAGGGACTGTCTGTTCTTTTCACGCATTTCTTCCATGCTGAAAACAGAGGTATCTATCTTGGCTGTGAGAAGCGCACCGTCAACGAATACGGGATAGCCGCCTATCTCGCCGAATGCTCCGGGGGAGTGGAAAATCTCCTCCGAGCCTGTCCTTACCGCACGGAGAATGCATTGTATAATATCGAAATTGCTTGATGCGTTCATCATATTTCTCTTAGCGTCAACGGGCATTGAGATTACAGCCTTTTTGAGTATATCGTCCTGGTTTATTTCAATTTCCCTGTCTTTGTAGAAAACTCTCAGAAGTTGGGGAACGCCCTCGTTCTGACCCTCCTTGCTTATGACTACATCGTGGAAATGAGCTGTTGCGATTGCGGCATTTATATTCCAGAAATCGGATATGCCTTTTTCGGCTGCAACAGCGAATTTAATTCTCGGGAGCAGGTGGTTGAGGTTTCCGCTGCCGAAATCGGGATAGGGAACTCCCGAACATTTAAGCCACGGGATAGTGCCGTCCGAGTATGACGTATTTATAACTATCGCCTTGCAGTCGGCTTTCTTGTAGGCGAGCATTATATTCCTGATGTATTTTATCGAAAGCGGTATCCAGATACCGTAAGCCCTGACGTTTTTCCATGAGATTGAGCCGTATTTAAGACCTGCATACACACGGCTTGTATTGACGATAATATCGGGCTGATGTTTTTCGAGACATTCCGCAATGCTGTCGATATTTTCGAGGTCAACTCCGCCCTCTACGATTACATTTGTCCTGTTCTGACGGCGGATAAGAGATGAAACCCTTGCGATATTTACATCGCACTGCATTTTTTCGGCATTTCTTCCTGCGGTAATTATCTCGATATTCTCATCACCTGTTGAGAGGAGATAGTCAAGCAGATAATTTCCCACGCTGCCGAGACCGATTATCATTATTTTGGTTTTTTCATGCTTAGTCAAAAGCAGTAATTTTTCTTCAAGCATAATATCCTCCTGGTTATTAATATTTATACATCTGCGTTACAATAAAGAGATATAATTTTTCGTCTGAAAGCATAATTCTTAATTATGAATTATGAATTAAGAATTATGAATTAATAGTTAAAGTCCAGTTTTTTGAAATCCTCCGTTGTGTTGCAGTTTACCCATGTATTCATGCGGATAATTTCAATATTTTCGCAGTCACGATAATAATGGTTTATCAGCACAAGATTTGTACCCTGATGAGCCTTTTCGCCCATTTCGTTCATTATGCGGAAAATCTTATCCGCATCACGGAATTTCCATATCTGTGCGGAATTGTATATCCCCGTGAACGGTTCGTTTATTTCGAGTGTGCCGTGATGTGTGTCATATATATAGTGCGGTCTGCTGTCCGTATCGAAATAGAGTGCCACGGCTTTTTTAGCCTCAATCGGTTCATTGTTCACGGTTATGACATCATTCCTGCTTATGCATATTTTTTCAAAATCCTCACGGCTGAAATACAAATCTCCCTCCGCAAAAATTATATCATCGTATTTTTCATCCGAATTTTCGAGGGCTTTAAGTCCGAGATACAGGCTCCAGCCCGAACCGTACTGCGCATATTGTTCATTGCTTACAAAAACGGTTTTGTCAAGTATCTCTTTCGGGAGATATTTTTCGGCATATTCTTTGATATTATCTTCCATAAAGCCCGTGACAATTACTATCCTGTCAAAATCCTCCGCAAGGGATACCAGTCTGTAAAGCAGGGTATTTTCGGGCTTGTTGTCCGTGTATATGCATTTCGGGACGGGAGCAGGCAGCGATGCGGAAAATCTTGTCGCCATGCCGGCAGCGGTGGTTATAAAGGCTTTTTTCATTTGCAGTTCTCTTTTCTGTACTGTATTATCATGTCAATACCCTCGGAGAGAGATATTTCGGGCTTCCAGCCCGTGCGTGAGCGGATTTTTTCCGTATTCAGCACACGTCTTTCGGGGTCTGACTCACGGTAGCCCTCAAAAATTATCTCAGGCTTTTCAATGCCGAGCTTTTCACCTATGAGATACACAAGGTCTATGATAGAAATTTCCTCGTCTGTGGCTACATTATAGACAGTGCCGTCAAGTGCCTGCGGAGTTTCGAGAAGCTTGAGCACAGATGCACAGCTGTCGTTGTTATGCAGGAAAGTCCTTTTATTTTTCTTTGAATTTTCGAGGAGAACGACCCTGCCCGTTTCGGAAAGGCTTGTCACGATATGCGGAAGAATATGCTTTGCAAATCTTTCGTTCTTGCTGTAGACATTTGCAAATCTAATCGAACACCCCTTTATAAGACCGTTGTCGGCTGCATCCTTCATGAAAAATTCCGTAAGTAGTTTTCCTGTTGCGTAGCTTGTCCTCTGACTGTGTTCCGCATCTGCCATTAAGAGAAAATCGCTTTCTTTAACTCCGCCCTCTGCGAATGACTGCATTGAATAGACTTCGGAGGTTGAGCAGTTTATATATGCATCTGCGCCCACGGCTATTGCCTGCTGTAAAAATACTCTCATGCCGTTTACATTCGTGTCGTAGGTAGTATTCACATAATAGAAATATTCTGTATGGACTACGGCGGCGCAGTTTATATAATAAACCCTGTCGAAATCTGATTTTCTCCTGTTTACAAGATACTGTATTTCAGCCATTTGTGCGGCTGAATTTATATCATACTGAAAAAAGTCAAAATTATCGTTTCCGACTATATCCTCTATGGTGTCCATTGAGGAACAGAAAAAATTGTCAAAACCGATAACTGCGCCTTTGTTTCCGTTCAAAATCTGTCTTGCGAGTTCGTTTCCCGTCATACCCGCAGCACCGCTTATAACGTATAAAGCTTTCATTTTTACACTCCTTTTTCAAGTCTCCTGCTGTAGAACGGGTCAACGTCATCAGTGAAAAGACTTTGTTCGTATTTTATATCATATTCGCTTGCAAGAAGAAAAACTCCCTTTTCGGTATCAAGGACGGCATACTGCGCCCGTGGGTCATGATTTCTCGGCTGACCGACCGACCCCGGATTTATGAAAAACGTGCGTTTTTTATTCCTGTATGCGGGATTTTCGGCAGGATAGAAAACTGGAAATGCGTGTGCATAATGGCTGTGACCCGAAAGCACATAGTCATATTTTTCATATCCGTCAAAATCCCCGTCCGGAAATATGGCTTTCCAGTACGGGTCTCTGAGACTTCCGTGTACGGCGAGGAATTTCATTCCTGCAAATTCAAATTCTTCATATCCGCATCTGCCCGAAAGCTTTTCGAGATATTCAATCGAGGAGGCTGATAAATTTTTCCTTGTGTTTTCAGCCGATACCGCACCCCTCGGTGATGAAAAATGCGAATAATCCCTTTCGACTACCGCCCTTTCGTGATTTCCCCATATATTGCATATCACGGGAGTACTGAGACTTTTTATGATTTCTATGACTTTATCCGAACGCATACCATAGTCAATAAAATCGCCCAGAAGTGCTATGCTGTCGGGGGAATAATTTTTATAAACGTCATTCAATACGCTTTTGAGGGCGGAGACATTTCCGTGTATATCCGATAATATAACAAGCTGCATATCATCACCAATTTTAAAGTTCGTCAATAAGGGAGATTATCTCCTTTATGGGCATAAGGCTGTCATCGACTTCCTTTGCACGGTGGTGAATAAGTATCTGTTTTGCGGTATTCTCCATTGCGGGGAATGCGCTTCTTGTAAGCTGATTTGCATATATGACGACATTAACGCCGTGTTCTTTAAGTTCGCTCTCCGTGATTGTATTGAATGTAGTAGGCACTACAACTATGGGTGTATCCGTATTTTTCTCACGGAATTTGTCGCAAAATTCGAGTATCTCGTCGGGGGACTTCTTTCTGCTGTGTATCATGATGCCGTCCGCACCCGCATCTACATAGGCGAATGCCCTTTCGAGGGCATCTTCCATGCCCTGTTCAAGAATAAGGCTTTCAATTCTTGCGATTATCATGAAGCTTTTAGTGAGCTGGACTTTCTTTCCTGCTCTTATTTTTTCGCAGAAATGCTCAATGCTGTCCTGTGTCTGCTTAACGTCCGTGCCGAAGAGGGAATTTTTTTTCAGACCCATTTTGTCCTCGATTATGACCGCCGAAACGCCCATTCTTTCGAGACTTCTCACAGTATAGACGAAATGCTCGGCAAGTCCGCCCGTATCGCCGTCAAAGATTATCGGCTTTGTAGTTACCTCCATAACGTCCTCAATGGTGCGGAAACGTGATGTCATATCGACAAGTTCAATATCGGGCTTGCCCTTTGCGGTGGAGTCGCACAGGGAGCTTATCCACATTGCGTCAAACTGGTCAAATTCGCCGTTATTCTCGACAAAGGTCTTTTCGGCGATAAGACCCGTGAGACCGCTGTGTACTTCGAGAGCCTTTACAATTCCACGAAGCTTTATAGCCTGTCTCAGTCTTTTTCTGCGAAATTCGGGCATAGCGAGCTTTTCCTTTATTCTCATGTCTATGCGGTGGACGTTTTCGTTATAGGTGTAGGGTGCGTCAATAATCTGACCGCCGTATTCCGAAAGCTTTTTCTCAACTCTGTTCCTTATGGCTTTCATCGGGCCGCTGTTCCAGTTGTCGCCGTGAATTACATAATCGGGGCGGATTTGGTCAATTATATCGTCATAGAGGACGGTTTCCTGAACGACAGTTTTTGAGACTTCCTCTATGTCCTCGACCATTTTCACTCTCTCTTCAAATGAAACGGTGGGGAAACGGTTATATTTTACCATAGCTTCATCGCTTAGTATTCCGACAATAACATCGCCGTATTCTTTTGCTCTGCGTATTATATTGAGGTGTCCCTCGTGAATTACGTCTGTGCAGAAGCAGGTGTAAACTGTTTTCATTGCTTATCTCCTTTTGCGGATAAAAAATTTTATATTAATTTTCCCGTTTTATTTGGGGGGATTACGGCTTTTCAGCCTGTTTAACCGTAGTTACTTATTTATTATATACCCTTATGAAAAAAATGTCAAGGCGGTACAAAAATAAGCGAGTTATTTTTTCTCTGTTTCGCCTGTCATATGTGTGCGGAACACATGATTGCCAGAAATCATTTTATTTTTTCTCTCATCTGCTTTTCGGCATTTTCGATATTGAGTTTTAATTCATTCGCCGAAATTCTCATAGCTCCGCCGCCGAAAATAATCATCTGTTCGGCATTGTCGGAGGTAGCAACCCTTACACGGTGTTTCTTTGACAGGTCATGGCTTAATTTCTCAATATAGCTGTCGGCGGTTTCGTTCTCCTGAGTGTAGACTATATTTATGTTTATATATTTTTCCGAATGTCTGCGGTTTCCCTTTACTTTATAGGCATCGAAAACAAGTACTATTTCATATCCCGAATATCCCTGATAATTGGATAATATATTTATCAGGTCAGACCTTGCGGCATCGAGGCTTTCTTCGGCGGCTTTCTTCAGATTATCCCATGCAAATATTATATTATATCCGTCAACTATGAGATAATCGGGCTTTTCGTAGTCGGGGAGCTTTACGGGCTTTGAATAGTCCGATTCCTTTTTGGTTTTGCTGAAAGCCTTTCGGGGGTCACGGTTTATTTTTCCGTAGGTTCTCTCGAATATTTCCATTAATTCCTTTTCAGAAACATCGGGTCTTTCCGTCTTTTTGGATATTGCCTTCGGGGTATCGTTTTCGTGTTTCTTTTTGAGACAGGAGGGAAGGTGCATATGGCTGTATACCTCGTTCCATTTGACGATAAATCCTGCTCCGTGGGAGCAGAATACGGAATCCGCAGAATTTTCGACATCGCCGTCACAGTCGTAGCCTGTATTTTCGATTATCTCCTCCGCATTGTGGCATTCCCTGTATCCGCACGGGGTGTAGCTTATATGACCTCTGCCCTTTGTGTAGCTTATTACCTGCTGATAATAGCCGTTTATTTCACAGACGGGAGCAGTACCCTTTATTATTGAAAATTCGCCCACGGTTTCGGGGGAGTCAAATTCAGCGGACATATGCTGTAAATCTGCTATCGCCCTGCCCGTATATTCGGACGGTATTTCAAGCTCGTATTCAAAATACGGTTCAAGCAGTACGCTCTCGGCATATCTCAGCCCCTGACGGACTGCCCTGTAGGTTGCCTGTCGGAAGTCTCCGCCCTCGGTATGTTTTAGGTGGGCTTTTCCCGACATGAGGGTAATTTTCATATCGGTTACTGGCGAGCCTGTGAGTATTCCGACATGAGTTTTTTCTTCGAGGTGGGTGAGAATTAATCTCTGCCAGTTTCGGTCAAGGTCATCTTCGGGGCATTTCGCAGCGAATACAAGACCGCTGCCCTTCGGCAGAGGTTCAAGCAGAAGATGAACCTCCGCATAATGCTTCAGCGGTTCGTAATGCCCCACGCCCTCGGAAATATTTCTTATTGTCTCCCTGTATGAAACCGTGCCGTTTGCAAAAATCACGTCATATCCGAAATTTTCCTTTATTATATCGGTAAGCACCTCAATCTGTACTGCACCCATAAGCTGCATATGTATTTCCTTTGAATTTTCATTCCATACTATATGCAATTGCGGATCGGTATCTTCGAGCCTCCGCAAATCCTTAAGCGCATCGAAAGGATTTATATTATCAGGGAGTATCACCCTGTAGGACATTACGGGTTCAAGCACGGCTCTTTCGGAATTTCTCACAAAGCCTATGCCCTGACCCGAATATGTATTTTCAAGACCCGTTACGGCGCATATATCGCCTGCTTCGGCGGATTTTTCGGTGCGGAATTTCTCCCCCGAATAAAATCTCACGGAGCTGATTTTTTCGCTGAATTTTTCGCCGTCCGAGATATATTCCACTTCGTCCCTGACACTAAGCTGACCGCCCATTATTTTCATATGCGTCAGCCTGCTCCCCTTGCTGTCATAGGAGATTTTATAGACCTTTGCGCCGAACTGCTCCTGTCGTTCGGGCTGTCTTGTAAATCTTGAAACGGCGGATATAAATTTCTCAATTCCCTGCATTTTCAGCGCAGAGCCGAAAAAGCACGGAAAAATTCTCCTTTCGGCGACTGCGTTTATTATATCCTCGTCCGGTATAAATTCATCGGCGATATATTTATTCATCATATCCTCGGAACAAAGAGCGCAGCTTTCGTATATATCGCTGTCAGTACCCGAAAAATCAGCGCAGTTTTCCGAAAGCTTGCGGCGGATATTTTCGAGTATGAAGGACGGTTCGGCGGTCGTCAAATCTGTTTTGTTTATGAATATAAAAACAGGTATTTCATATTTTGAAAGCAGTTTCCAGAGCGTTGAAGTATGGCTCTGAACGCCGTCCGTGCAGCTTATGACGAGTATTGCGTAGTCAAGAACCTGCATGGTTCTTTCGGTTTCGGCTGAAAAATCAACGTGACCCGGGGTATCGAGGAGGGTTATGACATCATCGCCCACGGTCATTTCAGCCTGATGTGAAAATATGCTTATTCCTCTGTTTCTTTCGATGAAATTAGTATCGAGGAAAGAATTGCCGCTGTCAACTCTTCCCTTTTTCTTTATGTTTCCTGTTGTGTAGAGCATGGACTCGGCGAGGGTGGTTTTTCCCGAATCGACATGGGCAGTAATTCCGAGTGTTATTTTTTTCATAGGATTTCCCCTTTTGAGATAGATTATAATTATATTTATTGTATCACAAAAGCTGGCTTTTATCAATACGGCTTTCCGTTTTTGTAATATTATTCTGTTGATTTTTTTGGTTTTCTGTGATATAATATCTGTTGAAGAAAGGAGATAATTTTTATGAGTATTTTTGAAGTTTTCGACAGGATTTCCGCAAATTCGCAGACACAAAGAGGTAAAATAGAATATGTCATCGCAGGTCTGGGAAATTTCGGAATGGAATATGACAACACAAGGCATAATGCAGGATTTTTTACGGCTGATAAGCTTGCAAAAAGTCTCGGCGAGGATATAAACCGCCTTAAATTCAAAAGCAAAACCGCAGAAATTACTGTGGAGGGCAAACGCTGTATCCTGATGAAGCCGCTTACATATATGAACAACAGCGGTGAGGCTGTCGTGCAGGCTCTTGATTTCTATAAGCTTGACACATCAAATCTTATCGTCATATACGATGATATTTCCCTCGAACCGGGCAGGCTCAGAATACGCAGAAAAGGCAGCCACGGCGGTCATAACGGCATAAGGAGCATTATAGAACTCACGGGCAGCGAGGATTTTCTGAGGATTAAAATGGGCGTGGGAAAAAAGCCTCACCCCGATTATGACCTTGCAAAATGGGTTCTCGGAAAATTCGGCAAAGAGGATTTGGCAAAGCTCGACACCGCCGCAGAAAATGCCTGTGAATGCATAAAGCTTATGGTTCAGGGCAGAACGGACGAGGCGATGAACAAATATAATTCCTGATTTGGAGTGAATGATGAAAATTTTCAAAGAACTTTTCAGAGAGCTTTCGGGGTATTCGGGAATACGTCAGGCTCTTGACAAAAACATTTCGCCCGTCTCCGTGACGGGTCTTTCCCATATACACAGGTCACAGCTTATATATGCCCTTTCGGGAGAGGGTGTAAACCTCGTGATAACCGGTTCGGAGGCGGAGGCCAAAAAATTATGCGATGACATAAACATGATGTCGGGGGAGGAAACAGCCGTACTTTTTCCGTCAAAGGAACTCGTTCTCACCTCCGTTGACAGCACAAGCGGAGAATATGAGCATATGAGAATATCCGCCCTTTCAAAAGCCGCAGAGGGAAAATGCTCCGTATTGTGTGCAGGCATAGAAGCCGTAATGCAGCCCGTTATTCCGCCCGATGTGCTTAAAAAGTCATGCATATCGCTTTCGCAGGGTCAGGAAACGGATATACGGGATTTGAGCAGGATATTATCATTAAGCGGCTATCAGAGGTGCGAAAAGGTAGAGGGCGCATCGCAGTTTTCGGTCAGGGGGGATATTTTCGACATATTCCCCGTAAATTCCGACAGACCCGTCAGAATTGAATTATGGGGCGACGAGATTGAAACCATATGTGAATTTGAAACGGATACACAGCGCAGATTTGACGAAAAACTTGAAAGTATAGAAATATCTCCGGCAGGCGAAGTAGTGTGCGGAGGAAATGAACTCGCAGACAAAATAGAAATTCTTGCAAAAAAAGTCAGGGGAAAAAGAATGAACCTCGTCCGTGAGCATTTATATTCCGACATCGAAAGACTGCGCAGCGGTGAAATACTCTCTCATTCCATGAAATACTACCCCCTTGCATATGAAAATATCTCAACGGTATTCGACTATATAAGCGGTGCCGTTATTTTCAGCGACTATTCCGATATATTGAATACATCTTCCGGCATAATGTCACAGTACAGCGAGGATATAAAAGCACTCACGGAGGAGGGTCAGCTTTGCAGAGGGCTTGACGGCTACTGCATGGAGCTTGCGCAGGTTCAGCTTATCGCCGAAAAATTCAGCTGCATATATATAAGCAATTTCATTCAGGGCGGAGAACGCATAAATTTCCGCAGGATTGTGAGCTTTGAGGCTATGCAGACAGCCTTGTGGAGCGGAGAGATGAAACAGCTTATCGAGGATATAAGCGATTACAAGCGAAGAAATTACCGCATTTTGCTTTGTGCCGGCAGTGAAAAGACACTCCCCATAATACAGCATGATTTGCAGGAAAATAATATCCCCTGCGATATTGCCGGCGATGATATTGTTCCGCAGGGCGGCAGGGTATACCTCATGTCGGGCAGCTTCAGCGGAGGCTTTGAATACCCCGAAAATAAAATCGTCCTCATAACGCAGGCACGTTCTCTCGATACTTCACGGAAAACCAGACGCAAAAAGAAGAACAAAGCCGAGGAAATACGCAGTCTTGCCGATATATCCGAGGGCGACCTCGTTGTGCATTCGGGTCACGGAATAGGCAGGTTTATCGGCATAAGAAAGCTTGAATTTGACGGAATAACGAAAGACTACATAACAATTCAGTACGCAGGAACGGACAAATTATACATACCCGTCACACAGCTTGACATGGTTTCAAAATATATAGGTCCCCGTGACGACTCCGGCGTTAAGTTAAACAAGCTTTCGTCAAACGACTGGCAGAGGACGAGAAACAATGTAAAGCGTGCCGTAAAGGATATGGCGGACGAACTAATCAGACTCTATGCAAAGCGTGATAAAAGCGAAGGGTTCGCATTTTTTCCCGATGACGAGATACAGCAAGATTTTGAGGAAAGATTTCCCTATATTGAGACTGATGACCAGCTTACCGCAATATCGGAGATAAAAGCCGATATGGAGCGCACAAGACCTATGGAAAGACTGCTGTGCGGAGATGTAGGTTTCGGAAAAACCGAGGTCGCATTCCGTGCGGCGATGAAATGCGTTCTTTCGGGAAAGCAGTGCGCAATACTCGCCCCTACGACTGTCCTTGCATATCAGCACTATCAGACGGCACTTAGAAGATTTGAACATTTCCCCGTAAATGTGGAGCTGCTTTCGAGATACAGAAGCCCGAAGCAGCAGTCTGAAATTGTCAGCAGGCTCAGAAAGGGCAGAATAGACATACTTATCGGCACTCACAAGATTATCCAGAAAAGCGTTGTATTTAAAGACCTCGGTCTGGCAATAATAGATGAAGAGCAGCGTTTCGGCGTTGCTCATAAGGAAAAATTCAAGGAAAGCTTTACGGGGGTCGATGTGCTTATGCTTTCGGCAACTCCCATTCCGAGAACCCTCAATATGGCTATGAGCGGAATAAGAGATATGTCGGTACTCGAAGAACCTCCGCAGGACAGATACCCCGTACAGACCTATGTCATTGAATATAACACAGGAACAATCGTTCAGGCAATCAGAAAGGAACTGCGCCGTGGCGGTCAGGTATATTATATACACAACCGTGTGGAAAGTATACAGTCATGCACCGCAAAATTACAGGAACTTTTTCCCGACGCAAGAACAGCCTTTGCACACGGTCAGATGAGCGAGGACGATATGTCCGACATCTGGCAGCAGGTTGTGGAGCATGAAATTGATATACTCGTTTGTACAACCATTATAGAAACAGGCGTTGACGTTCCGAATGTCAATACTTTAATAATAGAAGATGCAGACCGTTTCGGGCTTTCACAGCTTTATCAGCTGCGTGGAAGAGTAGGACGCTCAAACCGCAGAGGATACGCATATTTCACCTATAAAAAGGATAAAGTCCTCACCGAAATCGCCGCAAAGAGACTCAGTGCCATGCGTGAATTTACTCAATTCGGCAGCGGTTTCAGAATTGCCCTGCGTGACCTCGAAATCAGGGGAGCAGGCAGTATTCTTGGCGGAAGTCAGCACGGTCATATGGAGGCTGTGGGATACGATATGTATTTAAAGCTCCTTTCGGAGGCAATATCCGAGGCAAAGGGCGAAAGACCCGAAAAAATACCCGAATGTCTTGTCGATATTCAGACAGATGCCCATATACCCGAAAAATATATCCCCAGCCTTAACCAGCGTATTGATGTTTACAGAAAAATAATGCTCGTGAACAGCCCGGAGGATAAAATCGACCTTATAGACGAGCTTATAGACCGTTACGGCGACCCGCCCGGCTCCGTTGTCGGACTTGTCGAGGTCTCCATGCTCAGGAACAGCGCAGCCCGTCTCGGAATAACCGAAATATCCCAGAAAAACGGCTCTATGTATTTCTATACGGAATACCTCTCGACACAGCAGATTGCCGCACTTTCCACAAAATACAGGGGAAGAATTACCTTCAACGGTTCGGGAAAATCATACGTTTCCGTTAAAATCCCCCCGAAAATTAAAGTCTTTGACATGATGAAGGAAGCTGTCGGAATTTTGTCGCAGTCAAAATTAAATGTATAAATAATGTAAAAAGTGAATAAAAAATCTCATCAACATTGTGCAAACTGCCACTTGATAATAATATCGATTTGTGTTACAATATTGACATACGGAAAAAGTAAGTGCGCATACAGCTTGTTTTCATCACAGGGCGCACGCAATGTAAGGAGTTTTTTAAAATGAAGATAAGAAAATTTATTGCAGCCGCTGCTGCTTCGGCTGTATCGTTGACAGCACTTGCAGGTATGAGCCTTACTGCCTATGCAGATGAAACAACTATTAATTATACAGGTCCCTCGGTAGGTGCTTATAAAAACGAAAGCAACAATCTCCGTGTAAATATCTGGAACACATGGGGAAATGATATTAAAGACCTCGATACCAATGCCTATGCGTGCAGCGAATGGGTAAAGGTTGATTTCACAATCAGCGGTCTCGGCGACCAGGTAACAAACAAGAATACAGACGGAACCAATTCGGATTCCTATTACGCTTTCCTCGGCGGTTCTATAGGTACAAATCCCCAGCGTTTCCAGCGTTCGGACATTGACTCCGTAGGCGACAGCGTTGTTGATATTACAGGTGACGGCTCTTACACTGCTACTTTCAATATCACAGACCCTGCTGCTGCAATTGACTGCCTCTATCTTGAGACAAATATAAACCCCTTTAACCGTGAGGGATATGTTGACGGCGATGTTTCTTCAACAGGCATCAAAATCACAATAGACAGGGTTTATACAGTTGCTCCCGCAGAGGAAGAAGAGACTACTACCACCGAGGCAGCTACAACCACTACAGATGGTGCTGCTGCAACAACCACTACGACAAGCTCTTCAAGTTCAAGCAGCTCGTCATCAAAGTCGGGCAGTGCATCTTCGGCATCAAGCGAGAAGTCTGCACAGACAGGTGATGCAGGCGTTGGTCTTGCTGTTCTCGGTACTGCCATTGCCGTTGGTACAGCCTTTGTTGTAAAGAAAAAGGACTGATAATAATTCCATGATATATGCCCTCCGCTTTATGGCGGGGGGCTTTTTTGGAGAAAGGGTATATATATGTACAAGAAATTATTTTCCTGCATTGCCGCACTGTCGCTGTGCGCCGCAGTTTCTGCGTGTTCAAATACGGTAAAGACAGAGGTTTCGCAGGAATCCGAAGTTCAGCAGACTGCCGTGCAGTCGGAGCCGTCCGCCGCAGATGATGAAGATACGGACGAGGAAGAGCCTGTTCCGCCCTCTCCTGCCGAGGCGAAAGACCCGAATGCAGTGACATTTGATGATGAAGAATTTTCGTTCGCATTTGCACAGACAAGCGACACCGACTCCGCACAGGGAACTCTCGAAATTGCCGAGGTTCAGGGAAATAAAATGCTGCGCTTTACAGATGACGGAACTGCTCCGCTCAATGAAAAAGTACAGAAAATACAGCTTGATGCCGCAAAAATGCTCAGTCCCGAAAACGTTTCAAAGGTGCGTTCGATAGAATTTGATGCATATGCAGATGCGACAGCCGAAAAATTCACCAACGAGGACGGCGAAAATGTAAAAGCCCCCGGCTGGATAGGCGGCGGCGGAGGCGCAAACGTTTCGGGCGACAAATGGTACGATTTCAGCGAATGGGAGGGCGGAGAATATAATTTTGATATGTCGGGCGCAGTCCACGTCAGATTTAAATTCCTGCTCGCCGACAGCGGAAGATGCTGGGACGAGACTATGCCCGAAGCGACATTCCTGATTATGCGCTGGGGCATAAAAAACGAGGGAAATTTTTACATTGACAATGTGGTTTTTTATGACGCTGACGGAAACTCCCTGCCGATTGAAATAAACACAGCCGTTGATGATGAGATTTCGGAAGGCGATATTCAGACGGACGGCGGCGATGATGTTCCCGAAAATCCGGAAAATCCGGAAAATGTAGAAAATCCGGAAAATTCAGAAAATCCCGAAAATTCGCAGTATTCCGAGTCCGAAAGTGCCGAGCAGAACGGCGACGGCGAAGTTGATAATGACATATAATAAAATCCCCCGTCACGAAAGACGGGGGATTTTTTGTCAGCCGAGAATGACTGTTATTTCGTTTGTATCGGAAAGTTTGTCGGCAGGGATATAATTTCTGCCGAGCTTTTCGCCGTTGAGAGTTATCTCCTTTACGCCCGATTCAACGTGTGCGGAGTTGTCGATATTTATATTTAATTTCTTTCCTCTGAAATTCTTTTCTATCTTGAATCCGTCCCATTCCGAGGGAATAGAGGGCGAAATCAAAAGACCGTCAGCATCGGGGCGCATACCGCAGATACCCTCCACACAGCCAACCATGACCGTAGATGCCGTACCTGTGAGCCAGTGAACGTGCGAACGTCCCTCGAAGGGCGATGCCTTTGATTCGGTAAACTGTCCGTGAACGTAGGGTTCCATTACTCTTATTTCAGCCTTGTCATTCATAGCGGCAGGGGAGCTTTCGAGGAAATATTCAAAAGCCCTGTTTCCGTGACCGAGGAGCGATTCCGCAAGTATGAGCCAGCCCTGCGACTGCGAGAAGATACCGCCGTTTTCCTTCGTGTCGGCATTGAAGATATGCATTAATGCACCGTCAAAATAATGGTCTTTGTAGGGCGGTTCGAGGAGCTTTGCGCCGTAGGGAGTGTTGAGAATTTCGTGAACGCTGTTCATAGCTTTTTCAGCCTGTTCGTCCGAGGCAAATTTCGATATTACGCTCCAGCTCTGGGGATTGAGCCACATATTTGCTTCGGGGTCTTTCTTTGCGCCGACAACAATGCCGTCCTCACGTATTCCACGGATAAATCTGTCCTCGTCCCAGCACTTTTCGAGTGCAGCCGCAAGCCTTGACTGTGCGTCCGTGATATATGATACATAATCATTGTCATTTCTCGAAACAGCCATATCTTTTATAACGCTCATGGCATAATAAAGCTGGAAAGCAACGAATGTGGATTCGCCCTTTGCGCCGAGCCTTAAACAGTCATTCCAGTCTGCATGAAGTCCTGCTGGCATATCGTGACCGCCGAGACGTTCCATTGAAAAGCGCACGGCATTTTTGAGGTGTTCATAGACGGTAGCCTCTCCGCCGCCCTCTTCGGCATAGGTGATTACTTCGTCCAAAAATGCCTTGTTTCCGCTTTCGCCGATATACTTGACGATAGTCGGGAAAAGCCAGAGAGCATCATCGGCACGGTAGGAGGGATGACCTGTTTCCTTTGCGTATACGCTGTTGACATCGTTTTCATCGGGACAGTTTTCATGACCTGCATTGTGATTGAACCTTACGAGGGGAAGTCCTCCGCCGTTGCTTACCTGTGCGGAAAGCATGAAGCGGATTTTATCGGCAGCCATTTCGGGGTCAAGGTGGATTATGCCCTGAATGTCCTGAACTGTATCACGGTAGCCGTAGCCGTTTCTTAAACCGCAGTAAACGAATGAAGCTGCTCTCGACCAGATGAATGTTATAAAGCACTGGTATGCATTCCATACGTTAATCATATTGTTGAATTCTGCGGAGGGGGTTTCAACCTTGAAATTTGAAAGCTGACCGTGCCAGTAATTTTTGAGCTGTTCTATTTCGGAATCGACTTTTCCTGCTGTTTTATATTCGTTAAGGATAGCGGATGCCTGTTCGTTGTCACGCTGACCGAGGATATATATAAGCTCGGCGGTTTCGCCTGCTTTGATGGTAATATCCGACTGCAATGCACCGCAGGCATTTGAATTGAAATTCATCTTGTTATTGCACCTGCCCGACTCAACGGCTATGGGGTTTGAAAAAGTCCTGTATGCGCCTATGAAGTCGCTCAGTGAGCCGTTATATGCCGAAATCGGTGCGCCGACCATTCCGAAAAATCTTTCACGGTGATTTGAACCGCTTGTGTCTCTGCCGTCATTTTCGTTGATATGCTGGAGGATTTTATTTTCCTCAAAGCTTGTGCGTGTTATAAATAATGTATACTGGAGATTTACCTGGTCCTGTTCGTAGTTGTTGTCGTTGGTAAATTCAACGAAGCCGTAAACGGAGAGCTTTCTGTCCTTTGAGTCGTTGTTGGTTACCTTAGCCCTCCAGATCTCATAGGTTTTTCCGTAGGGGACATAATATGTAACCTCCGATTTTATATCGGAATATTCTGCGGAAATGACGGTATATGCAGTACCGTGGCGGCATTCGCTCTTGTATTTGTCAAGGGGCTTTCCGACAGGCTGCCATGATGCCGACCAGTAGTCATTTGCATCGTTGTCACGTATATAGATGTATCTTCCGGGGAGAGCCATATCGGAATTGAAACGGAAACGAGAAATTCTTCCGTTTGCGCCTGATTTTACAAAGCTGTAGCCTGCGGCATTGTTTGAAATCATTGCGCCGTATTCGGGGTCGCCGAGATAATTCGCCCAGGGTGCCGGGGTTGCGGGGTTTGTGATGACGTATTCCTTGTTTTCAAGGTCAAAATGTCCGTAATCCATAATTTTTACTCCTTTTGCCGTATGACGGCGTTATGCTTTTATAATTATAACATTATCCGACAGCAGTTTCAAGTGCTTTTCGGTAATTTATGATATTAATTTTGGATTTTTCATGACAATATATTATATATAAAGGTATAATAAAAACACTGTTCCTCCGCCGTGAGCGGAGGAATAAAGAAAAATATAAAAATTTCTGTAGATTATTTTTTAAATGCCGATTATAGTTAAATAAATATTTTCGTTAATAAAAAATTTACAATAAAAAATGCAGGAAAAGTCTTGCAATATCTCCTTTTGCGTGTTATAATATGAAAGCTGGGTGCATATGATATGCACTGACTGCAAAGATATGCGTTGAAACGGAAGGTTGCCGGCGGTGTGCCGGGGAATTTCCGTGGAGTATGTCCGATTTTAAACCGGGCGAAATGGGATAGCGGACACAGTTTGTGGAGTAACGGTACAGCTTGCGTATGTGCGTTTGTGTCTCTTTGTGTCCCGATATGTCGTTTGTAACTCGGAAAACATCGTTTTTTCGGGTTTTTTTAGTGGATACGGCATGAAACACACGGGAACGTGTGATGTCCCGACAAGCGTCCCCAAAATATTATCCAAGGAGGCGAAAATAATGGCAGTCAATGAAAAAATCAGATTCAAGATTAAAGGATACGACCACGCTACTGTTGATATTGCAGCAGCTAAAATCGTGGAGGCAGCTAAAAGAAGCGGTGCAAGAGTTTCAGGTCCCATACCGCTCCCTACAGATAAGGAAGTTGTTACTATCCTCCGTGCTGTACACAAGTACAAGGACAGCCGTGAGCAGTTTGAAATGAGAACTCACAAGAGACTTATAGACGTTATCCGTCCCACAGAGAAAACCACTGCTGCTCTCGACAAGCTTGAAATCCCCGCAGGCGTAGACGTTGTTATGGAAGTTAAGTAATAATCACACCTGCAAAACCGCTCCTGAAGCGGAATGGCGGTAATCCGCCGGTCATGTTGATGATGAATGTCAACCAATAACCTTATAGGAGGAAATGAAAATGCAGAAAGGCATTATCGGAAAGAAAATCGGTATGACACAGATTTTCGACGAATCGGGAAAGGTTATTCCCGTTACTGTTGTTGAAGCAGGTCCCTGCGTTGTCGTTCAGAAGAAAACTGTCGAGAACGACGGCTATGCTGCTCTTCAGCTCGGCTACGGCGATGTCAAGGTTCAGAGAATGAACAAGCCCCTCAAGGGCCACTTTGAAAAGGCTGACGTTGCCTGCAAGAAAAATCTTAAGGAATTCAGACTTGATGACTGCGATGCCCTCAATGTGGGCGACATCGTAAAGGCTGACACTTTCGCTGTCGGAGATGCAGTTGACGTTGTAGGCACAAGCAAAGGTAAAGGCTTCGCAGGCGCAATCAAGCGTCATAACCAGCACAGACTCAAGGAAACTCACGGTACAGGTCCCGTTCACAGACAGGCAGGCTCAATGGGTGCTTGCTCCTCGCCTTCAAGAATCTACAAGGGCAAGGGCATGGCAGGTCACATGGGCGCAGAACAGGTAACTGTACAGAACCTTGAAATAGTCAAGATAGATGCAGAAAACAATCTTATCGCTATCAAGGGTGCCGTTCCCGGTCCCAAGGGCGGTATAGTTTACATCGTTGACAGCGTAAAGGCTTGAGAAAGGGGGAAACGTAAATGTCTAAGATTTCAGTTTATGATATGACAGGGAAGCAGGTTTCCGAAACAGAGCTTTCTGACGCAGTTTTCGGAATCGAACCCAATCAGGGCGTTATGCACGCTGCGGTGGTAAATTACCTCGCTAACCAGAGACAGGGTACTCAGTCCACTCTTACGAGAACAGAAGTAAGAGGAGGCGGCAGAAAGCCGTGGAGACAGAAGGGTACAGGTCACGCAAGACAGGGTTCGACAAGAGCTCCCCAGTGGTATCACGGCGGCGTTGCTCTCGGCCCCAAGCCCAGAGATTACAGATACGCTCTCAATAAGAAAGTAAAAAGACTTGCTATGAAGTCTGCTCTTTCAACCAAGGTCATCGACAACAATATGATTGTTCTCGATACCCTCACGCTTGACAGCTTTAAAACAAAGACTGTCGTTGAAATGCTTAAAGCTCTCAACGTTACCGGCAAGGCTCTCATAGTTACAGACGGCGTTGACGAAAAGGTAATAAAGAGCGCAGCCAATATTCCCGGTGTGAAAACAGCTTCCGTCATGACACAGGAAGTAATCCGCATTGACGAGAACGGCAATGAGGTAAAAGACCGTAAAATCAACAGCACACTGAATGTATACGATATTCTTAACTATGACAAGCTTATCATCGTTAAGACCGCCGTAGGAAAAATCGAGGAGGTGTACGCATAATGAAAGCACCGCAGGATATTATCCTCAAACCCGTTATCACGGAAAAGTCAATGGACAATCTTCAGGAGGGAAAGTACACCTTCAAGGTTGCCAAGGACGCAAACAAGACCGAGATAAAAAAGGCTGTCGAGGCTCTCTTCGGCGTTGAAGTAGCTAAGGTGAACACCCTCAACGTCAAGGGCAAGGAGAAAAGAGTCGGCAGATATGTCGGAAAAACAGCCTCATGGAAAAAGGCTGTTGTTACTCTTACGGAAAATTCAAAGGCTATCGAGTTCTTCGAGGGTCTCTATTGATAAGAGGACGAAGCACCCCGGAGTATGGGAGTAATGCTCCCGCAAAAAAGCATTTTACAAGGAGTGAAATAAATGGCTATTAAAACCTATAAGCCTACGACACCTTCAAGGCGTCAGATGACTGTAACGGATTACTCCGTTCTGTCCAAGGTTGAGCCGGAGAAAAGCCTTCTCGAACCCCTTAAAAAGAAATCGGGAAGAAACAGCTACGGCAGAATAACAGTCCGTCACAGAGGCGGCGGCAACAGAAGAAAATACCGTATAATAGATTTCAAGCGTGACAAGGACGATATGATTGCTACCGTTCTTACACTCGAATACGACCCCAACAGAAGCGCATTCATCGCTCTCGTTCAGTACGAGGACGGCGAAAAGAGATATATTCTCGCTCCCAACGGTCTTAAAGTCGGCGACAAGATTGAATCGGGCGCAGAGGCTGACATCAAGCCCGGCAACGCTCTCAAGCTTTCCGATATTCCCGTCGGTACATTTATCCACGCCGTTGAGCTTTATCCCGGCAAGGGTGCACAGCTCGTAAGAAGCGCAGGAAATCAGGCTCAGCTTATGGGCAAGGAGGATAAGTACGCTCTTATCAGACTTCCCTCCGGCGAAATGAGAAAGGTTCCGATTGACTGCAAGGCTGCTATCGGTCAGGTTTCAAATATAGACCACGAAAACGTTAATTACGGCAAGGCAGGACGTGTCAGAAACATGGGCTGGAGACCTACCGTAAGAGGTTCTGTCATGAACCCCTGTGACCATCCGCACGGCGGCGGTGAGGGTAAATCACCCGTCGGCAGACCCGGACCTGTTACCCCCTGGGGCAAGCCCGCTCTCGGTTACAAGACTCGCAAGAAGCACCACAGAACCGATAAGTTTATCGTAAAACGCCGCAACGGCAAATAATCTGAAAGGAGGAACTATTAATGAGCAGAAGCGTTAAAAAAGGACCTTATGTGCAGGAAGTTCTCCTCAAGAGGGTCGTTGCAATGAACGAGGCAGGCGAAAAGAAAGTCCTCAAAACATGGAGCAGGTCTTCTACAATCTTCCCCGATTTTGTAGGTCATACATTCGCTGTTCATGACGGACGCAAGCACGTTCCCGTATACGTTACGGAGGATATGGTAGGACATAAGCTCGGTGAGTTTGCTCCTACAAGAACTTACAAGGGACACGCAGGTTCAAAGACATCAAACAACGGTAAGAAGTAAGCGAAAGGAGGAGCTTTGAATGGAAGCAAGAGCTTATTTGAGAAATGCCCGCATATCGCCCAGAAAGGTTCAGATTGTTCTTGATCTTATCAGAAACAAGGACGTTGACCTCGCTTTGGCTACTTTAGATCTTACTCCTAAGGCTGCAAGTCCTATCGTAAGTAAGCTTGTAAAGTCCGCACAGGCAAATGCAGAAAATAATTTCAGCATGGACAGAAACAACCTTTATGTTGCCGAGTGCTTCGTTACACCCGGTCCCATCATGAAGAGAATTATGCCCAGAGCTCAGGGCAGAGCATACAGAATTTTAAAGAGAACATCACACATCACAGTTGTTCTTAAAGAAAAAGAATAATCCCGAGGAGGTCTGAATAATGGGACAGAAAGTTAATCCGCACGGTCTTCGTGTGGGCGTTATAAAGGACTGGGATTCACGCTGGTATGCCAATAAGGCAGATTTCGGCAATACCCTCGTTGAGGACTACAACGTTCGTAAATTCATTAAGAAGAGCTTGTATGCTGCCGGTGTTCCCAGAATAGAAATCGAGCGTTTCGCCGATAAAGTCAGAATCCACATCCACTGCGCTAAGCCCGGTATCGTTATCGGCAGACAGGGCGCAGAAATCGAAAAGCTCAGACAGCAGCTCGAAAAGATGATTGGCAAACAGGTTTATGTCAATATCATCGAAGTAAAGCAGCCCGATATGGACAGCCAGCTCGTTGCCGAGAAAATCGCTCTCGACCTCGAAAACCGTGTTTCGTTCAGAAGAGCTATGAAACAGTCCATCGGAAGAACCATGCGCCTCGGTGCAAAGGGTATCAAGGTTAAGGTATCAGGCAGACTTGCCGGTGCAGAAATCGCAAGAAGCGAAAGCTACCACGAGGGTACAATTCCGCTCCAGACTATCCGTGCAGACATCGACTACGGCTTTGCCGAGGCCGATACAACCTACGGAAAGCTTGGTGTAAAGGTTTGGATATACAAGGGCGAAGTCCTCAAGGGCGATGCTGCAAAGGCTGCCGCTCAGAGAGAAAAGTCCGAAAAGAAAAACGACCGCCGCAATAACCGCCGTGACGACAGACGTGACGGAAACAGAAGAGGCGGAAACAGAAACTTCAGCCGTGACAACAGAAGAAGTGAAGGAGGTAATCAGTAATGCTGCTTCCAAAGAGAGTTAAGTACCGCAGAGTACACAGAGGCCGCCTCAAGGGCAAGGCTTACAGAGGAAATAAGGTAACATACGGCGATTACGGCTTACAGGCACTTGAGCCTGCTTGGATAACCTCCAATCAGATTGAGTCAGCCCGTATCGCTATGACAAGATATATCAAGAGAGGCGGTCAGGTCTGGATTAAGATATTCCCTGACAAGCCAGTCACAGAGAAGCCTGCTGAAACACGAATGGGTTCAGGTAAAGGTTCTCCCGAATACTGGGTTGCAGTCGTAAAGCCCGGCAGAGTACTCTTTGAAATCAAGGGCGTTGCCGAGGAAACCGCAAGAGAAGCTATGCGTCTTGCTATGCACAAGCTTCCTATCAAGTGTAAATTCGTTACTAAAGCAGAGCAGGAGGTGGAGCAGTAATGAAGGCATCGGAAATCAGAGAAATGTCCGTTGACGAGCTTAACGAAAAACTCGTCAGCTTAAAGGAAGAGCTTTTTGCGCTCCGCTTTCAGCACGCTGTAAGTCAGCTAGACAATACAGCAAGACTTAACGCTGTAAAGAAAGATATTGCCCGTGTTAAAACCGTTCTGCGTGCGGCAGAACTCGCACAGCAGCAGTAAGAAAGGGAGGATTCGGCTAATGTCTGCAGAGAGAAACCTTAGAAAGACAAGAGTAGGCAAGGTTGTAAGCGATAAGATGGATAAGACCGTTGTTGTTGCTATCGTTGACAACGTTAAGCACCCACTTTACAAGAAAATCATCAAGCGTACTGTTAAACTTAAGGCTCACGATGAAAACAATGAGTGCAGAACAGGCGACCGTGTTGAAGTTATGGAAACACGTCCGCTTTCAAAGGACAAGAGATGGCGTGTGACAACCATCATCGAAAAGGCTAAGTAATTATATTTGATAGAAGCTTAATGCTTGAAAGGAGGAACTCGCTGTGATACAGATGCAGACTTATTTAAAGGTCGCTGACAACACAGGCGCAAAGGAGCTTATGTGTATCAGAGTTCTGGGAGGTACACGCAGAAGATATGCAAATATCGGCGATGTAGTAGTTGCTTCCGTTAAGAAAGCAACACCCGGAGGCGTTGTAAAGAAGGGCGATGTTGTAAAGGCAGTTATCGTTCGTTCAGCAAAGGGTCTCAGAAGAGAGGACGGTACTTATATCCGCTTCGACGAGAACGCTGCTGTTATCATTAAGGAAGACAAGAACCCCAGAGGTACACGTATTTTCGGACCTGTTGCCAAGGAATTGCGTGAGAAGGAATATACAAAAATCCTCAGCCTCGCACCTGAAGTTCTTTAATTCGGAGGTGTCATTGATATGAGTAAAGTACACGTTAAAACCGGTGACACTGTTATCCTCCGTACAGGTAAGTACGAGGATAAGTTCGAGAAGAACGGCGACAGAAAAACCGGCAAAATCGCAGAAGTAAGCCCCAAGGAGGGCAAGGTTATCGTTGAGGGCATCAACATAATCACCAAACACGTAAAGCCCACAAGAGTGGGTCAGGCAGGCGGCATCGTAAGAACCGAAGCTCCTGTTTACGCTTGCAAGGTTCAGCTCGTTTGCCCCAAGTGCGGCAAGCCCACAAGAGTGGGTCATACCATAGAGGACGGCAAAAAGCTCCGTGTCTGCAAGAAGTGCGGAAAGTCTTTTGAATAATGTAAAGGAGAAACCGAAAATGTCTGTATTGAAAGATTATTATACAAGTGACGTTGCTCCTGCACTGATGAAGAAGTTCGGCTATAAGAGCGTTATGCAGATTCCCAGGCTCGACAAGGTTGTTATCAATGTCGGCGCAGGCGATGCCAAGGACAACGCAAAGGTAATTGACGCTATAATGACCGACCTCGCCGCTATCACAGGTCAGAAGCCTGTAGTGTGCAGAGCAAAGAAGTCAGTTGCTAACTTCAAGCTCCGTGAGGGTATGCCCATTGGCGTAAAAGTTACCCTCAGAGGCGAAAAAATGTACGAATTTGTTAATAAGCTCTTCAACGTTGCGTTCCCCCGTGTTCGTGACTTCAGAGGAATAAGCGCAAATTCGTTCGACGGCAAGGGCAACTATTCCACAGGTGTCAAGGAACAGCTTATCTTCCCCGAAATAGAGTACGATAAGATTGACAAGGTAAGAGGTATGGATATTAATTTCATCACCACAGCTCAGACCGACGAAGAGGGCAGAGAACTCCTCAGCCTCCTCGGCGCACCGTTCATTAAGTAATCAGGGAGGAAATACAATGGCTAAAAAGGCAATGATTAACAAGCAGCAGAGAACTCCCAAGTATTCCACAAGAGCTTACAACAGATGCAAAATCTGCGGCAGACCCCACGCTTATCTGAGAAAATTCGGCATCTGCCGTATCTGCTTCAGAGAGCTGGCTCATGACGGTCAGATTCCCGGCGTCAAAAAAGCAAGCTGGTAAAATACGAAAAGGAGGTCATCTGCAATGCAAATCACTGATACAATAGCAGATCTTTTAACAAGAATCCGCAATGCGAATACTGCAAAGCACGCCACAGTTGACGTTCCCGCTTCTAACGTGAAGAAGGCTATCTCTCAGATTCTCGTTGACGAGGGTTATGTAAAGAGCTTTCAGGTGATAGAGGACGGCAAGCAGGGTGTTATCAGAATCACGCTCAAGTACGGCGACAATAAATCGCCCGTAATTACGGGACTCAGAAGAGTTTCAAAGCCCGGTCTGCGTATCTATTCAAGCTGCGCAGATATGCCCAAGGTTCGTAAGGGTCTGGGTATAGCAATCGTTTCAACTTCAAAGGGAATCGTTACCGACAAGAAGGCAAGAGAGCTTAACGTCGGCGGCGAGGTTCTCGCATACATCTGGTAAGGAGGAAGCTGATTATGTCAAGAATCGGTAAACAGCCTGTCAGCATTCCCGCAGGTGTAGAGGTTAAAAATGAAAATAACCTTATCACGGTAAAGGGACCGAAGGGCGAGCTTTCGAGACAGTTTTCAAAGGAGCTCGGCATTGAGATTGCTGAAGGTGTTATAAATGTCACAAGACCCAGCGATGACAAGCGTCACCGTTCACTTCACGGTCTTACAAGAACCCTCATTCACAATATGGTTGAGGGCGTTACAAACGGATATTCAAAAACTCTCGAAATCGAGGGCGTAGGCTATCGTGCCGCAAAGAGCGGAACTAAGGTTACTCTTAACCTCGGATTTTCGCACCCCGTTGTGATTGAGGAAACAGATACTATCAAGCTTGATGTTCCCCAGCCCAACAAAATCATCATCAGCGGTATCGACAAGCAGGCTGTGGGTCAGTTCGCAGCCGAGGTTCGTGAAAAGCGTCCCCCCGAGCCTTATAAGGGCAAGGGTATAAGATATGCCGGCGAGCATATCATCCGCAAGGAAGGTAAGGCCGGCAAGGGCAAGAAGTAATTAGAAGGAGCAAATTGCTATGATTAAGAAATTTGAAAGCAATAAGGCAAGATTAAAGAGACACCGCAGAGTACGTGCCAAGATTTCAGGTACTCCCGAGCGTCCCCGTCTCAATGTGTTCCGTTCAAACAAGCATATCTATGCTCAGATTATTGACGATGTAAACGGTGTTACTCTTGCTGCCGCATCCAGCATGGACAAGGACTTCGGCGAAAGCGGCTCAAATGTCGAGGGCGCACGCAAGGTCGGCGAGGCTATCGCAAAGAACGCTGCCGATAAGGGTATAACCGAGGTTGTATTCGACAGAGGCGGCTACCTCTATCACGGAAGAGTTCAGGCTCTCGCAGAGGGCGCACGTGAAAACGGATTAAAATTCTGAGACAGGGAGGTTAAACAATGGCTAATATTGAAACACAGGCACCCGAATTTCAGGAAAAGGTTGTCGCTATCAACAGAGTTTCCAAAACCGTTAAGGGCGGCCGTATCATGAAATTCTCTGCTCTCGTAGTAGTGGGCGACGGAAACGGCACTGTAGGCTTCGGTCTCGGAAAGTCCGGAGAAGTTCCCGATGCTATCCGCAAGGGCATCGAGGACGCTAAGAAAAATCTTGTAAAGGTTTCTCTCAAGGGTACTACCATTCCTCATGAGATTGTCGGCACATTCGGCGCAGGCAGAGTCCTCATGAAGCCCGCCGCACCCGGTACAGGCGTTATCGCAGGCGGTCCCGTCCGTGCCGTTATTGAGGTTGCAGGCATAAAGGACATCAGAACAAAGTCTCTTCGTTCAAATAACCCCTGCAACGTTGTAAGAGCTACAATCAACGGTCTTACTTCATGCACTTCTGCCAAGTCTGTTGCAGAAAAGAGAGGCAAGTCCGTTAAGGAAATTTTAGGTTAAGGAGGCAGCGGCATGGCTAAGAATATAAAGCTCGTTAAGAGCCTCATCGGAAGAAAAAAAGACCAGATAGCTACTGCACAGTCTCTCGGTCTCAGAAAAATCGGCGATACAACCACTCAGCCTGACAACGCTCAGACAGAGGGCAAAATCAAGAAAATTTCACACCTCATCGAGGTTACACAGGCGTAAGCAAGGAGGTGCATTGGCATGAAAATACATGAATTGACACCCGCTCCCGACTCCAACAAGGCTGTAAAGCGTGTGGGAAGAGGTCACGGCTCCGGAAACGGAAAAACAGCAGGCAAGGGTCACAAGGGACAGAACGCCCGCAGCGGCGGCGGTGTAAGAATCGGCTTTGAAGGCGGTCAGATGCCTCTCGCAAGACGTATCCCCAAGAGAGGCTTCAACAATATCTTTGCAACTAAGTATGCAATAGTTAATGTTTCTGACCTCAATAAATTCAAGGACGGTACTGTAGTTGACGCAGAACTCCTCAAGGCATCAGGTCTTGTAAAGAAGGAGTATGACGGTATAAAGATACTCGGAAACGGAGAACTTACCGCACAGCTTACAGTTAAAGCTGCAAAATTCTCGCAGAGTGCTGTCGAGAAGATAGAAAAGGCAGGCGGAAAGACCGAGGTGATGTAATGTGTTCAAAACACTGAAGAATGCATGGAACACACCCGAAATCCGTAAAAAGCTTCTTTACACATTACTGATGATTGTCATATTCAGGTTCGGAAGTGCCGTTACCGTGCCTTTCCTCAATCCCGATGTTGTCAAAAGCTGGATGGATACAAACGCATCAGGCGGAAACTTCCTTGAATATCTCAATACCATTACAGGCGGTGCGCTCTCACAGGCAACCGTGTTCTCACTATCAATAACCCCCTTCATCAATGCATCTATCATTATGCAGCTCCTCACCTACGCTTTGCCTCCTCTGGAAAGGCTGCGTGACGAGGGCGAAGAGGGACGTAAGAAAATCGACAAAATAACCGCATTCGTTGCGGTGGTTCTCGCAGTTGCAATGTCCTATGCGTATTACCTCACTCTCAGAAGAATGACCGATGACAGCGGCAATTCCGCAGTCAAGTATATTGACGGCGGTCAGGGTATATTCGCAGGAATAGTAATTGTAGTAACATTCATTGCGGGCGCATCGTTCGTTGTCTGGATGGGCAACAGAATAAGCGACAAGGGTATAGGAAACGGCGTTTCCATTATCCTCTTTGCCGGTATCGCCGCAAGATTTCCCGTTGACGCAGGCAGACTCGTCACACTCACTATGGATAACCCTGCTAAATATCTCTTTGTATCAATCGGATACCTGCTCTTTATAATTGCAGAATTTGCTTTCATAGTATTCATGAACGAGGCTGAAAGACGTATCCCCATTCAGTACGCTAAACGTGTCGTGGGAAGAAAACAGTACGGCGGTCAGAAAACACATATCCCGATAAAGGTAATGATGAGCGGTGTTATGCCTATCATCTTCGCAATGTCGTTTATGTCGCTTCCGTCAACCATACAGCTCTTCAAACCCGTAACAGAGGATTCATCAACTTTCTATATAAAGTTCTGTCAGTTCTTCAGCACGAGGAGCTGGTCGTATGCAATTCTCTATTTCATTCTTATAATTGCGTTCAATTACTTCTACGTATCGATACAGTACAACCCCGTTGAGATTGCAAACAATCTCCGTCAGTCAAACGGCGGTATCCCCGGAATAAGACCCGGCAAGCCCACCTCGGACTATATCCAGAGAGTACTTTCCAAAATTGCTCTCGTCGGTGCAGTGTTCCTCGGAATTATCGCAATAATCCCGATATTCATCTCGATGGCTGACCAGAATTTGCAGTCGCTTTCAATGGGCGGAACTACAATCCTTATCGCAGTAAGTGTTGCGCTTGAAACAACACGTACACTCGAATCCCAGCTTATGATGAGACATCATAAGGGCTTCTTACGATAATCAAGGAGGTACTTTTATGAACCTTATTTTCTTAGGCGCACCCGGCGCAGGCAAGGGTACTCAGGCAGAGGTTGTTTCCGATGCTCTCGGTATTCCGCAGATTTCAACGGGAAATATTCTCCGTGAGGCTGCAAAGAACGGTACGGAGTACGGTCTTAAGGCTAAGGCCGCTATGGACGCAGGCGCACTCGTTTCCGACGATATAGTTATCGGAATACTCAAGGAGCGCATTGCCGAGGACGACTGCAAAAAGGGATTTATCCTCGACGGTTTTCCCAGAACCGTTCCCCAGGCTGAGGCACTCGATGCAATGGGAATACAGATTGACAAGGTAATCGAAATCTTCGTTCCCGACGAAACCATCAAGAAGAGAGTTTCGGGCAGAAGAGTTTGTCAGGGATGCGGTGCTTCGTATCACATTCAGTACAAGCCCTCAAGGGCTGAGGGAATCTGCGACAAGTGCGGCGACAAGACCGTTATCCGCAAGGACGACCAGCCCGAGGTTGTACTCGACAGACTCGCAACATATCACGAAAAGACTGCTCCCCTCAAGGACTACTACGCTGCACAGGGCAAGCTTGTCACTGTAGAGGGTCAGGAGGAAGTAGCCGACACATCAAAGCTCACACTCGCTGCTGTAGGAGTAGAGTAATGAGCATTACCATCAAATCAAAATCCGAGCTTGCCATAATGCGTGAAGCAGGCAGAATTACCTGCGGCGCAATATGGTATGCCGGTGAAAGATTAAAGCCGGGCATGACAACACTTGAAGTCGATAAGCTTGTCGGCGAGTTCTACGCAAAGCACGGCTGCAAATCTGCATTCAAGGGCTTATACGGATTCCCCGGAAATGCCTGCATCTCGATAAACGAGGAGGTAATCCACGGAATCCCGAAGGCAAGCCGCAGGCTTAAAGAAGGCGATATAGTAAGCATCGACACAGGAGCCGCATATAAGGGCTTCAATGGCGACAGCTGCTGGACCTTCCCTGTGGGAAAAATTTCTGATGAAGCAAAGGCACTGCTTGATGTAACCGAGAAATCCCTCTTCGAGGGCATAAATCAGGCTCAGGCAGGAAACCGAATCGGTGACATTTCTCATGCTGTTGAAGAGTACTGCGCTTCACGAGGCTACGGAATCGTAAGAAATTACTGCGGCCACGGTATCGGCAGAGAGGTTCATGAATCACCCGAAATACCGAACTGGGGTCGTGCGGGTCACGGTCCGAGACTCGTTTCGGGTATGACGATATGCATTGAGCCTATGATAAATATCAGGGGCGATGACGTTAAAACCTTAAAGGACGGCTGGACCGTGGTTACAAAAAGTGGTTCACTGTCTGCTCATTTCGAGCATATGATCGCAATAACTCCTGACGGTCCCGTCATTCTGACAGTACAGTGACGGAGGGATATTGTGAAGCTTAAAAAAGGCTCGGTTGTCACAGCGGACGCAGGCAGGGACTGCGGAGGTCTTTTCGCCGTGGTCGATGTTGACGGAAATTACTGCTTTATAGCCGACGGCAAATCGAGAAAGCTCGGCAGGCCAAAGCGCAAGAACATAAAGCACGTCCGCCCGACAAACAGTATGATAGAACTAAATGATATAACTGATAAAAGGCTCAGACGCTCGCTGAGCGCAATCAGGGGCGAAATTGAGCAGGAGGAGGTTATCTGAGGTGTCAAAGGAAGATGTAATCGAGGTTGAGGGTGTCGTTACCGATGCTCTGCCGAATGCAATGTTCAAGGTTCAGCTTGAAAACGGTCACGAGGTTCTTTCGCACGTTTCAGGCAAGCTCAGAATGAATTATATAAGAATCGTGCCGGGTGACAGGGTAAAGCTCGAAATGTCGCCCTACGACCTCTCAAAGGGTCGCATAACATGGCGTGTAAAATAACAAAAGGATATTATCTTATCCGTTTCCGCTAAGGAGGTATTTTCAATGAAAGTCAGACCTTCAGTAAAACCTATTTGCGAAAAGTGCAAGGTTATTAAACGTAAGGGCAGAATAATGGTAATCTGCGAAAACCCGAAGCATAAGCAGCGTCAGGGTTAATCGGCGCAGCACTAATGGAGGTGTTTTAATCAAATGGCAAGAATATCAGGCGTTGACCTTCCGAAGAACAAGAGAGTAGAAATCGGTCTTACTTATATCTACGGAATTGGTCGTCAGACTGCAACAGATATCCTCAAGGCAACAGGAGTTAATCCCGATACAAGAGTTAAGGATCTCGCCGAGGAGGACGTAGCTAAGCTCCGTGACTATATCGATGCTAACTATACGGTTGAGGGCGACCTCCGCCGTGAAACAGCACTCAATATCAAGAGACTTGTTGAAATAGGCTGCTACAGAGGCGTACGCCACAGAAAGGGTCTGCCCGTAAGAGGTCAGAGAACAAAGACAAACGCAAGAACCCGCAAGGGTCCCGTAAAGACTATCGCTAACAAGAAGAAGTAAGGAGGGCATGAGCTTTGGCACAGCAGAAAGGTAAAAAGGTTTCTACGATAAGAAGACGCAGAGAGCGTAAGAATATCGAAAACGGCGCAGTTCATATTCAGTCAACTTTCAACAATACGATTGTTACCATTACAGATACAGCAGGCAATGCTATCTCATGGGCAAGCGCAGGCGAGCTTGGTTTCAGAGGCTCAAAGAAGTCAACTCCCTTCGCAGCACAGACAGCAGCAGAAACCGCTGCTAAGGCTGCAATGGAGCATGGTCTTAAAAACGTTGAGGTATACGTAAAGGGACCCGGCGCAGGCAGAGAGGCTGCTATCAGAGCGCTTCAGACCGTTGGTCTTGAGGTAAGAATGATTAAGGACGTAACTCCCATTCCCCACAATGGCTGCCGTCCGCCAAAAAGACGTCGTGTCTGATTTAACAGGAGGTGTTTTAAAATGGCAGTACAGAAAGAACCTATTCTTAAAAAGTGCAGATACCTGGGCATAAGCCCCGCTGTTATGGGCGTTTCAAAGAAGGAGTCAATCCGTTTCAAGAACGCAAACAACAGAAAGAAGGTTTCCGAATACGGCTTGCAGCTCAAGGAAAAACAGAAGCTCAAGTTCATCTACGGCGTACTCGAAAAGCAGTTCAGACACTATTTCGAGATTGCCGTAAAAATGGAAGGCAAGGCAGGTGACAACCTTATCACCGTTCTCGAATCCAGACTTGACAGCGTGGTTTACAGAATGGGTCTTGCCCTCACAAGAAGAGAAGCAAGACAGCTCGTTACTCACGGTCACTATACCGTAAACGGCAACAAGGTAGACATTCCTTCCTACAGAGTAAAGGCAGGCGATGTTGTCGCTCTCAGAGAAAAAGACAGGACTTCGGATAAATTCAAGAATACCGTTGAAGAAACCAAGGACAGACTCGTTCCTGTATGGCTTGATGCAAAGAAGGACGATTTCTCGGCTACGGTTACTCGTCTCCCCTCGGCAGAGGATATAGACTACGAGGTAGCTACACACCTCATCGTCGAGTTGTACTCCAAGTAATAATATTGCTTGAATCGCCAGAACTCGAAGAAAACAGTTATTGCGAATTAGGAGGGTTTTTATGCTGGAAAATATCAAGAAGCCGGATATCGACATTGTCGAGCTTAAAAGTGACGGCAAATACGGCAAATTCGTTTTAGCACCGCTTGAGCGTGGATACGGTATAACGTTGGGCAACAGCCTCAGACGTGTGCTGCTCTCCTCACTTCCGGGTGTGGCTGTTACCTCCGTTAAGCTTTCGGGCAAGGACGGTACAGTCCACCATGAGTTGTCAACAATTCCGGGCGTAAAAGAAGATGTTACGGAGGTTATTCTCAGCATCAAGGGTCTTACCGCAAAGCTCTACGGCGAAGGACCCAAGACGGTTTACGTGGAGGCAGAGGGCGAGTGTGAAATCACCGCAGGCGACATAAAAACCGATTCTGAGGTCAATATCCTTGACCCCGGTATGCATATCGCTACACTGGGCAAGGATGCAAAGCTGTACATGGAGATAACCATCGACAGAGGCAGAGGCTATGTCTCAGCAGAAAGAAACAAGAAACAGATAAATCTCCCCGTTGATGTTATTGCAGTGGACAGTATATATACACCTGTACTCAAGGTAAATTATACCGTGGAGGATACCCGTCTGGGACAGGTAACAGACTATGACAAGCTTACTATGGAGGTATGGACGGACGGTACAATCTCCGCAAAGGAGGCTCTGTCACAGGCAGCCAATCTCCTCAATGAGCATCTGAAGCTGTTTATCGACCTCTCCGAAGAGGCAGGAATGGCAGAGGTACTCGTTGAAAAGGACGAAAAGGGTAAGGAAAAAATCCTTGAGATGACCATTGAGGATCTTGACTTGTCGGTACGTTCATTCAATTGCCTTAAACGTGCCGGAATTAATACTGTAGATGACCTTATCAACAAGTCTGAGGAAGAAATGATGAAGGTCAGAAACCTTGGAAAGAAATCTTTCGACGAGGTAAAGGAAAAGCTCCAGTCTCTCGGATTTGAGCTTGCCTCGGACGAGGATTAAATCACCGATAAATTAAAAAGGAGTGAATTACAATGCCGGGTACAAGAAAACTGGGCAGAACATCTGACCACAGAAGAGCAATGCTCAGAGGTATGGTAACTTTCCTTCTTGAAAACGGTCAGATTGAAACAACCGTTACAAGAGCAAAGGAAGTACGTGCTGTTGCAGAAAAGATGATTACTATCGGTAAAAATAATGATCTGCACTCCAAGCGTCAGGTAATGGCTTATGTAACCAAGGAAGCCGTTGCCAAGAAGCTTTTTGACGAGATTTCGCCTAAGTACGCTGACAGAAACGGCGGTTATACACAAATCGTAAAGATTGGCCCCCGCCGTGGTGATGCCGCTGAAATGGCTATAATCAAGCTCGTCTGACCGCAGATATAAATGAACCGTTCTCCCGCTGAGGAGGACGGTTTTTGTTATTTTAAATTTACAGGGAGGAAATATGGACGGAAATGAGGCACTGCTCATTCTTATTGTAATTGCAGTGATAATAATATCCCTGAATTTTTCAGGGAAAAAAGAGAAAAAACCCCCCGACATTACTGAGATGTATGTCTCTAAGCCCATACTCACCGACAGAGAATATAAATTCTATAAAAAATTAAAGCCCGTAGCCGATAAGTATGATTTGCAGATTTTTATGAAGGTGCGCCTTGCCGACCTCGTTGAACCAAAGGCAAAGGAGGAAAACCCCATGTGGATACAGTGCTTTAACAAGATAAAATCAAAGCATATTGACTTTGCCCTTGCCGATTGCGATACGGATATAATAGCATTGATAGAACTCGATGACCGTTCGCACCAGCGTCCCGACAGGGTTGAGAGAGATGTATTTGTAAATGCCGTACTGAAGAACACGGGCTATACACTCCTGAGAACATACGGAAGCACCAGGGAGATAGAAGAATATTTAAATAATAAAATCTCCCCGTCTGCGTCGGGGAGAAAAGGCTTTATATTTTGACTATCGTGGAATGAGGATAGTAATGTGCTATAATATCCTGCCATTTGCTGCCCTGTGCAGCCATAGCATTTGCACCGTACTGACTCATTCCGACACCGTGACCGAAGCCCTTTGTCGTGAATGTGAATGTATCATCGCTGTATTTAACATCGAAACAGGCTGAACGCAGACCGAGAATGTCACGCAGAACACTGCCCGATATATTCTTATCCCCGACATTCACGGAAAGAACCGTTCCGGAGTCGGAAACGCTTTCTGTTTCAATCCATTTTCTCAAATCATTATCAAGCCTTATGTCAGGAAATTCGTCCGTCAATTTCTCACGCAGCTCATCTCCTGAATAGCTTACTTCATCGAGGTATCTGGGAGCGTCCTTGTCATAGCTGCTGTCAACGGGGACGAGATAGTCAAGCTTAGTCCCCCATATATTTTCTGCGCTCTCGGTCTTTCCCGATGACATGGAATGAAAAGCCGAAACTATCGGCTCGTCCTCGTATGTAATTATATAGGGCAGGACTTCGCTCACAGCGTCCTTGATTTTTGAATAATAGCTTTCGTAATTGTCGCCGTACTGCTCACGGATTTTTTCGTTGTCGAAAAATCCCTGATATTTTGAGGTATCGTCCGAAAAATCCGCTCCGCAAAGCTCCGGGTCGGGCGAAATTTCAGCCCTCAGTCTCTGTCTTTCGGCATAGGTATGTGCGGCGGCAGCCTGAGCCTTTAAAGCCTCCGTTTCAAAGCTTGCCGGCATTTCGGCGCATACAGCCCCTATGACGTATTCTTCAACGGGAACTTCGGTTATTTTTCCCGTTGCAGTGTTTAATACTTTATAAGGCTCTGATGAAAAAAGCGGCTTGTCGTCGAGCATATACTCTTCAATATCCTTTCCGGCAGTTGTTCCGTATATGCAGACGGGAACGGCAGGTATGAAAATTATCGCCGCCGAGAGAAATGCAATGACAGATAAATATTTTTTCATTTTGTTTTCCTCCGTTTTCAAAAATAGTTTGACATAAGGCAGAATATGGTGTATAATTAATAGTAAGTAATTATATGGAGTGTGATACCATGCGTTTAATGAATTTCAATGAAGATATTAAAAGTTTATGCAGCGAGATAAAGGAAAATTCCGCAATCAACCCCAGCCTTTACGAGAAATATCACGTAAAGAGAGGCTTGAGGAACAGTGACGGCACGGGTGTTGTCGCAGGCATAACAAATATATGCAACGTTCACGGTTATGTAATCAACGAGGGAGAAGTCGAGCCTATCCCCGGACAGCTCATATACAGGGGCTATAACATAAACGACCTCGTTGAAAATGTTGAGCAGGAGGACAGATACGGATTTGAGGAAACCGTATTTCTCCTGATATTCGGACATCTCCCCACCAGGGAGGAGCTGAAAACCTTCTGCACCTACATATCCATTATGAGGGATTTGCCGAACGGTTTTGTTGAGGATATGATACTGAAAGCTCCCTCAAAAAATATCATGAACAAGCTTGCACGTTCGGTGCTTGCGCTCTATTCGTATGACGAAGAATGCGAGACGAAAAGCCTTGAATACGAGATGAAAACTGCTGTCAGCCTTATATCGAAGCTGCCTGTTATAATGGCAAATGCATATCAGGTGAAAAAACGCTCTTTCGACAACGAGAGCATGATAATGCACCCGATAAGATACGAGGAAAATACCGCACAGTGTATTTTATCGCTCCTGCGCCCCGACAGACAGTATACAAAGGACGAAGCACAGATGCTCGACAGACTTCTTATGCTTCAGGCTGAACACGGCGGAGGAAATAACTCCACATTTACCTGCCGTGTGCTTACATCATCGGGAACAGACCCCTATTCCGCATATTCGTCTGCAATATGTTCGCTTAAAGGTCCACGTCACGGCGGAGCGAATTTGCAGGTTATACATATGCTCGACAACTTCAAAGCCAATATAAAGAACTGGGAGGACGAGGGCGAGGTTGCCGACTATATGAGAAAAACCATCCGCAAGGAAACCAACGACCATTCGGGACTTATCTACGGAATGGGTCATGCTGTCTATACAATTTCCGACCCCCGTGCGGTAATACTCAAGAAAAAAGCCTTTGAGCTTGCGGCAGGAAAAGAGATAGAGGCAGAATTCAGACTTCTCTCCACTATCGAGCGTCTTACCCCCGAAATATTCAAGGAGGTCAAGGGCAGTGAAAAAACCATGTGCGCAAATGTTGATATGTATTCGGGACTTGTCTACAGAATGCTCGGAATACCCGATGAATTGTTCACACCGCTTTTTGCCGTTGCAAGAATGGCAGGCTGGTCAGCGCACAGAATGGAAGAAATACTCACAAGCAGCAGAATTATCCGCCCTGCTTACAAGGCAATCGCAAAGGAACATGAATATGTCAAACTTGATAACAGAGAGTAATTGTTTTTAATGAAAGCTTTTAAAATATTGCCTGCGGTTTTATCGCTGTTTATTCTTACGGGCTGTTCGTTCAGCGCAAGCATAGATACCCTTATGTCTCCCCCTAAGCTAAGCGTTGAGCAGGAACAGATATACAATGCGCTCACCGATGCGGCAGGCACTTCGATAAGCCTTAAATATCCGAAATCGGGCAAATATCTCTCGGCTTTCATAGTTGAGGATATTGACGGTGACGGCGGCAACGAGGCTGTAGTATTCTACGAAAAGACAAGCCTTGCCGTTGAGGAAAATACCCTCAGAATAAATATCCTCGACAAGGAGGGGGATAAATGGCGTTCCGTGTGCGATACCTCCGCAGACGGAACGGAAATCGAAAAGGTAATAATATCCCGTCTCGGCGAAAACGAAAGAATAAATCTTATAATCGGCAGCAGTCTCATAAACCGTTCCGAAAAGAATGTCTCGATATATAACTATAACAATGGCATAATAGAAAGGACATTCAACGAGCCTTATTCTTTCATAGATGTCACAGACCTCGACAAGGACGAGACAAACGAATTTCTTGTACTTGCAGGTGCGGCATCGGGAAGTCCTGCCGCTGCGGAGGCATATAAGCTTGACAGCGAGGGCAAGTATCATAAATACAGCGTGGAGCTTAGCGGCAGCTTTACGGAGTTCGACAGTCTGAACTACGGAAGTATCAACGGCAATACGGGGCTTTATATAGATGCCGCATCGGGTGCGGGAATGCTGCAAACTGATATAGTCTATATGGACGGCTTGGGAATGAAAAAAATTTTCAAAGACCCTGAGGAATCTCTTGAAACGCTCCGTCCTGCAGGCTGTAATTCATTCGACATAGACGGCGACGGTTCGCTTGAAATACCCGTGCAGACTATCGCCCCCGGATATGAGGAAGTTTCCGAGAGCGAACAGCTAAAGCTTACAAACTGGGTTTTCATAAACGCAAATGAGAAAAAGGAAAGAAAATATACCTCCTATTACAGCATACAGAACGGCTATATATTTGTTTTTCCCGAAAAGTGGCATAATAAAGTTACGGTCAGACGTGACGCAATAAATGATGAACTTGTATTCTGCGCTCTTAACGAGGAAAATCAGGCCGGCAGGGAGCTTATGAGAATATTTGTTGCGGAGGATTCTGCCTCCGCAGAGGACAGAATATCAACGGGATATATGCTCCTCCATACAAAGGGAGATTTTTCGTACCTTGCCTATATACCGCCCTCCGCAGAAAATCCGGACGGCCTTTCGATAACTCCGGGCGATGCTGCGATAGGCTTTAAATACAAATAAGGAGTGATTTTATGAAGCGCATATTGATATGCGAGGACGAGGACACTATACGTGAATTTGTGGTGATAAACCTTAAACGTGCAGGCTATGATGTCGTTGACGTAAACTGCGGAGAGGCTGCGCTTAAGACATTTGAATCCGAAAGAGGAAATTTTGACGTTGTACTCCTCGATATAATGATGCCCGGTATAGACGGCTTTACCGTCTGCAAGAAAATACGTGAGAAAAGCTCTACTATAGGAATTATCATGCTCACGGCAAAGACGCAGGAAATGGATAAGGTAAGCGGTCTTATGATAGGTGCGGACGACTATATAACAAAGCCTTTCTCTCCGTCAGAGCTTACCGCCCGTGTCGATGCAATATACAGACGTGTTTGCATGAGCTTTATAAAGAACGAAAAACAGTCGGTAATCGAAAGCGGACCTTTTGTTCTCAACCTGAAAAGCCGTACCGTCACCAAAAAAGGAGTACCAATTGAGCTTACGCAGGTTGAATACCAGATACTTGAATTTTTCATGAACAACAAGAACACCGCCCTCGACCGTGCAAGCATACTAAATCATATATGGGGCGAAAGCTACTACGGCGATGACAAGATTGTCGATGTAAATATCAGGAGAATAAGAATGAAAATAGAGGAAGAGCCGTCCAGCCCGAAATACATCATAACCATATGGGGCTACGGCTATAAGTGGAATGACGTTCAGTAATGGCTAAAAAGAGTATAACCAAACGCTGGATAGTCAATAATCTCGGTGTTATAATCCTTGCGCTCCTCGTGATAGAAATGGTGGTAATATACGCAGTTCAGAGTTATTTCTACAGCTCCGCAAAGCAGTATATAATCTCGAAAATAAATGCCGTAACAAGCGTACTGAGCATACATTCGCAGGACAGCTCCGCAAGCTTTTCCGCAGAAATGCGCAATATGCTCGAAACCTTCAACGAGAAGGACAAAATTGAACTCATGGCGATAAATTCAAAGGGCAGAGTTGTTCTCACCTCGTCGGGATTTTCTCCCGATGACGATGCCCCCATGCCCGACTATGAGGAGGCTATGGAGGAGGGCGAGGGTTCATATACGGGTACTCTTACAAGCGGAGAGAAAATCCTTGCCGTGTCCGTTCCTATATCCTCGTTCAACAGCGAATACAGCGCAGTCCGCATGGTGACAAGCCTTACGGAGATAGACAATACGATACAGGGCTATATTCTCATGATAACCGTGGTCTGCACGGCTATCATACTTATAATTATAATAACAGGTCTTTATTTCGCAGGCTCTATCGTAAAGCCCATACGTCAGATAAGCACCATAGCAAGAAAATTTGCCATGGGAGATTTTTCCGTAAGAATAGAAAACAACAGCGATGACGAAATAGGCGAATTGTGTATGGCTATAAACCATATGGCTGATGAATTGTCCACGGCGGAAGCTATGAAGAATGAATTTATATCATCTGTATCGCATGAATTGAGAACCCCCCTTACCGCAATAAAGGGCTGGGCGGAAACTCTCATGATAGACGGCGGAGGCAGTCCCGAAACCATGAGAAAGGGTGTAGGGGTTATCGTCAACGAGACGGAGAGACTTTCGCAGATGGTGGAGGAGCTGCTCGACTTTTCACGTATGCAGAACGGTCATTTTACGCTCCAGAGCGCAAATATGGATATACTTGCCGAACTCGGAGACGCAGTGCTTATTTACAGCGAAAAGGCAAGAAAGGAAACCAAACGCATAATATATGAAGAACCCGAAATGCTCCCCTTTGTCTACGGGGATAAAAACCGGATAAGACAGGTGTTCATCAATGTAATAGACAATGCCGTGAAATATTCCTCGGCTGGCGATACCGTCACTATAAAAGCCTTTGAGCGTGATGGAAATGTGGTGGTATCCGTTACGGATACAGGTGTCGGAATTAAAAAATCAGACCTTTCAAAAGTAAAGACAAAATTCTATAAGGCGAACCATACAAGACGAGGTTCGGGAATAGGACTTGCTGTGGCGGACGAAATAATAACGCTCCACGGCGGAACGCTTGACATAACAAGTCAGGGCGAGGGTCTTGGAACCACCGTGACCATATCGCTCCCGGCAAAGGATAATATTTGAAAAGAGGGATGTAATGAGCAGCAACAGGAATGAAAGTGCCGAAAAATTCAAGTCAAAAATAGGCGGTCAGGCTCTCATAGAGGGGATAATGATGCTCGGCCCCAATACGGGTGCTATGGCCTGCCGTATGCCCGATGGGAGCATTGATGTTGAAACATGGGAGGAGCATAACGGAAAAAATGCCCCGTGGTACAAGAAAACTCCCCTTGTAAGAGGCTGCTGCAATTTTGTGGTGTCTCTTGTAAAGGGATATAAGTATATGATGAAATCCGCCGATAAGCAGATAACCGAAGAGGAAAGAGAGGAGGCCGGCGGAGACTCGTTTTTTGACGCAGTTATGCTCATAGGCTCGGTTATAGGAGTAGTCCTTGCTCTCGGACTGTTTATGTTCCTGCCGAAATACCTTGTCGGACTTATTCCGGGTATAAAGGAAAAAATGATAATCCGTTCGGTGCTGGAGGGCATAGTAAAGATAATAATTTTCGTAGCCTATATGTACGGCATAAGCCTTACAAAAGACATAAAAAGACAGTATATGTATCACGGTGCGGAGCATAAGACTATAGCCTGCCACGAGGCTGAACTCCCCCTTACTGTCGAAAATGTCAGAAAACAGATAAGATTTCACAAAAGATGCGGAACAAGCTTTATATTCATAGTATTGATAGTAGGCATACTGGTCATGTGCTTTGTGCCGTTTACGGTGACATGGCAGAGGGTGCTTGCATCGCTTGTGTTGCTGCCCTTTGTTGTCGGAATATCCTATGAGTGTATAAGGCTTGCCGGAAATAATGACAACTGGTTCACAAGAATATTGTCCGCCCCCGGACTTGCCATGCAGAGGATTACTACAAAAGAACCGGATGACAGCATGATTGAAATTGCAATAGCCGCAATGAAGCCCTGTATCCCGAAGGATAAGGAGGAGGACAGGTGGTAAGCCGCAGAGAGCTGTATAATGAATGCACGGATATTCTTAAAAATCACGGAAATCCTGATGCGGAATTTGATACGCTGTGCATATTTCAGGATATAATCCATGACAAAAATCCGCTTTTTCAGCCTATGGAGGCAGTATCGGACAGAGATGAAAATATAATAAGAGAGTATGTAAAAAAGCGCAGTGAGGGCTATCCGCTGCAATATATCCTTGGCAAATGGGAATTTTACGGCTATGATTTCAGAATATCCCCCGATGTGCTTATACCCCGTCCCGATACGGAGGTACTTGTTGAGAATGTTTTGTCAATATGCCGCAGGGACAGGATAAATTCCCCTGTAATATACGACCTTTGCAGCGGAAGCGGCTGTATAGCCGTAACGCTCAAAAAAGAAATACCCTCGGCGGAGGTTTATGCCGTTGAAATTTCGGAAAAGGCTGTCGGGATAATAAAGGAAAATGCCGCTATTAATAACGCAGATATAAATATAATCAATTCGGACGTGAGAACCCCCGAAAATATCGGGAATTTTAAAGCTCCCGACATAATAGTCTGCAATCCGCCCTATCTCACGCAGGAGGATATGGACACACTGCAAAGAGAAGTTACATTTGAGCCTGAGCTTGCATTGTTCGGGGGTGCGGACGGTCTTGACTTTTACAGGGTAATAACCGAAAAATGGAAGAAATATCTGAAAAACGGCGGCTGGCTTTGTTATGAATTTGGCTATGACCAGCACGAGGACGTAAAAAATATACTGATAAAAAATAGATTTGATAATATAAGTATGAGCCGTGACCTTGCAGGAATTATCCGCACAGTTACTGCGCAAAAACATATTTAAATGGAGGATTAAAAAATGGCAAAGAAAGAACTTGTAAAAAAAGCTCCCGTTGTTAGAGTTACTACAAAAGAGGACAAAAGAGCCGCACTTGAAGGTGCGCTCAAACAGATAGAAAAAAAATACGGAGCAGGTGCGGTAATGCGCCTCGGTCAGACACAGACCCTCAAGGTTGATGCTATCCCCACAGGTTCAATGACACTCGATATGGCACTCGGAATAGGCGGTGTACCCAGAGGACGTATAATCGAAATTTACGGTCCGGAAAGCTCAGGCAAGACCACCGTTGCGCTTTCGGTAATCGCACAGGCACAGAAAATGGGCGGTGAAGCCGCATTCATAGACGTTGAACACGCCCTCGACCCCGTTTATGCACAGGCTCTCGGTGTGAATATTGACGACTTGCTTGTTTCACAGCCCGACAGCGGCGAACAGGCTCTCGAAATCGCAGAAGCCCTCATACGTTCGGGAGCGATAGATGTCATCGTCCTCGACTCGATAGCCGCCATGACTACCCGTGCGGAAATCGACGGCGAAATGGGCGACCTCCATGTCGGACAGCTTGCAAGGCTCATGTCGCAGGCTATGAGAAAGCTCACAGCGGCAATTTCAAAATCAAACTGCGTTGCGATATTCATAAATCAGGTGCGTGAAAAGATTGGTGTAATGTACGGCAACCCCGAAACTACCCCCGGCGGCAGAGCATTGAAATTCTATTCGTCAGTCCGCATAGAAGTCCGCAAGGGCGAAGTAATCAAGGACGGCACTATGATAATCGGTGCGGAAACCAAATGCAAGGTGGTCAAAAATAAAGTCGCTCCCCCGTTCAAGGAGGCTCATTTCGATATGATGTACGGCACGGGTATCTCACGCACGGGAGAAATTCTCGACATTGCAACAGAGCTTGAAATTATCAAGAAGGGCGGCTCATGGTTCAGCTATAACGACAAGAAGCTCGGTCAGGGCAGGGATAATGTAAAGGAACTCCTCAAAAATGACCCCGCACTCATGCAGGAAATTGAAGAGAAAATTCTTGCACGCAAGGACGAAGTGGTCGCAAGCAATACAAAGAAAAAGGATAAAAAGGCAAAGGGCAAGGCTGCACAGGCTGCCGAAGATGCAGTTGAGGATATTAATCTTGATGATTACGAAATCGCCGAAGATGATATTACGGTAAGTGCGGAAGATGAGGATTTTGAGGAATTTACTCCTGCCGAAGAATAATTGAAAGTAATGGAAGTAACCGGTTTAAAAAAATACAAAGGCACTACCTATGAAATTGAAATAGACAATCAGAGAAAAATATATCTTCATATCGATACAATAACGGATTTCGGGATAGCAAGGGGAATGGAACTCGACCGTGAAACTCTGCGTAAAATAATATATGCATCGAATTTCCGCAGGGCATATCAATATTCCCTTTACTGTCTCGATTACCGTGACTATTCGGCGGAGGAGATATACGAAAAGCTGATGAAAACATACAAGAGCGAAAAGCTCTGTCTCGATGTTGTCAGAAAGCTTGCGAGGGCTGATATAATTAACGACAAACGTTATGCCGAAAAGCTTGCAGGACGTTATGTGGAGTCGAAAAAATACGGCTTTAAACGTGCGAAAAGAGAAATTGTCCTGAAGGGCATTGACGAGGATACCGCAGACGAAGCCCTTTCGCATTATGACGGATTATTTTACGAAAATCTTGTATATCTTATAGAGAGCAAGTATTGCAGACAACTCGAAGATAAAAAAGACAGAAAAGAAATTGAAAAAGTTAAGGGTATTCTTTTCAGGTACGGCTATAATTTTGACGATATAAACCGTGCGATAAGAGAATACTTTAAAAATGCAGATTTATCGGAGGATTAGAAAAATGGCGATAAAAGTTGGAATGGTATCGCTTGGCTGTTCAAAAAATCTTGTTGACTCGGAAAGAATGTTGTATAAACTGAGACAAAACGGTTATGAGCTTGTTACCGAACCCGGACTTGCAGACGTTGCGGTGGTGAATACCTGCGGTTTTATAAAATCCGCCAAGGAGGAGGCAATAGAAACCGTCCTCGAACTCGGAAGATTAAAGGCGGAGGGAACTATCAAGAAAATAGTTATCACCGGCTGCCTTTCCGAACGCTATAAGGAGGAAACAGCGGAACTCTTCCCCGAAGCCGATGCGGTAATGGGAATAGGAAACAACAGGGATATTGTCGATGTTATCGGTCATGTAATGGCGGACGAGAGATATGTGAACTTTGCCCCGAAACTCAGTGCGGAGATGACGGGCGGAAGAATAATTTCAACTCTCCCGTTTTTCTCTTACCTTAAAGCAGCCGAGGGCTGTTCAAACTGCTGTACCTACTGCGCTATACCGCAGATAAGGGGAAAATTCAGGAGTACACCCATTGAAAAGGTTGTCGAAGAGGCTAAGTGGCTTGCGGACAACGGAGTTACCGAAATTGTCGTAATCGCTCAGGATACATCACGCTACGGAGAGGATTTGTACGGAAAATCCGAACTCCCCAAGCTTCTGCGTGAGCTTTGTAAAATAGATAAGCTTAAATGGATAAGAACGCTCTACTGCTATCCCGAAAGAATAACAGACGAACTCCTCGAAACCATTGCAGCGGAGGAAAAGCTTGTAAAATACCTCGAAATTCCCATACAGCACAGCAGCGGCGAAATATTGAGCCGTATGAACCGCTGGGGCGATGAGGAAAAGCTTGAAAATCTGTTCAGGCACATAAGGGAAAAAATTCCCGGTGTTATTCTGCGTACAACACTTATAACGGGATTTCCCGGCGAAACACAGGAGCAGTTTAATTCCCTCGCCGAATTTATAAAGAGATTGAGATTTGACCGTCTCGGCTGCTTTGCCTATTCCCGTGAGGAGGGTACGAGGGCATATGATTTTCCTGACCAGATTGACGAGGAAACGGCGAACCACCGTGCGGATATAATAATGGAGCAGCAGCTGCTTATCAGCAGCGAAAACAACGAAAAGCTCATAGATGCGGAATTTGAGGCGGTAGTCGAGGGCTTTGACCGTTTCGGAGAGTGCTATTTCGGAAGAACCCCCAACGATGCCCCCGACATAGACGGAAAGGTATTTTTTACATCGGAAAAGCCGCTTAAAACAGGGGATTATGTAAAAATAAGAATTACGGATACGCTTGATTATGATTTGATAGGAGAGGTGATAGCAGATGAATCTGCCGAATAAGCTTACGCTTTTAAGAGTATTTCTCATACCCTTCTTTCTTGTATTCATATATTGGAAAATCCCTTTTCATTACTGCATAGCACTTTTGATTTTTTCTGCGGCGGCGATAACGGACGCACTTGACGGAAGTATCGCAAGAAAGAGGAATCTTATAACCAATTTCGGAAAATTTCTCGACCCCCTTGCGGATAAAGTTCTCGTAATTTCTGCGCTTGCTGTATTTGTGGATATATCCGAGATACACGTCGGCGCAGTACCGCTTATTATAATCAGCGCAAGGGAATTTATGGTATCGGGACTGAGACTGCTTGCGGCTGACAGCGGAATTGTAGTCGCCGCAGGAATATGGGGAAAGCTCAAAACCGCCTTTACCATGACAGCGATAATTTTTGCGCTTTTCTGGCTTGGTGTATGCTATGATTTCGGCTTTTCGCTGCCTGACGGTCTTGTAAATGCAGTCGATGACATAGTTATCCCCGTGCTGATATGGGTATCTACATTACTTACTATAGTTTCGGGCGCAGTATATCTCAAGGGCTACTGGCATCTCATTGATTCTGACAAATAACAGATAACGTTTCCCTCTGCCTTATACAGAGGGAAACAAAGAAAATATAAAAATTTTTGAATATTATTCAAAAATGCTTGTTTACAATATTATTTTAACCGGAGGATTTATGAAACATTGTGCAGGACAAATAAAATATCTTATAGCTATAAAAGAACTTTCCGACAAAGATGATTATGTGAGATGTGTAAGCATATCGAGACATCTCGGAGTTTCAAGACCGAGCGTGAGCAAAATGCTCCGCTGTATGGCAAATTCGGGGCTTGTGTATGAGGATTTCTGCAACAGCGTTGTGCTTACACCGGAGGGTGTTGAAACGGTAAATCAGATATTCTCAAGCTTTAACGAAGTATATATGTTTTTCCATAATTTTCTTAAACTCCCTGCAGAGGAGGCACATTCGCAGGCGATATTATTCATAACGGATTTTCCGAACGATACATGCGAGAGATTAAAGCACCTCGTAAGAAGAACCATACACAAGAAATAATAAAATTCCCCGTCATGAATGACGGGGATTGTTCTTTATCTGTCTCTGTTTCCGATTATTTTTGTAATTATAATCACGGGTACGCATAATATACCTGCAATTGCCCATATAATCCATGATACATCGAAATTGTGAAATGCAAAGGATATTCCGAGATAGAGCGCAGTTGTGATGCTCCAGTATATGCCCATTACCTCGCCGATATGTGTTTCATGCTTTTCATGTCTCGTGATTTTTCTCTCACGGGAATATTGTTCTTCTTCGAGGATTTTCAGATAGCCCTTGTTTGTGGCTGAAGCCCTGACTATTAAGAATACACCTGCTGCGACTATTACAAGCATTAAAGCCGCACCGATTTCGGAGAAAGTTTCTGACCTGCTTTTAATCTGTTCAAAGATAACCGGAGCTGTAACGCTCATTATGCAGAGTACAATTCCGACAATGGTATCTCTTATATGTATGGGAGTGAAGCTGTCTTTCTTTTCCTTTATCATGCCCGAAACGCCGTATTCGGTTTCTATATTCTCACGTCCGAGATAGCGGAAGGGTCTGATTATTTTATTTGATAAAACTATTAGCGCAACTCCAGCCGCAACAAGCATGAACATGGGTATAACGCTTAAATCACTTAATGCAGGGAATAATGCATCGACAAAGATAACCGGTGCTGCACATATTATACAGAGTGCAATGCCGAGTGCAAGATAAAAAGCGTGGTTTGTGTTTGCGGAAAGGAACTTGTTTGCCTCGCTGAGTGATACCTTTCTTAAAGTGGTGTCGTTATCGTCTGCGATGCATATCTCCGCATCATTGACATCATCCTTTAAGAGATAGTCCGTTGATACTCCGAAAATCTGTGAGAGGGAGAGAATTTTATTGATGTCGGGAGTGGACTGCATACTCTCCCATTTGGAGACAGCCTGACGGCTGACGTTAATTTTTTCGGCAAGCTCCTCCTGAGAAAGCCCTGCCTTTTTTCTGAGTTCGATAATTTTGTCTGCTAAAATCATTTCAAATACCTCCTGAAAAAATCTTAGTGATGTTTTTCACTGTGATAATTATAGCATTTTATCCCGTTGCTGTCTACAAATTATACCTTGCAATTTGTCAATCGTTGGTTGCAAAAGGCTTATTTTCGGGGTTGCGCATAAAAACTCCCCTCTGCTTGTCCGCAGTAGGGGAGCTTTTGTATTATTTTATATTTCTGTCTGTATATTCAGTTAATCAGTCCTGTCCGTAGAGTGTTGTAAGCCTTGTGAGATAGTCATATCTGTCCTTAGCATTAGCAACAGCAGCATCGAAAAGCTTTTCAGCTCTTTCGGGGTTCTGACGGGCAAGTGAATTGTAACGTACTTCACCCATGAGGAAGTTCTTGTATTCGTCAACGTTGGGAGCCTTGGAGTCGAGAGTAAAAGGATTCTTGCCCTGCTCCTTGAGTGTGGGGTTGTATCTGTAGAGGTGCCAGTAGCCTGCCTCGACAGCCTTTTTCTCTTCAGCCTGTGCGGTAGCCATACCTGTCTTGATACCGTGATTGATACAGGGAGCATAAGCGATAACGATTGAAGGACCGTCATAAGCCTCTGCCTCTGCAAATGCCTTGATACACTGGTTCATATTTGCACCCATAGCAACATGAGCAACATATACATAGCCGTAGCTCATAGCGATGCCTGCGAGGTCTTTCTTCTTCATTACCTTACCTGCGGCAGCAAACTGTGCGATAGCACCCGTAGGAGTGGACTTTGAAGCCTGACCGCCTGTATTTGAGTAAACCTCTGTATCGAATACGAGGATATTTACATTCTTGCCCGAAGCGATAACATGGTCGAGACCGCCGAAGCCTATATCATAAGCCCAGCCGTCGCCGCCGAATATCCACTGCGATTTCTTGGAGAGATAGTCCTTTTCGGCAAGAATAGCCTTAGCAGGCTCACAGTCGCACTGTTCAAGAACGGCAACGAGCTTGTCCGTAGCCTCTGCATTGGCAGCACCGTCGTTGTATGTATCAAGATATTCTGCAACAGCAGCCTTTACGTCTTCTCTTTCAGCCTTTTCCTTGAGGTCAAGAACCTTGTCGGTAACTCTCTTGCGGAGTGTTTCCTGAGCAAGATACATACCATAACCAAATTCAGCGTTGTCCTCGAAGAGTGAGTTGGACCATGCGGGACCTCTGCCCTTCTTGTTTACCGTGTAGGGAGTTGAGGGAGCAGAACCGCCCCAGATTGACGAACAGCCTGTAGCATTGGCAATCATCATTCTGTCGCCGAAGAGCTGTGTAACGAGTTTAGCATAAGGAGTTTCGCCGCAGCCTGCGCAAGCACCGGAGAATTCGAGGAGGGGCTGTCTGAACTGCGAACCCTTTACTGTTTCAGCCTTGAACTTGGCAGCAATTTCGGGCTTTTCATCGAGAGTAATAGCGTAGTTGAATACCTCCTGCTGTTCTGTCTGAGAAGCGAGGGGTTCCATAACGAGTGCCTTTTCCTTTGCAGGACAAACATTAGCGCAGACTCCGCAGCCTGTGCAGTCGAGAGCCGAAACTGTCATAACGAATTTAAGGTCGCCGACAGCAGGTTTGAATGCAGCAGACTTTGTTGCAGCAGGAGCAGCGGCAAGCTCATCGGCAGTCATTGCAACGGGTCTGATTACAGCGTGAGGACAAACATATGCGCACTGATTGCACTGGATACACTTTGAGGAATCCCATGAGGGAACCTTTACTGCAATGCCACGCTTTTCAAATGCTGCGCTGCCCTGCGGGAAAGTACCGTCAGCCATGTCAACGAATGTCGAAACGGGGAGAGTATCACCTTTCTGTGCGTTGCAGGGTATCTGGATATGGTTTACATAGTCCTGAAGCTTCTTGTCGGCGCATTCAACGTGAGCCATACCCATCTGAGTATCTGCGCAGTCCTTCCATGCGTCGGGAACGTCAACCTTAACGATGTTCTGATGACCTGCATCAATAGCTTTCCAGTTCTTTTCAACAACGTCCTGACCCTTCTTGCTGTATGAAGCTTCGGCAGCGGCTTTCATGTAGCCGAGAGCGTCCTCGAAGGGAATGATGTTTGCAAGCTTGAAGAATGCGGACTGGAGGATAGTATTGATACGTGTACCCATTCCTGTTTCTTCGCCGAGCTTAACGCCGTTGATGATATAGAAGTTGATATTGTTCTCTGCGATATATCTCTTAACCTGTCCGGGGAGATTAGCGTCAAGCTCTTCGGGAGACCAGATAGTGTTGAGGAGGAATGTACCGCCGGGCTTGATGTCGGAAACCATATCGTACTTGTCGATATAGCTCTGATTATGACAGGCAACGAAATCAGCCTTGTTGATGAGATATGTTGACTTTATGGGAGTTTTTCCGAAACGGAGGTGAGAAATTGTAACACCGCCCGATTTTTTCGAGTCATATGCGAAATAAGCCTGTGCATAGAGGTCAGTGTGGTCGCCTATGATTTTTATGGAGTTCTTGTTTGCGCCGACAGTACCGTCAGAACCAAGACCCCAGAACTTACAGGCAGTAGTACCTGCCGGAGCAGAATCGGGGTTAGCCTCAAGAGGAAGCGAAAGACCTGTAACATCGTCCTCGATACCGATTGTGAATCTGGGCTTTGAGTCGTTCTTGAATACTGCGACAATCTGTGCGGGAACGGTATCCTTTGAACCGAGACCGTATCTGCCTGTGAATATCGGAATATCATTGAATTTAGTGCCTTTGAGAGCTGCAACAACATCGAGATAGAGAGGTTCGCCGAGTGAACCGGGTTCTTTCGTTCTGTCGAGAACGGAAATTCTCTTTACGCTGTCGGGAATAACTTCAACAAGCTTTTCTGCAACGAAGGGTCTGTAGAGACGAACCTTTACAAGACCGTACTTGCCGCCCTGTGCGTTGAGGTAGTCTATGGTTTCCTCGATAGTCTCGTTTACCGAACCCATAGCAACGATGATATGCTCCGCATCGGGTGCGCCGTAGTAGTTGAAGAGCTTGTAATCAGTGCCGATAAGCTCATTAACCTGGTTCATATAATCCTCAACGATAGCAGGGAGAGCATCGTAATATTTATTGCAGGCCTCACGAGCCTGGAAGAAGATGTCGGGGTTCTGAGCCGAGCCACGGAGAACGGGTCTTTCGGGGTGGAGTGCGCCGTCTCTGAAACGCTGTGCAGCATCCTTGTCGAGGAGGTTGTAGAGAGTTTCGTCGTCCCATGTTTCAATCTTCTGAATTTCGTGAGATGTACGGAAGCCGTCGAAGAAGTGGAGGAAAGGAACTCTGCCCTTGATAGTGGAGAGATGAGCTACTGCGCCGAGGTCCATAACCTCCTGTGCGCTGCCTGAGCAGAGCATAGCGTAGCCGGTCTGACGACAGGCATAAACGTCCGAGTGGTCGCCGAAGATATTGAGAGCGTGTGATGATACGCATCTTGCGGAAACATGGATAACGTTGGGGAGAAGTTCGCCTGCGATTTTGTACATATTGGGAATCATAAGGAGAAGACCCTGTGAAGCTGTATATGTAGTAGTGAGCGCACCTGCCGAGAGTGAGCCGTGAACAGTACCCGCCGCACCTGCTTCCGACTGCATTTCAGCAACAGTAACAGGCTGACCGAAAAGGTTTTTCTTGTCCTTGGCAGCCCAGCTGTCGGTAACTTCAGCCATTACAGATGAAGGGGTGATGGGGTAGATGGCAGCAACGTCAGTAAAGGGATATGATACCCAAGCGGCAGCGTTGTTACCGTCCATAGTTTTCATTTTTCTTTTGATAGCCATTGTTTGACCTCCTGTAAAAAATATCCAAGGGTTATGAGCGATTGCAGAAACCGCATATAACTTTAATAGATATTATATCACACAATATCCGAAATGTAAATAACTTTTTTTGATTTTAAAAACTTTAAGTTACAATGAACAAATATGAGCATATTTTTTTGGTGAAACTTCTGAAAAAATAAATTTTAAATTGTTCGTCTGTTTCTTTCGCCGCAGTCGGGGGATATAAAAATCACATATATATTTTTGTTTTGTTTTATAATGTTTGGTAAAAAAATAAATAATACCTCACATTTTCATTGTGCATATTGCAAAAACTAAAATCAATTTATTGTGAAAAATGACAGAATTTCAGCCGATATTATAATTTTTTTCAGTTTTCTCTTGACGAAATGCGGAAAATCAGCTATAATAACTGTAGTGTTAAATAATCTTTAGTCAATCATCTACAAATCTGTACACCGGTACAGACGATTGCACACAGTTATTAACACTCGTTTTGTTGTCTCCTTTCTTTTGTTCTACACATATTTATTTTTTTATTTTATTTGCAACACCCCCGACATCTGTCGGGGAATTTTTTTGAAATTCTATATGGCAGGTGAGGAATAATGCTTATAGTATCGCTGAAAGACATTCCGAAAAAAGAACAGCACTCCCATGCGCATAATCTGCTCAGGGAGTGCCTTAAAAAATACGGGATAGAGTATGACGAAAATACTGTTATAAATAAAAACGAAATGGGCAAGCCCTCTCTTGCCAATTATCCCGGAATACATTATAATATATCTCATGCGGACGGGATAGCCTCGTGTATGATTGCGGACGGCGAATGCGGTATAGACTGCGAAAAGATAAGACCCTACAGACCGAATGTCATAAAACGAGCCTTTTCCGGAGAGGAAAAAATCATGCTTGAAAATACTCCTGAAAAAGAGAGAAACGCAATGTTTTTCAGGTTATGGACGCTTAAGGAGTCCTATGTCAAGGCTATAGGAACAGGCATATCCTATCCGCTGAACACGGTATGCTTTTCCATTGAAAACGGAATTATAAGGACGAATATACAGGGATATTCATTTCGGCAATATATAATACATGAAAAATATGTCGTATCTTTATGCCGTTCTTTAAATCATAATTAATTATCTCCCATGCCGCAGGCATGGGAGATACGCCTTTATGCATTGACGAAAGTCAATGCAATTATGAATTATGCATTATTTATGGTATTTTCCGTTTTCGGCAATCTGAAAGGCACGGTATATCTGTTCGAGGAGCATGACCCTTGCAAGCTGGTGCGGAAAGGTCATTTTTGACATTGACAGCTTAAAACTGCCCATGTTTTTTATATCATTGTCAAGCCCGAACGAGCTGCCTATAATAAACGTTATGCTGCTGAAACCGCTGACGGCGGCGGAGGATATTTTTTCGGAAAATTCAACGCTGCCGAGCTGTCTGCCCTCTATGCAAAGGGGAATTATAAATCCCTTTGCATATTTTTTAATCTGTACGGCTTCCTTTGCGAGAGCCGATGCGATTTCCTTTTCGGAGGGGTTATCGCTTAGGCGGTATTCGTCAAGCTCATGAATTTCCAATGAACAATAGCGTGAAAGTCTTTTTATGTATTCGGCACAGGCATTTTTTAAATAATCCTCTTTCAGCCTGCCAATTACAATGAGATTTATGTTCAGAATATGACAGCACCTCCCTTTGATTCAACGGGAGCGACACCAATGAGGTAATCCCTCCCCACAGTAAAGCCTTTAAGTTTATTTTTTACAGCCGAGCGTGCAATATCGGGGCGGTTGTTGTCGGGGCTTAAATGACCGAGTATTATATGAGTGGTTCCCGATTCAACAAGCTTTCTGACCTCCGCTGCGCAGTCGTCATTGGAGAGATGACCCGTACCGGAGAGTATCCGCTCTTTGAGGTAAAAGGGATAATTCCCCGTGCGGAGCATATTTTCATCGTAATTGGATTCAATAAGCACCGCATTACAGCCCGTGAGGGCATTATGCACCTCCGTGCTGACATGGCCGAGGTCGGTGCATACGGCGCACAGCTTGCCGTCATATGTTGATATTTTATATCCGCAGCTCTGGACTGTATCGTGCGGAGTATTGAAACAGCTTAATTCATGGTCTGCGCATATTATGGGGCGGTGCGTGATTTCAATTACGGGGGAGCAGGAGGCTATTTTATCCTGAGCGCATAAATTCTGAAGAGTTTTCTTCTGACCGTAAACGGGGATACCCGTCTTTTTGGTGAGCATTTTAAGACCGTTCACATGGTCGGCGTGTTCGTGGGTTATGAAAACCGCCTTTATTGCATCGAGGGGGATATTATTGATTTCGAGAGCTTCGGAGAATTTTTTGAAACTTACTCCGCAGTCAATCAGTATTCCGCCCCGTTCGGTGCCGACAAAGGTTGAATTTCCCTTGCTGGAGCTGAAAAGAGGGTACATTCTTGCCATATAAAATCTGCTACTCAAAATATGGACAAATATACCCATATTGAGAAAATTCCTGCTTCAACCTGTATGCTTTTGTATCAGAACTAAATACTACTCACATTTTTTCTACAGTCCACAGGCGTAAATTCCCGTGCAACCCACGGTATTTTGAATAGCTTTCTCCTTTCTGAAATATACCAAATTACAGATTTGTCTGCTCTCTCTCACTGACTTCGCACTGATTTACTGCTGACTGGCTACAGCGACCGGCTGTCCGATAACGGTATCATAAAGAGGATAACCTGCAAAACCCTTATCATAGAGGAATGATTACCCCTAAT
>JAFUXL010000025.1 GCA_017470905.1 Ruminococcus sp. | reverse complement strand
GTTTACCAGTTCCCTCTTTTCATATTTACTTTTATTGCCTGCCGGAAAATACTCCTTAATCTGTTCCCATTGTGCATCTGTCAGATCACTTGTATATCTCATGCTTTTATTATACCATATTTTCTCTATGTGGACAAGTTCATAAAAAAGTAAGTGGGTGATGTGATGAAAAAAAAGCTGGTTGCTCTGGGTGCAGCACTGGTCGCCGCTGTATCTGCAATCACCGGAACAGTCTATGCCATGCTGCGGAATCATACTGTGAACGATGCAGGGCAGCTACAGGATTTTCTGCTTGGAAAGGAAACAGATAATCTGTCCGGTGCGGATTATGATATTAACCATGACGGCAGATGGGACGTGTTCAATTTGTGTTTGATGAAGCGTGAATTATTGGCTGATAAGATTGAATTTGGCAGCACAGAAAAGGACGGCTTCATTGTGGATAATGTCCTGCACTCCGATACACAGGGTGATATACATTTCAGCAGCTATATCCCCGAAAGCTATGACGTCAGTGAGCCTTATGCACTGTTCGTCACGCTCCCCGGCTGGGAGGAGCTGTACTTTCAGGGTGTCGGAGCAAATCTCGTGGAGGGATTTCCGTTTGAAGCGAGGAAGTACAATGATAAGATAATTGTCATTTCCACACAGCTTGACGACTGGGGCGAGACCTCGGCGAATATGGCGATTGAGCTGACGGAATACTTCCTGACACATTACAACATCGACAAAAGTAAGGTTTATCTGCACGGCTATTCGGGCGGAGGGGAGACAGGCTCGATTGTTATGGGCAAATGTCCCGAACTTTACACGGCATATCTCGAAACGAGTTCCAAATGGAACTGTGATTTGAGTGTGCTTGCGAATGCGCATACCCCCGTGTATATGGCTATCGGCGAGGACGACAGCTACTACGGCTCGGGCTATCTGAAAAATGCTTACAGTGAGCTTTATTCGCTGTATGAAGCGCAGGGATTGTCAGCTGACGAAATAGATGAAATGCTTGTGCTTGATGTGAAGGAGCAGGACTATTTTACGGAACACGGCTACAAAGACCAACACGGCAGCGGTATGGCTTTTGCGGAAGATGAAAGTATCATGGGCTGGCTGTTTGGACAGACAAAGTAACATACAAGTCTGATTCATAGCGTCACTATAATCAATGGGTTATAGCACTATCCGAAATTGGCATTGTACAAACCGAGAAAATCATGTTATAATAAGTGTACAAAATTATCGTCCGCCCTTTGAAGCGAATTCGCTGTTATTGCAGGTAACGGCTGGCTGTTCTCATAACCGCTGCTCTTTCTGAACCATGCAGGATGTCTGCCACAAATCTAAAAATCACATTGTAACTACAGGAGATATAGTTGCAATGTGATTTTTATTGCCAAATTCGACACAAGTACATTTATATTGACAAAGCCTCCTATGGACAATATTAATCCAAAGGTGCTGTAATTTTATTATAGCCAATGCAAAAACATATAAACCCTGAAAAATGCATATATGTTGATAAAAAAGGCAGGATAACTACCCGAAAACGGCGGCTATCCTGCCTTTTTATATGTTCATAAAACAAAATATCGAAACCTGATACGCATTAAAGGTCGAGGATACAGATATTTCATTTTGCTTTTGCAAACTGATGTATAGGCAGCCTTGATGATGTAGCAAAGATACTCAAAGAAAACACTGAATCAGTATTATCAGGACTGGCAGATGATGAAATTCAAAGGATAGAAGCTCATCTGAAAGAAATAGACAGTGCAAGGAATGACTTCATCGGACTCATAGCTTCGGGCAATATCGGTGAGGGTTCACTCGATGAGAAATTTGCAAAACTATTCACAGAGGAAGAAGAATTATCGGGAAAGCTATTATCGCTTAAATATTAATCATATTGCGGTTGACTTTTCCAAAATGACGATATATAATCATATACATAGAGCAGGCATTTGTCTTACTCACATAAATCGTAATTTATGCTTAACAAATTCATCATAGCAGAAAGCAAGGGAATAGATGTGAAGGAAAAAATAATGTCCAAAAGTGAGATAAGAGATTTTGTTATCTGGTATATGACAAATAAAACTGATGAAAAGACACTGAAAGATTACAAGCAGTTTGAAAAATTCATTATGGAAGAGTCTGATATTGCAGAATCACTGATTCGAGAAAATGTTGTTCCAAGGGGTTACCCTAACTACTATGAAATCAAATTTATGACTGAACTTTTTAAGATTGGTCGTTGTGCTGATATTGCTCTGGAAGAAGTGCAGAAGGAAATGACCAATGAGTTTATATTTTGCAAGAAAGAGCATCAGCAGGAGCTTTGGGGCTATGAATGGGAAAAAGCAGATGAAAATCAACTGATTGACTGGCTGCTGTGCAGAACAGATACACTGCCTGCGGTGATTCCTAACAGAATTGATCCACATTATTTTCTCCACCATGATTATATGGAAAAATGGTTTGCAGCCATTTCAAATGTCTGCGATTTCCCCGTTCGCTACTGCGCTCATTCAATGTACAACGGTGTGTCGGAATACTTCAAATATGCGTTCAGAAGCCTGATTCTATACAGAGAATACGGCTATGCTGATGCTGTTGTCATGCGTATAAGAGAAATTTTTTCGGCAGATTTCAAGTTGGATTCCGATAAAATAGATGAAATAATTATGAAGGGATTTGCAGTCGTTTATTGCAAGGGAGATAAGAAGAAAAAAGAGACCGTATATTATCAAAAGTACATTGACGAATGGATGAAAACAGACAAAGAACGTTTTCAAAAAGCAATTCAAACGATTTGGAGTCATGATCTCCGCAAAAATGTAATAAAAAAGCTGACGGGTTCAGTAAAGTGAAACATATATTCAGCTGCATATGACGGATTTATAGTGGAGATTTTCGGGCAGGACAAAGAAACTCCCATCGAAGTTTTCAATGCGGCTGCCGTATATGAACTTCTGAATAATGAGTCACTAAAGCTTCCTGCTTGAAATCTGTTCGAGAAAAATGTGTCAAGTATTATTGACAAAATCATATTGATACGAACGAAACCAACCGAACTGCTGAGCATTGCCTGTATTCTGCTGGCGGCTGTATTGTCGGTAATACTTTTGTGTCAGCCCATAAAGGAGATACGGACACCTGCTGACAAGATTAAAGCACAGCTTTCGGACGATTACAGCACTTTGCTGTTTGATGACAGTTATGTTCATGAAATCAATATTCTGATTTCTGACCTGAACTGGGATTACCTGACAAGTCATGCCGTCGATGAGCAGTATGTCCGATGTGATGCCGAAATTGACGGCGAACTGATAAAAAATATCGCCATACGCCCGAAAGGAAATTCTTCCCTTGCGGCTATCAGCAATAATGACGATACGCATTTCAGTTTCAAAATAGAATTTGACAAATATGATAAGCTCCGAACCTATCACGGACTGGATAAATTATCTCTCGGAAATCTGGGGCAGGACCCAAGCTGTATGAAGGATTTTCTTGCTTATCATATGATGAATGAAATGAATGTCCCCGCTCCGCTTTCCGCTTATACACTGGTAAAACTGAACGGTAAGGACTTCGGGCTGTATCTCGCTGCAGAAGCAGTAGAGGATTCTTTCTGTTACCGAAATTATGGCAGTGATTTCGGAACGCTCTACAAGCCGGACAGTTTCGCTATGGATACGCTGGATCTAGGTGCATTTTTAGACTACAGCAATCCGGATTCCGCACTTTCTGTTGCAGAATCCATTATGAACGGCGAACGCTATGCAGACAAACAATCAGGCGACAGGGTGGATATTATAGGAGAATTAGTGATTTCGGCATTTGCAGAAATGAAATCCGCTGACAGTATAGCCGCTTTGCAGTATGTCGGAGAGAATGAAAAAGATTACAGTCTAATCTTTGATACAGCGTTATACTTTCGTTCGTGCTGGGATTATTTATTTTCTACGTATATAAAAAGACGTTCAGCGGTGTTTTGTATTCCGCAAATTTCGGACTTTCTCTGATGGGCTTGTGCATGATTGCCACAATTCTTATCATGGCGGTTTCCAGTAATGTCGTATTATCGCTCGGAATGGTCGACGCACTGTCGATTGTCCGTTTCCGTACAGCTATCAAGGAACCGCTGGATATTGTATTTTTATTCTGGGCGATTTCAGCAGGCATTATCCTTGCAACGGGCATGATTCCGCTTGCAGTATTCGGCAGTATTGCTGTCGGCATTGTACTGCTTGTGTTTGCAAATAAAACTTTTATATTATCAAAAACAGTTTTAAGTCTGCTCAATCACAGATTTTTGTTTAAAAGATTATTCTTCAGTAAACCGGACGGGTCTTTTATAAGCAGATAAACCACCCATACTGTCAGAGCAAGAGCAACGACCGATATTCCAAGGAATGTATCATTGAGCATATCCTTGGCAGCAGGTTCAAAGTATTCTGCCCCTGCTTCAATATACTCGACAACTGCATCGACGAGCCACATCAAAGAAGCACCCCAGAACATATAAAGCAAAACACCAATTCTAAGCTTTCTTGCCTTTGAGTTTGTATACCATATCACTGTAGAGATTACGGCTGCGATTATTGTAATGAGCAGTGTCATGCTGATGCACCTGCTTTCTTTTCTTCGGATTTCTGAGAACCTGTGAGCCTGTCCGCAGAAACTGCCAGTACAGTCCACACAGCAGTAACGAGTATTGCCATAGCCGAACCTGATACAGCCATTTCATGAAGCATTTCCGCAGTATTCGCAGGATTGTTTGCGGCAGTCAGAAACGGGAAGAAGGGAGTTATCTCTCCGTGCCAGAGATGCTCAAAGGCAAGAAGTCCCGAACCGCCCCACAGCATACCGTTAAGCCAGCCCAATTTTTCCGAAAACTTTATTTTATCGCAGTTATGCGAGCCGGTATTATTTTCTTTTTTCCTAATAACCTTTTGTGCAACAGTTGTTATTACCGCCTCTGTTGCAGGTACTATGAAACAAGCCATTTTTATTCCTCCAATAAATGAGCATTTAAAATAATGCACAAAAGTTTTTATAATTTTTCTTGGTTCCCTCCGTCAAAGGCATGGGGAACAGTATTTTTTACATGAAATCAATTCAATTATCCCAGCCGAGAGCCTTTCTTTTTGCTTTCATATCGGCAACTATTTTTTCTCCAAGCTTCACGGGGTCGGTATCGACATTCATTGAAGAGCCGAGTGTTTCGAGCGTACCGTATTTCAGAAATTCTATAACATTCTTTGAGCCATATATCTGTGCTTCAACGCAGTGATATGAACTTATGCCGTTCAGCCTGAAGCCAAGGGCAGCATCTATGCCCTTTTCATTGCCCCATTCGGGAGAAGAAAAGGCAAACGGCAGCTCATACATTTTATGACCCAATGCTCCTGCTATCCCTGCGAATATACCCGATGAACGTGTATTGTCTATGCATTCTCCGACGTGCCATACGGGAGGAAGGTCGGGTTCAAGAAATTCTCTCAGACTGTCGCCTGCCTTTTCCTTGCCTGATACCGCACAATAACCAAGCTTCATAAGCGGAAATGATGCACAGCCGTTTGAAAGGATAAGAACATTATTTTTCAGCAAAACATCAGCGACGTCAATAATACACTTTTCGTAAAGCACCTTCGGGTTATTGCAGCCCACCATATTTACTACTCCGAGTATGCGTCCGTTCTTTATTGCATCGGCAAGCGGCTGCATACTGCCAAAACGCTTGTGGATATATTCCACCGAGAAACCAACCTCTGCTTCCACCTCATAGGGCGGTATGTACACGGGTATGCCCTTTCTTGCCTCAAAGCTCTCTATTGCACGGCGGACTATTTTTTCGGCAAGTGCTTTCGTTTCGCCGATATTTGAATGATGATGGTCGTATTCGTAACGTTCTGCGCCCGGAAGTCTTGCCGACTCGCTTGTCGTTACGACAGTTGTCTTAAAACAGTGGGCAACTTCCATGATTGAGGGGAAAACGTCCTGAACATCAGCTACCCAGAGGTCGAGCGCACCCGTTCCGAGAACCAACTCCGCAGACACTGCATTCGACAGCGGAATTACACCCGCATATCTGTACATAGCCGACAGACCCGAACAGCAGATACCGTAAAACCTTATTCCCTTTGCTCCCTTTGATTTTGCAAGCTCTATTAAATCATCACGCTTTCCTGCCTCGACAATCTGACTTACAAGAAGCGGCAGATGACCGTGAACTGCGATATTTACATATCCCTTTTCGAGCGCACCGATATTGACCTTTGAGGTAACTCTGTCTCCCACGCCAAACAGACTGTCCGTAGCGATAGATGCACCTACAACTCCCGAAAATGTGAAAGCAAGTCCGCATCTTAAAAACTGCTGCATTACCGAACGCCAGTCGCCGTCCGTTGCACAGCCTGATTTATGATAAGCTTCAAAGACCTCATGATAAGCACTTACGGGCAGAATATCAAGCTCTTTCCACACTTCCTGCCTTTCGGGGACTGCGCAGGCTGAAATTGTCTTATACTCATCGGGAACAGTTCTTGAAAGGTCATCAAGCAGCGCATCGGCTAAATCCCTTGCGACATTTTTTAGCTGACGTTTTTTTTGCTTTATGCCGAATGCCTCCGCAGTTGCTCTGATTTTCTGTTCGCCGAGTATGGGAACATCAAGCTTTCCCTCAGCCGCCCATTTCAGCGCAAGCATTACCTCTCTTGCGTGCATTCCGTGCTGTGCCGCACCTGCCGCCGCCGAGCGGAGGAGATTTCTTGCAACAATCAGGTCGGCATCCGCACCACAGACACCTCTGGAGGATTTTGCCGTTATGCGGCAAGGTCCCATGTTACATATCTTACAGCAAATACCTGCAAGTCCGAAATTACACTGCGGTTTCTGCTTATCAAAACGGTCAAAGGCGGTATCTATGCCAAGCTGCTCCATTCGCAGGAGCATATCCCTGACAGCAGGGTCGGGAGTCTGTTCTATAACGTCCTGTTTTGAGGGAAAAGTCTTTCTGTATTCCGAAACGGCATTCATATAGTCCTTGATGAATGCCTGCGGGTCATCGCTTTCGCCCTCACCGTGACTTGCCTTTAATATAACCGTAGGGATACCGTGTTCATCAAAGCCGATTATATTTCTGTGCGAATGAATATGCGCAGGTGCGCTGTCCTCCTCGTGGGAGTGGTGATGTTCATGTTTATGTTCGCTCATAATTACTGCTCCTCAAATTAAATATAATACTCAATAAAGCCTTCTGCTTTCATATTAAACAATTCAAATATCTTGTCACGGACGTATAAGAAATCCTTGCCCGTTCTGTCACGGTGAGTGCCGAGCGGAACCTTTACGATACTTTTTATTCTTCCGGGGTCAGCCATCATAACAACAATTCTGTCGGCAAGAAAGACTGCCTCTTCTATATCGTGCGTAACAAAAATGATAGTCTTTTTTTCTTCTCTGGATATTCTCAAAATATCCTCCTGCAATTTCATTCTTGTAATGGCATCGAGCGCACCGAAAGGTTCGTCCATGAAAATAATATCCGGGTCAACCGCAAGACCTCTTGCTATTGCAACTCTTTGCTGCTGACCGCCCGAAAGCTGCTTCGGATAACGCTTTTCGTAGCCGGAAAGCCCGACAAGCTCAAGATATTTTTTTGATATTGTTTCACGGTCTGCCTTTGGAACTTTCTTTGACTCAAGTCCAAGCTCAACATTTTTCAGAACATTTCTCCAGGGGAGCAGACCGTAATTCTGAAATATCGTGATGTTGTTGATAGAAGGCTCGCTGACTTCCTTTCCGTCAATTTTTACACTTCCGCTGCTGACCTTTTCAAATCCTGCGAGAGCATTCAGCAGTGTGCTTTTTCCGCAGCCCGAAGGTCCGAGCAGACATATGAACTCTCCTTTTTCAATATCAAGGGACACATTGTCGAGGGCAACAAATTCTTTTCCGTCCTGAACAAAGTTTTTGCAGGCATCCTTTACTTCAATATACATCACTCAGCACCTCCCCATGATTTGAGTACCAGCTTTTCGATGAATTTCAGCAAGCTGTCAAGCAGTATTCCTATTATACCTATGACAAGGATGGTTGCAAGAAGAATATCAGCACGGATATTGTTTCTTGCATCAATAATCTGATAGCCGAGTCCCGACTGTGCGCCTACCATTTCACCTGCAACAAGGAATATCCATGCCGTGCCGAGTGCAAGGTGAATGCCGTTTGCAATCTGGGGGAAAGCCGCCGGGAAAATGACCTTCCATGTAAGTGCAGGCTGTTTTATTCCGAAATTCTTTGATACTTTCAGATATATCGGGTCAATGTTCCCGACAGCCGAAACAGTTGACAGCAGAACGGGGAAAAAAGCCGCAATAAAGATGATAACGATGGCAGGAACATCTCCGATACCGAACAGCAGAACAATAAACGGCATCCACGCTGTAGGTGAAATAGGTCTTAAAAGCTGTACCGCAGGATTTATATACTGAAAGACTTTCGGAAGTCTGCCGAGTATAAGCCCCAGTATCACGGCAACGATTACCGAGCTAAAATATCCTGTAACAAAGCGGTACATACTCGTTTTTATATTTTCAAACAGTTTTCCGTTGACTGTCATCTCGACCAAAGCATCAAATGCCATTTTTGGTGACGGAAACAATGCCTTGTCATAGTTGCTGACAGAGAACAGAAGCTGCCAAATCAATATCAGTATCGCAACGGAAACGATAACATTTTTCAGAGAAAGTAATTTTTTCAAATTTATCACGCCTTATCAAAAATCATTCTTCACAAAATCCCCATACGAAGGAGGATTATCCGAAAGTCCGTATTCCTTGACTTTCTCGGTCAGTGTATTGTAGATGTCCTCTGTTATATCAAGGTCATTATAGGATATCCATTGCAGAGATATGTCAAGCACTTCATCGGTCTGACTAAGATACTTTTCCGCCACCTGTTTTGCAGTTTCCTTATCAAGTGCGTTTCCTGCCGCCTTATAGCTTTCAACGAAAGATTTTGCGTCATCGTAGCGTTCATCTATAAACTTGTCGGTAAGTACCAGTCCGCAGCAAAGGGAGTCCTCCCAAAGCTCCTCGGAGCTGAAAAGTACCTTTCCTGCGCCGAGAGATACGCCCATTGCACCAAAGGGTTCGGCAACGCAGTATCCGTCTATCTGACCGCTTGCGAGTGCAGAAGGCATTTCGGTAGGTGCAAGCTCGGTGACATTCACATCGTCAATTGTAAGTCCCGCAGTTGCAAGAGCATCATTCAGCAGTATATTATGTGACGACTGTCTGTGAGGGATTGCAAAGGTCTTGCCTTTAAGACCGGCAGCAGACTCAATATCATTTGAAACAATGATTACATTTCCGTCACGGTGTCCCAGGGCTACGGCTTTCAGTCCGATACCCTCCTGCTTTGACTTCATCGCAAGCTCAATCAGTACAGAAGCACCGTCTACTCTGTTTGAATTGAGCGCATCAAGCAATTCAGACCATGAGCCGTATTTTACAAGCTCAACCTTCAGTCCCGACTGCTTTTCAAGCTCTTCAGCCTCCTGCAAAACAGCGAGTGAATGCGTAATGGGGAGATAAGCAATTTTTACGGTATCTGTATCACTGTTATCAGTTTTTCCGCAGGATACGGCAGATAAAGCAAGTACAGCAGAAACTGCCAATGCCGATAATCTTTTTTTCATTTTCATTCTTCCTTTCAATATAAAAACCGCAGGCAAAGGACTATTCCAAATTCTATTCATACTTTTCCTATCGATTTCGTGGGATTTTGCTTTTATATTATATATCAAAAAACATCTTATGTCAAGTAAACATAACCTGAATATTTAAAAATTGTATAACCGACCATAATTAAGCCGGAAATATAGAAATTATTATTGAGTTTGTACAATTTTGTGCATTTTATCCTTGCTTTCTCCGTCTCTGACGGGATTGCTGAAAAATAAAAGGCAGAGCATGAAAACTCCGCCGTTATCATTTTCTGTTATTTCACAATTACTTTTCTGTATGTGTCAAACCTCAGCCATTTTCCGAAAAATTCCGAACGGGAGGTATTTTCGGCAGCTTCGTATTCCTCAAGAAATTTTTCAAACTTCTCGGACGTATCCGCAAGGATTTCAAAACCTCTGCCGTTTACAACGGGATAATTCGTATAATGATATGAACCAAGCACGACTATTTCCGCAACCTTTCCGTTCCTTACCGAAACGGCAACGCTGTCACGGAGGACAATTATGTCAAAATCTTCTGGATAGCTGTAGCTCCGACCCTTTACGGGGATTTTATCGCCTACTGTATAGGTTGATTTAACAGGCTGATATTTGAAAACATTATAGCTTTCGACATCATAATAAAATTCTTCAAAAATATCGCCTCTTGCCTGAATGTCGCCGTACACAAACGAAGCTCTGCCCGACTCTTCACCGCTTTTTTCGCTGAGCTGCTCAACCACGCCGCAGGCAGAAGTCATATTTGTAACACGGTCTATGAGTATAAGTTCACCGAGAGTTTTATATTCCGAAAATCTTCCTGCCGCTATTGCCTCGCTCAGGAGAATTTCACAGTTGGCAATGCCGTTTTTGGCAAGACACTCTGCCTGAATATGCTCACCTGTGTTTATATTGACCGCATAATTGATTTTTGAAACAACACCGGGAATGAGCTTTGTACCCAGCTTTATAAGATAATCCCTGCCCTCGGCAAGCTCCTCGTCGTCCATCCAGAGGAGAGAAGCTTCAAGCTTTTTGTATACCGCTATATCGGTATCCTTTTCAAGCACACAGCCCCTCGAAACATCAACCTCACGGTCGAGGGAAACAGTTACGGGCTGACCTGCAAAGGCGGAGTCCGTTTCTCTGCCGGCAACAAGTATACCCTTTACCTTAGCTTTTTCATTGCTCGGCAATGCGGTAACAATATCGCCCACGGATATGCTGCCCGATTCCACCTGTCCCTGAAATCCCCTGAAAGTGCGGTCGGGGCGGCTTACCCTCTGCACGGGCATATAGAAACCCTTTTCATGGATGGCTGAATTTATATCGACATTTTCAAGGTATTCCAGAAGTGTGACATCATTATACCATTTAATCTTCTCCGATTTTGATGTAACATTGTCGCCCTCGGTTGCGGAAAGCGGAATTACCTTTATGTTTTCAAGTACAAGCTCGTCTGTAAGCTCCTGAACCTGTGCAAGTATTTCATCAAAACGCTGCTGACTGTATTCTACCAAATCCATTTTGTTGACAGCAAATACAAAATACCTGATACCCATAAGCTTGCAGATTCTTGCATGCCTCCTTGTCTGTACAAGCACACCCTGAGAGGCATCGACAAGAATTACCGCCAAATCGGCGAACGAAGCTCCGACTGCCATATTTCTTGTATATTCCTCGTGTCCGGGAGTATCCGCAACGATAAAGCTGCGGTTGTCGGTTGTAAAATAGCGGTAAGCAACATCTATTGTTATCCCCTGCTCACGTTCCGCCATAAGACCGTCAAGCAGAAGCGAATAATCTATCTGACCGTTTCTGCTGCCGACCTTGCTGTCAAGCTCAAGGGATTTTTCCTGGTCTGTATAGAGCAGCTTTGCGTCATAGAGAATATGACCGATAAGTGTGGATTTTCCGTCATCGACACTTCCGCAGGTAATAAATTTAAGCAAGCCTTTCATCAGAAATAACCCTCCCTTTTTCTGCGTTCCATACTTCCTGCCGCCTCATTGTCTATGACACGGGAGGTTCTTTCGGAAGAAACACTGCTGAGAGTTTCCTCTATAATTTCATCGAGAGTATCTGCGGTGGATTCCAATCCGCCCGTAAGCGGATAACAGCCGAGAGTACGGAAACGGACAGATTTCATCTGCGGAACTTCTCCCTCTCTGAGCGGAAAGCGGTCGTCATCAACCATTATTATATTTCCGTCACGCTCGACAACGGGACGTTCCTTTGCAAAATAAAGCGGTACAATTTCAATATTCTCACGCTTTATATACTGCCATATATCCTTTTCAGTCCAGTTTGAAATGGGGAATACCCTGATACTTTCGCCCTTGTTGATTTTTGTATTATACAGCTTCCACATTTCGGGACGCTGATTTTTTGGATTCCATGCATGGGCGGAATTTCTGAAAGAGAATATTCTTTCCTTGGCACGGGATTTTTCCTCGTCACGTCTGCCGCCGCCGAATGCGGCAGTAAATCCGTACTTGTCAAGAGCCTGTTTCAGAGCCTGTGTTTTCATTATATCGGTATAAGCAGAACCGTGTTCAAAGGGATTAATCCCCTGTTTTACGCCGTCCTGATTTATGTATTCAAGCATTTCAATGCCCAGTTTTTCTGCCGTTCTGTCACGAAATTCTATCATTTCCCTGAATTTCCATGTGGTATTTACGTGCAGAAACGGAAAGGGCGGTTTTTCGGGATAAAAAGCCTTCATTGCGAGATGAAGCATTACAGAGCTGTCCTTGCCGATAGAATACAGCATGACAGGCTTTTCGCATTCCGCAGCCACTTCTCTTATTATATATATAGCCTCGGCTTCGAGTTCGTCAAGATGTGAAAATTCAGCCACTTCATTTCCTCCTAATACTTGTTTGATTCTTTTTGATTTATGGGAATTTCCGAAATTTTTCCGTCGGGACTTTCGATTATCCAGTTGAGTATGTCGCCGTTTTTTTCGGTATGAACAAGGCTTCCCATACCGCCTATATCCGCACCGAGATAGAACCTTATCGCATAGACGGGACATTCCTTTATACATGAAGTACAGCCCCAGCAGTCACGGGGATATTTTATATATGCCCTTTTGTCCGTATCAAGCTTTATCAGTGTTCCGGGGCATACATCGTGACATTTTCCGCAGCCTATGCACCTGTTTCTGTCAATTGTTATGCTCATATGTATTTCCTCCCGATACTATGTCACGCAGTATAATTTTTATTTCGCCGTTTTCGAGACGGGAATTTACATATTTGAACCAGTTTTTATCGTCCTTTTCAGGGTAGTCGAGATTTTCCGCAAAGCTGTGCCACCTGGTTTCGTGACGTGCTTTGAGGTGGGCGATAAGCGTTCTGCATACCGTAAGCCGTTCACGGAGTTCATATATATACATAAGCTCCTGAAAATCCTCCGCATGAAGATTTTCGGAAAGCCGATAAAGCTGACGGATTTTATAATCGGCAATATCAAGCTGTTTTTCGTTAAAACGATAATTGGTTTTTATACCGCCTGCATAATTGTCCATAACCGTCTGCATCGCCTCTTCAAGCTGTTCTGCGGTATAATGCGAAGAACTCTCTCCGAGAAATTTTTCGGTTTCTGCAATGTATGCATTGAACGATTCCTCCGATATGCTTTCCGCCTTACTGTTTTTTATAAATTCAACAGCCGACAATGCGGCAATTTCGCCCTCTGCAAGTGCGCCCGTGACGTATTTCTGCGGTGCGCCCCCCGATACATCGCCTGCCGCATAAAGACCCTTTACGGTTGTCGCTCTGCCCGTATCAACCCAGAAACCGCTTGCGGTGTGACCGCCTACTATATAAGGCTCTGTACCCTCGATTTCAACATTCTGTCCGGAGGGCATTTTTCCGCTTTCAATCCATTTCAGTGTCTGTGAGGGAGCCATATTCAGATAAGCCTTAATCAGTGATTCGTCCTGCTGAGGTGTTATTCCCTCGGTGCGCAGATAACAGGGACCTCTCCCCTCCTGATTCTCGTTCACAGTTCCGTAAACTCTTTCGGAGGTAGTAAGACCGTATCTGTTTTCATAGACTTCGCCGAGCGAATTTATCTGTTTTGCGCCGACTCCCTGCGCAAGCGTTCCCGTGGGGGCAATGGTATCCTTACATCTTAGAGCAATGAAACGCATTTCAAAGGTAGTCATTTCAGCCCCTGCAAGTATGCCCATTGCATAGCCTGCTCCCGTATTGAAAGGCGGATACCACATTTTATGCCGTGAAAATCCGGGGTTATTGGGCTTATAAAGTCCTGCTGCGCCGCCTGTTGCGATTATGACCGCATCGGCTTCTATCGCATAGACCGTATCGTTTTCAATTCCTATTCCGAAAGCACCGTTCACACGGTTATTTTTTACATCAAGCGAAGTGATGTTCACACGGTTCAGAACGGTTACATTTTCGAGCGCATTTACGGCATCGGCGAGAATGGGCTTTATATTTTCTCCGTTTATTTTAAGGTTTCTGTTTCCTCTTGCGACATAATTACCATTTTCGTCTTTAAGGATAACAAGTCCGAGCTGTTCGAGCCTGTGCGTTACGGCATTCAGACGTTCGGACATGGTAATCAGCAAATCCTCACGTACTATTCCATCGGCATCTTTCTTGCAGTAATCAACATAATTCTGCGGAGTACGACCATCTGTGATATAGGCATTGAGCGCATTCACTCCTGCCGCAAGGCAGCCGCTTCTTTTTATGTTTGCTTTTTCGCATATGATAACCTTTGATTCGGAATTTTCCGAAACGGTAAGCGCAGCGTAACAGCCTGCCGTACCTCCGCCTATAATAAGTATATCCGTTTTAAGTTTTTCGATATTCATAGCTTCACCAAATATTTCATATTTCTGACTATAAATGAGCATTCTGAAATAATGCACAAAAATTCTTATATTTTTCCTTTATATTATCTGAGAAAATTTTAAACTTGCTCAATTATAGCTTTTGGTACAAAATAATTATAACCTACTTCGCATAGTAAGTCAATAGGTATAGAAAATATTCTGCATTTTTAATATTATATTCAATTATTTTAAAAATCTTTTATCATTTTTATCAACTATAAATGAGCATTTTAAAATAATGCACAAAAATTTTTATATTTTCCCCCATGCCTGCTGAGAGGAGAACATTGTTTTTTATTATACTTTCATGGTATCAAACAGAAAGCGGCTTTGAAAGCCGCCTCCAAAATTTTTTTATCAAATAACAACAGACTCTTCACGAATTGCCTTATTCTGCAATAAATGAACATCATCACCCACGGTGACAAATATTCTGTATATAAACACATCGACAATTTCGCCGACTTCAACAGGCGTTTCGTCCAGCTCACGTCTTGCCGTGAATATACTGCCGTTGCAGTCAACGGTAAACTCGATGTAATTTCCTCTGAATGCGGTTCTTATGACAGTACCGTCAATGGCGGAGCTTTTATATTTCTGTACCTCGTCCTTTTTCGTAATATTTACAAATTCGGGACGCACTATCGCTTTGTCGTAATTGCTTACGGATTCAAAGGTATTGAATCTCTCGTAATCGACAAGCTCCGATGTCTGACCGAAGAATGAAGAGGTAAAGGCGGTCTTTGGGTTCTGATAAATATCAATAGGAGTTCCGACCTGTTCTATTCTTCCTTTGTTGGTAACGATTATCTCGTCCGCAACCTCTATTGCCTCGTCCTGGTCATGTGTTACGAAAATACTTGTAACTCCGAGCTTCTGTATCATTTCTTTAAGCCAGCTCCTGAGTTCCTGACGCACCTTTGCATCAATTGCGGCGAACGGTTCATCAAGAAGAAGTACATGGGGATTTGGTGCCAATGCTCTTGCAAATGCGACACGCTGTCTCTGACCGCCCGAAAGCTGACTGGGGTATCTGTTTTCAAAGCCCTCAAGTCCTATAAGCCTGACAAGCTCCTTTACTCTGCTGTCAATTTCATTCTTATCCGCCTTACGGATTTTAAGACCGAAGGCTATATTGTCGTATACGGTCATATAGCGGAAAAGTGCATAGCTCTGGAATACGAAGCCTATTCCCCTCTTGCTTGCAGGAATATCGTTCACAACCTTTCCGTCGATGATTATTTCACCGCTGTCGGGCTTTTCAAGACCTGCAATCATTCTGAGTATCGTAGTTTTTCCGCTTCCGCTCGGACCTAAAAGAGCGATAAGCTTTCCCTTTTCGATACCGAAATTTACATTGTCCGATGCCTTGAAATCACCGTAAAGCTTGTTTACGTTCTTTAGTTCGATGTACATTACTCTTTCCCCTTTCCGATATACTCGACAACGCTCCTGATAACAAGAATTATTACCGCAAGAACGACGAGTATTGAAGACACTGCAAATGCCGGCATGAATTTATTGTCTCCGAAAAGTATCTCAACATGGAGCGGAAGTGTAACGGTTTTTCCTCTGAGGTGTCCTGAAAGTACCGAAACTGCTCCAAATTCTCCCATTGCACGGGCTGCGCAGAGTACGATGCCGTAGAGCAATGCCCATTTGATGTGAGGAAGTGTTATTTTTGTGAATATTGTAAATCCCTTTGCGCCCATGAGTGCAGCCGCTTCTTCCTCATCAGTACCCTGTGCTTCAAGTACGGGAATTATCTCCCTCGAAATAAACGGGAATGTTACGAAAACGGTTGCAAGGATAATTCCCGGAACGGCATAGACAACGCTGAAATTCATTTCTTCAAGATAAGGATAAATAAAGCTCTGTCTTCCGAAGGTAAGCACATATATCAGACCTGCAATAATCGGCGAAACCGTGACGGGGAGGTCAATTAAAGTTACAAGGAATTTCTTTCCTTTGAAATGAAACTTTGTAACAGCCCATGCCGCAAACAAGCCGAACACCGTATTTATGGCAACTGCTATCAATGTCGCTTCAAGCGTGAGGAATACCGCACTTATCGTATCCGCATCGGTTACAGCTTCCAGATATGCGCTGAAGCCTTTTTTGAATGCCTCCGTAATTACCGTCAGGAGCGGAAGTACAAGCATGACAAAGAGAAAGAACACACTCAGCAGTATAAGGAAAATTCTTACCGCCTTTGAACCCTTTGTATCTTCATGAATGGCACTCATGTCAGACCTGCTCCTCGGAGGAGCTTTAACGGCTGAATTTGTGACACTTGCTTTTTTTACATCGGCTGCCATATCAATGACCTCCTTTCAGTATCTTTGAATTTCTTATCTGTATGAGGTTTACAAGGAAAAGTATCAGGAACGCTGTCGCAAGCATTACAAGTGCTATTGCCGTTGCGCTTGAATAGTCGTATTCCTGCAATTCCGACATGATGATAAGAGGAGTGATTTCTGTTTCGTAAGGGTGGTTGCCTGCAATAAATACAACACTGCCATATTCACCGAGGCATCTTCCGAAAGCAAGTCCGAAGCCCGTAAAAATGGCGGGACTTAATTCGGGGAGGATTACTTTCCAGAATGTTTTGGTTCTGCTTGCGCCGAGAATACCTGCCGCTTCTTCATACTGCGGGTCAAATTTCTCAAGCACAGGCTGTACAGAACGCACCACAAAAGGAATGCCTATAAATATCAGTGCTACTGTAATGCCGATTTTTGTATAGGCTATCTGTATTCCGAATTTTGCAAAAATTCTTCCTACAAATCCCGTATCGGCTGTCAGTGATGTAAGGGATATGCCTGCCACGGCGGTGGGAAGTGCAAATGGCAGCTCTATCATGCCGTCAATAAGTCTCTTGAACGGAAATTCATATCTGACAAGCACCCATGCAAGCACCACGCCCATCACGGCATTTATTGCCGAGGCAACAAATGCTGTTATCAGGCTGACTTTAAAGCTTGCGAGAACTCTTTTTCTTGTGATTACCTCAATTATTTCGCTAAAGCTCATTTTTGCGGTAAAAACCACAAGAGAGGCAAGTGGTATAAGGACTACAAGGCTCAAAATGGCGAGCGTAACTCCCATTGAAAGCCCGAAGCCGGGAATTATTCTGACTTTCTTTTTACTCATAATTATCAACCCTGTTCAAAAATCTGGTCAAATAATCCTCCGTCCGAAAAGTGTTTTTCAAAAGCCTCGTCCCAGCCGCCGAAATCGTTGATTGTAACAAGGTCTATGTCAAGGTCAAACACATCGGAGAATTCATTTAATATTTCTTCGTTTGAAGGTCTGTAATAATTCTGTCCTGCAATTCTCTGTGCCTCATCGGAATAGAGGTAGTTGAGATATTCCGTTGCAGCCTCTCTTGTGCCGTTCTTGTCAACGTTCTTGTCAACGACTGCAACGGACGGCTGTGCAAGAATACTGATGCTCGGCGTTACTATCTCGTAATCGTCGGGATATTCCTGCAATGAAAGGAATGCCTCGTTTTCCCATGCAAGAAGCACATCGCCCTGACCGTTTTCAACGAATGAAGTCGTTGCACCTCTTGCGCCCGAATCAAGCACAAGAACGTGCTGATAAAGCTCTGTAATGTAATCTGTGACTTTTTCTTCGTCGTTATTGTATTCTCTTTCAGCCCATGCCCATGCCGCAAGGTGGTTCCATCTCGCACCGCCGGACGTTTTGGGATTGGGAGTTATAACTCCGACATCATCCTTTACAAGGTCGCCCCAGTCAAGGATATTTTTGGGATTGCCCTTTCTTACAAGGAATACAATGGTTGAAGTGTAGGGAGAGCTGTCAAGCGGAAATTCATTTATCCAGCCGTCCTCGATAAGTCCTGTGTCCTGAACCGCCTTTACATCGTATTCGAGAGCAAGTGTAACGACATCGGCAGGGCTTCCGTTTGCGACTTCAAGAGCCTGTTTGCCCGAACCGCCGTGAGACTGGGTGATTTCAATATCCTGACCGTTAAGCTCCTTCCAATGCTTTTTGAAAGCCTCGTTATAGGCAACATAAAGCTCTCTTGTCGGGTCGTACGATACGTTTACTATTTCAACCTTGCCGTTTCCCGAATCGCTTTCTGTTGCACTGCTGAATTTTCCGCAGCCTGTGAATGCGAACACTGCTGTTGAAGCAGCAAGAACAGCGGCAGTAAGTCTTATTAAATTCTTCTTCATAATTAAAAACCTCTTTTCGGAATATGGATTAATTCGGATTGGTGAGCCGTCTCAACAGCGGATTACTCCCCCTGCCGTAGTAAATATTGACTGACAGATTTTCATAAAGTCAACCCCCTTTAATAAAAAGGTTTTAATACATATTATTCATATTGATTTAATATGTTTACCGTGTTGCTATTATTATACTCGCTAAATTCCGAAATGTCAACACTTTGCGATACATTTCGGATATTTAGATAATTCATATCGGAATAATATTAAATTTTATAGTGATAAAAACCACAGTTTTCATATATGACTTGTATGATTTTTTCAATATTTGCGCATGCTTTTTATTAAAAATAAACAAAAAGACCGTAACTCAATGTACGGTCTTGAAAAAATATCATATTAAAGTCTCTGTATTGTCCGGACAACCGGAAGGACTGTTTCCGTCAGCCTTCATAAGCCTCCTGTATTATCTTTCTGAAACTGTCCCAGCCTGTTCTGTCGAGCGTAAATTTGAACCTCTCCCCTGCTTTCGCATTATCGTCAAAGAATTGTATCGCCGCATCACATATTCTGAAAAGCTTTTCCTTATCACTGATGAAAGGAATTATCGGCTCGCCCTTAGCGATATGATTTCCGAAAAGTCCTCCGAAAGTAACAATATAGCCGTTTACCGTATCCCATGCATCTGTCGGGCATGATTTTATGCAGCGTCCGCAGAAATTGCACTTACTCTTGTCAACGGATATTTTGCCGTCCGCAATCGTTATTGCACGGGAGCGGCAAGCCTTTTCGCATACTCCGCAGCTTATGCAGTCTTCTTCACGCCATTTAACCTGAATACCGCCCTTTATGCCGAGGTCATTTTCTTCGGCTTTGAGACAGTTATTCTGGCAGCCCGTAATTCCGAATTTGAATTTGTGGGGGAGTTCACGGGCAAAATAACGCTCGTCAAGCTCCTTTGCAAGCGCATATGTATCTATACAGCCGCTCGGACATACTGCCGAACCCTGACAAGCCGTAACCGTTCTTACTCTCGGTCCGCATACACCAGGCTCTACACCGCCCTCTGCAAGTGCGGATTTTACCTCGTCAATCTGTTCAAGCTTTATAAAGGGTATTTCAACGCTCTGCCTTGAAGTGAGATGAACATGACCGTCTCCGTATTTTTCCGCAACCTCTGCTATCTTTGCAAGCTGTACAGCCGTAACGTTTCCGCCTACTACCCTCAGTCGCAGTGAAAAGCAGTTTTTTTGTTTCTGGCGCATGAAACCGCCCTTTTTAAGTGTTGCATAATCTGCTGCCATATCAGAAATCCTCCCTGTTTGCATACTAAAATAATAGATATACTATGAATATTTTACAACAAAACCGCTTTTTTGTCAATCGGAAATACCATACATTTTTTTCATAATTTGATATAGCCAAAGGTTATAATTACGGCAGAACGCTCATTCCGAGATAATTTTTATCCGTCCGACAACAGGAGCGGCGGCATGGTTATTTTCGCCTATTATTCCGAAACAAAATTTTCCCCATACGGGTATAATATTTTTTGTGCAGTCTGCGAAGAGCATTCTTGCGAGTTCAAATCTGTTTGTATTATATTCGTCCGTTCCGTCTGCTCCACAGTAGTAATAATATATATCCTTTGAGGGCTGATAGTATATTTCTGCGGAATTTTCCGTATAATCGGGGTCATAGTGAACATTTTCCCTGAAAGTGTTGTTTTTTTTGCCGAACATCTCAAAGAAAACCCTGTCGAAATAATCCTTTCTTCCGCATGAGATGTGATATTTATGCATATACCGCAGAAAAAGGTTTTTGTCGGCATTATCAAGCAGTTCAAATCTTCTGCGTATTTCACTTCCGTATTTTCCGTTTTTTATATCGCACATATATATGTTATCACAGAGCGAAACCGAAACAGCTCCGCATACAATATCCGTATGCGCAAGATAATGTATGACAAGACCGCATATTTCACTGCTGTTTTCGTTTGAGGGAAGTTCATCTCCGAAAATATCGGAAAAGCGTATATCCGTATTCACGGAATATGTATTTTCATCACAGGGATATGTTTCATAACAGAAATTTACATTTTTTTCCGAAACGGCAAATTTCCTGCTGCCGCTGTAATTTTCCCATATATAGCTCATTTCCTGCTCCATTCGCCGACCCAGTAAAATTCGGGGTATTTTTCGTTGAGATATTCAAGCACATATCTTGCATAATCCTCTGCAAATATGCTGTATCCTGAGAATTTCAGAACACAGCACACTCCCCTGCTCTCCGGTATGCCTCTGTGTTTATTCTGCGTATAATTCCCGAAAGGCAGATATTTATAATATCTGTGCGGCTGATTATATGCGCTGATTGTATTTTCGGGGATATTGTCACGCAGTACGGTTATATCCTCGCTTACCGACACGCCGAAAGGATTATTGTTGAAACAGCCTGTGACATATAATATATCCGCACAGGTATTCACACGTATTTTATTGAAAATACACGGGCTGAAATAATTCACAAAGCTCATGCCGAATTTTGAAAGCTCTGTCTCATCGGGTTCGGATATTAAAAGCTTTCTGACGGGATTTATTTTCTGCTGCGCATCATATACGACATATATTTCATTCTTGCCTTTTCTGCGTGTTACGGCTGTATTATCGGCATCAATGCCGTCGAATATGATATATTCGTTTTCCTGACATTTGTAAATGCTTTTGAATACATATTCCTTTGAGGGGATAATCCTCTCACATGATACAAGACTGTCCTGCGGCAAATCGGCATTGTCTTTCAGCGGCGGAACAGTTCTTTCGGTGATTTTTACATTCCACACGAGGGTGTGCGTGAGAGTATCCGCCTCTATGACCTCGGACAGCGATTTATAATCTATGCTTTTAATCTTTGATTTGTCAATATCGTCATCATGTATTATAAGCTCAGCAAAGCGTCTTGAAAAGGGCGAATATATCAGCGGAAAATCAAAACCGTACTGCTCCGCCGCCATAGCAAGAAATTTTTCCGCCGCAGTAAACGAATAATTTACCCTGAACGAACACTTCGTATCCCTGCCGTCTACAGATATATCGTAGTACCTGTCATACGTTCCGCTGTCGGTATATTTTATAAATTCATCATACGAACAGCTGAAGAATACTCCTATGAAATCCTTCTGTTTCACCTCTCCCCTGTCGATGTCGAATTTAAGCGACGGGTCTGCAACGGGAAAGAAATTTCCAATCATATCGAGAATTTTATTATCGGCGAGGGCAGTATATATTCTGCGGAATTTTGTATTATATTCCCGTGAAAATATCTGATTTTCAGCCTCCTCATGCAGTCGCTGAATTTTTTCACTATTATATTCGCTTAATTTTCCGAAAAGCTTTTCGAGGAGGATTTTGGTTTCCCTGCTGTTTACATCGCTTTCCCGCACAAGCCTTTCCATTTCGTTTTCAAGGTCGGTTCTGATTTTTTCAATATCAGGGCTGTATGCCATAAGATAACCTCATTTCAGATGTATTTTGGTTCCGCTTATCAGGACTTCCTTTCCTGATTTGACGGATATATTGCCGCTGCCGCTGATTTTCACATTATTGCTTTCTGCGGTCATATCGCTGCCGATATTCAGCTTGCTGTCTCCCGTATCGAGCCTTGCGGATTTTTCGTCCATTTTGAAAACGCAGTCCTTTACTTTGAATGTTATGCCTTTTGAGTTAAGCTCAACAGAGGTATCACCTGAATTGAGACTTATACTGTCCTTTGTCAGCGAAATTGTATTTTCATCGGAACGTATTTCGAGTTGTTCCTCGGAAAATGTTATAATCTTATTATACAAGCTTATATATTTCTTGTCAAAATCCCTGAATTTCCCGTCAAGGGGCTTTTCGCCGAAATATTCCGAGGCATAAATCGTTCCGGAGCTGTATGTTACATATACCGTGTCGTCCTTTTCGGGCATGAATACAATTCCTCCCCTTTCCGATGAATACGGAGTGATATAGGGTATCCACACAGGGCAATCGGGTTCGGGGTCGTCATAATCACATTCAAATCTGACCTTTATCATTCCCGAATGAGCGGAACTTTGCGAGTCGTTTTCGGTGGTCACGGCTTTCATGAGGATATATTCGGGGAGCATGGGCATTTCAAATTCGGGCTGTCTGTTTTCGGGATAGATTAAATATTCGTAATGAAAGGCAAAATCCTCCATATATATGCGCATCTGCACGACATATCCCGTTTCGCCCCCGAATTTTACTTTTCTGCCGATTTCGATATATTGTCCGGAGAGCGTTATTTTTTTGACAGTATAATTTTCGCCGTTTTTAGGGTCGCATACGCTTAGAAAATTCAGTCTTTCGGGTACTGAGTTTATATCGGCTGCGGATTTATCCGTATATTTATCGGCGATAAAATGTATATCTCCGCTTTTTATGCTGTCGCAGACATAAAGGCGGAGATTTTTTTCTTCGGAAAGGCGCACCATGAACCGAAAATCGGTTTCGCCGTTCTGGATTACGGGCATTTCAAATTTTTCGCCGCAGGTGCAGTCCGTTTTATATCCGCCCTTGTCCGAGACTATATTCATCACCGAGCCGAGAGTTTTTTCGGGGTTCTGGAAAATCCTTTTCATGGGCTTTATATCGGATTTTTTTGAATACGACACGGCATGAAAAACAGTCACCGTGCCTGCGAAATTATTATCAGCCGAAATTTCGTCTATATAGCCGAAAAATATATATTCCCCTCCGTTGTCTATGCTTATTTCCGAGTTTATTTTGTCCGACAGACTGCTGTCATACGGGAGTATCACCTTAAAGGTACATTCCGAATGACAGTTTGCCCTTTTCACGAGGGAAAAATCATTCAGCAGGCAGTTTTCAAAGCCCGATATTCTTATCATAAGTCCGCCGCCTTTCCGCATATTATTCCCTCCGCCCGAAAGCGGAGGGAGAATAATTCATATCAAATCAACGTCCTGCTTTATGTTTTCGGTTTCGCCCGATGCCTGTATCAAATCGAGGACGAAATATCCGTAATCCGTTCTTTCATCATCTTCGCTGCCCTCGCCTATGACGAATTTTTCCTCATAGTCCTCAACGAAAACCTCATTGATTTTATACGACCTCATGGGGACGGACTTGGAGTCCATTACATTCACAGTGATTGTCCTGTAGACTTCCTCTCCCGACGAGATGAGCGACCATTCCATAAGGTCCCTGCATTTATCCTTTGTCTGGGGGATTATTTCCATTTCAAAATGTATTCTTACGAGTACATTCGAGGCACGGTTTTTGACGTTTAATGCAGGGGTATCGCTTTTTATGCTGAGGTTTCTGAAAGCATTGTTGAGCTTGCTGCCGCTTTTGCAGTCAAAAACGATTTCCTTTCCCGTTTCCGATGATATTTTTACTTCGTAATACATAATTGCCTCCATTTTAAATCGTAAAGTTTGCGCCTTTAAAGGCTTGTCATTCCGTTCACTCCGCAAAGCTCCGTTCTCTCTCATGACAAGGGCGCAAACTTTCCTCTTATTTTAAATCGTAAATTTTTGCCTTTTGCTGCTTGCCTGCTCACTCTCTCCGCAAAGCTTCGTTCGTTCGCACGGCAAGGGCAAAAATTTCCTCATTCCTCCTCAGCAGGCTGGGGATATTCTATTTGTTAATTTTCCTCAACGGTGAGGTCAACCTCGTCAAAATCACTGTCGTATGAAATAGATACAGCCCTCACACTGCATTCGATAACTTCATCAGTTTTGATGTCGCTGTACCTTGATGAGAAAACCACATTGTTTATGCAGTCCTTTGCGGTATTCATATATTTCTTGCACTCTTCCTTTATCTGTGAGGAACTGAGCATTTTTTTGAGTTTTTCAAAGTACACGTTCACCATTGATTTGAAAAGCGGACGGTATCTTTTTTCGCCCGTTTCGTTTCCTGTCTCGTCCTTAACGCCGTCTTTTCCGAGAGTCCTTGCTTTGAGGACATATGCGTTTTCCTGTTTTATGCCCTTTCTGCCCATATAGTCATAATATTTTTCATCGGTGCAGAAACAGAAGCCGAAACCGCCGTCCTTGAGAACCTCCTGCTTTGTCTCGCTGTTCCAGGGCATAACCTTTGACCTGTTCATATTTGTATGGAAAACCTGAGAGAGCTGCGGTCTGTCGGAATATTTCGTGACAAATTCCCTTTCAAAGTCAAATCTCACAGGCTGGCTAAGTCCCGTATTGATATTGAAGCCCTTTTGCTTGAGAATGTCGATATTCTGGCTCTGTATCGCAAGTCCGCAGGCTATGTATGATGCATCCGCATAGACTGCCGGGAGCTTTATCGTATCGTTTCCGATTGTTACAGTGGTGTTCCTTTTGGGGAGAACGGTGAAATTGGGATAGCAGAAAACAGAATATCTTCCGTATTCGCTGTTGGATATGCTTTCCGTTTCTCTCTTGTAGGCTCTGACAATCCCGGCATTTACTTTTGCGGTGGCATCACAGCCCTTGAAATTGAAAAACGTGATAATATCGCTTTCTCCGAGCAGTTTAAGGGCTGATTTGAGCGATGAAAAAGGAACAAGCTGAAATGCGCCCTTGTCTGACGATGTGTTTTCCTCATCGTCATCGCCGAATATATCATCGTCAAATACATTGTCATCAACCGAAATTTCTTCCTCAATGCCCTCAATTTCGACAAATTCGGAATGATAAACGGAGGGTATGACTGAAAACCATATTCTCTCGTTGGTGTAGTTGTTGCCCTCTTCCGTTATGAATTTCCTGAATTTTTCGTTTTCGGCAAGAGCGTCAATTTTGCAGTTTGAAACGATAATATCGGCTTTTCCGCCTGCATTGTCGAAAAGAGCCTTTACATTGAGTATCTTTTCAACGAGCGAAACCACTCCCCTTGCAAAGCTCTGCTGCGATGCTCTGTACATAAGCTTGTAGCTTTCAAGATTGGATTTAAGCTGACTGACGGGTATATCCTCTTCTTCGGGACTTTTTCCGCCGAATACGGATATTATCATATTTTTCATAAGTTTGGTGCTGCCTGCATCATCGAGAATTACAAGCTTATTTTTCTGTTTTTCGGCAGCGGCATCGAAAAGGTTCGATATTACATACGGCAGGGATTTTACTCCGCCGTCTGCGGAGGTTTCAATCATAAGGGTATCGTTTTCGGATTTTTCATAGTAATTATAGCTCGGTGAGCCGTCCGAACCGAATGTTATGCTTTTCAGTCTCCTGTACGATATTTCCGTGCCGCTTTCGGAGATATTTTCGCCGCCGCCTGCTCTTTCTATCCTGTCCTCGGTATCCTTTATCGCAAGGGGCAGAAGATTAAACTGACTTACGGAGAGATAGTCGCTGACAATTCTTTTCTCAAGCTTTTTAATCTCTTTTGCATAGTAATTCTTATCCTCGGCATTTCCTCCGTTATCCTGAAGTTTCTGATATTCGCCGTAATTATACGCAAGAGATGCCCTTATATCCTGCGCATCCTTCATAGCCTTTGAGGGGTCATAGACACGGCTTGTAATTTCATCAAAGGCGAAATCCATGTCATTTTTGCCGCTCATGCCCTTGTCCTCATAGATTTTCATGACAGCTTTATAAAAGGGCTGGTCTGCAAGACATTTTTCGCTCACACCGTTCATATTGGAGGGTCTGTCGATTGTATAACCGAAATGCGGTACCTCCTCCCCTGTTGCCTCGTCCCTGTACATATCGGTATATTCATAATATTTCGGGTCGAATTTCTCCATAAATTCCTCAAAGGTGTGGACTGTGAGCATTTTCTTTACATTCTCGTGGTCGATGTCATCATCGCCACGCAGTATAAAATCAAGCCTCGGCACACCGTCGGCTCTGCTAAATTCTTCAAACAGTATGGTTTTGCTTGACTGTCTGATATAATCTGACATTTTAACACGCTCCTATATAAGATTTTCATCGTCAAAGAATACAAAGCCCTCTGTAAAGCCGTATTTTTCGACTGTATTTTTAAGCTTTTCCGTAACTATTATCTGGCTGTCGGCAGCTCCCGATACCTTGAATATCTCGTAATTTCCCGTTTTATATTCGTCTATTGCGAGTATTTCGGTTTCGTTGAACAACTCATCAATCACGCTTTTTTCGTAATCAATGCAGTCAATTCTCGGCGGCACGGCGAGCCAGTAGCTTTCGGAAAAGCTTTCGCCTTTTTTGATAATTTTTACTCTCCTGTAAAAAAGATTTCTTATGTCCATATCGTCAAAAAGATTTTTAAGCCTGTCCGATATGAGAGGAATATAATTTTCCGGGTCATACATGAAATCGGGAAGTCTGCCGCCGCACGAAATATCCGCTTCGAGTACGGATAAATCCTTCGGGATATATTGAAATTCACTCCTGCGGCAGCCGTATTTCAGGTCATCGGGGACTTTTTCGCTGTCGAGAAATATATAATCCGTATCGGCAATATTATCAGCAATCATGTAGTAATATTTCAAAATTCATCACCTGTTTTATGTATTTTATATATCTCCGCCGCCGCATTGAGATAAATATTCCGGTTATTTGCTTATAAGTCCGTATTCCTCCTCGGTTATGCCCAAATCGTAGAGCAGTGACGGAAAGGAAACGCAGACGGGAAGATTTTTAACGCTTAATGTGCGCTTTCCCTGCGGAAAGAGTTTTATTTTTCTGCGTATATCACTGCTTATCCTGTTCATGGCGGAAAAGAAAGACTGTTTTTCTTTCTCTGTATTCTGCATAAAGCATTTTCCGTCCGATGTGTCGATATAGTGGTTTTCAAGCTTCGAGAGCATATTCCTGACAATCTGCTCATATGTCATGCACACGGAATATTCGGGGTGGAGTTTTTTCAGTCTGCGCAGTTCATACGTATGCTGCCCGATATGCAGCTGCGAACCTGAAAATTCGTTTTCGGGGATTTCGGCGGTTATCTTTGACATGAAATAATAATACGTCCTCGGTTTTTCATTTTCCTGAATGAACGCACCCGAAAAGGTCGGCAGGTTTATGCCGTTTTCGGCGCAGTTCACATCATAGTCAAAAAAATTCGCAAGTCTGACGAGCAGCTTATATCTGGCGAGACATTCATTTCCGGGGACTATATGGTGTGCCGCAGCGGTCGGGGCAACGTGATAATCAACCGTAAGACCGTATCTGAACGAATTGAACAATTCCCTTGCCGCATCGGAATTTGTATTATTGCCGAGTCTTTCGGAGCTGTTCGGGTGAATTAAGGTCTCACAGGAGGCAGTGCGGAATTTGCAGTTTTTTTCAAATTCCTTCGGGCATTTTCCGCTGCAAAGGTGATTTTTCCTCATATCCGATGCGGAGGGGATATTTTTCTCTGCAATATCGGTCATGCTGTTTATATTTTTCGGATTATCCGCATTTTCGGACTTATCGGGCTGTATGATTTTATTATTCGATGGCTTATCGTCCGTTTCAGGGGAGATTTTCGCAGAAATATCCGTATTTGCGGAAAGCATCGGCATATTGTCGGCTTTGCACGGCTGGGGCAGTATTTTCCCCATGCCCGTTCCCGAACAGGTGAATGTCGAGGAAGAAAGAAGAGCTTTTTTATTTTCGCACGAGACACTCTGCGAGAGTGTGACTTTATTCCACGAAGGCGATTTCGGTGCGCACGGGATATTGTTATTCAGCATACAAACTCCGCCCGTAGGACACGGAACGGCAAATTCCGTAAGAATACCCTTTCCCGATATGCAGACCTTTGAGTCGGAGCGCAGGATACCGTTTCCGCCCATGGAGCATACCCATTTTGCACCGCTGTATACAAAATTGCTCATTGCTATCACCTGTCAGAATTATATCATATTTACGTCATAATGTCAACGGGTTTTGCACTATAATTATTTTTTGTGTATTCGGTCTGCCTGCGGCGTTTAGAATCTTTGTTCGTTATTTTTACACTGAAACATCATTACATAAATAATAAAAAACTTATCATATATCTTTGAAATTAATATTGATTTTTCCCAAAATCTATGATATAATAGGGTTGCGGTGCTGTTTTTGCGGACTGTCCTTAGTCCCGGCAGGCACGGCATCGAACCATATGAATAATTTTAAGGAGGTATCTTATGGGCAATTTTTTTGAAACCGACATAAAAAAACTCGGATTCGGTCTCATGCGTCTGCCCACACTTGACCCGTCCGACCCGACAGCAATTGACATGGAGCAATTAAAGCAAATGGTTGACCTTTTCATCGAAAGAGGTTTTACCTATTTCGACACCGCATGGATGTACAGCGGATTTGCAAGCGAAAACGCCGCCAAGACGGCACTTGTTGACAGACACCCCAGAGACAGCTATACTCTCGCCACAAAGCTTCATTCAGGATTTTTCAATTCATTGGAGGAACGTGACAAGGTGTTCAGTTCGCAGCTCGAAAAGACCGGCGCAGGATTTTTCGATTTCTATCTGCTGCATGACATTGAAGAGGCAAGCTTTGAAAAATTCGAGAAATTTGACTGTTTCCGCTGGATTGCAGACAAAAAGGAAAAAGGTCTTGTAAAGCATATCGGCTTTTCGTTCCACGATACCGCCGAGCTTCTTGACGAGGTTCTGACAAAGCACCCGGAAATGGAATTTGTGCAGTTACAGATTAATTATCTTGACTGGGAAAGTGAATGGATACAGAGCCGAAAATGCTATGAGGTCTGTCTGAGGCACAATAAGCCCGTCATTGTTATGGAGCCTGTAAAGGGCGGTTCACTTGCAAAGGTTCCTGCCGAAGCGGAAAAGCTTCTGCATGATGCCGAGCCTGAAATGTCTGTTCCAAGCTGGGCAATCCGCTTTGCCGCCTCTCTTCCGAATGTAATAGTTGTACTGTCAGGCATGAGTACTCTCCGTCAGGTTGAGGACAACACTGCATATATGGAGAATTTCAAGCCGCTGACAGATGAAGAGAACAAGCTTTGTTTTAAAGTTGCCGACATTATTAATGCGCAAATCGCAGTTCCGTGTACAGGCTGTGCCTACTGCACAGGCGGCTGTCCGATGAATATTGCTATTCCGCAGTATTTTTCGCTCTATAATGACATTATGCGTGAGGATATGGAGCATAAGGGCTGGACGGTCAGCTTTACGAAATACGATGTTACGGCGGAAAATCACGGAAAAGCCTGTGACTGCATCGAATGCGGTCAGTGTGAAAGAATCTGCCCTCAGCACCTGACTGTTATTGAATATCTGAAACAGGTATCTGCCCGTTTTGACCACTGATTTATCAATTAATTAAGGAGAAAATATTATGTTTGAAAACGCACTTACTTACAGAAACGTATCTTTTGGCAGGAAAATCGCATACAAAACTCTTATATCCGCAGGACTGGTTGCAATGGCTGTCATTCTTCCGCAGCTTGTACATCTGGCACTCGGCGCACCCGGAGGTGTACAGTGGCTGCCGATGTATCTGCCCGTGCTTGTCGGCGGCTGTCTGCTCGGTGCAAAATGGGGACTTGCTGTCGGTATGCTCTCGCCTCTTGTCAGCTTTATCATTACATCTGCATTTGGAAATCCCATGCCTGTGGCGGCACGTCTGCCGTTTATGATGGCTGAACTTGCAGTATTTGCTTTAGTATCGGGTATGTTTACAAATAAAATCACAAAAAATGGCTTATGGGCATTTCCTGCCGTAATTCTTGCACAGGTTACAGGAAGAGCCGCATTCCTCGGACTTATCGCACTGACACAGAGCATGACGCAGTTTACCGCTGCTGTAATCTGGCAGCAAATTCAGACGGGATTTATCGGGCTTGCCGTACAGGCGGTTCTTGTTCCTGTTATAATTATCGGACTGAAAAAGCTTATGGTGAAAGACAATGACTGATATTGAGCTTGCAAAAGCAAATCTGGCAGGACATTCAATTTGCTTATGCAAAGACGGCAGGATTATTACAGATGACGGCAGGGGCATTTCTCCTATGATGAAATTCATAGCAGAGGGCAAAGACCTGAACGGATATGCGGCGGCGGATTTGATTGTCGGCAAGGCGGCAGCAATGCTGTTCGTCATAGCCGGGATTGTTTGTGTGCATGGAAACACAATGTCCGCAAGCGGCAGGGATTATCTGAAATCACACGGTATCCCATGTACATATGATACCCTTGCCGGACGCATTATCAACCGTCAAGGTACGGATATATGTCCTATGGAGAAAACAGTGGCGGATATTTCTGATGTGAACGAAGGGTATATTGCGCTTCAAAAGAAAGCCGCCGAAATTAAATCAAAAAAGTGAACAGCATAGGCTCCGCACCTGAATGCCGATACTGCAATTCAGCTGCGGAGTTTTTATATTTTATTCGCTGTAATAAAAATCAAGCTTGCTCGTCTAATTATGTGAGGGGGTGAGAAGATGAACAAAGAATTTCATGAGATTTATGAAAAATACGGCTCATATCTGTATACATTCATACTTAAAATGTGCGGCAACGAACATCTTGCAAAGGATATTTTGCAGGATACAATGCTGAAAGCCATAACAAATGCCGATAAATTCAACGGAGACTGTTCCGTAAAAACATGGCTCTGCACGATTGCAAAAAATCTTTACTATGATTATCTCAAACGTTCGGAAAATAAAAATATTCCGCTTGATACCCTACAGGAATTTTCTGAGCAGGACAGCATTGAAGAAAAAATAACAGACGCTGAAACCGCAATGAAAATACATCATCTTCTGCACAGCCTCCAAGAACCGTATCGTGAGGTATTTACACTGCGTGTATTTGCCGAGCTGAAATTTTCCGACATCGGAAGCGTGTTCGGCAAGAATGAAAACTGGGCGGGAGTTACATATTACCGTGCAAAAAAGAAGCTTGTACAAATGCTTAAGGAGGAGGGTCTTTTATGAAACCACAGAATGAAATTCCGTGCGGAGTGATACAGGATTTAATGCCGCTGTACAATGAGGGCTTATGCTCCGAGGACAGCATAATGCTTGTTGAAGAACATCTTCAGACCTGTGAAGAATGCCGTGAGATTTACGGACAGCTTGATATACCGACAGTCAGAAAGCAATCCGAACCGAGCGAGGCGGAAACCTTCAAAAAAATCAACAAGAAATTGAAAAGCAGTAAAATCACAAAAATTATGTCGGCTGTTCTGTGTGTATTTCTTGTAATTTTCGGAATATGGAATGTATCGTGGTATTTTTTGAAATACCGTCCGTATGATAAACTTTGCAGCAATATGCAGCCGAGTGGCATTGGAAAAGGTACACAGTTCCGCACAGAAGACGCACAGTTTTCATACATGGTAAAAATGCCCGAATATCTCAGTTTTGAGGGCGGATTTATCAGCATATCCCCCGTCAATAAACAGAAACACGATATTTACATTGATGAAAACGGAAATCCGGAGTATGATATTACACCGTATGTGGTTATGTTCATATGGCCGCAAATCAACGGAGAAACAGTGTACGGAGCAGATATAATCTGCGGCTCTGTTGGTTATCAAATGTATATCGACAAATCTTTGAATTTAATTCCATTTGAAAACCAGTCGGACGAGGAAATTGAAAAATATGAAAAAATGATTTCCGAACAATACGACAAAATCAAGGCACTTATGAATGCGGCAGATAATATGTGGGGATTTGATGCGGATTAACTCATCTTCTGCGCACTGCTCCGATTATGCCGCAGGCTATTTTTTCTCCCGAATTTCCGCTTGGCTGAGTTGTGAAATCATCGGGGCTTCCGTGAATTATTACCGTCTTTCTGATTACTTCATCAGCAGAAAATCTGTTTGTCAGAAATATGGATACGGCTTTGCCGCTGTTTCCGAAAAGCGGCGGCATATCGCCCGTGTGAAACGGGTGTACGCAATTATCCGTGTTTAAATGCATTCCTGCATATGCAAAAGGGTCTTTGTCGTTTCCGCTGCATAATTCTCCGTCATGAATGTGAAATCCGAATATCTCCTGACTGCATTTGTCCGCAGTGTGCGGCAGTCCGTTTACATCAGCATATACAAGAGTACCGTTTCTCATGTTGTAAAACCTTACAACTCCGTGTATATCGGGATATTTTTCGCTTCCTTCCAATACGGCTGCTGCCTGCGGCTTTCTTTGTATAAAAATATTTTCATTGCAATTAATTCTGTTCATGGCAAATTACCTCCCGAAGAGATTATATGCCGATGAACGAAAAAGGGTTCATTTTTTTCTGTAACGCAGATTTTATATTAAATCATGTAAATTATTCTCTGTATCTCATGAGAATAAGACGGCTGCGTCTGCACATAATTATAACGAGGTGATACAAATGGCTAAACCAGGCATGAAAAGACCCGATTATACTAATGAAAAGCCCCATGACGGACAGCAGCCCGTTCCCGAAATACAGGGAAAAGCCAAGCACGGCAAAGCCCGTGTGAACCCTGTTATTGCAGGAACTTCGGGAACATCGCAGAAGGTATGGCACAATAAGTCGTATTCCGAGGAAATTCCCATGTCATCGGCATATCCCGTCATCGACAACGACCTTGCCCGTGACAATATCGAGAACGATATTCCGGCGGCTGATTTGCAGGATATTTAAAAATCAAGGAGCGGCATCTCTTAATGCCGCTCCCAGCCTGTCAAAAAAGTCTAAAATCTCGTAAAAACGTCCCCAAAACATAGCTCGAAAATGGCTATTCTGCGTTAGTAGACCTCGACACTTTTTCTTCAAAAGGGGTTTTTTACAAGTTGACTTACCAAAGGTAAGTATACTCTTGAACTGACAGACCTTGGTAAATCAGTTCTTGAAAATGACAAATACCTGTTTGAAGATATTTTAAAGCTTATATGCCATTATAATATATGCGACGAGGATAACGGTGCCTACCTGTGGTCATTTATTTATAACGGATTACCATTAATGCTCGATGAAACCATGAGAAAAGAAGCTATGAAAAAGAAATACAATGACTTCTTTATGGTAAAAACAGATTTAGGAGCACTCAGAAAGACATACAGTGATGACGGATTTTTTGCACTGCTTGATCTGCTTGATTTTTCTGAAGGTATACGCATAAACAGCTCATACCATAAGGATGAAAGACTTTATGTTTACGCTTATGCTCTTTTCAGCACATGGGACAAGAAATACCCTGAAACACAGGAAATAACAGCAGATCAGATAATAGGTATGAAATGGAACAAGCACTTTGGTTTTGATGAGGACGAAATGTTGTTTGCTCTTGAACAAATGGAAGGAAAACAGCTGATAAGATTGAACAAGCAGCTTCGTCCGTATACTGTTATAAAAAATGCGGATACAGCTGATGTTCTGCCGCACCTATATGAATTGTTGAATTAACAGGTGATATTATGAAGATCCAGGATATACTGAAATTTAATAAGGATAAGTATTTTGGTGGTGCTGTCCAAGCTAATTGGTTTTATGATACTGACAAAGTTACAGCAATAGCAGACAGCTATGTTTTTCACGAACCAAAGTATCACGGAGTAAGCGGACAGGAATGGCAAAATACCAGTTACAAATTAAATGATACGGCGACTTATGCTATGAAGCTTGTGAAAAGAGCTTCTGAAACAGAAAGTAACCGTTTCTGCATGACGATCGCAGGCTATGGTACCGGTAAATCTCACTTATCCGTAGCACTGGCATCGCTGCTGTCTGGTCATGATGAAGAGCTTCGTCAGGTAGTTCTTAACAATATTTCTGCTGCTGACAGGTTTATCGGAGAAGAGATAAGGTATGATCTTCATAAAAACCTTGTTATCGTTCTGAACGGTATGCGCCACTTCAATCTCAACAGCGAAGTACTTGCAGCTGCAAAGAAGGCACTTGCTCAGCACGGTCTATCCGCTGATGTATTCGATGAGCTTACTACGCAGTATAAGCAAGCTGTCAGCTTTTGTATCAATACATTTGAAACGCATAAAGAGCGTTATGAGCATTATCTTGCTGATACCAGTCTGAGCAGTTCAGTAACTCCTGAAGCTATAACAGAAGCTCTTGGAAATGCTGATAAGGCTGTATTCAACGCCGTCAATGAAGTTTACAGAGAATTCATGGGTACCTATATCCATGCTGAATCAGACGTATCTGCTGCCGATATACTTACACTTCTTGTTAAGAAGTATTGTATTGAAAAACAGATTTTTGACCGTATCTAACGTGAATTCGACAGAAAAAATCAGTCAACAAGGCACAAAATGCCCTTGGATGTATCAGAAACCGAAGAAATAGAAGGCTTTTTAGGCAAAAAGGAATAAGCTGCCAAAGCAGAAAGAAGATTCACAAGGAAATTTGTG
>JAFUXL010000024.1 GCA_017470905.1 Ruminococcus sp. | reverse complement strand
TGCTCTTGTTTCCTGACGGAAAGAACAGCTCGATTTCTTCCCACTGCTTGTCTGTCAAATCACTTTCGTAATTTGTTGCTTTGTATTCCTTTTTCATAGTTCTTATTATACCATATTTCTTCTATGAACACAAGCTCTCAAATTCATAAAGCTCCTGCGGAAAACCCGTGACGGCTGCACGAATATTCCTTTACAGCAGGAAAATTCCTCGGTGCTTTCGGCGGCATACAATTCGCTTATCCTCGAAAATATGATGAACTCCAGCGGCGGCTGCAAGCCCGGATTCCTCAAATCAAAAAACAGACTTTCAGCCGAGGCAATAAAGACCATTAAAGAGGGCTACCGCAAAGTTTACGACAACAAGGAAACACGGGAGAAAATTCTCGTCCTCAATGACGGTGTGGAATTTGAGCCGATTTCTTCGACTGCCGCAGAATTGCAGATGAACGAGAACAAAAAGACAAATTCTATCGAAATATGCAAACTTTTCGGCTTTCCGCACACGATTATCGACGGCGGCGCAAGCGATGACGACAATAAAAAATTCATATCCGCAGTTATATCATTCCTCAATCAGATTGAAACCGAACTCGACAGGGTTCTGCTCCTCGAAACCGAAAAGGAGCAGGGCTTTTATTTTGCTTTCGACACAAAGGAGCTGACCCGTGGAAATATCCTCGAACGCTATCAGGCTTACGAAATTGCACGGCGCAACAATATCCTCCAGATTGACGAAATTCGCTGTGAAGAGGATTTCCAGCCGCTTGGCTTCAACTTTCTGACGCTCAATCTCTCCGATGTACTCATAAATCCCGAAACTATGGAGGTCTTTACTCCGAATACGGGGCAGTCAAAAAATCTCCTCACGGGTGAGGAAAGGGCTGAAACTGAAATGCGTGGTCGTCAGTGGATTAAGGGCGAACACGGTTATTTTGCAGGAAGTACAAGCACGGGCGGAGGCGGTTCTTCGGGCGGTGCAAAAGCTGAAAAAGGACTTGACAAATCGGAGAAAGGTGATATAATTAAAGCAGATAATAAAAAGCGTTTACAGGAAATGATTAACAATGGTGATGTTTCTCTTGATATAAATACAGATGTACAAAATCGTCATTATAAAGGAACGTATGAATACAATGCTTTTTTGGAAAGAGGTGTTGAAAAAAGCTATTTTAATGTTCCTCAATCTGATTTACAGAGCTTTTTGAATAAGAATGCCACTACTGGTGATATATATTTTGACAATAAAGGCGGAGTGAAGGAAGTTTTAAAGTTTGAAGATAATGTTGCTTACGATACAAAAGTAAAAGCGAATACTTCATATGTAACCGCACATTATTCAAAAAACAGAACACATCTTGCATCATATACCCCAAAGGAAAATAAATAGCGGGAGGATTAATAGTGATAGAGCTTGAAAAATTTGTTGGAAACAAAGTACATATAGAATGTACTGACGGTAAAATTTATGAGGGCGTTGTGGATATGTTTTCAGATGCAACTGACAATATTGAACCCGAAGAAGATGGAATAGGCATTTGTATTGACCCAAAACAAAAAGGAGGTATCTTTTTGTATCAATCAGATATAAAAAATATCGAAATAATTGATTGAATGATAGAGGTGAGCATATGAAAAACAACAAGGATTTCATAAAGCATTCCGGTATTCAGGCTTTTTCTGAAATTGATAACCAATTTTTTCATGAAACAACTTGGGCTGTCCGTTCAGATGATGATGTCGAGGAAAGGCTTAAATCTTATGCCGAATGGCTGAAAAAATCGCTGTCCGAATATATAGATGCAACCCTTGAAAAACATTTGCATCTCATATCAGACAGCGAAAAAACAGATTAAATTATTTTTTGCGTTTTACGTCAACGCATGAAACTTGAAATGAATATTTATATTCACTTTCTGATTCTGAATTTTTGTAGGCAACTATGTGGCATGACATATTTCCATTTTGGGCAGAAATATATATATTGTAATACCTGCCAATTTCAAAAACGGCAGGGATACCCACAGATGTGTCAGCATATCCAATTTCACAATGGTTACATATGCAATCCTCAATTGCGGAATAGTTCAAACTGTTAGTTGCAAATTCAAAATCTTTGATTTTCATAATATCACCCCCCTTTCAAGTGATATTATTGAAATTTTATCACAAAAAATAAAATATGTCAACAACCGCTGTAACAAGCGGTTTTTTCATACCCCAAAACAGAAAGAGGTGATAAAATGCATATGGAAAAAAGGGCTGACGGACTGCATATTTCGGGCTATGTCAATGTTACGGGGAAGTTCTCAAAGCCCATAACTACCCCTCACGGAAAGGTCATTGAGACTATCGAGGAGAGGGCTTTTGAAAAGGCTCTCAGCAAGGGCGGAAATATTACCGTCGAAATCGACCACGACAGCGGTCACGTCTATGCAAGCACCAATGACGGCACGCTTGAGCTTCATGAGGACGCTATCGGACTCCATGCCGATGTCCTGATAAGTGACCCGACTGTTATCGAAATGGCTGAAAAGGGCAAAATAAGGGGCTGGTCGTTCGGAATGTACAACGTTTCAGACGAGCTTGAACAGCGTGCGGAGGGTCTGCCGATACGCCATGTAAAGGATTTTACTCTCGACCATATTTCGCTTATCAAGGACAAAATTCCTTGCTATTCTGCGACTTCTGTCGAATACCGTGCGGAAAATGTCCGTGAAATTGAAATACGTTCGCTCGGCATCGCTCCCGCTTTCAGAAAACATCATGACTATTCAGAATATGAAGAAAGGATTAAGAATTTATGAAGAAACTTATCGAAAAGAGAACAGCTTTGAAGGCGAAGCTCTCTGCCATGTTTGACAGCATCAGAACCGAGGACAGAGCCTTCACCGAGGACGAGAACAAGACCTTTGAGGAGCTTGAGAACGAGATAAAAGCCCTCGACAAGACTATCAGGGCAGAGGAAAGAGCGAAGAATATCACCGATTTTCATGCTCCCGTTGCCGATAAACAGCCCGATAAATCGGAAATTGAGGAGCGTGCTTTTCTCGATTTCCTCAACGGCAGAATTACGGAAATGCGTGCAGGTGAACAGAATGTCACAATGTCAAACAATGCCGCTGTTATCCCCGAAACTATCGCAAACAGAATTATTGACGAAGTTAAGGACATATGCCCCATACTCGCAAATGCAGATGTTTATCATGTCAAGGGTACACTCAAGCTTCCAAAATGGACTAAGGCTAATTCAAAGCATGATATTACTGTCGGATATTCACAGGAGTTTTCGGAGCTGACCGCTGACAGCGGAAAATTCATTTCCGTTGACCTCGGCGGTTATCTTGCAGGCGCACTCGTTCTCGTCGGAAAGAGCGTCATGAATAACGCTGCTGTCAATGTCTCTTCCTTTGTGATAAGAAAAATCGCTGAAAAAGTCGCCGAATTTCTTGAGCATGAACTCCTCGCCGGAACGGGTTCAAATGCCGCACAGGGCGCATTAAATTCCGCAAATACCGTCACGGCAGGAAGTAAGAATGCCCTTGTGCTTTCCGACCTCATAAAGCTCCAGAGTTCGGTAAAACAGGCTTTCCAGAAAAACGCCTGCTGGACTATGAACCCTGCGACCTTTACTGCAATAAAACTCCTCACGGATAATGACGGCAGACCTCTCATTCAGCCCGATGTAACGAAAGAATTTCCTTACGTTCTGCTCGGAAAGCCCGTTTATCTTTCGGATAATATGCCCGCTGTCGCACCCTCCGCAAAGGCTGTTCTCTATGGTGACTACAACGGTCTTTCAGTGAATTTCCGTGAGGATATAGGCATTGAAATTCTCCGTGAGAATTATCATACACAGCACGCTGTCGGCATTGACTGCTGGTTTGAATTTGACTCAAAGGTTACCGATGAGCAGAAGCTTGCCGTCCTTGTAATGGCGGCATCATGATTAATTCGGAATGAGGAATTAGGAATTATTTTTCTTGACACATAGTCCCTGCCTTTGGAGGCGGGGGAATGTGTGGCATAAGGAGTGTGAGCCTGTATATGAAAATTAGTGAACTTAATGCGGAAATTGTCAGGGATTACTGCGGCATTTCCGACAATGACAGCGACGATATTATCGAAAATGTTCTCATTCCTGCCGCAAAAGCCTATATACAGGGCTATACGGCTCTTACTGCGGAGGAATGCGACGAGCATGAGGAGCTTTCAACTGCCTGCATGGTGCTTGTCAATGAAATGTTCTCACAGCGTGACTATACGATAAGCTCGCACCGTCAGCCCTCCCCGACAGTGCAGACTATTCTAAGTCTTTATGCCAAAAATCATCTGGGATAAATTAAGGGGGTCTGGGCGAAATTTTCATTTAAAATGGGGGGAGCAACTTGAAACCTTGACACTTCGTTCACTCCACTACGCTCCATTCACTCTCGTGTCAAGAAGCTCCCCCCAAGCCCCCCTGCGAAAATTACAACATCTTAAATAATAATAAAATTATGGCTTATAATAAGAAAATCGAAATTCAGCAGCTTGCTGAAGGCTTTGACAATATCGGAAATCAGGTCAGACAATGGCAGACGATTTTTAATCCGTGGGCTGAAATCAGAACCAATACGGGAAAAGAATATTTCGCCGCCGCACAGGTTAATTCAGAGGACGAGTATGTTTTTAAAATCAGATATTCCCGAAATATAGCCGAAAAATTAAGCTCCGAACTGAGAATAGTCTATAAAAATCAGATTTTCGATATAAAGAATATTCAGGATACAAACGATTTGCACAGAGAATTTGTTATCCGTGCAGTACAGCTTAACAAGGCGGGTGAGTAAGATGACATCTGATGAACTTACAAAGGCTCTCACAAAGGCTTGCAGGGATTTCACCGACGAGGTGAAAGAAAAGGTCGAAAATAAAGTAAACCAAATCGCCGGGGAGACTGTTGAAGAAGTCAAAAGTCTCGCTCCCGTCTATAAGGGCAAAAACAAAAATACTCCAAAAGGCAGGTATAAAAGGAGCTGGAAATATAGCATAGAAAAGAAAAATGGTACTATAAATGCTATTGTTCATTCAACGGGCAGACAGTGCGCTCTTACTTATATACTTGAAAACGGAACTCTTAATCATGACGGAACTGTCCGTTCAAGAAAGTTTCCTCATATCTCAGTCGCAGATGAAAATATGAGGAAAAAAATTGAAAAGCTCTTTGAAGATTTATTATAAAAGGGGGGTTGGGGGAAATTTTTGCTCTTGCCGTATGAACGAACGTAATGTAATGAAGTGAGTGAATAGGCAAGGCTTATTGCAAAAATTGCCCCCATTTTAAATAATGAAATTACAGGAACTTGACGAAATTTACAGTCTGCTGAAAAGTCTGAATATCCCTGTCGCTTATCTGAAATTCGACAAGCCGCAGAAGCTCCCCTTTATGGTCTACTACGAGGCGGGAACGGAAATCAAGGGCGCAGACGGTCACAATCTTTACAGAGAAATCGAAATCACGGTTGAACTGTATTCCGATAAGAAAAATACAGCCCTCGAAAGGAAAATCGAAGCTCTTTTCAGCGACAGAGAAATTCATAAGGACGCAGATATTTATATCAGTGATGAGGATATGTTCATAACAGCATATTCTTTTACAATTTATCAGTATATATAGGGCGAAATTTGACGATTTTAAATAAGAGGAAAATTTCGCCCTTGCACTGGGAGTGAACGGAGCTTTGCGAAGTGAACGGAAGTGCAAGCCTCAAAAGGCGAAATTTGACGATTTTAAATAGGAGGATTTTATGAAAAAGGAAATCAACAGAATTGCTATGGGTTCGGTAGATGTCTATATGATAGTTTTTGCGGGTACTTCCGTAAGCGATATTCCCGACGACAGCGTTATCGAGACAGAGGAGAACCTTATCGGTCGCACAAAGGACGGCGGCGAAATTACCTACACGACAAATTACTACAATGTGAAATCAGATGACGGAAAAGCTTCAAGAAGTGAAATGACCGACGACTCCGCCGCCTTTTCTTTCGGTCTTATCACATGGAACGGAAATACAATCACAAAGCTTGTCGCAACGGCTTCAACTTCGGTTACAGGAAACAAAAGGCGCACGCTCATCGGCGGCGTTGCGAATGTCAACAATGTGCTTTATCTCGTCCGTGCAGTCCATAAGGACAGCGTCAAGGGCGATGTCAGATACACCATGCTCGGAAAGAATGTCGCAGGCTTTGCCGCCGCTTACAAGCCCGGTCAGGAATGCACCGTCACACCGAATATCGAGGCTGAACCTTTCGACAACGGCAGACTTATTATTCTCGATGAGGAAAATATCGACACGGCTGAAAATAACGACAACGGGGGCGAATAATGAGAAAATTTACTTTCAGGCTCGATAACGGAAAAATTTTTACAATAAATCCGCCTACGGTTCGGCAGTATTACAAGGGCTTTCTCAAAGCCAAAAACGACCCCGAGCTGTTCAACGCTGTTGCCGAAATATGCAGCAATAACGATGAAAATATCAAAATTACGGAGGAGTTTGTCATTGATAATTTTACTGTCGATGATTTTCACAGATTTGTTAAGGAACTCCCCGAATGGATTGCAGATGTGAGAAATTCCGACCCAAACTGAAAACACCTTATGCTCCGCAAAATTCAGAGTATAAGGTGTTTTTTGAAAATAATTCGTCCGATTTGAAGATAGTTTCGGACTACACGCTCATGAACTTCATGCAGATACTTGAAATAAATATCTTTGAGTACTGGGGTTATCTGCATGATGCTGTCGTCTGGAACTGCGAGAAATCACAGCAGGGCAGGGATTACCTCGAAAGCGCATACAATCATTCAAGAAAAGAACCCGACAGGAAAGTACTGAGAGAATGGCAAGCAAAATAAAGGGTATTACTATTCAGATTGGCGCAGATACTCTCGGTCTTGACAAGGCTCTCAAGGACGTTGAGAAGAAAAGTAAAGATGCCGCCGCCGAAATAAAGGAAGTCGAAAAGGCTGTCCGTATTACGGGCGACTCGACCGAACTCTGGACACAAAAGCAAAAGCTCCTCGAAACTGCCCTTGACGGCGCAAAGGACAAGCTCAAAATGCTCGAAGATGCACAGGAAGATGTCAATAAACAGCTTCAGAACAAGCAGATTACAGGAGAACAGTACCGTGCTTTTCAGCGTGAGCTTGAATATGCAAGAAGTGCCGTAGGGCATTATTCAGATGAACTCGAAAAAGCAAACAAAAAGCTGGAGGAGCTTAACGGGGAAACCAAAGATGCATCTGACAATTCAGATGACCTCGGCGACGGACTTGAAAATGTCGGCAAAAAATCGGAAAATGCGGGAGACGGTGCTTCAAAGCTTAAGGACAAGCTGAAGGATTTGGCAAAAACAGGCTTTGAGCTTGTAATTGACGGCGCAAAAAAAGCGGGCGGAACACTCTTTCAGTTCACCGAAGATGCCGTTAAAACGGGCGCAGAATTTGAAGCCGCCATGTCAACCGTCGGAGCGATTTCGGGTGCAACTGCCGAAGAAATGGAGCTGCTTAACGAAAAGGCACAGGAAATGGGCGCAACTACAAAGTTTACCGCCGCAGAGTCCGCCGAAGCCTTTCAGTATATGGCAATGGCGGGCTGGGACGCTCAGGAAATGCTTGACGGTATCGGCGGCGTTCTCAGTCTTGCCGCTGCATCGGGTACGGAGCTTTCGACAACCTCCGATATCGTTACCGACGCTCTGACCGCCCTTAAAATGTCTGCGGAGGATACGGCTCATTTCGTTGATGTTATGGCTGCGGCTGCGTCAAATTCAAATACCAATGTCGAAATGCTCGGCGAAAGCTTTCAGTATGCAGCTCCCATTGTCGGAACTATGGGCGGAAGTATCGAGGATTTAAGCCTTGCGCTCGGCATTATGGCTAACAGCGGCATCAAAGGCTCACAGTCGGGCAACAGTCTCAAAAATGCCCTCGTGAACCTCGTCAAGCCCACCAAACAGCAGACTGAGGCTATGAAAAGTCTCGGTCTTATTACTACCGAAACACAGCGTGTTTTTGATAATGATGCCATTGAAAAGGCTCAGGAAAAGGCTGAAAACAAAACACGTGCGCTCGAAAAGGCTCAGATTTCATATAATCAGGCTGTCGAAAAATACGGCGAGGACTCCGCAAATGCTCAGAGAGCTGCAATTAACCTTGAACAGGCTGAAAGCAACCTGTCAAAGGCAAATGAAGAGCTTGCAAAGGCGCAGGAGGGGACTGTCAAGGAAATCGCAACGGGCGGCTCTGCTTTCACGGACGCTTACGGCAATATGAAGCCGCTGAAAGAAATCCTCGATGTTCTGCGTGAGACTATGGGCGGAGTAAATATCGAACTGACCGACAGCGAGGGAAATCTCCGTGAATATGATGACATTATTGCAGAACTCGAACAGTCCGAGGAGGGTCTTACTCAGGCGGAACAGCTCCGCAATGCGGGAATAATTTTCGGCAAACAGAACCTTTCCGGTATGCTTGCAATTATCAATGCAAGCGAGGAGGACTATAATTCTCTTGCCGATGCAATTTATAACTGCGACGGTGCGGCAGGCGATATGTCAAGCACTATGATTGACAATTTGCAGGGCGATATGACGCTTCTCGGAAGTGCCGTTGACGGAATGAAAATCTCCCTTTCGGACAGTCTTAATCCTGCAATAAGAGATGTTGTACAGTATGTCACGAAAAAAATTCCCGATGTTCAGCGGATTTTAAAGCCCGTTTTTGACAGGGCAGGTAAATTTATCACAACAACAATTGAAAAATTGCCCGCCATATGGAAAACAATCAGGGAAAGTACTGCATTTGGTATCCTTGAGGAAGCTATTTCAAATACTATTAATGTTGGCGGTAAGCTTATCGGAACGCTTGAATATATCCCGGTTGTCGGCTCTTTGATAAATGATTTCAAAATCGACCTTCAAATCAATGAGGCAACTCAGCAAGCCCGTGAGCTTGCCGATAATATTCAGGCTGACGCTGACAAAATGGACGAATTGCAGAGAACTGCCGATGAACAGGTCAAGACCGATTTTGCCGATATTTACGTCACTGAAAGGTTTTATGATGAATTGCAGAAACTCGTTGACGAAAACGGAAAAGTCAAATCAGGCTATGAGGACAGGGCGGCTTATATCGCAAATGAACTGTCACAGGCGACAGGGCTTGAAATTCAGCTCATTGACGGGCAGATTTCCAAATACAGGGAATTACAGGACGAAATCGAAAACACCATAGCCAAACAGAAAGCACAGGTATTTCAGGGCGCATATTCCGAAGCCTATGCAGAGGCTCTTCTCCAGAATGAAAAATCGGGCAAGGAATACGGCGAATTACAGGATATTATTTCAGAAAACGAAGAAATAATCCAGAATTTCAAGGTAAAATTTAAAAATGAATTTGACGAAGATGAATACGAGAAATTTATCAGCGATTACGGTGAATTAAGTGAAAAAAATCTTGATAAATGGAAAGAACAGGGCGTATTTTATGACGGTGAATATGAAAAGTTAAAAGTAGCTTATGAAAATATTCTAAATGCAAAATCGTCTACAAGACAGCTCAAAGCACAGGTTGAAGAGAATAACTGGATTATTCAGCAGTATGAAAAAGCCGAAGAGGAATTTTATGCGGGACGTTATTCTCTCGCTCAGAGCTATTATGCAAGCATAGATGATTTTGACCGCTCCCGTGTGGATAACAGCGAAAAAAATAACGCCGAACTCCTTGAGGATTTCAGAAAGCAGACCAATAATGCAATAAAAGAATATAAAAATAATGTCGGAGCAGGTCTGAAGGATACCGAAAAATCAGCCCATGAAAGCGTTATGCGTGCCGTCGAGGATATGAAAAAGCAGGGGCTTACAGGTGCGGATATGCTCAAGACAGGCATTATTGACAAGCTTTCGGAGATTGACGGCTTCGATGCTCATAAGCTCGTTGACTTCTGTAATGAACTCGGTGTGTCTCTCGGCGAGGCTCTCGGCTCAATGACCGCCGAAAATGCAGGAAGATATATCAGTCAGATGACAAATGATTTTGATATGGTAATCAATACCCTGTCGGATTTTCATGTTCCCACAGATGCTCTCGAACGTGCAAGAAATATTCTCGGCGGAATGGATTTCTATGCGGACGGCGGCTTTATCCGCAGCGGTCAGGGAATTGTCGCAGAAGCAGGACCCGAACTGATTGAAATAGTAAGCGGCGGCGCAAAAATCACTCCGCTGACCCATACCGCACGGAATATCCCCATGTTCGCAAAGGGCGGATTTCTCGGCAGCGGTCGGGGTATCATCGGCGAAGCGGGTCCCGAACTCGTCCGCATAATGAACGGCGGTGCGGAAATTACTCCCATAAAAAACCTGAAAAATTCAAAATCAGAAGCTTCGGGAAATACCGTGATAAATAATTATTACGAATACACAACAAATGCAAATATTGCAGGCACTTATGATGTTTATCGCCTCAATGAGGAACTGGATACCGCAAGGCGGCGAATGGACAGCGGAATAGGAGTTTACGAATGAGCTATTTTATTTTCAATGATGTTTCATCTTCTGATTTGGGAATTATCGTTACAGAACCCGTTATCCGCCCGACATGGGGAAAGGAATTTCTTGAAATCGAAACGGCAGGCTCTGCGGTGAAATTCATGCAGGAAAAATCAAATTATAAAAATTCCGAATTTGTCATAAAAACTGCCGTCTCTGACGATGACCCGATTGAAATGCGGAACAAAATCCGCAGTATTTACAGTGTTCTCAACGGCTTCGGAAAGCTCTGGCTTTCTGACTCTCCCGAAGAATATCTAAATGTCATAATTCAGCCGCTTGTTCCCGAAACAAAGGCTTTTGTATTAGCCGAAATTCCGATATACGTTACCTGTCAGCCGTTCGCCTATGCCGTAAGTCCGACAATCATTCAGTTTTCAACCGAAACTGTCGAAGTCCCGAACAACGGCACTGTTTTTTCATATCCCGAAATTAAATTTACACCGACTGCCGATGATGTAACAATAACCGTGAACGGCGTTGACTTCATGATAAAGGATTTATCTTCTGTCGGAGAGCAGTCTCTTATCGGCAAGGAAATTACTGTTGACAACGAAAATCATGTTACTTATTTTGTCGATGAAAATAATTTAAAATGGGCTATAAACGACCATACTTTCAACGATTATCCACGGCTTCACACGGGGATAAATTACATCATGCACAGCGGAAATGCCACAAATGCACAGATTAATGTGAAAGAGAGATATTTATAAGGGGGGTTGGGGGAAATTTTTGCTTTTGACCTAAGAGCGAACGGAACGTAGTGCAGTGAGAGAAAGGTCAAAGTTTATTGCAAAAATTGCCCCCATTCAGGATAAAGGAGAGATTTTTATGACAGGCACAGGCACACAGGCTGACCCGTATATCTGCGACACTTGGGAGGAGCTTATCAGCGTTTCAACCTCCAGAAACAATTACATTCAGATGTCCGACAGCGGCGCAAAAGTTGTTGACTTCAACGAAATTCAAAGCGGCGGTTTTCAGAGTACTGTCAATCTGTCGGGGCAGATTAATTTCAAGGGCTGGACTTTTAAGAATTTTTATTCAACTGCGCTGAAAGCTGTCAATGTCGCAAACGGCTCGTCATGGGAGCATCTTACTTTTGATGATTTTTTGCAGGAAGCGGCGGCGACTGCTTCGGGCGGTGCGGGTTTTATCTGCTCCGACACGGGCAGTTCAGCTATAAGTATCCGTGACTGTCACTTCTTCGGAAAAGTAAATTACGGAATTTACAGCACAAGTGCCGCAATTGTTTTCAATTCATGGAACTACAGGATAATCACATTTGAACAGTGCGCCTTTAACGTGGAATGCGCCTGCACTTCGGGTGTTTTCAGCCTTTTCAGAGCCAAAAGCATACGAAACTGCAATGTGAAATTCGATATAAATTCGCTGACGGCAAATTTAGTTCAGTCCAACTCAACCGCAAGCGAACAGTATATTTTCAACTCCCTGATTGAGGGTAAAATCAGCGTTTCCAATACATCAGGGACTGTTCTTGTCGGTTCTGGACAGAGCGGCTACAATGTTTTCAAAGTTGAGACAAATGTCCCCATGATTTATGCAGGCGGCGGCGTTTCGGTATTCAATAATGCTTTATCTCCCGATACAGTCTCAACAGACAGCTTTGTCGGCTGCACTCCCGAACAGCTCCGCAGCGCATCACATCTCTACTCTGTGGGATTTCCCTGCTACAGGTGACGAAAATGAAACGAACCTACTTTAACATTGCGGGCTTTTCAAGAAAAATAATAAACGGCACGGCTTCAAAAATCGCCCTGACTTCGCCTGTCTACATTGAGCTTCCGCAGCCGATTGAAACTCCCTGTCTGCCATGCGGTATCACTGCTCTTAATCTCGGTATGGCGGAGGTATACCTTTGTACTTTCAATACAAGCACAAAAGAATATACCGTCACAGCAGGCTATTCTCCAAGACTTACCGCAAGAGCTTATTTTTATGATATAAATCAAAATCTTGTCAGTACGATTACCATAGCCAATCGGACGAGTAACCCCGTTTATACTGTCGATATGACAACCGCAGCAATGCTCGATGCACGATATTTCGTAATCGAAATAAAAAACGATTACGGC
>JAFUXL010000023.1 GCA_017470905.1 Ruminococcus sp. | reverse complement strand
TTGACACAAGCGGATAATGTGACAGAATTTATGTCCGAAGATACCAGAATTTATGACAGCCATGGTATAGTTCGTGCTGACTTTACAGCAGGCGGAACTGCGGAAATAAAGCCCTTGCCGGCTGAAATATTACGGCATAACGAGGGGACAGTACCCTGTGGGTGCAGTTGGTCAATGGTAATGTAACTGAAATTTATTTTATTATTATGAAAGGAGAAAGCTACCAGAGAAAATTTACAGTATGCACTGAAACGCAACTGTAAATATGTACCGTGGGCTATACGGGAATTTACGCCTGTGGACTGTACACGAACTTGTGAGTAGACAGTGACTTGTTACTGTCAAAAGCATACAGGTTGAATCAGGAATTTTCTCAATATGGGTATACTTGTCCATATTTTGAGTAGCAGAAAATTTATGTTCAAGAAGTTATTACAGGAATTTAAGGAATTTGCGCTTAAAGGCAATGTAATGGATATGGCAGTCGGTGTTATCGTCGGTGCTGCTTTCCAGAATATCGTAACTGCACTTACAAACAGCTTTATCAATCCGCTTATTGCCGTTATTACGGGCGGTGTAAAGTATGATGAAGAAGGAAATCCGATGATTGTCGGCGGTTCTTTTACGGTAAACGGAGTAACCTTCGATTACGGTTCATTTATTTCGGCAATAATCAATTTCCTTATAATTGCCTTTATCCTCTTTCTTCTGCTTAAAGCCGTAAATGCTGCAATGGCTATCGGCAAGAAGAAAGAAGAAGAAGAAAAGGCTGCCGACCCCCCCAAGGAAGAAGTCCTTCTCACCGAGATAAGAGACCTTCTCAAAGCACAGGCAGGAACAGAGAAATCAGAAAAATAACAATATCTGCATAAGAGCGGCTTTCCCGATACGGGCGTGCCGCTTTTTGATATTTCCGGGGAAATAAAATTTTTATATTTTTTCTTTGTTTACTCCGCCGCAGGCTGGGGAAAACACTGTTTTTTACTGTACTTTTTCTGCATATTATCACAAACAATTTAAAATCTGCGCAATCAAATATATTTGTTGATGTTGCCAAAAAAATTAATATAATGTAAATTTTATCCAAACTGCTTGAAATTTTTATCTGTAAGTGATATAATAAGCTTGTGGATTTTTTATCCATATTTTTACTTGTATGAAGGAGGAGAAGAGATGAAATTTAAAAAGACCATTGCTGTTCTCGCAGCTGTTACAGCAGGAAGTACTCTCGCTTTCGGACAGGCTCTCAGCGCACAGGCTGACGATGCCGAAGCCGCAGAGAATATCGCTCCCGTTGAAGAATATGCCGCACCTGCCGAGGAATATGCTGTTCCCACAGAAGAGGCAGCACCTGCCGAAGATACTGCTTCCGCTGACGCAATAACGACAGAGGCTGTTTATGAGAGCATAGAAACCGAAACCACCGTTGCCGTTGACTCGATGCTCGATGAATACGGCACAGAAACAACAGCAACCACTGTTACTGTTGCTACAAAGGCAGCCGTTTCCGCAGAGGAGGAAACCTCTACAACTACAACAATTCCCTATCTCGATACCGAAATATATGATGCGGTAGATACCGAGTCCGAGAACGGAAAGGCACAGCTTGACGACAAGGATATAGATTATGACAAAATTTACAACGATTTCCTCTATGATGTCGTTGTTCCCAATACAGAGGGCGGAATTTCGGATACAACCGAAAGCGGCAAACCGCAGCAGACATATCTTTCCGATGACAACAGGACAGAAGTGCGTGTGTACACTGAAATGCTCGGTATCTTTGCCGCAACTGTTCAGGATTTCTGCAATGACGGCATTCCTGAACTCATTACAGTGACAAACACTGCCGATACATCAACATTGCCTACGGAATGGGAGGAAATGTCCTATTATCCTTCAAGGATTACCTATGACCTCTGGCAGTACAGCAAGGCTGACAATGCTGTTCATAAGGTTGCATCAACAACCAGCGGTTATCCGTTCCCTATAATATACAGCGATGATGTCGGGGGAATTTTTGAAATAGGAAAAGAAGAGCTTAGTGTAAGACTTGTCGGTGATACAATACTTGAGGAATTGAAAGCCGAAGGAGCAGGAGATTCAAGCAAAGTCCACTCATACGCTATGTATCAGCTGACTGACGGTTATTCGTTCAAAGTTCCTTATCAAATAGCTGCCGATTGGTTCATGATGAGCGAGAACGAAAAGGCAGGAGGAAAAATAACAGGTTCTTTCCTCCATGGTGTTTCTCAGCAGTTTACAAACGCAGAAGAGGTAAAAGCAGCTTTCAATGAGTATGGCATTGATGCAGATATAACCGTTTCTTTCGGCAGCTCCGATGCAGATTTAAACCTCTCAAACATCAAGGACGAAAAGAAATTCTACGATTATACAACAGACCCGTATAACGGCGGAGTTCACTACAACCTCACCGATTACACAGGCGTTCACGGAAAATCATATTCCGCACCTGCAAGCACAGAGGGCAAGACAGGCAATGAAAGCACATCTTCCGCAAACAAGGGCGACTCACCCAAGACGGGCGTATCATTCCCGCTTGCAGCCGCAGGCACAGGCGCAGCAGCACTTGCATTTGCTGTAATCACAAAGAAGAAAAAAGACTGAACATACTGATTTTTCAATAATTTAAAAAGCTGTTCCGCTTTTGCGGAGCGGCTTTTTTGTATAAAGTGATGAATTTGGGAAAATCTTTATTTGATTAATATAATAACAAGTTGACATATGTATTTTTCTGTTGTATAATGAGAAAAAAGAAAATTTCGGAGGAGAAAACATGAAATGTAAATATTGTGGGAACCTTATTGACGGAAATTTCTGCAATAACTGCGGAAAACAACCGGAAAATACCGTTTCGCACGGCAAATACGAACCACCCCTTTCCGATACCAAAGAAAATACAGCGGAAAATTCCGCAGATACGGATATGCCGTCCGCAGAAAATACAGAAAATACAGATGCATCTTTTGAGAATACGATATATGAGGACGAGCTTCAGGAGGAAAAAACAGGTCTGCTGAAAATAACAGAGGCTTTCGGGGTGATGTTTCTAACCTTTGTGCTTTTTTCGTTTCTTAGCCTTTGTTTCTGCGTAAAGCTCGGAGTTTCGGGAAAAACCGCATCAGATGCCGTTAAGAATATGCAGAGCGTTGTACTTGCGGACGCAATGGCAGGAGAAAAAAGCTTTTCGGATAATATATATGATTTCATTGATTTCGGAAATATAAACGATGAGGAAATGAGCAAATCGCAGTTTCGGGATTTCCTTGTAAATTCGGATTTCCTGTCTTTTGCCTCGCAGAAGGCGGAGCTTTATGTTGATTATATAATCAGCGGAAAGGGTACGGAGCCGACCATAACCACAAATGAAATGGTGGAATTTTTTCAGAGAAATTCCTCCGCCTTGCAGTCGGCATTTGATTATTCCATGAAAACAGGCGACTACAACGCAATACGCAGACAGCTTGACCGAAAGGAAGCCGCCGCAAATCTCCTCATATCCTCATGGAGCGTGAGGACGGGCTTTAATTTCGCAAAACTTAACTATCTCTTTCAGTATATAACACTCGGAGTGCTTGCGGCTCTGACTGTAGTCCTTTTCATATGGATAGCGGTCATAGTTGACAGAAAGGGTATATATATCCTCGGATTTTACGGGAATATCTTTCTTCTGAGCGGAATAGTCGTGCTTGCGGCAGGACTTGCGGCAGTTTTCGGCTCGGCAGCAGCATATGTGAATACGGGGAAGCTTGTATTTTATCTTGCATCGACAATGCTTTTTCCCTTTTCGCTTTTTGCGTGTGCAACGGGGATATTCCAGATTGCGGCAGGGATTATATTAAAAAATATAAAAAGATTTTTCAGAGTCAGAAACAAGCGCACAAGGGAAGTACAGAAAGCCCTTGCGGCGGCAGGGAGGTAATATATGAAAAAAAATATTTCACGGTACGGTCGTGAAAAATATCTTACGGCTTTTCTGCTCGGCTTTTCAGCCCTGATGATATGCTTTATTCCCATTATGACAGCGGAAAAGGGGTATTTCATCTACTACGGTGATTACAACGCACAGCAGATACCGTTTTATAATCTTCTCAACGATGCGATAAGGAGCAGAAGCTTCGGCTGGAACTGGCTTACGGATTTAGGCTCGGACTTGCTGACATCGTATTCGTTCTACCTGATATGCAGTCCGTTTTTCTGGCTGACGGTACTGTTGCCCCGTTCGCTCGTGACATTTTCCATGCCCGTGATACTTTCGATAAAGCACGGCATGGCGGCAATGACGGCATATGCATATATAAGGCGGTTTGTCAGAAACAAGAATATGGCAGTTGTCGGCGGACTGCTTTATGCATTTTCGGGCTTTCAGATATTTAATATATTCTTCAATCATTTTCAGGACGTAACGGCACTTTTCCCCCTCATGCTCATAGCAATGGAGGAGAACGTCAACAACGGAAGAAAGGGCTGGTTTGCCCTTATTGTCGCACTTATGGCGATGTTGAATTATTATTTCTTTGCAGGACAGTGTGTATTCTTAATAATATATTATTTTATCCGTGCGCTTTCGGACGATTTCCGTCTCACGCAGAAAAAATTCATGGGGCTTGCTCTTGAGGCGGTCACTGGAGTTATGATTTCGGGATTTGTGATACTTCCGTCAGCCATGCTCTTAATGGGAAATTACCGCCTTAACGAACACCTCTACGGACAGGATATGGTAATATACAGCGACAGCACGGTAATACCGAGGATTATACAGTCCTTCTTCATGCCCGTGGACGTACCTGCAAGACCCAATCTTTTCCGTTCGGATTATGAAAAATGGGCATCTATCGGCGGATATTTCCCTCTTTTCTCGATGATAGGCGTTATAACGTTCATGCGAACAAACAAAAAGCACTGGGCGACAAGGCTTTCGCTTATTTGCATCGTATTCGCATTCATTCCGATACTCAACAGCCTTTTCCAGCTCGGAAACGGTTATTACTATGCAAGATGGTTCTATATGCCGATACTGATATTCGCCATGATGACGGCGAGAACGCTTGATGACGAAGAAGCGGACGTTATGCCGGCAATAAAAATAAATGCAGTATTTCTCATTGCATACGGAATAACCGGCTGTCTGCCCGAATGGGAGGACGACAGGGCGAAATATTTCAGCTTTGCAAGCGACAATCTCTATTTCTTCCTCTGTCTGGGAGTTGCTGCGGCAAGCCTTGCGGCGGCAGGAATAATATTCAGCTACAGGAAAAATAACCGCTGTACGGGTACGGGAACGGTATGGGCAACGGTCTTTACCTGCATTGTGTGTACCCTTACGGCAATTCTCTACGGTGCGGACAGCCGCAGCGAGGCAATACGATATATAAATTCAGCCGTAAAGGGCGGAGACGGAGTTTACGAAGAAGTATCGGAGGATAATTTCTTCCGTGTGGATATATCCAACGAATGCGATAACTATACGATGATATGGGGCTTGCCGAATATGAGGGCATTCCAGAGCGTTGTAAACCCCTCGATAATGAATTTCTACAACACACTCGGCATACAGAGAGATGTTGCATCGAGGGCGGATATATCGCATTATACACTGAGGGGACTGCTTTCCGTTAAATACTACTACAGGCAGAAAGTGTCAGACACATGGTATCTTCAGGGCATAGGCGATGACTATATACCGAGTGACTCCCCCGATGAGGATATAAACCCGAACTATGCGAATATCTCAAAGGAACTCACAGGCTTTGAATATGTCGGCGAAAACGAGTACTTCGAGATATACGAGAATAAACTCTATGTTCCGATGGGCTTTGCATATGATACCTATATAACGGAGAAGAAAGCCGAGGATATTCCCGAAAGAACCTGCGAAAAAATCCTTATGAAAGCACTGGTTCTTTCGGACGAACAGATTGAAAAATACAGCGATATACTTGAAGAAGTCCCCGAAACGCTTCTTTCGACCATGACGAGAACATCATACGAGATGTTCTGCAAGGAAAAACAGGAAAATGCCTCATCTTCATTCACATACAATTCAAAGGGATTTGTCTCCGAAATAAGCCTTGAAAAACCGCAGTTTGTATTCTACAGCGTACCCTACAGCGACGGATGGTCAGCCGAAATAAACGGTCAGCCTGTCGATATTGAAAGGGTGTCATACGGCTTTATGGCAGTAAGGGCTGATGCAGGCGATAATGAAATAGTATTTCGCTATGAAACTCCCGGACTTAAAATCGGAATTGTGATTTCCGCCGCAGGTATTGCAATACTCATTGCGTATATCCTCATGTGCAGGGTCGGAGGCAAAAAGAAAAAATATTACAGCATAAGTCACACATATGATTATACTTCGAGACAGAAATTAAGCTCGTCCGAACAGTATATCGAAAAATTAACGAGAAAACGGAGGAAATAATATGCATTTACAGGAAAAAACACTCAAAAGCGATGTCATGTACGAGGGAGTTATCTTCACCATAACGCATGATACAGTTGAACTCGAAAACGGAAACACGGCAATAAGAGATGTGCTTGTCCACCACGGCGGCGTATGCGTAATACCTGTGACCGATAACAACGAGATATTCCTCGTCAGACAATTCCGCTATCCTTTCGGTACTGTAACCACGGAAGTTCCGGCAGGAAAGCTTGAAAAGGGCGAAAGCCATGCCGAATGCGGAAGGCGTGAACTCCTCGAAGAAACGGGCTGCACCTGCACTGAATATATCTATCTCGGAGAGATGTACCCCACACCTGCATACAATTCCGAAATAACCCATATTTACCTTGCAAGAGGTCTGAGCTTTGAAAAGCAGAGCCTCGACCCCGATGAATTTCTTGATGTGGAAAAAATTCCCCTCTCCGATGCCGTACAGCTTGTAATGGACGGAAAAATAAAGGACGGAAAAACACAGGTTGCAATCCTCAAAGCCGCACGCATACTCGGAATTTAAAAAATTCTCCCCGTTCCGAACGGGGAGATTTTAATCTGTCCGAAAGTACAGAGATACAAAAAATATAATAAAAACACTTTCCCCCGATACAGGCGGATGAAAAAGAAAAAATAATAAAAACACTTTCCTCCGCCGCAGGCGGAGGAAAAAAGAAAAATATAAAAATTATTCCGCAGAAACAGCAAAATATTACAGCCAAAATAATTGACATTGCTTATTTATCATGCTATAATAAAAGTGTGTATAAAGCCTTCCGCATAGCTTTCCTTGCTTTTTCATAGAATATAACGGAAGAAAATTTATGTAAATGGAGATAGTGAAATTGTTTAAAACAGTAAATAATATCAGAATAAACTATGAAGAAAAGGGTTCGGGCGATTTGATAGTCCTCCTCCACGGCTGGGGCAGCAATATAAAGCTTTTTGCAAACCTCATAGACCTCCTTTCAAAAAAATACAAGGTTGTCGCTATGGATATGCCCGGCTTCGGCGAAAGTCAGGAGCCGCCCTCCGCATGGGCAGTGGGGGATTATGTCGATTTCGTCATAGACTTCCTCAAAGACTACGACAACAAGGAAATAATGTTCCTCGGTCACAGCTTCGGCGGCAGAGTTATCATAAAAATGCATTCGGACGAAAAACGCAAAAATCTCCCCTTTAAGGTCAGCAAGGTTATACTCGTTGACAGTGCCGGAATATTGCCGCCTAAAAATAACAAGAAAAGCTTCCGTACATATTACTACAAGGCAGGAAAGGCTGTTCTTTCAACGGGAATAGTAAAAAAATTAGCCCCCGACGCACTCGAAAATTTCAGGAAAAAAATGGGCAGCGCAGACTATGCCGCCGCATCGCCCTTAATGCGTCAGGTGCTTGTAAAGACCGTGAATGAAGATTTAGAGCCGCACCTCCCGAATATAAAATGCCCCACACTTCTTGTATGGGGAGTTAATGACACGGCTACACCCCTTTCGGACGGCGAGAAAATGGAGAAGCTTATCCCTGATGCAGGACTTGTAAAGCTTGAAAATGCGGGGCATTATTCATTCCTCGAACAGCAGTACACTTTCAACAGGGTCATGAGCTCGTTCATGAAGATAGAGGACTGACGATTAAATAAGGAGATAATATGAGTATACTTATATGGTTTATATATGCGGCTGTCGCACTTGCTGCGATAATATTCATGGGACTGCGTGAGTTCCATATGCTGCAGCTAAACGGCTACAAAACCCCCGAACATTCATGGTGGATGAAGAAAAATCACAAGAGATATATTTTTCCATGTATTTTATTTCTTGTGCAGTTTGTTCTGCTTTTCACAAATCCTTTTATTTATATGCCCGAAAAACGTGGTTTCATTCCGCTTGCAAATAACGTTTCAATTTTTATAACTTCTTTTCTCACTTTGTTTAATATTATCATAGCTGTAAAAAACAAGCCCGGGAAAAAATTCAAGAAGCCCTTTAAGTATACGGCAAGAGTAAAGCGTATGCTTACTACGTTTTTCATACTTATTGCAATAATATTTGTGGGAGCGTTCTTCTCAGCGGACAGAATAAAAAATGACGGCAGCATAATGTATATGGACGATAAAACAAGATTTGTAAATAATCTGCCGTTTGTGCTTGTGGGCTGTGCGGTATATCTCACACCGCTGCTTGTACCTCTTTCAAATTTAATAAACAAGCCGATAGAGACTGCAATAAATAACTGGTATATCAATGACGCAAAGAAAAAGCTTGTCTCCATGCCCGACCTGCACAAAGTCGGAATTACGGGAAGCTACGGCAAAACAAGCATGAAGTTCTATCTCAGCGAATTGTTAAGCTCTGAATATGAAACGCTCAAAACCCCCGAAAGCTTCAATACTCCGATGGGCGTTACAATCACGGTAAGACGTGACCTGCGCCCCACGCATGAATATTTCATCTGCGAAATGGGCGCAAGACGAGTTCACGAGATAAAGGAATTATGTGATATTGCCGAGCCGCATGACGGAATTATCACCTCCGTAGGCCCTCAGCACCTTGAAACATTCAATTCTATCGAAAATGTCATAAATACCAAATTCGAGCTTGCCGACTGCGTTAAGGCTAAGGGCGGAAGGATATACCTGAACAATGACAATGAATATATCCGCAAAAAGGCTGTCGAATATCCCGATGCAATACTCTACGGAGTGAGCGAGGAAAGTCATTACAGGGGGTCTGATATTTCCGTTTCCGACAGGGGTACGGAATTTACGGTAACTGCTCCCGACGGAAAATCATGCAGATATACAACAAAGCTTTTGGGTGAGCATAATGTTCAGAATTTGCTCGGTGCTATCGCTTATGCAAACGGCACGGGAATAGCCCTTGAAAAGCTTGTACTTCCCGTAAAGAGAATTGCGGCTGTTCCGCACCGTTTACAGCTTCTGGATAAGGGCGGCGGAGTTACATATATAGATGATGCGTACAATTCAAATCCCAGCGGCTGCCGTGCGGCACTGAATGTACTGGGCTTGTTTGATGCGTGCAGGATACTTGTAACCCCTGGAATGGTGGAGCTTGGCGCAAAGCAGGAGGAGCTTAATTTCGAGTTCGGACAGGAGGCGGCAAAGGCTTGCGATTATATAGTTCTTGTCGGCAAAAACCAGACTGTTCCGATATACAACGGCATAAAAGATGCAGGCTACAATATGGACAATGTCTATGTAGCCGATACTCTCGGCGAGGCTCTTGCAAAGGTTCAGGCATATCAGACGAGTAAGAAAAAGATAGTACTTCTCGAAAACGATCTGCCAGACAACTATTGATAATTCATAATTCATAATGCATAATTCATAATTATTTTATTATCAGGAGGAAATTTTCGCCCTTGCCGTATGAACGAACGAAACACAGTGAAGTGAGTGAATAGGAAAGCCACAAAAGGCGAAAATTGACGACTTTAAATAAAATTAAAAGGGGGATTTATTCCCCCGTTCAAAATAATTTATTGATAAGGAGAATTTTTTAAAATGAAGATTAATGTCGCTGTTTTGTTCGGCGGAAGAAGCGTTGAACATGAGGTATCCGTCATTTCCGCAGTTCAGGCTATGGCAAGCATGAACAAGGAGAAATACAATATAATTCCCGTATACATGACCAAAAAGAGCGAATTTTATACGGGAGAAAAGCTCTTTGACATCAATTCATACAAGGATATTCCCACACTCCTTGCCGAGTGTACCGAATGTGTATTCACAAGGAGCGAGGGAAAGGTTCAGCTTATCCGTCAGAAAACCAAGGTTTTCGGCTCAAATCTCATATCCGATGTGGATATAGCTTTCCCGATAGTACACGGCACAAACGTTGAGGACGGTGCATTGCAGGGATATTTGCAGACACTCGACCTGCCCTATGTCGGCTGTGATGTTCTTGCTTCGGCTGTCGGAATGGATAAATTCGTAATGAAAATTTTACTTAAAGATGCAGGATTTCCCGTGCTTGACTGCTGCCGCTTTTCATCGTTCGACCTCGACAGAATAGAGGAATGCGTTACGCAGGTTGAGAAGAAATTCGGCTATCCCGTGATAGTAAAGCCCATAAACCTCGGTTCGAGCGTCGGTATCTCAAAGGCTAAAGACCATGACGGACTTATCAAATCCATGGAGGAGGCTTTTGAATTTGCCGACAGAATACTTGTTGAGCCTGCCGTTGTACAGCTTAAAGAAATAAACTGTTCGGTAGTCGGCGACAGCGAAGATGCCGAGGCATCTGTTTGCGAAGAGCCTGTTCAGGCGAGCGAGGACGATATTCTCAGCTATGAGCAGAAATATGTCGGAGGCGGCAAGTCGGGCGGCAACAAGGGCATGGCAACCCTTAAAAGAAAAATTCCTGCCGATATAACAAAAGATCAGGACGAATTTATCAGGAAAACTGCGGTTGATGCCTTTAAATATCTCGGCTGCAACGGCGTTACAAGAATAGATTTCATGATAGATATGGCGACAGACAAAATATATATCAATGAAATAAATACAATCCCCGGTTCGCTTGCGTTCTATCTCTGGGAGCCTAAGGGAGTAAAATATACACAGCTTCTCGACCGTATGATACAGCTTGCCCTCAAACGTCACCGTCAGAGTGAAAAAATAAACTATACGTTCGATACGAATATTCTCTCTATGGGCGGAAGTTTCGGTGCAAAGGGCAGCAAAAGATAATTCATAATTAAAAATTATGATTTTACAGCTATGAAGGTGAAAATCATGGGAAAATCAAAAATTATTGCCTTTCTGACAGCATTTGTATGCACAGCGGCATTTTCTGTACCTGTACGGCAGAATGCATTTGCAGAGCAGGAAATAAAGGGATACATGGGCGACCTTAATGCCGATATGCAGTCAGATGAGCTTGACCTTACCATTTTCGGGAGGTATCTTTCGGGAGAAGAAAATTTCAGCAAAGACGATATAAGAGCCGTTGATTTCAATAATAACGGCATTGCCGATGAGGAAGATTATCAGCTTATGCAGGAAAGAACAGCGGCAGGTATTTCACCAGAGCCTATTTATGGAGAGGTATCCGAAAATACGGGCAGCAGCGGCACTGATGTCGGATTTGTAATTCCGATGAATGAATCGGATATTATTTACAGCATGGGAGATATAGACAACAGCGGAATTATAAATTCCTCCGATGCTTCCATGATACTTGAAGAATATTCTTTTGTTTCGACAATAGGTGTTTCTGTACTCACCGAATCACAGAAAATTGCAGCCGATGTCAACAGCGACGGTTTTATAAATTCGTCAGACGCTTCAACAGTGCTTTCCTATTATTCCTATACTTCAACGGGGGGAACTGTCGGATTTGAAGAATATCTGAAAGAACCTCCCGCAAGAAAACCAGATACGGAAACCACAACTGCTGCGACAGAAACCGCAGCCACTTCAACTGAAACCACAACCACCACAACTGAAACGACAATCGTAACGGAAACCACAGCGGTAACTTCGGAAAATGTTGTGGAAGAACCGATTGAAACCGAACCGGTCTATGAACCTGTTTATACAGAGGTACATATATATCGCACAAAAACAGGTAAAAAATATCATTATGACGACAACTGCGGAAACGGAACTTACTATGAATGTACACTTGAGGAGGCACTTGCTGCTGGACTTACACCCTGTTCAAAATGTGTACACTGATTGGAATAAGCTCTGAAGCAAAAGATAATTCTTAATTCATTGTTAAGAATTAAGAATTATGCATTGACGAATGTCGGTGCAATTATGAATTATGCATTATGAATTATGCATTAAAAAAGGAGGTGTTAGAGTGACGGAAAAAGAAAAACAACAGTCGGGTCAGCTCTATAACGGCAGCGACAGGGAGCTTGTTGCCGAAAGGGTAGCCGCTAAAAAGCTGTGTGCGGAGTACAACGCCATAACCTACAACGACTATCAGAAAAAGGAGCGCATACTCGACAGACTTCTCGCCCTGCGTGGTGAGAACACCTGGATAGAGGCGAATTTCTTCTGTGATTACGGCTATAACATAATCATAGGGGATAACTTCTATGCAAACCATAACTGCGTTATTCTCGACTGTGCAGAAGTGGTATTCGGAGATAATGTCTTTATAGGACCAAACTGTGGGTTCTATACGGCTGGACATCCTCTCGATGCACAGACAAGAAATCAGGGTCTTGAATACGCAAAGCCCATTAAAATCGGCAGTGATGTATGGATAGGCGGAAACGTCTGTGTTATGCCCGGAGTAACCATAGGCGACAATGTTGTCATAGGCGGAGGAAGTGTCGTTGTTGACGATATTCCCGCAGGAGTTTTAGCTGTCGGAAATCCGTGCAGACCTGTCAGAAAAATTGATGAAAAATAAAGGCGGTGTTTTTATGAAAAAAAAGATAATTGCAGCTCTCTCGGCACTTGCGGTCTGCACGGGACTTAACGGCAGTCTTTCGGCATATGCCGCAGTATCGCTCGGAGACGTTGACGGCTCGGGAATGATTAATTCCGCCGATGCCTCGATGGTACTCGAAGAATATTCGATATATTCCACCAGCGGCGTTTCACGCTTTACAAATATCCAGAAGCAGGCGGCTGACGTGAACAGGGACGGTTCTGTAAATTCAGTCGATGCCTCGGACATTATGCGCTACTATAATTATGTAGCTACGGGCGGTGATATGCTTATAGACTATTTCCTCGCACAGAACCCGTCCGACAGTACGGAAAAGGATACTTCAGCCGATGAAAAGCTGAAAAATCTCGCCCTCGATATGGGCAGGGCTGTAAACAATGAAAGAATTGCCGCAGGCTTGCAGCCCATGAAAATTTCTCCGTATCTCATGGAGGTATCTTCGGTAAGGGCAAACGAACTGCTCACAGCCTTCAGTCATGTGCGTCCGGACGGTTCAAGCTGTTTCACTGTTCTTGATATGTCCAAAGTCCCCTACTATCATGTAGGCGAAAATATAGCCGCAGGCTCTTCAACCGCCTGCGGAACTCTCGAACAGTGGAGAAATTCAAATCAGGGTCACTGGCAGGAGATAATGCGCAGCGGCAATACTCATATGGGTATCGGCGTTGTATATGACAAAAATTCAACTTACGGCTGGTACTGGGAGATATTCTTTGCAGAGGCGGAGACTTCTCTTGACGGGGAATATCTGCCATGAAAAGGCTTATAAAATATTTTATTGCGTTTCTCGTCATGAACACCGTCTGTCTTATGAGTGCATATGCCGCAGATTTCGGCGATATAAGCGGAGACGGCAGGATAAATGCCGCCGATGCCTCGATGATACTCGTAAAATATGCGGAGATTTCGGTCGATAATACGGTTCTTTCGGAGGAGGACAGGCTTATATACGATATAAACCTTGACCGTAAATTGGACTCCTCCGATGCGTCCTGCGTACTCGAATACTATGCATATGTTTCAACAGGCGGAAATGAAAGTCTCGGATATTTTTTAAGCAATCCCCCAGAAGCTTATGACCCCGAAATTACCACCACTGCACCCGTCCGCACACTCTATACTTTTGACGGCACTGCAATTTCGGTAAATGCAGGAGAGACAAAAACATGGAGATGTACTGTTGTAAATGCGGTGGCAATAGAATTTGAAACCCCGAGCGAAAGCCTCGTACTCCCCGAAAGAATAGAATGCAGACTGCCGTCATGTGATGTTGAAGTGCCGATAAGCTGTTATTCGGGAGTTGACAGCGAAAACACATGGGTACAGATTATTCTCATAGACGAGGACGGCGGCAGACACCCCTACGGCAAGACATCTGCGTTTGAAGTATACATAAACGGAAACCCGACCACAACGAATACAGACCCTGCAGTGTATCCGAATAATTCATACAGCAAGATATACAAGGGAGGCGAAGTAACCCTGTCCTGTGTGGTTTATGACGCTTCGGAGCTTGACATCGAAACGGACAACGATGATATTTCCGTTCCGTCAAAAATAGAATGTAAATATCCCTATGACATCTGTTATATAACTTTTAAATGCAGCGAAAATGCAGATGAGGTATATACGGAGATAAAAATCACCCCGAAAAATCCCGACGGCGCAGCAGGAAAAACCAAATCTTTCTATATGCAGATATATTCTCCGCCGTCCGATGATGCTGTGGGATAGAGATAAATTATGATTGAGCAGATTTGAAATGAAATCATTTTCCCCTGCCGCCGGCAGGGAAAACAAAGAAAAAATATGAAAATGCTCATTTATAGAATAAATTAAAGCTGTGACGAAAGGACTGAGCCATGAATACATTACATTTCAAATATGCTGTGGAAATAGAAAAGACACGTTCCATAACTCAGGCGGCTGAAAATCTCTACATGGCTCAGCCCAATCTGAGCAAGGCTATAAAGGAACTCGAAAATTCACTCGGAATTACCATATTCCGCAGGACTTCAAAGGGGGTTATCCCCACCGACCAGGGCATGAAGTTCCTTGCCTGTGCAAAGCAGATACTTATGCAGATTGACAATATGGAGGCGATAAATTCTCCCGACAAGACGAGTGAGAGAAAAATGCGCCTTTCCGTTCCGAGGGCAGGCTATATATCAAAGGCTTTTTCCGAATATATAGCCGCCTCGGACTCATCGGACGATATGGAGATTTATTTCTGCGAGACAAATTCGCTGCGCACGATAGAAAACGTAAGGGATAACGGCTATAATTTCGGAATAATCCGCTTTAATGCCGCATATGAAAAATATTTCTCCGATTTTCTTAAAGAGAAAAACCTCGAAAGTCAGATTTTGTGGGAATATGAAATGCTTGCGGTCATGTCCGCCGAACACCCTGCCGCAGAAAACGAAAATATAACCTATGCGGAGCTTTCCGCACGTTATGCGGAACTAACGCAGGGAGACGATGCCGTGCCGTATGTTTCGGGCGCAGTAGAAAGGCTTTTCGAGGCGAACCGCCCCGAAGGAACAAAGGTAAGGCGGATATGTATGTTCGACAGGGGCAGCGCACTTGATTTTCTGCTTACCGTTCCGCAGTCGTTCATGCTCGACTCGCCCGTCCCCGAAAGTCTGTGCGGAAAATACGGACTTGTGCAGAGAAAATGCATTTTCCCCGACAACAAATTCAAGGATTTATTGATATATTCATCGGGCAGAAAGCTTTCAAAAAGCGAATTGTCCCTCGTGAACAGATTATACGAGGTGCGCAACGAAATGGCTTTCAAATTCTGAACGGGCGGCAGTTATGAATAAAAAATTAAACGAAAACAAAAGAAATATAAATAAAAAACCGAAAAAAGAAAAAGCGGAATATATACCAAGTGTGGGAAGAGCATATGCCTTTTATTTTCTCGGCTGTTTCATGGGTTCCATATCGCCTGTTGTCAGCCTTGGAATTATATGGCTTTTTGATATTCAGTCCTCTGTCATAATCGCAATAGTAATTGTCGTGCCTTTACTTGCGAGCGTTATATTTACGTTCGTTGCACCGTATAAGCTTGGCAGCAGGAAAGTAAAACCCGGAAAGAATAAAAATGAAAAATAAAAAAACGGAAAAAATAAAAGATATTTATATATATTTTACTGCCTGTATTCTGTGCGCCTTATCTCCTGTGGCGGCTTATTTTATATCGGAGGCTGTCTCCGATATTTCCGTTACGGCAAAGGACATAATATTCACCGTTCCGATAATCGCAGGATTTTTGTTTGCAGTGGTTTTTCCCTTTAAAATTAAATACAAAAAATAATTCCTCTGTTTCGTGCAGGGGAATACAATTATTTCCAATGAAAAAAATATATTGACATATCGAAGAAAATATGATATATTAATACATAGGTATCATCAACGGCGATGATACACCAAACGAAAGAAGGTTACGGAAATGTTTGAAATTCTTGAAAAGAAATCCCTCAACCCGACTGTCACCCTCATGAGAATAAATGCCCCCAAGGTTGCAAAAAAAGCACTGCCGGGACAGTTCATCATCCTCAGAACGGACAGCGAGGGCGAGAGAATACCCCTTACTATCGCCGATTACGACCGTGAAAGCGGAAGTGTTTCGATAATATTCCAGATAGTGGGTGCAACCACCGAAAAATTAAATCATCTCAATGAGGGCGACTGCCTTCAGGATTTTGTCGGTCCTCTCGGCAGGGCTACCGAAACGGAGGGTCTTAAGAAAGTCGCTGTGGTAGGCGGCGGCGTTGGCTGTGCCATTGCATATCCCGTTGCAAAGAGACTCCACGAGCTTGGTGTTGAGGTACATACGATAGCAGGCTTCAGGAACAAAGACCTTGTTATACTCGAAGATGAGTTTAAAGCCGCATCAGGCAAATTCGTCCTCATGTCCGATGACGGAAGCACGGGAGAGAAGGGTCTTGTCACCGATGCTCTTAAAAAGCTTGTCGAAAGCGGCGAAAAGTACGACAGAGTTATAACGATTGGCCCTTTGATTATGATGAAATTCGTCTGTCAGCTTACGAAACAGTATGAAATACCCACCGTTGCATCAATGAACCCAATCATGATAGACGGTACGGGAATGTGCGGCGGCTGCCGTCTTACTGTCGGCGGTCAGACAAAATTCGCCTGTGTTGACGGTCCCGAATTTGACGGCCATCTCATAGATTTTGACGAGGCTATGGCGAGAGGTGCAATGTACAGGGATTTTGAGAGAAAAGCACATGAAGATGCCTGCAATCTTTTCAAGGGGGTAGAGTAAAATGCCGAATATGTCACTTAAAAGAAACGAAATGCCCGTTCAGGCTCCCGATGTGAGAAACAGGAATTTTCAGGAGGTCGCCCTCGGATATACCGAAGAACAGGCAATAGACGAGGCTAAGAGATGTCTCGGCTGCAAGAATAAGCCCTGTTCGACAGGCTGTCCCGTACAGATTGATATTCCTGCATTTATCGCTCAGGTTGCGGAGGGCAATTTTGCGGAGGCTTATAAAATTATCACAAAATCAAGCTCCCTGCCTGCCGTATGCGGAAGAGTATGTCCGCAGGAAACTCAGTGCGAAAGCAAGTGCGTGAGAGGAAAAAAAGGCGAACCCGTTGCTATCGGACGGCTTGAAAGGTTTGTTGCCGACTGGCACAACTCACAGTCCGAAGTATCTGTTGAAAAGCCTGTCCCCAACGGTCACAGGGCGGCAATAATCGGTTCGGGTCCTTCGGGTCTTGCCTGTGCAGGCGACCTTGCGAAAAAGGGATATGATGTAACGGTATTTGAGGCTCTTCATGTAGCAGGCGGAGTACTCTCCTACGGAATACCCGAATTTCGTCTGCCTAAGTCTATCGTTCAGAAAGAGATAGAGGGTCTTAAAGCCCTTGGCGTTAAAGTCGAGACTAATACCGTTGTCGGCAGGACGGTTTCGGTTGACGAACTCATGAACGAGGAGGGCTTTGAGAGCGTGTTTATCGGTTCGGGCGCAGGACTTCCGAGATTTATGAATATCCCCGGCGAAAATCTCAACGGAGTATATTCAGCCAACGAATTTCTCACGAGAATTAATCTCATGAAAGCCTATAAGGATAATTCTTCCACTCCCATAAAGGCAGGCACAAGGGCAGTAATCGTGGGCGGCGGAAATGTTGCCATGGACGCAGCAAGATGTGCCAAAAGACTGGGCGCAGATGTAACCATCGTTTACAGACGTACCGAAAAGGAACTCCCTGCACGTGCCGAGGAGGTTGAACACGCTAAGGAGGAGGGAATTGTATTTAAATTCCTGACCAATCCCACGGAGATAACCTCAACAGAAAAAGGCTGGGTAAAGGGAATTATCTGTCAGCAGATGAAGCTTTCCGAACCCGATGCCTCGGGCAGGGCAAAGCCTGTTCCGATAGAGGGCGCATTGTTTGAGATTGAAGCCGACTATGTTATCATGGCAATAGGCACTTCACCCAATCCGCTTATAAAATCCACCACCGAGGGGCTTGATACCCAGAAATGGGGCGGAATTATTGCCGATGAGGACGGTCTTACCTCAAAAACAGGCGTATATGCCGGCGGTGATGCCGTAACCGGTGCGGCTACGGTAATTCTTGCAATGGGAGCAGGAAAGAAAGCTGCTGCCGCTATGGACGAATATATGCAGAATAAGTAAAAATTTCTCCCTGTCCGTGAGACAGGGAGATTTTTTATTCTACAAACAATATATTTCCTTCCGTGCCGCCCTTTGTTTCTTCGAGCTTTAAATTTCCGTCATCGTCCATATAGGAGATATATGCATCATCACTTACTATGTTCGTGAAATATATTCTGCCCGATTGGTTATCCTTTTCGGGAGAGGCTTCTGTCATTCCGAGGTAAAATGCCGTGCCGAGTTCGGGAACGAGATAGTATTTTGCAAATTCGCTGTAGATGATAAGATTTTCGCCGTAGGGCATGACACGGTTTCCGTAGTCCGACAAATCCAGAATATACCTTTCCATTGAGTTGAAATCATAGACATAGATTTTATCCTTGCTGTACGTTCTGTAATTATCGCTGTGGGAAATAATCAGCCTGTTTTTCGTAACGCAGGAAACGTCGCCCTGAAGCTCCGTGGAAAGCGTATAGTTTTCGGCATTTACCGTGATATTCTTATTGTCGTTCTTTATATAGGTTACGAAACCGTCGGCGCACGGAACGGGAATTTCATTCACAGCCCCCGAAAATACGGTATTCATTTTATTGGACGAGATATCATATTCCGAAAGGATATAGCTTGGGGACTGATTATTTGTCCCCGAAAATTCGGCATTTTTGATTATAAAGCCGTTTTCGCTCTCCGAGAAATAATAATCCGTATACGGGTCTTTTGAAACAGTGATTATTTTCTGGTTTTTTTCATCAAGGCGACACAGGGTCGTTTCACGTTTTTCGCCCGACTCTCCGTAATCCCAGCCGTGGGAGGTCAGTGTCATATCATCTGTGTAAGCCTTTTCGGTGATGAAGAACAAGCCGTTATTATAATACAGCCTGTTTATGGAAAGACCATAATCCGTACCCGAATAATTATACAGCTCCTCCGTTATTTCCGTATCGAAATTATAGCTGTATATTGAAATATCGTGCGAAAAATAATAACAGAAATCGTCGTGCGATACTATGAAATACATCATATTTCCGTCAATGCACCACCATTCCGCACGTCCGGCAGAGGGTGCGGATAGCATATCCTTTATATATTCCTCATCGGACGGATAGTCGGGGTTTATGTAGTAGTAGGGGATAAATTTTTCGTACAAATCCTCCGCCTTGCAGGGGGAGACACGCTTTCCCAGATTTAACGATATGGATTTTTCGTATGTATTAACGGGAAGCTGAGCCTGCGAACGGCTTACAATTACGTTTATATCCTTGAAATCCCTGTCGGTATATTCACGGAAGGAATTTCTGCTCACATCGCCCTGCACCTCGTCGGTTTCGGAAATTTCGGGAATATCCTCGTTGTTCTTGTCCTGACACGAAACGCATGAAAGCGCAACGCAGAGAATTAAAAGCAAATATTTTTTCATAAGAAAGCCTCCTATTTGGAATGGGGGAGCCGCCCTTTGAGCCTTGACATTTCGCTCATCCCTAAAGGGACTTCCTTCAGTCGCTCCGTTCGCTCTCATGTCAAGAGGCGGCTGTTCCTCCAAACCCCATTCAATTATGAATTATGCATTAATTTAAAGCTGTAGATTTTGCATTCGTTGTTATCATCAACTCTCATGCCGTATTGGTCATATGTGTGTGCGGGTCTTTCGAGAAAGGTGAAAATATCACTTACATTGTTGATATTTCCGCTGTTTGTCTCGGCAAGCCTGAAAACAGCTCCGCTTTCAGGTGCGATATAGTTTATCGGAGATTTGCTGCCCTCCCAGCCGCCGTAAGACGTTGCAACAAGACCCTCGCCCATTTGTGCAAAATTCCTGCCGAAGCCGTCAAGCTTGCTGATGAGACATTCCATTCTGTCGAAATCGTATGTATACATAACATAACTGTCCGTATACATGAGCGCATCGTTAGTTATTACAACAGCCTTGTCTTTCCAGAGGAAAGTATCAGTTATTTTCTTGTGTTCGGTGACGAGGTTTATGTCGTCTGTCGTGAAAGTAACGGTGTCGTTTTCTTCATCTCTTACGATACTGCCCGTTGAGCCGTCATCAAAAAATACCCTCATATCGTTGACAAAGCTGTCGCTTTCGGAAATAAGCCGAGTTTCCCCCGTTGAGAAATCGTATTCCGTGAGAATAATTCCTGTTTCACTTATATCTTTAACCTCATCGCCGATTACAAATGTCTGGAGTATCATTTTACCGTGGTTTATGCTGTATATGAAGTCATAATCGCCGGATAAAATTTCCGTTTCCTTGCCTGTTTCGGTATCAATCTGCATAATATGCAGAATGGTTTCGGTGGTCTGGTTTTCGTGGTTGTTTATCGTTTCACGGTTGTAGCAGATAAGCATATCATTCGCATAATACAGCGAGCCGTAGTCATATGATTTGCCCTCCTCCAGACCTTCTTTTGAAGAAAGCTCTCTGAGAGTATCGGTATCGTAATCATAGGCAAAGAGAGAGGAACAGTGGCGACCGCAGTAGTCATCAAAATTCACTTCAAAAAATGCGGCATTTTCGCTTGAAGCATATTCCGATATTTCGCCCGATGAGGGAGTTTCGCAGATTTTATTATATCTCTCAATTACCTCCTTGTCAAGTGCGGGGTCGTCATAATCAGTCGGTCTGTAATCCGCACGGACTTCCTCGGCTTTGCAGGGTGACATTTTCTGACCGAAATCGAGATTTGAGAGAGTTTTTTCTGTTACCTCAATCGGGCATTCGCCCTCGGAGTAGCGCAGGTTCATGTTTATTTTAGAGAAATCCCTTTCATTGAGTTCACGGAAAGGAATTTCGGTTACAGGTTCTTCAACGGCATTTTCCGGAATTTCGGGTGTATCCTCGTTATTTTCCTCCTGACAGGAAACGCAGGCCATAGCCGAAAGCATTAGACCAAGTGCAAGTGATAAATATTTTTTCATTTGAAAACCTCCTATCCTGAATGGGGGAGACCCCCTTTAATAAATTATATCTTGCTAACGTGAAAATTTGATGACAGGGCGGTTGCTATATTTATACAATACAATGAAAATATTCTTTAGAAAATATTTCATAGTATTACATAAATGAAAAAATAATTACAGAATGATAAAATCCCCCGTTGTATGCGGGGGAATGTGTCAGAGCTTTGCGAGGGCATTATCAACAGCCTGTGTATTATAGCCGACTATCGGAGTATCGCCTATTATGGTCACCGGTATTCCACGCTGACCCGTAAGCTCAAAGGCTTTTTTTGCATTTTCGGGTTCGGCAGCATCTATTGAGCGGTAGTCAATGCCTTTTGAATTGAGGTAATTTTTCATTTTCCTGCTCCATATGCAGTAATCGGAGGAATAAATTTCTACCACATTATCACTTCTTTCGGATTATGATGATAATATTATTGCCGCAAAAAAAGATTATATTCTTCTTGACAAAATCAGTAAAATATTATATACTGCAATAGATAAGTTAAAATCTCTCCGCCGCCGGCGGAGGGATATATAATTTTTTAAGAGGAAAATTTGCGTCTTGCCGTATGAATGAACGAAACGCAGTGAAGTGAGTGAGTAGGCAAGCCATAAAAGCGCAAATTTGACGATTTTAAATAAGAGGAAAATTTGCGCCTTGCCGTATGAATGAACGAAACGCAGTGAAGTGAGTGAGTAGGCAAGCCATAAAAGCACAAATTTGACGATTTTAAATAAGAGGAAAATTTCGCCCTTGCCATGAGAGAGAACGGAGCTTTGCGGAGTGAACGGAATGGCAAGCTTAAAAAGGCGAAATTTGACGATTTTAAATAGGAGGTTTTTATGAAAAAAGAATTTCTTGAGGCAGGAAAAATTGTAACCACCCACGGCATAAGGGGAGAGGTCAAAATAATGCCCTATACCGATACTCCCGAACTTCTCTGCGAATTTGACAGGCTTTTTATCGGAAAGGATAAAAAAGAACTTGTTATCGAACGTTCAAGGGTTTTCAAAAATATGGTGATAGCAAAGCTACAGGGCGTAGATACCCCCGAAGATGCCGAAAAACTGCGCAATAAAATATTCTTCATGCACCGTGATGATTTGGAACTCGGCGAAGATACGTATTTCATACAGGATTTAATCGGCATGGAGGTCAGGGACGCAGATACAGGGTTTTTATACGGAAAAATAAAAGATGTCATGCAGACGGGTGCAAATGATGTATATGTAATCGGCGGCGAAAGGGAATATCTCGTTCCTGCAATTCCCGATGTTATAATAAATACGGACGTTGACGGCAATTTAATGCTTATCCGTCCGCTGGAGGGGCTTTTTGAATGAGAATAGAAATAATGACGCTTTTTCCCGAAATGTGTGAGGCTGTACTCGGCGGAAGCATTATAGGCAGGGCGAGAAAAGCAGGACTGATTGAAATAAACTGCCGTCAGATAAGAGATTATGCATACAATAAGCACAATCGTGTTGACGATACGCCTTACGGCGGCGGCATGGGAATGGTTATGCAGTGCGAACCGATTTACAGGTGCTACATGGCTGTCTGTGACGAAATGGGTACCAAACCGCATACAATATATATGTCGCCGAAAGGAAAAATCTTCACGCAGGAAAGAGCCGCAGAGCTTTCAAGGCTGGAAAATATCGCAATACTTTGCGGTCACTACGAGGGAGTTGACCAGAGGATTATAGACAGGATAGTCGATGAGGAAATTTCCGCAGGCGATTACGTCCTCACAGGGGGAGAAATTCCTGCAATGGCAGTAACTGATGCGGTTGCAAGAATGTGCGACGGGGTACTTACGGATAATGTCTGCTTCATGGAGGAGAGCATATACAGCGGACTTCTCGAATATCCCCATTACACAAGACCCGAAATATGGGAGGGCGAAAAAGTCCCCGAAATTCTGCTTTCGGGACACCATGAAAATATACAGAAATGGAGAAAACAGCAGAGTCTTGAAATAACCGCAATGCGCCGCCCCGAGATGTACGAAAAATATATCTCGGAACACCCGTGCATATCAAAAAAAGATTAAAATGAATAATTTTTTAATTTGTAAACACAATTTTTAATAAACGGCAAAAAAGATAGATTATTTTTTTAAATAGTCTGTAAAAAATACATTCTGTAAATTAATATGCATTGTATATTTTTTATCTGCATGAAATAATCTGTATTTCGGGGCTTTGACTGAGCGGATTTGGGATTATTAGTTATAATGCACAAAAAAGTACAATAAAAAGCCGTATATCCCCCGATGCATACGGGGGATATACGGAAAAAATCCGAAAAATTCTTTGAATTATTCGGAAATTTCCATTTATAGTCAAAAGTTACGTCAACAAAATGTATATCTTTGCGGAATTTCTCCTCTTAGCAATATCAACATAATATTCTGTTGAAAATTATATATCTTGAACAATAGCCTTTAACATTTTTTCTTGTGATAATTAACAAGCAAAACGAAAAAAATACACCATACTTTAATCTAAATGTAGAAAATATGCAAAACTTCATGATTTAATAAAAAAATCCGTTGACTATCGGAAAAATCCATTGTATAATAATAATCAGCAAAGAAACTTATTTGCATGGCGGTGTTGTATTGCCGCTAACTACAGAGATAGGAGAGTTGTATATGTTTGTCAGAGAAGTATTGGTTAAGAATCAGGTTGGACTTCACGCAAGACCTGCAACGTTTTTCATTCAGAAGGCTAATGAGTTCAAATCGTCCATCTGGATTGAAAAGGAAGAGCGCAGAGTAAATGCAAAGAGCCTTCTCGGTATTCTTTCACTCGGTATCGTAGGCGGTACTAACATCAAGGTTATCGCTGACGGTTCTGACGAAAGAGCTGCTGTTGATGCACTTATTGACCTCGTAGACAGCGGTTTCAGCGAAGAAAACAGATAATAAAAACGTAAATTCTCAGACCGCCGCCGCATTATGCAGCAGCGGTTCTTTTTTTAGCCCTCGCAGTCCTTTATCATGTTTTCGGCGAATATTCCGTAGCCCCTTGTCGGGTCGGCAACGAATACATGAGTTACCGCACCGATTATTTTATCGTTCTGAATTATCGGACTGCCGCTCATGCCCTGAATTATACCGCCTGTCCGCTCGATAAGCTCCTCGTCCGTTATGCGTATTATCATATTTTTTGTATCATCGCTGCTGTAGTCAACCCTCTCAATAACGGCGGAATATTTCTGCGGAGCCTCACCGCATACAGATGTATAGATACAGGCATCGCCCTCGGTTATATCCTGACGGCAGCCGAGACGGAGCATTTCTGTTCCCGAACAGATATTTTTAAGTGCTTCTTCATTCAGCGTTCCGTATACGCCCGTATCGGTATTAAGAGTAAGTTCTCCGCAGCTTTCTCCCGAAAATCTTCCGTGTATCTCTCCGGGAATGCCTGCTGCGCCTTTTTTTGCGTCGGTGATTTCGACCGTGACGGCTTCTCCGCTCTGTACGGGGATAAGCTCTCCCGTATCGGTATCGCATATCGGATGGCCAAGACCGCCGAATTTTCCCGTTTCGGGGTCGATGAACGTCATGGTTCCTATGCCTGCAATGCTGTCACGTATCCACATACCGCATTTTCTGCCGCCTGCTGCGGATACTGCCGGGGTGATGTCGGTTTTAAAATTCTCTCCGTCACGCTGTACGCTGAGGGTAATGTTTTCGGCGGAATTGACTATATCCTGAAACTGCGAATTTGAGTCAACGGGGATATTATTAACGGTTTTTATTATATCGCCCTTTTTAAGTCCTGCTTCATCGGCCGGACAGCATTTTATGCCGTTTTCGTCAATTACTTCACCGAGACCCGTGACGAGTACGCCCTGCATGAGCAGTTTTATTCCGAATGTATTTCCGCCGACGGCGAGAATGGGAATTTCTCTTTCATCTATCTCGATATTCTTCACGGGGATAGCACCGAAAAGGGAAACCTCTGCGTTTTTGTCTCCGTCCTTTGTGCATGACAAATGCGGATATGCGGCTATTTCGATACTCTTTCCCCTGTCCGCCATGAGGCTCACGGGCAGCTTTTCGGAGTAATATTCAGCCGCTGCGAATAATGAAAGCATTGATGAGGATAATATCAGTGCGGCTGTCCTTTTCAGATTTATTTTCATTTTCCTGCTCCTTTCGGCAGATATATTTATATTCCGTATCTCTGCCCGGAATCGGGGAGATAAGGATTTTAAAGCTTAATAATATTTTATCGCCTTCGGAGCGTTTTACTATTGAAAAATATCAGCAATAAACCCATTAACAGGAGCGTAATATGGAAAAAAAACGAAAAAATCGCATTATTATATTTTTTAAGACGGCAATGCTCGTCCTTACGCTGATATATCCCTGTATGATGACAATTCTTTCGGGTGCCGGAGTATACTACAACCGTGAAAGCTACGGTGCGGAGCTTGGGAATGTCGGGATACTGCTTGTCCTTTCGGGTATTCTTATGACGCTGGGGGCTGTTCTATGCATATTCAGGAAAAATATAATTAATGTAATATCCCTTGTCTTTTCTTGTTCGGGGTTTGCACTGTGCATGACAATGCTCTATAAACTATGTGACCATGCCGACCGTGCAGGCTGGAGCGATAAGTACACGATGACCCCCGTAAGCGATATGTATAAATCAAGAATAATTCCGTGTATTGCGCCCTTTGTCATGGCGGCTGCTTTCGCAGTCATACAGCTTGTGTCATACGAGGCGGCAGAGGAAAGACGTATCAGGAAATTAAAAAAACAGCAGAAAGAAAATGCTCCTGCTCCGAAAATCATTGACGAACAGTAATATTATTGACGAAAATATCAAAAATATACCAAAAAAATCCCCTGCCGCAGCAGAGGATTTTTGTATTTTTATTTAATATTTATTTCAACGGGAGCTGTTCCTGAGTGTATATTCCTGCATCTACCATCTGGATAACAGCGGCATCCTTACCTGATATGCCCTCTGTTTCGTCAACATCTCCGTTATCCTTTGCTCTGGGCGAGAGGTCATATTTTTCGCTGTTCGCAAGATACTGGAGTATTCTAACGGCATCGGAGATGGTTACTTTTCCGTCCTCGTTTGCGTCGCCGAATACTGTTTCGGAGGTATCTGAAGTGGTTTCTTCTGTTGAAGTGACTATTATTTCTTCTGTGGTTTCAACTGTGGTGATTTTGGTTGTAATCTCCGTTGTCTGTTCCGTGGTTGTTACTGTGGTTTCGGGAACGGTTGTTGTTATCTCCGTTGTGGTCTGCGGTTCGTTATTGCTTTCAACGGCTATTACAGTAAAGTTTACACACTGATAGGACTGACCGTTCGAGCCGAGGGTGATATTTTCGCCCTGCGGGAATGATTTTCTATAGAGATTGAATGTAACATTATTTGAAGTCATTGCGGTGAGGGGAGCTTTTTCATAACCGGCAAGCCATTCGGGGAGGTTTTCAACTCTGCTGTCGAGTGCGACATAGAGGTCAATGTCCTTTCCTGCCGTGAATGATACCGTATCGCCCGTGCTTGATTTTGCATCGCAGGCTGTGAGGAGAATTTCTCCGCCTGTTACCTCGGCAGGCAGTTCAGTGAATGTAAATGCCCTGTCGCCAAATACGGGAGAGCCGACTGCGGCATTTTCGGATATTCCCCATGCGGTTGGAACAGCACCTGCGCTTATTTTAGCATCCTTTACAAGCTGACCGCTTATCGGGAGGGCATCTTTGCCGAATACAAAGCTGTCCATATTCATGAGATAGCCCTCTCCGCCTGTGAATTTGATATAAAGGCTGTGTACACCCTCAATTTTAGGGATATTGTAGGAAAGCTCCTGATAATCGCCGAAGCCGCCTGTGCCTGCGAAATTTATCTTTGCAGCAGGTGAACCGTTCATATTGTCAACATAAATTTCCATAGCGGCTGAATTGCCCGAAATTCTGCCCGTAAAGCTGTTTGCGCCGTCCTCGAAATCGACTTTTCTGAACATAATCCAGTCGCTGTTCTCGATAAAGCCTATATTCTGACCGCCGCCGCTTGTATCCTCGATGCGCACGCCCTCCTGCGAGCTGAAATCCTCTGCCTGAATGGTTTCAAATGCGGAGATTGCCGGAACGTTCGCCGTGGGGGAGAGTTCAACGACACCCTCGGGGAACGAATCAACCGTAAGGTCATTTATGTAATACTCGATGTTCATGTATCCCTGTCCGCAGTAATCGCCCTTGTAGTCGGTGGGGTCGGTGGGGTCAAGACCTCTTTCGAGTTCCCAGTTGTCGTCCATGCCGTCGTTGTCATTGTCGGTTATTTCCTTTTTGGTTACGGCTGACGGATAGGTATATGTAACACCGCACTGTATTTTATACTTGTCGAGATTGGACTGTGAGGAGTCATATGCGGCAGTACCGCTGCATGAGCCTGTGCCGTTTTTGGTTTCTTCTGCGCACTGCTTGTCTATAGCGGTTCTCTTGTCGGGGGAGATGCCGTTTCCTGCGAAGCTTACAACATGGTCATAGGAATCCTGTGCGCTTTCGGCTGTGAGTGCAGTGGAGACATTTTCGCCGTTGACGGTAGTCTGGAACGCAGAGGTTGATTTCAAATCGTTCATGGTTATGCCGATAGCCGTCTTGAGGGTAACACCCGACCAGTTGTCATAGGTTATGGCATGGAGAGAGCCGTCCTTGTTGATGAGCTGGTTTCCGTCACAGTAGACCTTGAAATTTTCGGGCTTTGTGCCGCTGTCAACATACATCCAGTGATAGCCGCCCGTAGTTGAATTGCCTGCTTTGAGGGTATTGTTCACATAATTCAGATGACCGATAGTGCCGTATGCCGTCTGGTAGCCCCAGTCATAGATTATATTGTTTGTGAAGTCGGCAGTCTGCTGACCCTCGACTTTTCCACGGAAATTTCTGGATACATTATGTATTATGAGGTTGTGGTCGAAAGTGAGGTAGCCCTTGCCCATCATAATTCCGAAGCCGTGCAGACCCTTTGAATGTCCGCCCCACGAGTCCGCAGGGCCAAGTACGGAATACTGAACCGTGTAGTACTGGTTATTTGAATAAAGTCCCCACTGTTCGTCGGTTGTCCAGCCCATTGAGCAGTGGTCGATGATAGAATTGGAACCCTTTGCGCCGCCCCATGCGTCATTTCCCGAGCTTGTCGAGGCATAGGGACCGGGACGTGAACTGATGTAGCGGCAGATTATATTATCGCCCGACATACCCATTTTATAATTTTTGAGGGTTATGCCCGAACCGCCGGGGGCAGTCTGTCCTGCAATGGTTACATTGCTCTGACAGAGGATATTGCTTTTGAGTTCGATAGTGCCGCTTACATCGAAAACGACAATTCTTCCCGATTTGCTTACGGCATCACGGAAAGAACCTGTTCCGCTGTCGTTGAGGTTTGTGACGTGATAGACCTCGCCGCCTCGTCCGCCCGTTGAATATTTTCCTGCGCCGACAGCTCCGGGGAAAGCTATGATATTCTGTGCGGCCTTGGCAGTCGGGAATGCGGAAGAGGGAGTGTAAACCGCCGAGCCTGCGAGCATGGTGACAATACTCGTAATTGCGGCGGTTAATTTTTTCAGTTTCATAAAAAATTCCTCCTGACAATTGTTTTTTAATTTTTCTGAACAAAATATTAACTGCTGTAAATATTATACATTATTATTTGAAGAAAATCAATGAAAAATAATATTTTTTTTGAAATTTTAGGTAATATTTGGATGCGGATATGTAAAATAATATTTTTTCGCCTTATTTATGGATATTATCATGCACAAGACGCAGGGGAATATTGTTTTTTTGTATATTGTCCCGAATAATTTTAAATTGCCTCAATCATAATAAAAAATATAAAAAATTGGTTTTAGGGCTTGAAAAATCAGAAATAACCTGTTATTATATATTAGTAAGATTTGTCATTAAATCGGGAAAGGAGCATTTTTTTGGAGAAATTTATAAAAGCCTGTGTGTCGGTACTCCCGAAGCCGCTTCAGGATATTTACTATAAATATGAGGAAAAATGGCTTTATGTGCTTTTCGGAGGGCTGACAACGGTTGTCTCGATTGTCTCGAAACTCCTTGTATTCAGGCTCATTCCGGGAGAACCTAAGTTGGAAAGCACCGCAGGAGTGGTTATATCGTGGATACTCGCCGTTACGTTTGCGTTTTTCACCAACAAGAAATATGTTTTCAAGAACGAAACCAAGACAAGCCGTGAGTTCTGGAAGGTTTTCGCATCTTTCTACGGCGCAAGGCTTGCTACCTTCTTCATGGAGGAGGTCATATTCGTGGTATGCTGTGACATTCTGCATATTAACAAGACGCTTATAACTTTTTTAAGTCAGGTACTTATATTTATTGCGAATTATATCCTGAGCAAGCTTTTTGTTTTCAGGGAGAAAAAGGAAAATTCCGATGGCTGATTATATAAATATAGGCAGGGTGAAAATAAGGCGCACCGCCGCACTTGCCCCAATGGCAGGAGTTGCCGACAGGGCATACAGGCTTATGTGCATAAAGTACGGGGCGGCTTATGCTGTCAGTGAGATGGTTTCCGCAAAGGGCATATGCTACAGCGACAGGAAAACCGCAGAATTATGCGCCGTAACAGATGAGGAAAGACCGATGGCTGTACAGCTTTTCGGCAGCGAACCCGAATTTATGGAGAAAGCCGTAAATATAGTGCTGGAGTACAAGCCCGATATAATTGATATAAATATGGGCTGTCCCGTGCCTAAAGTCATAAACACGGGAGCAGGCTCGGCGATTATGAAAAATCCCCGTCTTGCTGGAGAGCTTACCGCCGCCGCTGTCAGAGCCGCAGGTGATGTTCCCGTTACGGTGAAAATAAGGAGCGGCTGGGATATTAATTCCGTAAATGCCGCAGATGTCGCAAAATATGCCGAAGATGCGGGGGCTGCCGCCGTTGCCGTTCACGGCAGGACAAGGGAACAGTTCTACGGCGGAACGGCTGATTTGAATGTCATAAAAGCTGTGAAAAATGCTGTGCGTATCCCCGTGATAGGAAACGGCGATGTCGGAAGTGCCGAAAGCTGCATAAGAATGTACGAGGAAACAGGCTGTGACCTCGTTATGATTGGCAGGGGCAGCTACGGAAACCCCTTTGTTTTCCGTGAAATAGAAGCATATATCGGCGGAGAGGAATATTCACCGCCTACACTTGAAGAGAAAATGAATGTCATGCTTGAACACATAAGGCTTATTCTCGAATTAAGCCCAAAGACCGAGGAGCTTGCCATGCACGAGGCGAGAAAGCATGCTGCATGGTATATGAACGGTTACTACGGCTCGGCGAAATTCAGGGGGCGGTGCTATCAGCTTAACTCCTATGCCGAATCAGAGAGTTTAGCTGGGGAATTTGTCGCTTTGCAGCGTTCGAGGAAAAAATGACCGGTGGTTTTGCTATATTGCACAAAATATAACACAAAAATTCGTGAGCATGACCAAAAATTTGTTAAAATAATTTTTAATACCGAAAATTGCCTTTATTGCGCTGTTTGGAGAATTTTAAAATTTTTTTCCGCACTGCTGAATATCAAAAAATTATGCAATTTATAATTGCAAAATCAAAATTAATGTGTTATAATATTATCGGGTGAGGGATTGCCCGAAAAGGAGAATAAAATGAATTTGAAAAATTGTTTCAGACGTTTCGGAATGTTTCTTGCGGCAGCCGCTCTTGTCTCTTCGGCAGCCTGCGCAGGCACTGTCGGAAATACCAATGACAGCGCAGGAGAGGACTCAATATATGAGCCTATAACCATGCCTCCTGAGACGGAAGCACCGACTACCGAACCCCCGACCGAACCACCCGAAAAACGTGTCCACGTCACCGCAGTCGGCGATAACCTCATTCATTATTCCGTTTATAAAAATGCCGAACAGCTTGCGGGCGAGGGAGAAGATTTCGACTTCAAGCCCCTGTATGAGAATGTGAAATATCTCATCGAGGATGCCGACCTCGCAATCATCAACCAGGAGACTATCATCTCCGAAAGCAATGAGCTGCGTGGCGCAAACGGCGGCGCACTGCTCTTCAATTCCCCCCCCGAAGTCGCCGATGCCGTCATAGATATGGGCTTTGACGTAATCACAATGGCGAATAATCATCTGCTCGATTTCGGAATAGATGCCCTCGAAGAATCCATAAGGTTCTGGAACCAAAAAGCCGAAGAATATAACCTCACGGTACTCGGTGCTTATCTCAATGATGCCGATGCCGAGAATATAAGAGTAAGAGAGGTAAACGGCGTTAAAATCGCTTTCCTTGCCTATACCATGAATATCAACGGCTTTGAAATTCCCGATGACTCCCCCATAAGAGTTATTCTCAACGAGGAAGAGGACGTAATCGAGAGACAGATAAGATATGCCGACCAGATTGCCGATGCGGTCATAGTCTCCGCACACTGGGGCGCAGAGGATACCCACGAAGTCAGCGAGGACAGAAAAATCCTTGCCCAGAAAATGGTGGACTGGGGCGCAGATGTTATTCTCGGCTGTCACCCCCATACCGCACAGACTATGGAATGGCTCACAAGAGAGGACGGCTCAAGAGGCTTTGTGTTCTACTCTATGGGCAACTTCATCTGCTGTCAGACGGATAATTTCAATGTTGTCGGAGAAATGCCCGATTTCGATATAGTCCTCGACTCCGAAACGGGTCAGATAAGCCTTGATGATGTAGGCTGTATCCCGAATATAGTCCACTATGAACCCGAAGGATTTTCAAACCTCAGAGTTTACCCCTACAGCAAGTATACACCCGAACTTGCCGAAAGACACGGGCTTCCTTACGCAGAGCCGCAGGGAACTTATACGGAATTTGGCTGGGACATCATTAACAACATAATCGAGGAAAATATCCCGGCAGAATTCAGAAAACTCGATAAATAATTAATTAATTCACAATTTGTCAATAAACAGCTCTTTTATGCGCTTTTATTCGGAAAATTCTGTTGTGCAGAATGCACGAAAACAGGCATTGCTGTTTATATAAAGTACCAAAAACAACACAAAACTATTTACTTTTTTGGAAACCTGATATATAATGAAATCATGAATAAATATAGATTTTGGGATTGGATATTTCATCACGGCAGTGTGATGCGTCTTATGATGAAACCACTGCGGAGCGTTCCGATATGTTTGTTCATGAAAGGTTTCTCATGGGCATACGAATACGCCGTGTGCCGTAAGGACATCGATATAATTCAAGGGGCAGGCAGTTCCTTAGTTATATAACACATTAATGAAGAAGGAGGAAAAAACATGAAGACAAAAAAGATAGTCATCGGAGCTATGGCTGCTGCGATGCTTTCACTTTCAGTCTGCTCAATCGCTCCGGTCGCAGCCGCTGACGAAACAGTGCAGATTTCCGTCAGCGAGACGACAGCAGAGGCAGGAGGGGCTTTTACGGTCGATGTTTCATTGGCTGATATTCCTGCAACCGGACTTCAGGGCTGTCAGTTCTCTCTCTCTTACGATAGCAGTCTCATCACTGTTACCGAGGTAGAGGCAGGCGCACTCACCAAGACAGGCGCAGAGAACGTTGACAGTTCCGCAGCATCATTACCCATCTTTTCAAGCTATATAGATGCTGACAAGGGCAATGTCAATCTTATGTGGTCAACAATGGTTGACGATGCAAGCTACTGGCTGAAAGGCGAAGGCGTGTTCTGTACCGTAAAGGGTACTGTTTCCGCAGAAGCTTCCGGACATATCGATATCAAGGCTGTGCCTACAAACCGTGAAGTAAAGCCCGAAACAGGCGTTATGAATACGGAATTCGGTATCGGATATGCCAAAGACGGTCAGGCTGTTAAGTGCAGCGTAAACGTTACAAACGGCGGTATTACTATCGGTGACAAACCTGTCAGCACACTCAGAGGCGATGTAAACCTTGACGGAAAGGTAACTATCTCCGATGCTGTAAGAATACTCCAGTATCTTGCAAACAACGAAAAGTATGACCTTGTGCCTCAGGCAATCACCAACGGAGACGTTGACGGCACTCCCGGTATTTCGGGTAAGGATGCTGCCCGTATCCAGCTTTATGATGCAGGCGCTATCACCGAGCTTTGACCAAGGATTATCTGATTTGTCTCCCTTGCAAAGGAATACAAACCCAAATCATAAGTTATTAAAGACCGCAAAGGTCTAAAGAAAGGAATTATTACAAATGAAGAAACTTATTTCAGCAGCTACTTCTCTTATCATGGCTGCATCTGCGATTTCAACAACAGTTGTTCCTTTTGTTACAGGCGCAGCTGATGCTTCCAAGTCCTTTGAACTCCGTGCTTTTGAGGGCGCAAGCACAAAAATCTCCACAGAAGATATTGCAGCAGGCAAGGTTACTGTTCCCGTAGGTATCTATTACGTTGAGCAGACTGCCGATACACAGTCACTTAACTTCCAGTTCACAGTTAAGTCTGCTAACGGCGATGCTTCTGCTGTTACTTTCGAGGACGGCGCAACAGAGGGCGCAGCTCTCGTTACAGCAGGTCTTGATGTAAACGCAGCTGACAAGGAATACACCGTAGGCGGCAGCACATACACAACCAAGAAGCTCATCAACTTCGCTTCCGAGCTTTCACTCAACGCTAAGGGCGCAACAAAGATTACTCTCGGCGGCAACGAGGCTTCAAGCACCGCTGCAAGCAATGCCAAGGCAGGCACAGACTACGCTTATGCAGGCTACTCATGGATTCCCTCAAAGGACGGCTACAAATGGGCAGGCGCAACATCTGACGAGTTCCCCGTAGCAGTTGTAAACGTTACATTCCCCCAGAATACAAAGGCAGGTACATATACTCTTGACTTCTGTGACTACGAGTATGACCCTGACCATCCCGACAATATGTCCAACATGGTAGAGGTTGGCAGCACAAAGTACACAACAAAGAACAACAACCTCACTCTCAAGAGCATTGACATCGTTATCGGCGATGAGGCTCCCGTTGACATTGTTACTACAACAACAGCTAACCAGACACCTGCTACTACTACTACAACAGCTAACCAGACACCTGCTACAACAACTACCGCAACTCCTTCTACACCTGTTGACCCCTCAACTCCTTCGGATAGCAAGGGTACTCCCGTAAGCGACTTCGTTGTTGACATGAACAACAACGGCGCAGGCTACACATTCACTCTTGATGAACTCAAGGCTAAGAATACATTCACAATCCCCGTATACGTTACGGAAATGGGTAGCCACACAGCAGCAGTTCTCATCGCAGAGCTTCCCGAGGCTCCTGCAGGCTTCACTGTTGACTCCGACCTCACAAACTATGCATTCAACGAGAAGGCATGGCAGGATACAGAGGGTACATGGTACTGCTACACAATGAACGGTGCAGAGCCTGTTGAGTCACTCAGCTCAGAAGATGAAATCCTCCTCCTCGAGGTAACTGTTGATACAGCTACAGTTAAGCCCGGCGAATACACATACACATTCAAGAGATTTGACGTTGCAGAAGACGGTTCAGGTCAGAAGGAAATCGCTCCTGCTGTTATCCCTGCTGTAATCACAATCACAGACGGCGATACACCTGTTGAGCCTGTTACTACAACAACAGTTCCTGCAACAACAACAACAGCTCCTGCTACAACAACAACTCCTGCTACAACAACAGCAGGCGGTGCTGCAACAACAACAGCTACTCCCGTAGGCGATGTTCTCTACGGCGACGCTAACGACGACAAGAAGGTTAATATCGCCGATGTAGTTGTCCTCAACAAGTGGCTCAACAACAACGCTGACTATGCAATCACTGCACAGGGCAAGGTAAATGCTGACTGCTGCGATCCTAAGGGCGGCGATGAAATCAATTCAAGCGACTCCGATGCTATCATCAGATCTATCGTTCACCGTATCACACTTCCCACTGATGCAGCTACACTTGCAGCAGACCAGGCTAAAGACTGATTAGTACAGAACGTCAAACAATAAAATAGGGCTTATGCCCGGAAAGGAAATGCACAGATGAAGAAACTGCTTTCAGCAGTTACGTCCTTTGCCATGAGCGTTTCGCTCATGACAAGTGCATTTGCTCCTTCCATCTACGTTAGTGCTGCCGGCAGTGTTCCTGTTGCGCAGCCTAACGTTAGTATGGGAGAAGTATCGGATGTTTCTGCTAAAAAGGCTGATTCAGCTCCTTCCAGCAAGGGTACTCCCGTCAGCGACTTCATTATTGATATGAATAACGGCGGTGCGGGATATACATTTACAGTTGATCAGCTTAAAGAAAACAACAAATTCCAGATACCTGTCTTTGTGCAGGAAATGGGCAGCCATTCAGCGGCAGTTCTTATCGCTGAGCTTGCGAAAGCTCCTACGGGATTTTCCGTGGATTCCGACCTCACAAACTACGCTTTCAACGAAAAAGCATGGCAGGATACAGAGGGTACATGGTACTGCTACACAATGAACGGCGCAGAACCTGCTTCTGCATTCAGCTCCGAAGATGAAATTCTTCTCCTTGAAGTTACGGTTGACGTTAATTCGGTAAAGCCCGGTGAATATACCTACAACTTCCAGAGATTTGATGTTGCCGAGGACGGTTCGGGACAGAAGGAAATTGCTCCTGCGATTATCCCGGCAGTCATCACAATCACAGGTGATGACACACCCGTAGAGACAACAACACCAATAACAACTGCTCCCCAGCAGCCCGTTGTAACAACGACAATAAATCCCAATACCGATTTTGTCGCAGCCGATGATTTCGTAGTAGATATGAACAACGGCGCAGCAGAGGGTACTCCCGGATATACTTTCACACTCGACGAGCTTGAAAAAGCAGGTTATAAGTTCCAGATTCCCGTTTTCGTAAAGGAGATGGGCAACCATACGGCTGCTGTTCTCATTGCGAAGCCCGGAACAGAACCCGATGGATTCAAAATCGACTCCGATTTCACAAACTATGCTTTCAACGAAAAGGCATGGCAGGATACAGAGGGTACATGGTACTGCTACACAATGAACGGTGCAGAGCCTGCTTCTGAATTCAGCTCCACAGATGAAATCATTCTCCTTGAAGTGACAATCGACCCTGCTAAAATCGGCGCAGGTACTTACACCCACAGCTTTGCAAGATTTAATGTTGCAGAGGACGGTTCGGGTCAGAAAGAGATTGCTCCCAAGGTAATCCCTGCAGTAATCGAAATTACAGACGATACTCCTGCGGAAACCAGCACAACTACTGTTCCGACCACAACAGCGGCAGCAACTACTACAGCCGCAGCAACCACAACCGCAGCAACCACAACACAGGCTAAACCGGCAGAGGGTTCCGTAACGTGGGATATTCTTGAAGTTGAGGCTGAACCCGGTCAGACGGTTGAGGTTCCCGTTAAGGTGACAGGCGGTTCGCTCGCAGTTGCAGGCGCACATTTCAGCATAAGCGATGTGAAGTCTCCCATAACCTTTGCAGGTATTTCGGAAAGCTCGGCAGCTTATAAATCAAATATCGTAAACAGCCACGACAATAAGGAATTTGCATTCGGCGAGGGCGCAGGCAAGGGCGTTGCAGCCAATGAGGGCGATGAGGTATTCACACTCTCATATACAGTTCCGGCAGATTGTCCGGCAGGCGAATACCCCGTAACATGGGGCGCAGACGCTTTCATCAGCGATACAAACGGCAATGATGTCACATCTCAGGTAACTCTTGACAACGGTATGATTATCGTAAAGGCAGTTACTCAGCCCGATGCCGCAGACGGCGCAGCAGAGTGGGTTATCCCCGATGTTACTGCAAAGCCCGGCGACACGGTTCAGATGGAAGTTACCGTAAAGGGAAGCACACTCCCCGTTGCAGGCGCACAGTTCAACATAACAGTTGACAGCAAGGACATTACCTTCGGCGGCGTTTCCAAGCAGTCCGCAGCTTACAAGTCGAGCGTTGTAAACAATGCAGAGACAAATGAGTTTGCATTCGGCGAGGGCGCAGGCAAGGGTGTTGTTGCCAACAACGGCGATGTAATACTTACACTTACTTATAAGGTTCCTGCAGATTGTCCAGCAGGAAAGTATCCTGTAGACTGGTCAAACGCTCTTATCAGCGATACAAACGGTCTCGACATCACATCCAAGGTAAAGCTTACAAACGGCTCTATCGAAATAATCGCAGACACAACCACCAAGGCAGAGGGCAATATTGAATGGGTTATCCCCACTGTTACAGCTAAGGCAGGCGAAACCGTAACCATGGACGTAACAGTAAAGGGCGGTTCACTTGCAGTTGCAGGCGCACAGTTCAATATTGAAAACGATGCACAGGTAACATATTCTTCAATCTCCGCAAATTCCGCAGCTTACAAGTCTGCAATCGTTCACAACAACGATACCAAGGAATTTGCATTCGGCGAGGGCGCAGGCAAGGGCGTTGCTGCTAACGAAAATGATGTAGTATTCACT
>JAFUXL010000022.1 GCA_017470905.1 Ruminococcus sp. | reverse complement strand
TTCCTCATATTTAAAATCGTCAGATTTGCGCTTTTCAGCCTTGCGCTTTCGTTCACTGCGCTATGCTCCGTTCACTCTCAGCGCAAGAGCGCAAATCTTCCTCATATTTAAAATCGTCAGATTTGCGCTTTTTAGCCTTGCGCTTTCGTTCACTGCGCTATGCTCCGTTCACTCTCAGCGCAAGAGCGCAAATCTTCCTCATATTTAAAATCATCAGATTTGCGCTTTTTAGCCTTGCGCTTTCGTTCACTGAGCTATGCTCCGTTCACTCCCAGCGCAAGAGCGCAAATCTTCCTCATATTTAAAATCGTCAGATTTGCGCTTTTCAGCCTTGCGCTTTCGTTCAACTGCGCTATGTTCCGTTCACTCTCAGCGCAAGCGCGCAAATCTTCCTCTGTGAATTACTTCGTAATATACCCGATAATCCCCTGTATTGCCGCAAGTATGCTGACTATTCCAATAATAACAAGAACAACTATGCCGAAAGTATTCGGTCTTATTTCTTCGGGAATTTCCTTTTTAAGTGAAAGTTTAGCATAGTAAAAGCAGTACAAGGCACATAGAACCAGTGTAAATTCACGCATTCTGTTATTCCTCCATGCGTAATTTCCTTTCATCGTACTGCAATTTTGACATGAGGACTTTTCTTGGCTTTGCGCCCTCGCTCGGACCCACAACACCCTTTTCCTCAAGCTCGTCCATGATACGTGCTGCCCTTGCATATCCGAGTTTTAATTTTCTCTGGAGCATTGAAGTGGAGAGCTGCCCAGCATTTACAGCGACTTCAATAGCCCTTTCGATATAATCCTCATCGCTGCCGATTTCAAAACCGCTGTCCGTATAATTGTCACGGTCATTTTTGGACTGCGGAGTATAGCTTTCAACCTCCTGAATGATACTCCTGTCGTATTCTCCGCCGCCTGCCTGTGACTTTATATATTCAAGGGTCGAGGTTATATCCTTATTCGATGCGAAACAACCCTGTACTCTGAGGGGGTCTGTCGAGCCTATGGGCAGATACAGCATATCGCCGTTTCCGAGAAGCTTATCAGCACCGCCCTGGTCTATGATGGTTCTTGAATCCACCTGTGACATTACCGAAAGTGCTATACGGCTGGGGATATTCGCCTTGATAAGACCTGTTATAACGTCCGTTGTAGGTCTCTGGGTAGCGACTACGAGGTGCATACCTGCGGCACGTCCCATTTGCGCAAGGCGGCATATTGAGTCCTCCACCTCATTTCTTGCGACAAGCATCATATCCGCAAGCTCGTCAATAAATATAACTATCTGCGGCATTGGCAGAAAATCCTTGTCCTCATTTGCAAGCTGATTATATGTTTTAAGGTCATTTGCCCCCACGTCCGCAAAGGTCTGATAACGGCGCATCATCTCGTTCACAGCCCAGTTCAGCGCACCTGCCGCCTTTTTTGCGTCCGTGACTATGGGAATAAGCAGCTGCGGTATTCCCTCAAACACCTTAAATTCAACGATTTTCGGGTCTATAAGTATAAATTTTACTTCATCGGGTGAGGCATTGTACAATATGCTCATGATTATCGAACGTGTACAGACGGACTTACCCGAACCAGTAGTACCTGCTATGATAACGTGCGGCATTTTAGAAATATCTCCGAGGATTATATTACCTGCTATGTCCTTTCCGACAGCGAATGTCAGCTTGCTTTTTGAGTTGCGAAATTCCTCCGAGCCGATAATCTCCCTTATGGTAACGGTGTCCTTATTTTCATTGGGGACTTCAATTCCGATTACGGATTTACCCGGAACGGGAGCTTCTATACGCACTCCCTTTGCGGCAAGGTTAAGGGCAATATCATCCTCCAGACCCCTTATTTTTGAGACTTTAACGCCTGCGCCGGGCTGTATCTCGTATCTTGTTATCGAGGGACCACGGAATATATTTCTTATTCTTACCTCAACATTGAAGCTTTTGAGGGTATTTACTATTATGTCAGCCTTTTCACGCATTTCCTCCATAGCCTCGTTGCTGTTTACATCGTTTGCAGGAGGAGTGAGCAGACCAATATCGGGGAGTATATAGACTTTTTTTGCAATTTCTTCCTGCGTTGGAGCTTCGGTTTTCCTGATTTTTTCTGCGGATTTTGCAGCGGATTTTTTCTTCTTTTTCTCGTCTGCCGCACGTTTTATGAGATTTTCGAGGTTATCGTCAAGCGGTATGTCTATATCCTCCTGAACAGGCTTCGGAGCAGGCACGGGCGGCGGTGCAAATGTATCCGATGTATCTGTCGTTTCATCGGGTATGGGTATGTCTATTATGAAACCGCCGTCTCTCGAATTGTCGGGATTTTCCGTGGTTTTCGCATTTTTTTTCTTTTTCGGAGTGCGGACAGGCGGATTTTCGGGCGGCGGAAAGAAATCGGTCAGTGGGTCTGTTTCCACGGGAATATCACTTCTCCGGTTTATAAGTTCAATTGCTTCGAGGTCTGCATCAAAGCTTTCTCTTTCCCTTTCGTCCTCCTCTTCGTCATCATCGTCCTCGAAAGCCTCGTAAAAATCTCCGCCGTTTATCATGGTCTGGAAGCCCTCCACGGATTTTCCGAGAAATCTGAAAGGCTTTGCTATGAAATCAAAAAACTGCGTTATACCCATTCCCTTGAACAGCATGAACAGCACACAGAACAGTATAATTGCGACAATTTTAGCTCCCACAGAACCGAGACTAAGGAGCAGAAGTCCCGCTATGGGATAGGAGGCAAGCCCTCCGCCGTCCTTTTCCGAACCCTGTTTATACAGTTCGCTTATATGTCCTCCGATGCCCTCGCCGGGTATCTCTCCGACATAGAATATCTGCACGGCTGCGCTTGCAAGCAGGGATATGAGTACGCCCGAAAGTATTTTTTGTTTTAGATATGCGCCCGTTCTCTCCTTGCCTATGCTCACGGCAACAATCATAAGTATAAACGGGACTATGAGTGCGGATATGCCGAACATTCCCCACAGAAATCTGTGCAGAAAATTCCAGCCCTCCGTTCCGGGGATTGACACCATAAGCAGCATGGTAAATCCCACGGCGAAAAGTATAACGGAATTTGACCTGTTTCTTCTGCTCCTTATGGCATCATATTCCTGTACCGCATCGGGAACACTGTTTTCTTTATTTTTGTCTTTTTCCTCTGTTTCTTTTTTTGGAGCTTGGTTTGAATTTTTCTTTTTTTTCTCTGCCATTTTTATCTCCCTTTTAAGTATATCTCATTTTTGTACCTTCAATCATCTTATACAGGCAGTCCATGGCATCTCCGAGTCCGCCGAGTTCGTCTATAAGTCCGAGCCTTACGGCATCCTCTCCCTCTATGACCGTACCCACATCGAGGACAAGCTCCTCCGTGTTCATCATGAGACTTCTCAAATCGCTTTCGATGACACGGCTGTTGTCGGTTATAAAATTGATTATTCTGTCCTGCATTTTCTCGAAATACGAGAGTGTCTGCGGTACTCCGAGGACAGTGCCGTTCATTCTCACGGGATGTATTGTCATTGATGCCGAGGGGACTATAAAGGAATGCTTTGCGCTGACTGCAAGGGGTACTCCTATTGAGTGACCTCCGCCGACAACTATCGAAACGGTAGGGGTTTTCATACCTGCTATAAGCTCGGCTATTGCAAGCCCGGCCTCAACATCTCCGCCCACGGTATTCAGTATTATAAGCAGACCCTCAACGCTCCTGTCCTGTTCTATTGCGACAAGAGCAGGGATGATATGCTCGTATTTGGTGGTTTTATTGGTTTCGCCAAGGACATAATGCCCCTCTATCTGACCTATCACGGAAAGACAGTGTATCAGGTGCTTTGCGTTCTGCGAAACGGTATCGCCCGTATCTTCTGTTTTATCCTTTTCTTCCGTATCTTTCATAAGCACATCTCCTGTCTGAAATTTTTATACAGAAATAATTATGTGCATTTAATGAAAAGATATACACTATTATTATACATTATCCGCCCCCCAAAGTCAATAAGAATGCGAAACATTTTATCGCCCGTCAAAAAAACAGGCACACGGATTGTTCTTCCGTGCGCCTTACGGGATATTATTATAAATCAAGGGTATTTATGCCGATTTCGCCGAGCCTTGCAAGAAAATCATTCAGATTTCTCACATTCTTCTTTTTTGAGATATTCCCGTCAAAATATATGAAAAGCTGGATAAACTCCGATTTGAATGCAAAATACGGCGGTTTTGCGGAAATATTCCTTTCATATTCCTCAAAATCCGACAGAAAAAACGTTGAGTAATCATTGAAGATGATTTTATTCCTGTCAATGCTTTTTATATCGGAATATTTTTTAACGAACGGCTGCCAGAATTTGAAACGGTATCCGTATTCAGGCTCTCCGATTTCATAGCCGAGAGCATTTGTCAGCTTTTCTTTCAGTGTTTTATACCATTCAGCCCATATATTTTCGGGCATAGTACCGCTTATCTGTATACCTCCGGGTTCGGAGGAGGCTGTAAGATTTATACCCTCTCCGCACCAGTGCGGAAGAGATTTTTCATCGCTGTCCCAGTAGGGCATGGATTTGTATACCGCACTTATCTTTTCCCATATGTCCTTCGGGGCGGAATAGTGTATATTCAGGCAGATGTCATGCACCGGAAAATCATCTCCTTTTATCGGACAAAAAGGCTCTCCGCATGGAAAGCCTTTTTAAATCAATCATAAATTTTCGCCGTCTGTCTTTTCCTCTTCGACAGGAGTTCCGCACGTCTCGCAGAATTTTGAGCCGTCTGACAAAGGCGCACCGCACTCCGAACAGAATTTTGAAACAGGCTTTGCTTCGGTCTGAATTTCAACGGGTGTTTCTATTCTTGCGCCGCACTTGTCGCAGAATTTCGCATCCTTGGCGATACTTGCGCCGCATGAGGGGCAGGAAGCCTTGTCGTCCATTGCCGCAAGCTGTTCCTTGTATTCATTCATCTTTGCGTTATTGTCAATGATTATCTGATAGAGTTCAGAAAATTCTGCGCTTTCGGGGTTAGCCTCGAAATATCTTCTGCCGATTTCAACATAAGCGTCCTTAATTTCGGACTCGCAGACGGATATTTTTCTCTTGTAATCCGATTTTTCCTGAAGCTTCTTAACTCCGTCCGAAGCATTTTTTGCGCCTTTCATCACTGAGTCGCTTGCTTTGTCGGCGAAATCCTTGACTTTATCCATAAATCCCATAGCTATGACCTCCGTCAAAAAAATTTTACATACAGATTATACCACAGAAAAAAGTTTCAGTCAACAGTTTTTCTGAATTATGAAATAATTTTCAATAAATTTTCACATTATATGCTCACAAGTTCAAGAGCCTGCAATGCTCTCATAGCCGCCGCCGAAAAATCACTGCACACAGTTGAATAAAGCGTCATAAGCGGAGCGTGTATCGAGATATTGTCGCCCTTTTCGCACTCCATGACTATACCTGCCGTCATGTCGATATCATCGTCCTTGTTTATGCGTCCTGCCCCTAGGAGAAGCGATGCCATGCCAAGCTCCTGACTATCAACGGAAACGATTTTAACATCTCTCGATGCCCTTATCGTATGGCTGAAGCGTGCCTGCGGCAGGAGCGAAACATCATCGCATATTCTCTCATCTCCGCCGTGCATACGTATGGTTTCCCTGAAAACTTCGAGTGCCTTGCCCGAGGCTATTGCATTGCGTGCCATTTCGGAGCATTCCCCGATATTCCCCTTACCGCAGAGCTGTAGCATATTTGCGGTAAGCTCAATGCATATATCGTAGAGCCTGCCCTTTCTCTTTCCCTGCAATATCTCAACGGCTTCCCTGACTTCGAGGGCATTTCCGATATTATTTCCAAGGGGGCTGTCCATATCCGTGACGAGCGCACGGCATTTTTTGCCTGCGGCAGTTCCGACCTTTTCCATGAGCCTTGCGAGCCTGTCGGCATCTTCGGAGGTTTTCATGAACGCACCCGAACCGCATTTCACATCGAGGAGTATGCAGTCGGCATTGAGGGCAAGCTTTTTGCTCATTATGCTTGAACATATGAGGGGTATGCTGTCAACCGTGCCGCTTGAATTGCGCAGGGAATAAATTTTCTTATCCGCAGGACAGAGACTTCCGCTCTGGGATATTATAGAAAATCCCGTCTCGTTGACGATATTGAAAAATTCCTTTTCGGAGAGTTCGGTTCTGTAGCCGTGAATGCTTTCGAGCTTGTCGATGGTTCCGCCCGTATGGCCGAGACCCCTGCCCGACATTTTCGGCACGGCAATTCCGCAGGCTGCCGCAGCAGGTCCCACGATAAGGCTTGTCTTGTCGCCGACTCCGCCCGTGCTGTGCTTGTCCGCTGTTATGCTGTTTATACTGCTCAGGTCGAGTTTTCCTCCGCTGTCACGCATAGCAAGCGTAAGGGAAACGGTTTCTTCCTCTGTCAGACCGTTGAGGCATACCGCCATAAGCCATGCCGACATCTGGTAATCGGGGATTTCGCCGTTTGTGTAGCTGCTGACGAGCCATGTAATTTCACCGTCCGTGAGGGGGATTAAATTTTTTGTTTTGTTTATTATATCAATAATATTCATATGCTGCACCTCCTGCCGCCGCAAATTTATACAATTATATTTTACCATATTCGGAATAAAATTTCAAGTATTTTCCTAAAATTTTTATAAAAATTTATGTATTTTTTCTTTGTTTCCCACCGCCTGCGGAGAGGGAATAGTATTTTTATTATATTTTTTATATTTCATAAATGAGCATTTTGAAATAACGCAAAAAAATTTTTATATTTTATTCCTGTTTCCTCCGCCTGCGGCGGAGGAAACAGTATTTTTAAATTTTCTCAATTACAGCACATACTTAAAATTTCTATAAAAAATTCAGTATAACGAGACAGACCACAAAGGGCGCACCGAGTACGGCACTTCCGCATATATTGAAAGTATTCAGCGGTATGTCAGCACCTATCACAAAGCCGAATTTATTCACGAGCATGAGTGCGATAAGTCCCGTTGCCGCCCCGAAAACAAATGATAATATCCTGCGTCTGCGCCGCCTGAAATATTCAAGCATTATCAGAACGGCGGCGGCACATATCGCATAAAACACGGTTTCGGTTTCCATAATTTTTTCCTCCGTCAGAGAAGTATGTATCCGAGTGCAAGTATGAGCTTTTTGTCTCCGCCCTCCCTTATGAGCAGGAGAATAACGGCGGCTATGAGAAGCTTGTCGGGGTCTTTTCCGCCGTCCGTGATTTTTTTCAGAAGTTCGGCAAATCCCCCGTTTTCTTTCTTTTTTTCCTGCGGTGCCGGCGGCAAATCGGCTCTTATCGCCTCTTCGGAATGGGAATATCTTGCGTATGGCGCAAAGTCGCTGCGGTTATCGTCTGTCATCTGCTGCCTGTCCATAGTATCCCCCCTGAAAAAGAAATAATATGCAGGGGGATTTTTGCCCCTGCTTAAAATAATTCATCAATAATTCCGCTTTCCTTTGCTGCATTCCATACCGCAACAAGCCTTAATATCTTTACGGCATTGTCAACCTTTTTCTGTCTTTCATCGCTCAAATGAGGTTTCAATGCAAGAAGAAGCTCGGTGTTCCTGTCATTCTGCGAAAAAGCCCCTGCAATTCCGCCGAGTTTCATTATTGACGAAATATCGGGAATATTTTTATTTTCCTCTCCGCCGTCCTCCGACATCATCATCTGTGCAAGCTCTGCGATTTGCTTTAAGCTCTCCTCGTCCGAGAGGACTGAGGAGAGTTTATCCATAGTATCATCCAATATTATTCACCCGTCAGCTTTTTATAAAGAGCCTTTGCCTGCGGAGTACTCATCATTTTTTCTATCATCTTCGGATTATTGACAGCCTGACGGAATTTTTCGGCATCGTTCTTGTTCATGGCTGAAAGTGCCGTGTCGAATTTCCCCTCCTCAAGCTCCTTCTGTAATTTTTCGGGCGGAACGCCTATCTTTCCGCTTACAGCCTTTAATAATCCGCCAAGCTTTGCGGAGTCGATATTATTCTTGTTCATAAGTACCTCCGTTAAAAAAATTTGTTTGGATATTGATTTTTTTCTGCTTATGTGATATAATATATTTGCTCCGAAAACAGGAGCAAACACCTAAATTTTCCCCTTTAATCACGAAAGGAGTTTTGTATGCGAATTATTGTACTCTCGGACTCACACGGAAATTTCAAGGCTGTCGAAAAGATTATCCTCCGCAATCCCGATGCCGACTGGTTTATTCATCTCGGCGACGGCGAAAGAGATTTGAACAGCTTTATCATCATGCACATGGAATACGAACAGAAAATTCTGCGTGTGGCAGGAAACTGCGATTTTTCAAGCCTTGCGCCCGATAAAATCGTACTCCCCCTCCTCAATCACAAAATATTCGCTGCCCACGGTCATCGCTATGCCGTGAAGAATGACCTCGATATAATAAAACGCAATGCCAGGGAAGAGGGCTGCGATATTATACTCTACGGTCATACACACATAAGATACAACAAATATGAGGACGGCTTCTACATAATGAATCCTGGAAGCTGTTCATGTCCCCATGATGAGTTTCCGCCGTCGTTCGGCTGCATTGATATATCAGATGCAGGCATACTTACAAAGATAACCGATGTATAATACTGATATTGATTTCCTCTTCAACATCATTATATGCTGAAAATCAAAAATGTTTCCTTCAGGGTGTGATTATGTGAAAAATAATATCGAAAATTACAGGCACGAAACGAGCGATTTCAAAAAATCGCTCAATACCTGCAAAACAATCTATAATTTATTCGGCTATGCCTATATATTCATCTACGGAATGACCGCCGCCGTTTCGCTCGTATACGGTGTGGTGCAGCTCTGTTTCCTCAACAGCAACTGGATTGATATAATACTCGACGGCATTATCTTCAAGGCTGCTGCATTCGTGCCTGCATACCTGAGCATATATAAAAAGGAAAACAAATATATCCTGTTTGCTTTGCTGATATTAATAATCAATATACTGACCGTAAAGCTTTTTTCATCGCTTTCGGGAATGGTTTCGGAGGGTATATTTACCATGACGTTCATAATGTCGGCTGTTACACTGTGGGCTAACAATAAATATCATTTTCTCGAAAATCAGTACGGTTTCCCCTATTTTGACGAGCTTAAAACGGAAAATTTCCTCGACGAAATAAGCAGCAATATCAAGAACGAATTTAAAATAGCCTCCGAACAGCGCAGAAAGACTGCCTCCGACTCAATGGGCGACATTGTTGTCACAGGCGGGATGATTTCTGCACACGAAAAGGAAAAAAATAATTACATGGGCGATGTCTCCCTTACGGGTGACTCCTCCTCAGACCTGACATTCAAAATTGACGACAATGCCGGGAATACTGCGGAAAATCCGTAATACTGCACAATAATCACCGATTTTTCATTGAAATTTCTCCTTCTGCCCTCTTGACATATCGGGAAATATGCGTTAAAATATATTATAATATCCATTGAAATCCGTATTCACCGTCTGCGGAGATTGCGGAATAAAACAATTATAATACGGAGTGTGATTTATGAGCAAAATTACAGGATTTTTCGGGGGACTTAAACAGTCCACCAAAATTACAATGGTTTCATGCCTCACTTTCGTCATGATTACCTTTGTGGTTCTTCTTTTCTTCATCATGTTCCCCATAACGCCCAACGAAAGAATAATTTCAAGTCTCGGCAGAGAGGCTGTCGCAAGAAACGGCGGAAATCCGAACGGTCAGACACCTGCGGCAATTGCCGAATCCGTCACCACAACCGCCGTGTCCACCGAATACACACCCTCGTCCACAGTCGCCGTATCAAGCATTGCGGCTGCATCAGCCGTTACAACAACGATAAAAACCGAATACCATATAGCAGTGACAACAGGTTCGGGATTTTTGCAAAATTCACGTATCCCCACGATAACCAACCCCGATACGACAACGGAATCCATACAGTTTGAATCGAGTGAAAATTACAACAATAACTATACCGACAACAGCACAAACAATAATTACAATAATTATAACAATAACTATAATAACAGCTATACGGACAACAGCTACAATAACAATTACACGGACTATAACAATTACAGTTATACAGACCCGAATACAGGCTATACCGAACCAAATACAGGCTATACCGACCCCGGCACAAGCTACACAGACCCCGGTACAGGTTATGCTGACCCCGGATACTCCGACCCCGGCACGGGCTATACAGACCCCGGTACAAGTTATGTTGACCCCGGATACTCCGACCCCGGTACAAGCTATGTTGACCCGGGATATTCAGACCCCGGAACAAGCTACGCAGACCCCGGATATTCAGACCCGAATGCAGGATATGCAGACCCCGGTGCAGGATATACCGACCCCAATACAGGATATTAAAAAAAGGCTGCCGCTGCGGCAGCCTTTTTTGTACAGAAAAGCGGACGGAATTATTTCCGTCCGCTTATAATTATTCATCTGTTTCGTCAGAATTGTCTTCGTTTTCAAAGTCCTCAATAGTGAGACTGTCAACGTCAAATTCAAGGAATTCATTGCAGTTGGGACAATTGATAGAGCCTTCGTCAATCATTTCCTCGTCAATGAAAATAGTATCTCCGCACGAGGGACACGTAACTTCATAAAGCTCCTCGTCATCGTCCTCAAGGTCATAATCCTCGTCATCTTCCTCATCGTAGTCATCGGAAAATTCTTCATCTTCTTCGGGACATTCCCTGCAATCGCCGCAGACAAAACCGTCATCTTCATATAAATCTTCCTCTACCGCTCCGAGGTCCTTGTCGAGAATATCGCAGAGTTCCGTGAGTTCGTCCACCTGAGACTGCAAATCTTCAACATAGACAACGAGTTCCGCAAGAACGTCCGACATCTGAATGAGTGCCTTTCCCTCTTTTGTGGACTTATCAATTTCAAGACCGTCAATAAGTCCCTGTAAATACGACATTTTTTCAGTAAGCTTCATAAAAGCCCCCCCTTTCGTAGATATTATGCTCTTGACATATATTCGCCCGTTCTTGTGTCAACCTGGATTTTCTCGCCCTCGTCAATGAAAAGCGGTACTTTAATCTCTGCGCCTGTTTCGAGAACGGCGGGCTTTGTCGCATTTGTAGCTGTATCGCCCTTGAAGCCGGGGTCTGTCTGTGTTACGACAAGCTCAACGAAATTGGGCGGTTCAACACCGAAAACGCTGCCCTTATAGGATAGGATTTTACAAATCATCTCTTCCTTTACGAATTTGAAGTTGTCGCCGAGAACCGATGCGCTGACGGGGAGCTGCTCATATGTCTCCATATCCATGAAGTAGTAGAGGTCGCCGTCATTGTAGCTGTACTGCATATCCTTTCTTTCAACGAAAGCCGTGGGGAATTTTGCAGTGGGGTTGAAGGAAGTTTCAACAACCGAGCCTGTGATTACGTTCTTATACTTGGTTCTTACGAAAGCGGCACCCTTGCCGGGTTTAACGTGCTGAAACTCGACAACCTGTACAACCTGTCCGTCAAGCTCAAAAGTAACGCCGTTTCTGAAATCTCCTGCTGAAATCATTATAAATACCTCCGTATTTTTATATTATAATAATCTATTTTACCATATTTCAATAATTTTTGCAATACCTAAAGCGATATTTTACAGAGAAATTAAGTTTTTGGGAAATTTAGTCAGATTTTCGCAGCCATTTTCGGTTAAAATGACAAAATCTTCAATTCTGACACCGAATTTTCCCTCGATATAGATACCCGGTTCGACCGTAACGACTGCGGCTGTGTTCAATTCGTTCATATAATTCGGCGATGCGTTTGGTTTTTCATGTATTTCAAGACCAACGCCGTGACCGAGCGAGTGTCCGAAATAATCTCCATAGCCTGCATCATCTATTATCGAGCGTGCAGTTTCGTCAAGCTCTCTGCCCGTGATACCGCCGTGAGCGGATTTTATCGCCGTATTCTGCGCATCGAGTACTATGTTATAGACCTCTTTCATTTCGTCCGTGGGCTGACCGACACATACCGTTCTCGTCATATCGCTGTGATAGCCGTTATATACCGCACCGAAATCCATAAGCACAAATTCGCCGTTTTCCACGGGCTTATCCGACGGAACACCGTGGGGCATGGAGGTATTCGCTCCTGACAGCACTATCGTCTCGAACGATAAATCCTCTGCACCATAGAGGAACATTCTGTGATTGAGTTCGAGGGCAATTTCACGCTCCGTTACACCGGCTTTTATGAATTTCAGCACGTCATCGAGGGCTTTTTCCGCTATTTCCTGCGCCTTTTTAATACATTCAAGCTCCTCCTGAGATTTACAGCACCTGAGAGTATCTATCGCATTGCTTAACATATCCGTATCGTTTATATCAATATTTCTGAAAAAATTCCTTATTCCGTTGAGCTGGCTGACGGTCATGGTGCGTGACTCTATCGCCATGCCCGAAACACCGTGCTTCTGGATTAATTCAGCAATCTGGGGATACAGCTTTTTCTGTTCGATAACTTCCGCATTTTTAACGCTTGCCCTTGCCTTTTCGATGTATCTGAAATCAATTATGAGATATGCCTTGTCACGGAAAGCTATTACAGTGCCGTCCGAGGATTTCATACCCGTGAAATATCTGCGGTTTATATCCGAGGTTATGAGCGCACATTCCGCATCGTGCGGAAGTTCTTCAAAAAGTCTTTCAAACCTGTTCATAATCCGCCTCACATCTCTTTCATAGCCTGTACAGCAAGATAATAGCTCATGAATCCAAGTCCGCATATACTGCCCCTGCACACTGGAGCGATAACGGAATTTGAGCGAAACTCCTCACGGGCATCAATATTGCTTATATGCACCTCAATGACGGGGATTTTTATTGCGGCTATGGCATCTCTTATCGCATAGCTGTAATGCGTGTAAGCCCCTGCATTTATTATAACACCGTCAAATGAAGTTCTTGCGGCATGGAGCTTGTCAATGATTGCGCCCTCATGGTTTGACTGGAATATTTCACATTCCATGCCGTTATTTTTAGCCCTGTCGATTATTTCGTTATTGAGAGTGTCAATGCTTTCGTTTCCGTAGACACCCGGCTCACGTTCGCCCAGAAGATTGAGATTTGGACCATGTATAACGAGTAACTTCTTTATCATAATATCCTGTCCTTTCTTATTTTAAATGGGAGAGCCGCTCCCCTCATTTTATCGCCGCAGGCGATAAAATTATGAATTATGCATTATGAATTATGCATTGAAAAAAGCGGGTCGGAACCCGCTTTCATCAACATTTACATAATCGCCGTAAGATTAATATTTACGCTTACGAGCAGCCTCAGACTTTTTCTTGCGCTTTACCGAAGGTTTTTCGTAGTGTTCTCTCTTACGAACTTCAGCAATAACGCCGTCCTTGGCACACGACCTCTTAAATCTTTTAAGAGCAGTATCCAAAGATTCGTTCTTACCGACACGAACTTCTGCCATTACATTTCCCTCCCTTATTCAGAGGTTTATCGGGCTGACCGATATATATGCTGACCGCCGAAAGGCGTGTGGCATCATGTACTCTGAAATACAGCAGACTTCTGAATAATCCTACTGTCGCAGATGAGCATTCCGGATAACGCATAAAAATTTCATCCTCCGCACTCACGTCCTCTGACGCAAGGTACAGTATCCGAACAATTTATTATACATCATAAGGAACAGCAGCTCTGCTACCATAACCAATAAAGGATATAAGTATATTTTATCACAACTTTGGCAAGATGTCAAGTATTTTTTCAGATTATCGCAATTTCGTTACTTTGCAACAATATTAACATATTAATTTGTTGGAAATATCCTCAATGACATTAAATTGATTTAATTAGGGCTGAATTTTTGGGATAATGCACAAAAACTCAATTAATCCACTTTGTAAAATTCGCCTTTACATCCTGACTTAAAGTAAGCAGGATAATGCACACGACATCAATGGCGGCTTCAAGCAGATATATAATGGTAGAGGGGAAATTTGATATATTATATCCTATGTGGCGGAGGATAACAAAGGCTATCACTGCGGAAACGACATAGTTCATATATTTTATCCCCGAAAGGAGTGCAAGCCCCATAATGACGGCTATAATAACCACACTCAGCAGACCGTTCAGTGAAAATCCGCCTATTATCAGGTTAAGCAACTGTTTTGCTGCGGTATAGGCGGTTATCGCAATGCAGACAGTTTTTCCTTTTTCGTTCATATTATTCCTTTACAAGCAAACCGCTTATATCCACGGGCTGACCGTCAGCCCAGAGGCTTTCGAGCTTATAGAAATCCCTTGTATCCTTATAGAAAACGTGTACGATAATATCCGCATAGTCGAGGATTATCCACGTATTGCCCGTATCAGCCTCACGTCTCTGCGGTTCTATGCCTTTCTGCGAAAGCTGAAATTCAACCTCATCGGCGAGGGTTCTGACGTGGGTATTGCTTGTGCCGTTCACTATTACAAAATAGTCAGCGAGGATAGTAAGGTCGGAGATTTCAAGAGCCTGTATATCCTCTCCCCTTCTGTCATCGAGGGTTTTAACTATGAGTTCAAGCTTTTCCTGTTCGGTCATTTATATCATTCCTTTCTGCTATAAACGGGCATTTTAAAACAATGCACAAAAATTTTTATATTTCTCTTGGTTTCCCCCGGCTGCGGCGTGGAAAACAGTGTTTTTTATTATATTTTCCTGTATATTACCACGAAAAATTTTAAATTTGCCAAATCACCGCTATTTTACGGCTTTATTGGGGTCACGCTTCGGTTCTGTGGAATTCTGGAGGTCATCAAGCGTTTCGCTTGTATCGTCATAGATTGTATAGTTATGATTATGCACAAGCTCGACTATGGATGAATCAACATCAAACATGGGACGCTGATAGGGTCTGTAGTACTTGTTGAGCATATCGAGCGTTTCCTCCTTGTGGACGGAATACACATCATATATATGACCGTCGGGAGCGTAATACTCCGCGTCTTCTCCGGGAACCATGTTTACCTGTACGCTTTCCATAGAGAGCGTTGAGGCGAAATCGGCGAGCATACTTATGTCTTCAAGGCTCATATCGGTATATATATACTCATTGTCGTATATCTCTTTCATATAGCTGTAGAGCTTCATTCTGCCCTCATCGGAGACAATGCTTATGAGCTTGCTCATTGCGGCAGCCATAAACCTTCTCTGATTCTGCATACGTCCTATATCGCCCGTGAGCCATTCTCTTCTGAAACGTATAAACCATTCCGACTGCGCACCGCTGAGGACTATATCTCCTGCGGGGATTATCTTGTCAGCCTCATATATTATCTCGTTGTCTATGTGTATCGGTATACCGCCTATCAAATCAACCATATCTACAATATCATAGCAGACGGTAGTTATATAGGCATCTATCGGTATTCCGAAATTTTCCTGAACGGCATCGACAACACGCTGTATGGGGGGATTTACGTCCTTTCTTCCCATTGAATAGACACTGTTTATTTTTCCCGTGACGCTTGTGGTATAGTCGGGCAGACAGCAGTCTCTCGGTATTTGCAGGATATTCAGCTTTCCGTGACCTATATCGAACTGACACACCCACATAACGTCCGTATTGAAAACGTCCTCATCAAAGCCGAGAAGCAGTACGCTGTACTGACCCTCGACAAGCTGCGGCAGGTCAAGACCGTCCGTATATTCGGGTTCAACGGCTGTTTCGTCTATCTTTATATCGGATATTCTGGACTTGTTTAATTCGCCCTCGACGCTGACAAGTGGCTGCCAGTGCTTGACAAGATAGGTCATTGAAACTTTGTCGCCTGTTTTTGTGTCCACGAAAATGGGCATATGAAGAACAAGAAGTGCCATAGTCAAAAGACTGAGAACTATTGATGCAAGCTTTACAAAGAAATTGACGGCATTTGCCTTTCTTCTTTTTTTGACTTTTTCCGCCTTTTTAATTTTATCTTCTTCGGAAATTTTCTTATTATTCCTGTTTTTCTTATTTTTTTCGGAAACATTTCCGCCGTTCTGATGCCGGGGATTTGACGAACGGCTGCTGCGGTTATTTTTTCCGGGCTCGGAGCCTCGTTCGGACTCATCGCTGTATTTGTTCCAGTCGATAGGCCTTGCCTCATATTTTCCCTTGTATGACGAGGGTTTAAATTCCCTTGTGCTGTTCATATCGTAAAGGGGGGAACGCTTTGCGGCATGATTTGTATAGAATTTCATTCTTTCGGGTTCGGGACCCTTGGTGGGGTCTACATTTTCGGGGAGAACTCCGTTTATAAGTCTTATTTTTCCGAGTTTTTTCATTTTTCCCGAATGTTTTGCCGTATCCATGCTGTCATCGGCGACAGTATCCTTTTCTCTCATTAAAAAGCCTCTTTTCAGGTATTCTGTTTTACGGATTGTCTTTCAGTAATCTCGTGTAAAAATTGTACCCCTCAACAGTGCAGAGCGGTATAACTCCTCCCTTTTTAAGCACTGATTTTATCGAAAAGGCGAAAGCCTCCCTCATGGCATCATTTATATCTGTATATGTAATCTTTCTCATTCTGTCAACGTCCTTGTAGTCTCTTTCGGCGGAAACGAGGTCGCCGAGGTAGACTATTTCCTCAAGCCTTGACATACCCGCCCTGCCGACTGTGTGGAAGCGTATTGAATTGAGAATATCTATATCTTCGACTGCGAATTTCTTTTTTACAAAATATGCCCCTGCTATTCCATGGAGGAGCGAACGTGTTTCAAGCTCCTCACGGCATACGGTAAAGCCGCTTTTGAGGACAAGCTCTCTCTGTTTTTCGTGGGACATTTCCTTGCATATATCGTGGAGAAGTCCTGCGATATAAGCCTTATCGGGGTCTTCGCCGTATTTCAGCGCAAGCTTTCTGCACTCCGCCGCAACATTGAGCGAATGTTGAAAGCGTTTCTGTGAAAGATGCTCTTTCAGATATTTCCTCATGCTGTCGGTATCGTAAAACAAAAAATCACCTCTCTTGTATTTACCCTATATCCCCGTCCGGGACGGGAGCATAAGGCATTCGGTATAAATTCTCCGACTTAATATATTGTACTACATTTTTATCAAGATAGCAAGAGCAATTCTCATTTTTTGCAATTTTTTTTCGTATTTCCGTTGAAGATACCACCAAAGGGGCTGTTTTTCCTATGACAATTCTGCCATATTGACCAAGTTTTTCGGCTTTTTCGAGGAGAATATCCCTGTCGCCCGTATTTCTTGAAATGACAGCAAGGGTAACATTTTTAAGTATTTCCTCAAATCTGTACCATTTTTCAAAGCTCATAAGCATATCGCTCCCCACAAGGAGATAAAGCTCGTCATCGGGGAATTTTCTTCTGAAATGATTTATCGTGTATATGCTGTAGCTTGTTCTTTCGTTTTCAAGCTCATAGCCGCTTATCTGAAATTTTTCATTATCGCCGCAGGCAAGGCGCAGCATTTCCATTCTGTGAATGCCCGATACATATTCCCCGTCAAAGCGGTGCGGAGATATTCTGCACGGCACGAAAAATATCCTGTCGAGCCGAAATTCCTCCAGAGCCGTTTCCGCAAGGTGAATATGTCCGTTATGCACGGGATTGAAGCTGCCGCCGTATATACCCGTTTTCATTTATTGTCCCTCGGTATTCCCTCTATAACCGGTTCTTTGGGATTTCTTTTGAAAAGCACGAATTTTGAGCCGATAACCTGCACTACCTCCGAGCCTGTAGCCTCTGCAACCGCATCGGCGGCTTCTCTTGCCGTCCAGCCCGAATTTTCGAGAACTCTGAGCTTTATCAGCTCTCTTTTTCTCAAAGCCTCGCCGATGTCTCTGCAAGCGGCTTCGGTAACACCGTTTTTTCCTATCTGATATATTGTTTCATACTCCGAGGCGATACCACGCAGGTATGCTCTCTGTTTGCTTGTAAGCATATTATTCACCATAACTTTCTTTAAGATATTTATACAATTCCCTCATAGCCGCACCACGGTGGCTTATGCTGTTTTTTTCATCGGGCGACATTTCCGCAAGGGTCTTGTCTCCGTACAGGAATATGGGGTCATAGCCGAAACCGTTCGTGCCTTTTTCCTCATATCCGATTCTGCCCGTACATCTTCCGCTGAACGATTTATATTCGCCCTTATCGTCAATAAATGCTATACAGCATTCAAAATAAGCCGTTCTGTCGCAGTCGGGAATATTTTTCATTTCATCAAGCAGTTTACTGCATTTTTCTTCATTGGGCGCATATCTTGCGGAATATACTCCCGGTCTGCCGCCGAGCGCATCGACACAAAGTCCGCTGTCGTCGGCAATTACCGCACGTCCCGTAATATCATGTACGGCTTTTGCCTTTATCAAGGCATTTTCCTCAAATGTTTCCCCTGTTTCTTCGGGGTCGCATTCAATGTCTGACTCACGCATTGAGACTACTTCAATTCCGAGGAGAGAGAATATCTCCCTTGCCTCACGCAGCTTGTTTGCGTTGTTTGTAGCCATTACAATCTCTTTTATTCTGCTCATGGTTATTTATCCTTTCTTCCGAAAAGCCTGCTGAAAAAGCCTTTCTTTTTCTTTTCGGGTTCGGCAGATTCGGGCTGTTCGGATTCCGAATTTTCCGTATCCTCTGAATTTTCCGTATCCTCTGAAATTTCCGTATCTTCCGAATTTTCCGTCTGCGGAATATCCTCCGTTCCGTCATCAATATCTTCAATATCCTCAATATCTTCGATATTTTCGGCAGACGGGCGAACATCTTCTTCATTTTTTTCAGTTTCGGCATCGGGCTGAATATATTCAGTCGGCACTTCTTCGGCAGCTTCGGCTATTTCCTCATTTTCTTCGGAGACAGCTTCCTCAACTGGTTCAATTTCGTCATTTTCGGGCTTGTCCTCCGTATCATCTTCGGATTCCTCTGCGGTTTCTTCTTCGGGTTCTTCGTCACGGCTGCCGAAAAGACTGCTGAAAAATCCTTTCTTCTTCTTTTCGGGAACAGACACGGAGCTTAATTCTTCCGTTTCTTCGGGGGTTTCTTCAATATCCTCCGTATCTTCACTTTCTGTGATTTCTTCGGGGAGTTCCTCAATTATTTCGGATTCTTCGCCATCGTCCTCGTAATCCTCCGAAATTTCGGGAATATCTCCCTCGGTCTCTTCTTCCTGTTCATCAATATCCCTGTACTGCGTATCGAAAAGCGCATCTACAAACATATGGCTGTTGAAGGGCTGGAGGTCGTCAATTTTTTCGCCCACGCCTATTAGCTTTACGGGTATTCCCAGTTCATTCTTTATTGATATGACTATACCGCCCTTTGCCGTTCCGTCAAGCTTGGTTAAAACTATACCCGTAATCGGTGCGGTTTCGCTGAAAAGCTTTGCCTGACTTACCGCATTCTGTCCAGTAGTCGCATCAAGGACAAGCAGTACCTCCCTCGAACACTCCCCTGCCTTGTTGTCGATTATTCTGTTTATCTTTGCAAGCTCCTCCATGAGATTCTTCTTGTTGTGAAGTCTGCCGGCAGTGTCGATGATTACCACATCACACCCCCTTGCCTTTGCGGCATCGAGAGCGTCATATACTACTGCACCGGGGTCTGAACCCTCGGTATGCTTTACTATGTCAACTCCTGCCCTCTGCGTCCAGACTTGAAGCTGGTCTATGGCGGCGGCACGGAATGTATCCGCTGCGGCGACAAGGACTTTCTTGCCCTCATTCTTAAATTGATGACAGAGTTTTCCTATGGTGGTTGTTTTTCCTGCGCCGTTTACACCTATTACCATGATAACCGCAGGCGAAACCGAAAGGTCAAGTCCTGTATCATCGCCCATTATCTCGGCGATTACCTCCTGTATAAGCTCCATTATGGCTTTGGGGTCGGTTATTCCCCGTTCCTTTATTTTTTTGCGCAGTCTGTCGCATATCTCTTCAGATGTTTCAACACCTATATCGCTCATTATCATCTGTTCTTCGAGTTCTTCAAACAAATCCTCGTCTATCTTTGTAAATGAGTTGAAAATCCTTTGCAGACCGCCGAAAAAGCTGTCTCTTGTTCTTCTTAGACCGTCCGCAATTTTCTGGAATATTCCCATAAATTCCTCCTATCTAAAATCGTCAATTTGCGCCTTTGTAACCTTGCGCCTTCGTTCACTGCGCTTTGCTCCGTTCTCTCCCGGTGCAAGAGCAAAAACCTCCTAATGATATTTAATTCTCTTCCTGAAAATCAACCTGCTCCACTTCAAGTTTGAGCAGCTTTGAAATTCCGTCCTCCTGCATGGTAACTCCGTAAAGAACGTTTGCCTCCTCCATGGCACTTCGCCTGTGCGTTACAAGAACAAACTGCGTTGTATCCGTGAAATTTTTAAGATACTGCGTATATTTCCTTACGTTCACTTCATCGAGTGCGGCATCTATCTCGTCAAGTATGCAGAACGGTGCCGGACGGAGCTTTAATATCGCAAAATATATCGCTATCGCAACAAAGGACTGCTCCCCGCCCGAAAGGGATATTAAATTCTTGATTACCTTTCCGGGCGGCGCAACGCTTATTTCAATTCCCGATTCAAGTACATTTTCGGGGTCTGTGAGAATAAGCTCCGCCTGTCCGCCGCCGAAAAGCTCCGTGAATATCTCCTTGAAATTTGAATTTATCACCGCAAAGCTTTCCTTGAATATCCTGCACATCTCCTCGGTCAGTCCGGAAATTATCTGCTCCAGTTCAGCCTTTGATTTCTGAACGTCCTTTATCTGTGCGGACATGAATTTATATCTCTCCGAAACCTCCCTGTATTCGTCTATCGCCCCGACATTGACACTGCCGAGTGCGGAGATTTTGCCCTTTACCTCTTTAAGCCTGCGCTGCGCCTCGGTCATATCGTCAATTTTTTCGGCTTGTTCGGCAGCCTCCGAACGTGAAAGCTCATACACCTCACGCAACTGGGATATAATCTCATCGCTGTCACGGACAATAATTTCATCTCTCTCCGTCATGCGGTTTATTTCGCCCGAAAGCTTTTCCTTTGCCTCGTTGAGAGTTTTCAGACCGCTTTTTATTTCGTTGACGAGCCTTGTCTGTTCGGTGTGCATCTGCTGATATTTGCTTATCTGTTCAATATAATTCTGAGCGTTGGATTTCATGCTGACGAGTTCCTGCTTTAATCTTTCTATATCCTGTTTCTTTTGCAGTATGATTTCATTCTGACGCTCTATTTCCTGATGATAACCGATATTGCTGTCTCTGAGGGCTTTAAGGTCATCGTCCGCACGGACTGTTTCAAGCTCCTGCGACTGACAGTCCTTTGATATTTCGGTATCCTTTATTTTAAGCTGTGATATTTTTTCGGAAAACTCTGCTCTTTCGAGCCTTAATTTTTCACGGTTTTTCTGACCCTTCGATAAAATTTCCTCCGCCTGCGAGATTTTTTCCGCCGTTTCGGAGAGTAATTTTTCCGACTCGGCTATAATGCTTTCGGAATCGGATATTTTCTTCTGTGAATCGGTAACGAATTTCCCCGAATTTTCCGACTGTGAGCTTATCTGCGATATGAGCGATTCAAGGCTTGATATTTCCGCATTGAGCCTTACGGAATCGCTGCTGCATTCATCAAGGCATTTTCTCAAATTCTCTCTTTCGAGGCGGAGTTTATCGGTTTCTTCACGGAGTTTTACTGTTTTTTCGTCCGCCGTGTCACGCTCTGCGGACAGCCTTTCTATATCGGAATCAAGCTTTTCTATCTCGTTCTTACGGGTAATAATTCCGCCTGATTTCTGTGCAGAACCTCCCGTAAACGAACCGCCTGCATTTACAACCTGTCCGTCAAGGGTAACTATCCGGAATTTATAATTATATTTCTTTGCGATTTCTGCTGCGCAGTCTATATTCTCACACACTGCCGTCCTGCCGAGGAGATTGGAAATTATCCCCCCGAATTTATTGTCATATCCGACTATTTTGTCTGCTGCTGCGATAAATCCCGTACAGCTTTCAAGACCCTGTTCGTACAGTTCCCTGCCCTTTACCGAAGTTATGGGGAGAAAAGTCGCTCTGCCGCCTTTCTGTTCTTTCAGGAATTTTATGCAGGCTTTGGCATTGTTTTCATTTTCGACGATTATATTCTGCATGGCATTTCCGAGGGCGGTTTCAACGGCCACGGCATATTTCGGCTCAACACTTATGTTCTGTGCGACAGTTCCGCACACGCCGTCAAGTCTGCCCTGTTTTGCCGCTCTCAAAACCTGCTTTACGCTGCCGACAAATCCCTCCATGTTATTTTCGAGGTCATGGAGTATTTTTCTGCGCTGTCTGCGGTCTTTTATCTCATAGATTATGCTTTCAAATTCTGTTTTGGATTTTTCAAAATCCTCCCTTGCGGATTTAAGCATATTTTCGCATTTTTCGAGATTTTCCGAAATTTGCCGTGAATTTTCGGTATTTTCGGATACAAGTCTCCGGTTTTCGTCAAGCTTTGAGATATAATCCGAAAGGGTCTTTTCACTGTTCTCACTTGATTTTTTCAATTCTTCAAGCCTTGATTTTTCCTCGTCAATGGTTTTCCTTGCGGAGTCGGCTGCAAATTTCAATTCGCTTTGTTTTATATTCAGTGAATTTATCTCATCGGATGCTTTTCTGACATCATCGCCGAGGAGGGAATTTTCACTTTCCGCATTGCCGAGATTTTTTTCGAGTGACAGGATTTCGCTTTTTATATTCTCCTGCTGCAATTGGAGTTCGGCAAGCTTTTTGCGGGACTGCTCCCTGCGGAGGATAATTTCTTTCTCGGTATCTGCGGAGGAGGCTATATTTTTTTCGGATATTTTTATGGTTTCCTCGCAGTGCTTTATATCATTTTCGCATACGGCGATATTTGATTTTCTTTCGGAGGAAAGCCGTTCCTCCTCAATCATCTTTCGGCGCAGTTCATCGGAACGCATAGTGCATTCCTGCATTTTGCGGAAGCCTGCCTGCGATTTTTCCTCCTGACGCTGAATATCGCTTTCGAGGGCGGCATATTCTCCCTTTGCGGCAAGGATTTTTTCATCAAGCTGCAATTGTTTTTCCTTAAGCTCGTCAAGGCGGTTTATCCAGACGGATATTTCAAGCTTTTTGCGTTCTTCGGCAAGCTTTATGAATTTTTCGGCTTTCTGCGCCTGATTTTTAAGCGGCTCGACACGGCTTTCAAGCTCCGAAATTATATCCGTAAGGCGGACGAGATTTTCCTGTGCGGAGGATAATTTTCTCTCCGCCTCCAGCTTTTTGTAGCTGAATTTTGATACTCCCGCCGCCTCCTCGAAAATATCACGTCTTTCATTGCTTTTTGCGCCGACAATTTCGGCAATTCTTCCCTGTCCGATTATCGAATAGCCGTCCCTGCCAAGTCCGGTATCCATGAAGAGTTCATTTATATCTTTAAGGCGGCAAGCCTTTCCGTTTATTGAATATTCGCTTTCGCCGCTGCGGTAGAGCTTTCTTGTAACGGCGATTTCGTCCTCCATGATGTCAATTTTCCTGTCGGAGTTGTCTATATTAAGCGTTACTGCGGCAAAGCCCATAGGCTTTCTTGCAACGGTACCGGAAAAAATAACGTCCTCCATTTTATTTCCTCTGAGAGTTTTCGTGGACTGCTCTCCCAGTACCCAGCGAACGGAGTCGCCGATATTACTTTTTCCGCTGCCGTTGGGACCCACCACAGCCGTAAGTCCCTTGTCGAATGTAAGGCTTATCCTGTCGGGAAAGGACTTGAAGCCCTGTATTTCGAGTGATTTAAGATACAACCTCTCACCTTCTCAGTTCGCATTTATATTTCGGGATATTTTCATCGCCGATTATTTTTATCTCAATTCCGTTTTCCCTGAAATGAAGCTGATTTGATTTTTTATGACCCATAGCCTTGCTTATGCATGAGGGATTTACGGCAATTGTAAAGCTATCATGAAGTTTTGCAAGCTTTGCCTCTGCTTCTTCTTTTATATATTTCTGCGGTCTGCTCAGGTCGGCATAATCGGACAATGCATTCCATATTTTTTCCCTGTAGATAATGCTTTCGCAGAGTTCACGGAATGCAGGGTGATAATATCCGCCCACCATATCTTTCTCGACAAATTCACTTGCATGAAGTCCGCATTTTATTACCCTTATTCCGTTTTCCTCGAATGTTTCAAGAAGTGCGGCTGCCGTATCGACTACATCATCAAAATCATAATAAAATCTTTCGTCATTTTCTCCGCCGAAAAGCTGATATTCACCGCTTTCGAGCAATTGGGCAAGCTTTGTGTTTTTAAGTATCACAACGGGGTATATTCTTACCGTATCGGGGTGAATTTCAAGGATTTTCTCCATGGTTTCCCATTCGTCTTCGCCCGTGCTTTCGTAAAGCCCTATCATCATCTGCAAGCCGAGTTCAAAGCCGTATTTCTTTATAAGACTGCTTGCATTTACAACGTCCTGTGCGGTATGACCTCTCTCGTTCGCCGCAAGGACTTTGTCGCTCATGGACTGTGCGCCGAGTTCTATCGCAGTAACGCCGTATTTTTTCAAAATATCAAGTATTTCGGGATTTATATAATCCGGGCGTGTCGAAATTCTTATGCCGTGGAATTTACCTCCTCCGACAAATTCATGCGCCGTTTTAAGGAGAGAAATCATATATTCCCTCGGTATCGCCGTAAAGCTTCCGCCGAAAAATGCAATCTCGGTATTTTCGGGGGAATTTATCTCTTTCACGGCTTTTTCGCATATTTCCCTGACTTCATCGGCGGAGGAGGATTTCTGCGCTCCGCTTATTGTATGCTGGTCGCAGAAGCTGCACTTGTGCGGACAGCCCGTATGCGGTATGAATATTGATATATTAGAATGTCTCATAGCCCATAAGCTCCAGAGCTTCTTTTGCGGCAAGCTGTTCGGCATCTTTCTTGCTCCTGCCCGTACCCTTGCCGATTACCTGACCGTTCAGACACACTTCAACGATAAATATTTTATTATGGTCGGGACCCTCTTCGCCTATGAGGACATATTCAACCTTTTCTTCGGGGTTTTTCTGGACTATCTCCTGAAGAACGGTCTTGAAATCGCTGAATATCAGTTTTTTTCCGCTGCCTATGTCCTTCGGCATAAAGCGCATTACATGACGTCTTGCAGCCTCTATTCCGCCGTCAAGGTAAATCGCCGCAAGAACAGCCTCGAATGCGTCCGCAAGTATTGAGGGACGTTCTCTGCCGCCTGTATTTTCCTCGCCCTTTCCGAGAAGAAGATAATCTCCGAGATGTATCTCCTTTGCAAATTTGTGCAGTGATTTTTCGCACACAAGCGCAGCCCTCAATTTCGTGAGGTCGCCCTCGGGGTTGCCCTTGAAGGTGTTGAAAAGATATTCCGAAACTATGATTGAAAGCACACTGTCGCCGAGAAATTCAAGTCTCTCGTTGCTGCCGCAGTTGTGTCTTTTTTCGTTTGCATATGAGGAATGCGAAAGAGCGTGCATAAGAAGTCTTATATCGCTGAATTTATAATTAATTTCTTCCTCAAGTTTATCGGTATTCATTTTTATTCCCTCGATTCATATACTGTTCCTGCCGACGTAATCCTCGATTACCTTTGTGACGTTTACGTCAACACATTTTTTCGCCTGACGTATCGCATTGAAAAATGCTGTTGCGTCCGAACTTCCGTGAGCCTTTATCACAGGCTTTCTCACTCCCATGAGCGAAGAACCGCCCACTTCTTTGTAATCCATCTGTTTTCTGAATTTTTTGATTTTTTTAAGCGAAAACACTGCCCCCAGCTTTCCTGCCCCCGAAAAAATCCACTTCATTTTTTTCGAGAAGAACGAACCCATTCCCTCATAAAGCTTGAGGACAATATTTCCCGTAAAGCCGTCCGTTACCACTACATGACAGTAACCCTTCGGCAAGTCTCTTGCCTCGATATTGCCCCTGAAATTCAGCTTTGAGGATTTGAGCATTTTATAAGCCTTGATTTCAAGCTCTCTGCCCTTTGTATCCTCTGCGCCTATGTTGAGAAGTCCCACTCTCGGATTTCTGATACCCATTACCTTTTCCATGTATGCGCTGCCCATTACGGCAAACTGCACGAGCATTTCGGGGCGGCATTCCGTGTTTGCGCCTGCGTCGATGAGAATGAAGCTTCCTTTGTCCGCAGGAAGTATCGGGGAGGGTGCAACTCTCTTTATGCCCTTTATGCGCCTGACTATGAACGTCGAACCCATTACCAGTGCGCCCGTACTTCCTGCGGATACGAATGCATCTCCCTTTCCGTCGGCGAGCAATTGCAGACCAAGCCCCATTGATGTATTCCTGCCCGATTTTATAATCTCTTTCGGTTCTTCGTGAATGTCAAACACTTCGTCCGTATGCTCTGTTGAAATATTTTTAAGGCTTATATGGTTTTCGGCGGCGCATTTCTTAATTATACTCCTGCTGCCCGTGACAATTATTTCAACACCGAGTTCATTTACGGCTCTTTCGCAGCCTTTAAGCACTTCGAGGGGGGCATTGTCTCCCCCGAATCCGTCAACGATTATTTTCATATCCAATCCTTTCAAGCTCTTTTTTAAGTGAATTTACTGCTCTTTCGGCATATGCGCCGTAACGCTGCTTTTTATCCCGTATTTTTACGCCTATATCGGGGAGTATTCCCATATTTGCGCCCATAGGCTGAAATTTTCCGTTGTTGTACGGGTCGCTGACGTATGCGGAAAGTGCGCCCGTCATTGTATCAGCCGGGAGCTTAATTGGTTCAAGTCCGAGAATTTTTCTTGCCGCCGCCGTACCTGCGATTATTCCGCCTGCGGCTGATTCCATATAGCCCTCAGTACCCGTTATCTGTCCTGCGAAATATATATCGGGATTTTCACGCATGGAAAAATCGCTGTTGAGCAATGCTGGGCTGTTTATGAATGTATTCCTGTGCATTACTCCGTAACGGACAAATTCTGCGTTTTCAAGCCCCGTTATCATCGAGAATACTCTCTTCTGTTCGCCGAATCTGAGATTTGTCTGAAATCCCACGAGATTGAACAAAGTACCCTCACGGTTTTCCTTTCTTAGCTGCACAACGGCATAGGGTCTTTTTCCCGTGCGCCTGTCGGTTATTCCCACGGGCTTCAGGGGACCGAAACGCATTGTATCCTCGCCACGGGAGGCTAAGACTTCTATCGGCATACAGCCCTCATATACGCTGAAAGGGTGTGTTTCAAAATCCTTTAGCTGTACTCTTTCGGCATTTATAAGCTCTCTGTAAAACGCAAGGTATTCCTCCCTGTTCATGGGACAGTTTATATAGTCCGCATCTCCCCTGTCATAGCGTGACGCAAAGAAAATCTTGTCTTTGTCAAGGCTCTCACAGGTGACAATCGGGGCAGCGGCATCGTAAAAGCTGAGTCCCTCTCCGCAGAGTTTTTTGATTGTATCAGCCATTCCCCCCGATGTGAGTGGACCTGTGGCGATTATATTTATGCCGTTCGGCAGTTCGGTAACTTCCGTGCTTATTACCTCTATTTTCGGGTGATTTTTAATTTTTTCCGTCACGCTGTCGGAAAATTTCTCACGGTTCACGGCAAGCGCACCGCCTGCCCCGACAGCGTTTTCCTTTGCACAGGGAACGGTCAGAGAGCCGAGCATTTCCATTTCGGCTTTCAGAAGTCCTGCCGCCGATTCAAGTCTTGCGGCTTTCAGTGAATTGGAGCATATAAGCTCCGCAAAGCCCTGATATTTATGTGCAGGGGTATATTTTTCGGGCTTCATCTCATAGAGGCGGACATTTATTCCGTAATTTGCAGCGCACCATGCCGCCTCACAGCCTGCAAGCCCTGCGCCTATAACATTAACCGTCATTTTTTCAGCTCTCTTTCATATCCGCAGCCCTCGTTCTCGCAGATAAGTCTGCCCGACTTTCCGCCCTTTATGAAAAGGCTTTTGCCGCACTGCGGACATTTTTCGGCTGACGGAACGTACCATGTCATGAAATTGCAGTCGGGATAGCCCTCACAGCCGTAAAAGCTCCTGCCCTTTTTGGATTTTTTGAGGAGCATTTTCTTTCCGCATCTCGGACAGTTTCCCTCTGTTTCGGTGACTATTTTCTTTGTGTTTGAACATTCGGGGAAACCGGGGCAGGCAAGGAATTTGCCGTATCTTCCGTATTTTATGACCATATTTTTTCCGCACAGCTCGCAGACTATATCCGTTTCTACATCGGGGACTTTTACCCTCTGTCCCTCCATAGCTTCTTCAGCCTTTGTGAGCGTTTCGGAAAAGTCATCGTAAAATTCATGCAGAGTGCTTACCCAGTCTTTTTCGCCGTGTTCGACTTCATCAAGCTGATGCTCCATTTCTGCGGTAAATTTCGCATCTACAATCTTCTTGAAATGCTTTTTCATCAGTTCGGTTATAACCTCGCCGAGACTTGTGGGTTTAAGCTGTTTTCCCTCATGTTCTACATACTGACGGGAGGTTATTGTCGAAATAGTAGGCGCATAGGTACTCGGTCTGCCTATGCCGTTTTCTTCAAGAGCCTTGATTAATGATGCCTCAGTATATCTCGGAGGGGGCTGGGTGAAGTGCTGATTTCCGGCAATTGATTTGAGCTTCAGTTTGTCGCCGGCATTGAGTTCCGGGAGGACTTTTTTATTTTCCTCCGCATTGTCGGAGGACTCGACATAGAGGGTCATAAATCCGTCAAATTTTACGGAATATCCCGATGCCCTGAATATGCAGCCGTTTGCGGATATATCAACGGAAACCGTGTCGAGCAGTGCGTTAGCCATCTGACTTGCGATAAATCTCTCCCATATAAGCTTGTATAATTTATACTGGTCGGAGGACAGGCTGTCCTTTACCCTTGCAGGGGTAAGCCCCGGAGTTGAGGGACGTATGGCCTCATGAGCGTCCTGAGCGTTGCTTTTGGTCTTGAAAACTCTGGGCTTTTCGGGGAGGTAGTTTTTGCCGTAGACCTTTTCGATATATTCGGCGGCGGCAGCCTTGGCCTCATCTGATATTCGCAGGCTGTCGGTTCTCATATAGGTTATAAGACCGACTGCGCCTATGCCCTCTATATCAACGCCCTCGTAGAGTTCCTGAGCGACCTTCATAGTGCGCTTTGAAGTAAATCCCAGCTTGCGTGATGCTTCCTGCTGCATTGTTGAGGTTATAAAAGGCGGTGAGGGCTGTTTCTTTGTAACTCTTTTCTTGACGGCACTTACAATATATTCGGCATTTTCGAGCCTTTTGAGTATGGCATCCGCATCTGTCTGAGACAATATTTCCGTTTTGTTTCCGTCAACCGTAAGCAATGATGCATCGAATACCTTTCTTGACGAGGGGGCTGTAAATTTTGCATCTATAGACCAGTACTCCTTCGGTACGAATTTTTTAATCTCGTTCTCCCTGTCAACTATTATTCTAACGGCAACGGTCTGCACTCTGCCTGCGGAAAGCCCTCTCTTCACCTTTTTCCAGAGAAACGGGCTTAACTGATAGCCGACAATTCTGTCGAGTATTCTTCTTGCCTGCTGTGCGTTCACGAGGTCGGTATCTATTTTATGGGGATTGTTCATACCGTTTGTTATGCCTGTCTTTGTTATCTCGTTGAAAGCCACACGGTTGTCGTCGTTCATATCAAGACCGAGCATTTGTGCTATATGCCACGATATAGCCTCTCCCTCACGGTCGGGGTCGGTTGCAAGGTATACCTTTCCGCATTTTTTTGCACGTTTTTTGAGGTCTTTTATAACGTCCTCCTTGCCTTTCATATCGGTATACTGGGGTTTGAAGTCATTATCTATATCAACGCCCATTTTTGACTTCGGCAAATCCCTTATATGCCCCATCGAGGCGATAACCTCATAGCCTGCGCCGAGGTATTTCTGTATGGTTTTTGCCTTGGCAGGAGACTCAACTATTACCAAATCGGACATCCCAATTCTCCTTTCATGTTCGGCTTATTTACTGAGTTCAAACATCTTGCCGGGCAGGGAATTTACTGTTCCCAGCACTTCAAGCTCCGTCAGCTCGGCAAAAAGCTGTTCCATACCGAGAGAAAGCTCTCTTGCAATGACATCTGCATGAACAGTGCCTTTCCCGATAATTTTCACAATTTTAACCTGTATCTCCGTAAGACCGTCAGGCATGGAGGAAATTTGCTCGGGTTCATTTTTCGGAATTATTTTCTTATCCTGTGGTATGTTTTTACAGCTTTCCTTTTTCGGACGGATTTCCTTAATGATTTTCCTGTCTTTTGGTATATTTTTATAACCGTTCGTTCCGGGAATGCTTTCTTTGTTCTGCGGTATGTTTTTATGACTGTCCGCCTTGAGATATTCCGCTACGGGAACGGTTTCGGGTATGCTTTCGACACTTCCTGCGCCGAAAACGCTTATACCCGTGTACTGTTCTTCATGTATTTCGCTGTCTATAACTCCGCCGTCTGCGAAAAGCTCGTCAATATCCTCCGTATCGTAAAGAGGATATGCGCCGTCTTTAAGAAGCATGACATTTCCAGAAAACTTATCGGAAAAAATATCGGCTGGCGGCAGACAGAAAACATCTCTCCCCTGTTCGGCAGCAAGGTTTGCCGTTATGAGCGAACCGCTGCCCTTTCCGGCCTCGAATACAACGGAAATTCTTCCCATTGCCGAGAGTATTCTGTTTCTCTTGGGAAAATTTGCGCTGTAGGGCGGTGTGGCAGGAGGATATTCGCTTACGAATACTCCGCCGCTTTGCAGTATGTCATTTTTGAAACGGAAATTATCTTTAGGATAATTCACATCAACTCCGCAGCCGAGTACGCAGGCGGCAGGCTTACGCTGAGAAACCGCCGCAAGCGATGTAGTAATATCTATACCCACGGCAAAGCCGCTGACTATGACATAATCCTTTGCGGCAAGCTCACGGCATATTCTGTCAGCCGCATATATTGAATATCTCGTTGGATTTCTTGTTCCCACGGCAGTGATTGTCTTTGTATTGCACAGACAGCGGATATTTCCCATATAGTAGAGTACTGCCGGAGGATTTGTTATATGTCTTAAATGCGAGGGGTATAAGCCCGAACCGTAATCGGCTATTCCTATGCCATTTTCGGCGCATTTGCGCATAAATTCGCTTACATGGGACAGGTCGGTGTTTTTGATGCTTCTTTTTTCGCTGTCCTTGAGCCTGAGAATATTTTCGTCTGCTTTAAGCCTTTCAAAAGCCTCGGCAGGGGTTTCAAAATTTCTCATAGCCTCCCACAGCCTTATATTTCCTGCGCCGAAAATCATCGTAAGCCATATCCAGTATTTCATCTCGTCCATTTCAAGCCTCCGACTGAGAAACACGCTTCATTTCCCACATGAGTATTCCCGCAGCCATGGCGGCATTGAGCGAATTTATATTTCCGTGCATGGGGATAATGATTTTTCCGCTGCACCTTCCGGATATGTCACACGGCAGACCGTTGCCCTCATTGCCTATGAAAACCGCCTGTTTTCCGCCGAAATTATAATCCGTGACAGGCAGTGCGCCGCTGTCGGTTACTGCGGCGGATGTGATTACATTATTTTCTTCGAGGAGCGAAAAGAGCCTTTCCGTATCGTTTTCTATATTTATATTCATTCTGAAGATACTCCCCATAGTTGAGCGTATTACCTTGGGGCTGTACAAATCACAGCAGCCCGACATTATAATGCCGTCAATTCCGAGGGCATCTGCGGTACGGATAATCATGCCGGCGTTTCCGGGGTCCTGCAAGCCGAAGAGAACGATATATTTTCCGTTTTCGGAAAAAACGATATTTTTCTCCTGCGGTATGCGGCATATTGCGAAAATGCCCTGAGTATTGTCTGTTGAAGAGATTTTTCTTCCAAGCTCATTTGAAACAACAACGACCCTTGCATTTTTCAAATCGGCTTGAAAGAGCATATCGCCGTATTTTTCGGCAGCCGCACAGGTGAGTATAAGATGCGAAAGACCGCTTTCTTCCCTGAGAGCATCCTCTGTTATGCGCAGACCCTCCAACACGAATAAGCCGTACTGAAGCCTTTCTTTTTTGGAGGAGGAAAGCTTCTGATACAGCTTGATGAGGGGATTATCCTTTGATTTGACTATATTCTCCAAAAATACAGCACCGCCTTTTAAGAGAATACCCGAAAATTAATTATCGGGATTAAGAAAAACACGCTCTTTTTTACCGAGCGTGTTTTGGATTGCATTAAAGAGCAGCCTTTGCCTTTTCGGCAATTGCAGTGAAGCCTGCCGCATCGTTTATGGCGATTTCGGAGAGCATTTTTCTGTTGAGAGTAATGCCTGCCTTTTTGCAGCCGTTCATGAAGGTTGAATAATTCATGCCGTTGATTTTAGCGGCAGCGGAAATTCTTGTAATCCAGAGCTGTCTGAACTGTCTCTTTCTCTGTTTTCTTCCGATATAAGCGTAGTTGCCTGACTTCATGACAGCCTGTTTAGCCATCTTGAAGTGTTTGCTCTTTGCGCCCCAGTAGCCCTTGGCGAGCTTTAAGGTCTTATTTCTTCTTTTGCGGGTCATCAACGCACCTTTGATACGTGCCATAATCTTTTACCTCCGATAATATATTCTAATCTGATGTGATTTTTACAAATTCCGAAGCCTCGTGTATTAATCAGAGGTAAGGAACGAGCTTTTTAACAGTGGGAGCGTTTGCGCTGCCTGCAACACCTGAATTGCGGGCAATTCTCTTGCGCTTTGTGTCCTTCTGGGTAAGTCTGTGTCTCTTGTTGGTGTGCTGATACTTAACCTTACCGCTGCCTGTAATCTTAAAACGCTTTTTTGCGCCTGAGTGTGTTTTTACCTTAACCTTTGCCATTGTATAGTCCTCCTTGATTGGGAACAGGTAAGTTCCTACTTATTTGCTTTGGGGCTTACGAACATAACGATGCTGCGCCCCTCCATTTTAGCCGGTTTATCGACAGTACCCGCAGAAGAAACAGCTTCCTTGAAGCGTTCGAGGAGTTCGCTTCCGAGTTCGGGGTGAGCTATTGCCCTTTTACGGAATCTTACCGAAACTTTCAGCTTGTCGCCGCCCTGAAGGAATTTAACAGCCTGATTGACCTTGGTTTCAAAATCGTGGGTATCGATGGTTGAAAACATTCTTATTTCCTTTATGGAAACGACCTTCTGATTTTTTCTTGCTTCCTTTTCACGTTTAGCCTGTTCAAAGCAGAATTTGCCGTAATCCATGATACGGCACACAGGCGGCGTAGCCTGCGGAGCGATTTTTACCAGATCCAAATCCTGTTCAAAGGCTAATTTCTGAGCTTCCTTGGCAGATAATACACCGAGTTTTTTTCCCTCGGCATCGATAACGAGAACTTCCTTATCTCTGATTTCTTCGTTAATCTGCAGTTCCTGTTTGCTAATAATTAAGCACCTCCGACTATAAATTTTAAAACAAAAAATGGGTGCAGACATCCGCACCCACAACACGCAGCTATTCCTACAAGGGGAATTTCAATGCATATTGACCGTTTTAGCACAGCCTCACGGTGAGAACGGAAAGTTCTGCTTTGTTTACCGAAACATTATACAATATTTTTCGCAATATGTCAAGGGGGTAAAGCATTTTCGTCACTTTGCACAAATTAATCATCCTTAATCGACTTAATCATATCCCATACAGCAAAACGTACCTGATATTTTTGGGGCTTGTACATTATGTCAAGCTCTTTTTCGTCAAAGAAATTTTCCTCGCACTGTTTATCGTCATCTGCCTCACAGGCAGCAGGTATGCAAAGCGGAGGATACATCACACACCACCAGTTATGACCCTGCGCACTGCCTATATTAATCCTCAACGCACGGTAAGTACCTGCCGGCATGGTTATGTCTCCGTATACCCTTTCATCGAAGTAAATATCCTCTATTTCGGCGGAAACAGGCATATCGCAGCCGTTTTCGGATAAAACTCCTTCGGCGGTTTCAATAATCTGCGTGAGATTTTCTCTCGCTGTGTTTTCGGCATCTTCAAGACTTTCGGATTCTCCGAAAAAATCCGCACCGAGCAGAGCGTCACGCACCATGAGCTTTAAATTCTGGTCGTATTCGCTGTCGGAATTTGCAAGGATATGAAGTCTTAAAACGCTGTGCCTTAATTTTTCGAGATTTCTTCCGTCCCTTATGAAAGAACAGGCATTTGATATTATAATTGCCGCCACAAGACCTGCGATAAGTACTCCGTATGATTTTTTCATAAATATCACCTCGGTGATAATAATTGACTGAAATTTCCGGTTTATTCAATAATATACTTGAAATTTTTTTAAATATATGTTATTATATCATGGGAGGTATGAGTGAGTAAATTTAAAATTGTTCGTGATAATACAAAAAATACTGTTTCCACCGCCGCAGGCGGTGGAAACAAAGAAAAACACAAAAATTTTTGTACATCATTTTAAAATGCTCGTTTTCAGATGGGAGGTATTTTAATGAAAGATATTTTGTTCATGAATATAATGGGCTATGACCTGATTATATTTATATTTTTCGGCATAACCTTTATTGCCTCGATAGTATCACTCATACTTGCGGGCAGCCTGCACAGAAAATTAAATCCGCCTGTGGATTCCTCAAACTCCGAAACCTCGATAAAAGAAATAAACAGGGAATTAAGCGAAACCAAAAACAATGAAATAAAGGACAAAAGAAAAAAGGCTGTCTGGGGATATTCCGTTTTCACGAATTTCATAGCTATATTTCCGCTTCTGGGAATACTGGGAACTGTTTATTCGCTTCTGGGACTTGTATCCGATTCAAGCAATATCACGGGAAATTTTTACAGCGCACTGACTTCAACATTCTGGGGAATTGTTTTTGCGATAATTTTCAAGCTTGTTGACGCATTTTCTATTGCCCCTCTCATGGAAGAAAATGAAAAGGATACCGAAAGATTTCTTAACAACAAAAACGAAAAGGCGAAAAAATGAAACATAAAGGCGTTATAATCGAACTCACCGCCCTGCTTGATGTTATTTTAATCATGCTCTTCTGGGTGATGATGAATTTGCAGCAGCAGAACGAACAGAATATCTCCGATATTGAAAATCAATACAATTCGCAGATTGACGAATTGAACACACTGCACGAGCAGGAAGTCTCTGACATGGAAAATCAGTACAATTCACAGATTGATGAATTGAATACCATGCACGAAAGTGAAATTTCCGAAATGAGAGAGAATTACGAACAGCAGATTGAAAATATCGAAATCATCGCCGAAAACAGCAGCTCATGGCAGTATTATCAGGCTCTCGAAAATTATTCGGGGGATATGGTTCTGACTCTCAATCTTCAATATGATGCATCCGGCAGGACGGGAAAGCTGTCACTGAATGATAAAAATTCTGAAATTTCGCATACGACACTAAATTCCCACGAAAGGGAAGATGAAGATGCAAAAAAGGTCGAGAGATTTATAGCTTCAAATCTTAATCTCGACAGCGGAGAGATAATTCTCTGCGCCTTTGTATATAACGGCAGCCGTGCAACAAGCAGCGATGTTGACAATGTAAAACAGGCTATAAACAGCATAAGGGGAAATTACAGCAATTTCTACTGCACATATGTGAATTTAAATAAATAACCGTAATTGAGCGAATTTGAAATTTTTCCTGATAATATACAAAAAAGCATAATTAAAAATAATGTTCCCCCCTCGCAGCCGGGGGGGAACAAAGACAAAATATAAAAATTTTGTGCATTATCTTAAAATGCTCATTTACAATAAATAAAAGGAGATGAATTTTTTTGAAAAAGTCACAAAAGGGCAATGCCCTCTCAAAAGTTATTGTCATAATCGCAGTATTGATAATAATTGCAGCGGTAATCTTTTTCATTTTCGGAGATAAATTCGGTCTTGGCACAGGATTTGGACTGTCGGGCAGCGGCGGCGGAAATTCACAAAGTTCTCAGCAGTCAGAGGATATTCCTGCCGTAAGAGTAATTACTCCCTCCGAGGATGCCGAAGAAATTACCGAACCGTCAACAGAAGAAATTACCGAAAATGCCATGCAGATAATCGAAATAACCATTTCGGGCAGTGTGATTTTAAAGGACGGAGAAGAAATAACCGCTGACGATATTATCAGTGAAATAAATGCCGCTGACGGCGATGTTGTTGTAAATATAACGGACGACAGCGCAATCGCCGATACTATGGATGCTCTCAGGGAAAGGCTCGACTCCGTACATACAGCGTACACAATAAGATAATACATAAAAAAATCCCCGAATTTCGGGGATTTTTTATTATTACTCAATTCCTGCCTGCTGCTTTGCGGCTGTGAGGGTATTTTTCATGAGCATGGCTATTGTCATGGGTCCTACGCCGCCCGGAACGGGGGTTATGTAGGAGGCCTTTTTCTCTGCGGATTCAAATTCAACATCTCCGCAGAGCTTGCCGTTTTCGTCACGGTTCATGCCAACATCTATAACGACTGCGCCCTCCTTTATCATATCGCCCGTTATGAATTTCGCCCTGCCGATTGCGACAACGAGAATATCCGCACCGAGACAGATTTCCTTCAGGTTCTTGGTTTTTGAGTGGCATATTGTGACAGTACCGTTTTTCTGCAAAAGGAGCATTGCCTGCGGCTTGCCGACAATATTGCTTCTTCCGATTACAACGCAGTTCTTTCCCGTTATATCCGTACCCGTGCTTTCGATGAGGCGCATAACTCCCGCAGGCGTACAGGGGAGAAAAGCATATTCGCCTATCATGATTTTTCCGACATTTACGGGGTGGAATGCATCAACGTCCTTTTCGGGGGAGATAGCGTTTATCACGGCTTTCTCGTCAATATGTCCGGGTAACGGGAGCTGGACGAGTATGCCGTTTACTCTCGTGTCACGGTTGAGGACTTCAACGAGGTCGAGGAGCTGTTCCTGAGTTGTATCCTCGTCCATAGCGTATTCGTAGGACTGAAAGCCCACTGCCTCGCAAGCCTTTTTCTTATTGTTCACATAAACCCTCGATGCAGGATTATTTCCCACGATTACAACAGCAAGACCTACTTTAAGACCCTTTTCGTCCTTAAGTCTTGCAGCCTCGGCAGCGACCTCTTCCTTAACGCTTGCGGAAACTGCCTTTCCGTCAATTATCTGTGCCATTACGATTCCTCCTTGATGTGCATTTAAAATAATGCACAAAGATTTCTGTATTTTTCTGTCTCCCCCGCCGACAGCAAAGGGAGACAGCGAAATTATTATCTGCTCTTTGATTTTGATTCCGCTGCTTCCGACAGGAGAAGCTTTGATTCGTCCGTATCCACATAAAGGATATATCCTTCGGGGTCACGCTTTACACGGAAATGAAAAATTATCTGCAATATGATTGAAGCTATGCATATTATCAGCGACAGAGCCTGCGAAACTCTCATATTTCCAATCATGAGACTGTCCGTGCGCAGACCCTCGACAATAAATCTCTCCGCACCGTACCATGCCATGTACATGAGCATAATCTGTCCGTCATATTTTCTTCTCTTTGAGAAAAACGCAAGAACCGCAAAGCCGAGCAGACACCATGCGGATTCATAGAGAAAGCATGGGTGAACGGCATATTTTTCGGATATTTCCACACCGTTACGGTACATCTCCCCGTCAAGATATGCAGTATTGTTTATAATGGTCTGCTGTATTCTTCCGCCCGTCATTCCGAAAATGCTGTCGGTATTTGTTCCGAAAGCCTCCTGATTGACGAAATTTCCCCACCTGCCTATTCCCTGACCGATGAGAAAGCCTATGGAGCATATATCAAGCATGGGGAGCATTTTTACCCTGCGAATTTTACATATCAGCAGCCCGACAAGCACCGAGCCTATTATTCCGCCGTAGATTGCAAGTCCGCCGTTTCTTGTATTGAGTATCGCCTTTATATCGCTCCTGTATTCGTCCCAGCGGAAAGCGACATAATATACCCTTGCGCCGATAATTCCGCCGATAACGCCGCCGATGACGGCATCTACCGCCCTGTCGGTATCAATTCCGAATTTTTTCATATTCGGGAAACAATAGAGTATTGCAAGCAGAAGTCCCGAAACTATTATTATTCCGTACCACTGTATATCAAGTCCGAAAACTGTAAAAGCCGTAGGGTCTATATCGAACTCCCAGCCGATTTTCGGGAATGATATTATATTCGGGTCGGATATGGACTGAACCTCTGTCAAGGCTTACACCGTCCCCTCGATAACCGACATTACAAGTCTGTCTTTTCTCAGTTCGTTTTTAATGAAATCAAGAACGTCTGCGCTTGTCAAATCCGAAAGAACCTGTATTGTATCATAGGGGGAAATTCCCTCCATATGGCTGTTCATCATGAGATTTGCGACTGCTTCAACATTGTTCAGTTCTCTTATGAGACTGCCGTATGTTGATTTTTTAATTCTCTGGAACAATTTCTCGTCCGTTCCCTCGTTTATAATCCTGTCTATTTCGGCGGAAACGGTATCCCTTATTATTTCGGGTCTGTTCGATTCGCCGCTGAATATCACCGTGAAATACCCGTCACCCGTGAAAATCTCTGTTCCGAACGAAGAATTTATAACACCGTCCTTCAGGAGCTTCTGATACATCTCCGTTGACGGGTCAGAAAGCATATCAGCCGCAACAGATGCTGCCATTACTTTGAGAAGTCTTTCCCTGCCGCCTGCCGGAACGCATTTATAGCCTATATTGAATATAGATGCGCCCACGGGCTGTTTTTCGGTTATTTCAGCCTGTACAATGCTGTCGGGTTCATCGGAGAAAACGGTTTCAAGACCCTTGTCCTCGCATTTTTTGAGACACTCGTCACACACCGCAAGAACCTCATCGGCATTTACGTTTCCTGCAACGGAAAGAACCATATTATTGAGATTATAGAAGGTATAATAGCATTTGTAGAGCAAATCGGCATTTATCTGCGCTATACTCTCCACAGTACCGGCAATGTCAATCTTTACGGGGTGGTTGTGATACATACAGCGGAGCATATTGAAGAATACCCTCCATTCGGGATTATCGTTGGTCATCTGAATTTCCTGACCGATAATTCCCTGCTCCTTGTCAACAGTCGCCTGCGTGAAATAGGGAGCCTGCACAAAGTCGAGGAGTATTTTAAGCGACTCCTTGTAATTTTTCGTGCAGCTGAAAAGATATGCCGTCTTGTCGAAAGAAGTAAAGGCATTTCCGCTTGCTCCCGTCTTTGCATAGAGTTCAAAAACATCGCAGTCCTCGTTCTCAAAAAGCTTGTGTTCGAGAAAATGCGCAATGCCCTCCGGTACAACGGTATATTCCTTGTCCTCCGCCATTTTGAACATGGTGTTGACAGAGCCGTATTTCGTTCCGAAAAGAGCCTCTATGGTGCTGTAGCCGGGCATTTCGCAGATATATATATCAAGGCCGCTGTCGTGCTTGACATGGATAATCCTGTCGCCCGTTCTCTCGCTTGTTATGATATTCTTTTCCATTATTCAGCCTCCTTGTTGAGCATATAGTAAATGCTGTCGAGTTTGAGGGTTGATGCCGCCTGAATTATCCTTGCCTTTGTGATGCTGCTGTAATTTTTGAAAAGCTCCTGCGGAGTGAGGATTTCGCCGTCACAGAACCTCTCAAAATACCATGAAGAATAAGATGAGGGTGTATCTCCCACGGCATTGTATGCATTGTCGAGCGAAAGAAGTGCGCTCTGCATTTCTTCATCGGAGATATTGCCCTTTATAATTTCGTCAAGCTGGTTGAGAATTTCGTTCTTTGCCTTTTCGATATTTGATTTTTCGACACCGCTGTCGACCATGAGGAAATTCTTTACAGCCGAAAAACGGCTTGCGCAGTAATAGCAAAGGCTCATCTTTTCCCTTACGTTTGCAAAGAGCTTTGAAACGGGCGTTGCCCCGTAAATCATGCTCATCATCTGGAGTGCAAATCTGTCGTCCGAGCCGGACTTGAAGGTCATGACCATTTTGCACTGTCTGACATCCATTTCCTCGGAGAAAACCTCCGCATCGGGCTTCACGGGACTTTTTGACCTGAAAACATACTCGTTCGGCTTACGTTCAAGCTTTGAAAATTCCTCCGTAAACATATCCTTAAGAGCATTGTTTTCCTCCGAAGAAACATAGATTATTTCTATCTGTGAGGTTTTCAGAATATTCAAATATGCCCCGTAAGCGTCCGCAGACGTGACTTTTTCAGCATCTTCCCTGCTGCCTGTTTCCGAAAGCTCGGCAGGCTCGCCCCTGAAAGCGATTTCCTCCGCCTTTGATATTGCATAAGCCCTCTTGTTATTCAGTTCGGCATCAATGCGGTCAAGCAGTTCTTTCTTTGCAATTCTGAACAGTTCGCCGTCAAATTCTCCGTTTTCGGCATTGGGATAAAAAATGCAGTCCTTTATTATCTGCGACATTTCTTCATCGAGGTTTTCGCCGTCAAGGGCATATCTACCGTTAATCCATGAAGAAGAAAAGCCGAGTATCTGCAAATCTCCTCTTTTTCTCGAAAAACAGCTTACGCTCGCCCCGTAGAGTGACGAAAGCCTTTCGCTGAGTTCCGCAATGGTTTTAAGTCTGCCGTTCGCATCGGAAAGTATGCCTATTCCGAGGGCATTTGCAGAAACAGTCTCTTTGCCGAGCGATGTAATAAAGCGCACGGTCAGCAGATTTGTCTTGAATTTCGGGTCAATTACCGAAGAAAATCCTATTTTGTCGGATATTTCTGTTCTGTTATACTTCATATATCAAATCACTCCTTGAATAAAAACAGTGTAAGTATATTATAACATATATTTTTATGGATTTCCATACTAATATGAAAATTTTTCTTTTTTTATTTTAACTGTTCCCTTTGTGCAGAACAAGGGGAACATAAAAATATTACAGGAATATCATGATGAGATAGCCTATGATTATAACAGCTGCAAGCCCGAGAACGGCAATTCTCTGCCAGAGCTTCTTTTCGGGTTTATTATATTTTCCGCTCATTTATATCACCTCAATGTCTTTTTTTGCTTCTTCTTTTGCGGTCGGGAATATAGTCTGTATAGACCTCTCTCCTGCGGCTTTTGCCAAAGGGAGTTTTGGGCTGTCTGCGATGACGCTCATCGCCGCCGGATGAGGAATTTCTCTCATTCCTGCCGCCTTTGTCCTTATACAGCTTTACTTCAACCTGTTTTCCGTTTATCTTCATGGGGTTTGTGCTTTTGATTATATAATCATATTCGGATTCAGGTACTTCAACAGTTGTATGCTCGTCATAAATATCTATCTTTCCGAAATCCTTTCCCGTCATGCCCGTTGCGTCAACGAGTGCGCCGAGTATGAAATTCGGTGCTATGCGGTGGCTTCTGCCGATATTTATATCAACCTTTACGGTTTTTTCGCCTCTGCGCCTGCCCTTTGATACGGGTCTTGCGGCATAATCGGGAAGATTTTCGGTTTCGGATTTAAGCCTTGCGCCGATAATTCTTGCAGCCGCCTCCCTGTAGTCTGTTCCAAGAGCGGCAAGGCGGTCGAGTATTTCATAGGCTCTGCGGTCTGTGAGCGGCTCTGCGTTTTGTATCTCATTTATTATGCTCTCCTTTTTAGCCGATATGACATCGCTCTTGTCGGGGAGGGGCATTTCCTTTATCTCGGCATTTATATATCTGCTTATATTTCTGAGGGCATAAAACTGCTTTCTCCCCGAAATGAGGGTATATGCAGTACCCGTTCTGCCTGCTCTGCCGGTTCGTCCTATGCGGTGTATGTAGTATTCGTTATCCTGCGGAATATCGTAATTGAAAACCGCATCAATACCGCTTACGTCAATACCTCTTGCAGCAACGTCCGTTGCAATGAGTATCGGAGTATTTCTCGATTTAAAGCTGTTCATTACCTGCGTTCTCTGTATCTGTTTCATATCGCCGTGAAGTCCTGCGGCATGGAAGCCGGATTTCAGCAGCTCCTCCGTCAGCTCGTCAACCATTTTCTTTGTATTGCAGAAAACCATTGAAGATGCGGGGGTGTATGCCGCAAGGAGGAGTTTAAGGGCATCTGTTTTTCTGCCCATAGGCACTTCAAAATAAAACTGGTCTATAAGTTCGACTGTCCTGCCTGCGGATTTTATTTTTATATGTTCGGGATTTCGCTGGTATTTTTCGGTTATTGCCATGATTTCGGAGGGCATTGTCGCCGAAAAAAGAACCGTCTGCCTGTCATCGGGTACATATGAGAGAATTTCCTCTATATCCTCCCTGAAGCCCATGTTCAGCATTTCGTCCGCCTCATCGAGTATCACGGTGCGCAGAAAGTCGAGTTTAAGTGTTTTTCTGCGGATATGGTCCATTATGCGTCCGGGAGTGCCTATGACTATATTCACACCCCTTTTGAGCTGTCTTATCTGTGTTTCCATGCTTGCGCCGCCGTAGACGGCACAGGTTTTCACGGTATTCTTGTATTTTGCGAATTTTTTGATTTCCTCCTCCGCCTGCATTGCAAGCTCTCTGGTGGGACACATAACAAGCACGGCGACAGTTTTTCTGTCTGCATCTGTAATGCTTTCGACAGCTGGTATGCCGAAAGCAGCAGTCTTGCCCGTACCCGTATTTGAACGTCCCACAACGTCCTTGCCTTCGAGCAGGAGGGGTATGCTCTTCTCCTGAATTTCGGTCATTTCGTCAAATCCGAGTTCATCGGCTGCGAGGAGTATTTCTCCGGATAAATTTAATTCTTTAAACTTCATTATTTTTCCTTTCCTGCATATATATTCCATCTTATCATAATATCACAAATCATTCCCAAAGTCAACAAAATATAAAAATTTCTGCATATTATTAATATTAATTTACGGAATAAAAATTATCCCACAGAAAATAAATTTCTTGACTTTTGCCTGAAAATATGAGATAATATAATTACAGCTATGATAACAGTGATTAAAAAGGAGTTTTTCATATGGCTATCGGAATTATTTCAAGAATGATGGAAGAAATGGAAGATTTTGTAATTGAAGACGATGTTCTGAAGAAATACAAGGGAAAGGGCGGAGATATTATTATCCCCGACAGCGTGACAAGTATCTGAAATGATGCGTTTTATGACTGTAAAAGCCTGACCTCTGTGACAATCCCCGACAGCGTAACGAATATCGGATATGGTGCGTTTTACGGCTGTTCAAGCTTGACCTCTGTAATAATTCCCGACAGCGTAAAAAGTATTGGAACTTATGCTTTTAATAGCTGTATTGCTTTGACCTCTGTGACAATCTCCGACAGCGTGACGAGTATCGGAATTCATACGTTTTATTGGTGCAACAGTCTGACCGGCATTGAAGTTTCCGAAAAAAACCCCAATTACAGCAGTGAAAATGGTGTTTTGTTCAATAAAGACAAAACGGAACTGATACAATATCCAATTGGCAATACCGAAACTGAATATCACATACCCGACAGCGTGATAAATATCGCAGAAAATGCGTTTTTTCACAGTAAAAGACTGACTTCTGTGACAATTCCCGACAGTGTGACGAGTATTGGAAGAGGTGCGTTTGGCGGCTGTGAAAGCCTGACCTCTGTAACATATAAAGGCATCACATTTTCTTCGGCAAAAACCAATGGTATTTACAGCAGTGAAATTATATATATGGCAGGAAACCGTGACTTTTCTGTGAAAATGAACCATGAGGTTAAATATGCCGTCATCTGGTCTGTCTTTAGAAATACTCAGGAAGATGAACCAACAAACGCTTACATCAAGAAAACTTTTGTAAAGATGTTTCAGTTTCTGATTGATAAAGACGATACAAAAACTGTGAAGCTTGTCATCGGTTCCGGAAAATTCCTGACAAAGCGGAATATTGACAAATTTATTCAGTATGCGAACAACAAAAAGGAAATTGCGGATATGCTCACCGAACACAAGCAGCAGCTTGAAACACAGAGCAAATCCAAAAAGAAATAATTAAAAAGCTCTGATTCAGCAAATTTATCGGCATTGATACGGAGGGAAGATATATTGGCTGACAATATAAGAAAATTTGATTTCACGGTGCTTGATGCAATACAGGACAATTTCCGCAGTCCTTTCATGGACGAGCTTATGCCAAAAATAACGCTTCTGGGAGACAAGGGGCTTTTCTTCATATTCATTGCCATAGTCATGCTCTTCTTCAAGCCCTACAGACATTGCGGAATAGCCTGCCTTACGGGGCTGATGTGCGGCGTAATAATCGGAAACCTGATTGTTAAAAATATTGTGCGCCGTTCAAGACCATGCTGGATAAATGACACGGTGAATATGCTCATCGAAATTCCGAAAGACTATTCTTTCCCGTCGGGGCATACCCTTGCTGCTTTTATTTCCGCATCGGTAATGATGCACTACGATAAAAGGATAGGAATACCGGCACTTATAATAGCCTGTGCGATAGCCTTTTCGAGAATGTATCTCTATGTGCATTTTCCGACTGATATTCTTTCGGGTATAGTACTGGGTACGCTCATAGGCTGTACGGTTGTTCACTGTCTTGACAATTATCTTTTCAATTAATATAAATTGATATAAATAATATCAGAAAGCCCCCGTACTTAAAGAGTACGGGGGCAGTTTCTGTAAAAAATGACATTTGTCACTCCTGAAATGACGAAATACACCTTAAAATTTCCATAAAAATCCTGTATCATATAATTACGGAAACAAACAGCGAAAATATGAAAGGGTGATATTTATGCTGGGAATTTTAATTATTATACTACTGTCAGTTCTTATCATTGCCCCCATATGCATACCGATAGGAATTACAATGTTCATAGTCAGCCTCGTCAAAAAATCACGCAGTTCAAACCATGAAAGCAATCCCGAAACAATAAAGAAACCAAAGCCGAAGCGTGAGCCTATGAGTTCGTCAACCGTCATGCTCCTGATAGGTACGGCATTTATCGTCCTTTCAGGAATAGCCTTCGGAGTTGCAGGCTGGGTAAAAACCACTCCGCAGGGCAGAGTAGGCATAATGTTCCTAGCCTGTGCAGTATCATTCGGATTAAGCGGATTTTTCAGAAAGGTTTTCAAGCTCCACGGAACGTCCACATCATTCTATACGGCAGGAACTATTTTCGTATCAGTAACACTCGTAACGGCAGGATTTTATAATATATTCGGAGACTGGCTCGCTGTTGACGGCGGCGGAGCAGGTATATTGTATGCAATAGCCTGCATCATAACGGCTGTGCTCTCGATACTCGCATACAATCTCTATAAATACAATGCTTTTTCATATGTCGGATTATCTGCGGCATTCCTCGTTATACCATGCATTATATATCAGCTTGCGGATAATTTCAGACAGGCAGCCATTATGTGCATAATCGCACAGACAATAATAACCGCACTGATACTGTTATTCAGAATACATGAGAAAATGCCCCTCGGCAGACAGTTTGCAGTTACGGGATTTTTCTTCTCGGTGTTCCTTGCGGTAATATCATTGATATACGTAATAGGCGAAACTTTAAATCCCGATATGTATTCGACAGGAATACTCGCATTGATTATCGGACAGCTTGTATTCTACGGAGTATATTTCAACAATAAGTCTGCTGTAATATGCGAAAGCATCGTAAGCACCTATGCGGCACTTGTCATATCATCCATGACGGACAATTACTACGGCGACCATGCGGCTATGATTACTTTCGGAATGATAACCATTTTTATATGCCTTGCCCACAGATTTGTACCGCAGCTTAAAAACAATTTCACGGAAATTTATACAATCACTGCGGCGGCAGCAGGCTCTCTCATATCGGCATCGTCAGGATACGGCGAATACTTCGTATATCAGATGATACCCGTATGCATAATGACGGTTATATTCGCATCGTATATTTTCAGCGAAAGCAAGAGCATACAGATTGTATCGGGAATAATATCGCCCGTTCTCCTCTGCTTCATTGCAAACGAATACAGCAGCTACTTCTGCAAAATATCAAATATTCCCGACAGAGACATATTAACCATAGTTCACAGCATATTTGCACTGCTGCTCACGGCGGCTGCGGCGGCGGTTATATATCTGCCGAAATATGCCTTTTCTTTCCACGCAAAGCACCCGCTTAAAAGCAATATGATATTATATTCAAATATGTACCTTGCCGCATATGCGCTCTTATATACAAGCGGATACTCGGATTTGATACTGTTGCCGATGATAATATGCATAATTCACTTCTTCGTATCCAACAAGATGAGCAATAATCTCTCTTCGGCAGGTTCTGCGGCAGCTCTCATAATGATGACGTACAGCCTTGCGGAACACCTCTCCGACAAAAATCATGATATAGTTATATATATAATGTCCGCACTCTTTATACTGCTTATGGCGGCATCGAGAGTCTTTTTCAGGGAAGCGTTCATCATCAAAAATGAGGAAAAGACAGCATTTGACACTGCGCTTACAGGGGGAGCAGTTACTCTTTTCCTCATGATGGACGGCGAAAAGTCACATTCATTCTTCACACTTCTTGCATGGGCATTATATATCGCCTGCTTCATCAAGAAAAATACATCAAAGGATATGGCATCAATACTCCTCTCCGTATCTGCGGTTATAACATCACTGGCTTTCATAAACCGTCCGTTCCTCATATCGGAAAACGAAATGATAACAGACAAAATAACCCTCCTGATAATAGCCCTCACGGGTACGGCATACAGATTTATCTGGAAAAATCACCCCACAGCATCGAAATATTCCTCGACATTCATCTATATGCTTTCGTTCATAGGGCTTATAAGCGATGCGATAAAATTCCATATCGCAGGAAATACAATATTTGTGCTTTCCGTGACAACGGGAATTATGATACTCTCATTCATTACCAAAAGCAAGACATGGTTTGCGGCATCTTCAATCGCCCTTTTGTTCATAACGGTATATTCATCAAGAAAGTACCTCACGACAATGGGCTGGTGGGTATATCTCTTCATGGCAGGAATTATCCTCATAGCTATAGCCTCCGTAAACGAATACTGCAAATCAAGGGGAATATCAGTCAGGGAAAAGCTTGCCCTCAAATTCAGCGACTGGAGCTGGTAAATCTGTAATGCATAATTAAAGGGGGCATTTTCGCTCTTGCCCTCAGAACTGACGGAACAAAGTGCAGTGAGATTAATAAAGAATAATAATCCCCGACTTCTGCCGGGGATTTTTGTATTGAAATTTATCAGGCAATGTGTTATAATATATAAAACCGTACATTTCCACCGTCTGCGGCGGAGGAATATGCGGGAAATTTATAATTATGAATTATGCATTAAAAAAGGGGTGAGTTGCTGTTATAAAATTATTTTCCGTTTTCCTGCTCCTCGCAGGACTTTTCGGTATGCTCGGCTCTCTCGCATGGATACTCCGACGAGGAAACACAAACAAGGTGACAATCTGCTTTTCCGTATGTCAGACAGCTATAGTCCTGTGGATAATATCACAGCTTATGATACTGTTTTCCGTAACGGAAAAGCAGCTTTGGATAAGCTATATAATAGGCAACATCGGGATTAGTACATTCTCCCCCGTGTGGCTCATGTTCTCCTCGGAATTTTCCGATATAAAGCATAAAATAATAAATTATGCGCCCGTCATATCCTTTCTTTCCATGATAATGATACTCACAAATCCCATACATAAGATATACTATGCAGATTTCGGCACGGGCAATATAACATACGGTATTTTATTCTATGTTTTCCAGATTATATACTATATCTGCATAATAGCAGGCATTACCATGATGTGCATAAAGCATATAAGGGGAAAAAGCCGCATAACCAAACAAATTATGCTTCTGACCCTTTCCGCATCTGTTCCCATGGCTGTGAATACTCTGACAGTCACAGGGATTATAAATGTCGGGATAGAGCTTACTCCCCTGTTTTTCGCCTTTTCAAGCATTATGATACTGATAGCTATAAGCCGTTTCGGTCTGCTGAATATAAACCGCATTGCAATAAATGATACAATAGACAATATTTCGGGCGGTGTCATTGTTTTCGACAGCGAAAACAATCTTTCGTATATAAACAAATATGCGGAAAATATTTTCCGTGATATTGAAAATTTCGATATGCTGCGCCGAAAGACGGGACTTGATATGGACGATGATTTTCAATCGGGCGAAATAAGCTTCGAAAGCCGTTATTATAATATAAAGCAAAGCTTCTGCTCCGACAGGTCGGGCAGTATAATGGCAAGAATAATCATTATAAATAATGTAACGGAATACTACGAACTCGCCCGTACAGAAAGACAACTCAGCATTGAACAGGAAAGAAACCGCATAGCGCAGGAAATTCATGACAGTGCAGGACATACCTTTACCCTGATAAGCTCCCTCGCAAGAATGCTAAAGGTAAGGCTCTCGGACAATGACGAAATAAACGAATGTATCAGCGAAATAGACGGTCTTTCAAGAAGCGGCGTAACTCAGCTAAGATGCTCAATAAATAATCTGCGTGACGATACATTCATGAAATCCGTCACCGGTGCTGTGCGCTCGATTGCCGATGCGGTCAGGAATATTGACATAGATTTGTGCATTCAGGGTACGGAGGACGAAAGATATTCATTCTGCATACGTCAGGTATATGACAACTGCCGTGAGACAATCACCAATGCGATGAGATATTCCGATGCGGAGCATATTGACATAATTATAAAATTCATGTCCGACAGGCTCGAAATATATATCCTCGACAACGGCAGGGGCTGCAAGAAAATCAAGGAAAACAACGGTATGCAAGGTATCCGCAGGAGAACCGAAGGTCTCGGCGGCACAGTCCGTTTCAGCTCCGTTGAGGGAGAGGGATTTACCACCATAATAAAAATACCAGTCTAATGAATTAAAAACAGGAAGTGCTTATATGATAAATGTAATTATCGCCGATGATGTAAAAATACTGCGTGAGGGGCTTAAAGCCGTACTTTCGCAGGAAAGCTCAATAAAAGTCGTTGCCGAGGCTTCAAACGGCAAGGAAGCCTATGAACTTAGCGTGAGATATAAGCCCGATGTTGTACTCATGGATATGCGTATGCCCGACTATGACGGCGGATACGGCACAAGAGAAATAAAACAAAAGCTCAGCGGCGTAAAAGTCCTCGTGCTTACTACCTTTGACGACAAGGAAACCGTCAGCAAGGCTATGGCAAGCGGTGCGGACGGTTATATCCTGAAAGAAATGGACAACGAACAGATAATCAATTCCATAAAAGCCGTTGCAGGTGGGATAAATGTTTTCTGCGACAATATATTCCGTTCAATAAGAAAAGAAACCTCCGTTCCGCAGGACGCAAGAAGCCTCGACCTGACGGAACGTGAAAGGGATTTTCTTCGCCTTATCTGTGACGGCTGCGACAATAAGGAAATTGCCGCAAGGCTTTTTCTTGCGGAGGGTACTGTCAGAAACGGAATATCAAAACTGCTCGAAAAGCTTAATCTTAAAGACAGAACACAGCTTGCAGTCTTTGCAATAAAAAACGACCTTGTATGAGCAATTTATTCACCGCCGTAATCATATGAACAGGGAAAAATGTAATAAAAAACACCGTTCCCCCCCCGCCTCAGGCGGAGGGAAGAAATATAAAAGTTAATGCTCATTCGTGTTATAAATATTTCCAAAATTTTAAGAAACTATTAATTTTTATAAAAATACAGGCTGTAATAAAAATTTTTTGTTAAGAATAGTAAATAATTCTTGACAAAATCAAAAATAAGTGATACAATATAGATAACGAAAATTTATCGCTCATATTTTAAAAACAATATGAAACCGTGACTGAGCAAATGCCGATTTACAGATGAAAGCTCTTTCATGTATGAAAGGAATGAAATCAATGGAACGTGAAAAAATTCTTATCACTTGTGACAGCACAGCAGACCTCCCACCCGAATTAGTCAAAAAGTACGGCATAAAAGTCCTGCCCCTCAACGTAACCCTCGGCGGAAGCATCTACCATGACGGAGTTGATGTTACACCCCAAGACATATTCTCTTTCGCAGCGACGAGAAGTATGCTCCCGAAAACCACAGAGCCTACCCTTGATGAAACTTTTAAATTCTTTGCTCCCCTTGTACGTCAGGGCTATGAGATAATTCATTTCACCATCAGCGCAGAGCTTTCCAAGTCGTATATAAACGCCGATATAAACGCAAAGAAACTCGGTCATATCCATGTAATCGACACAAGAACCGCAACCTGTGCAGAGGGTATGATTGTACTCAATGCCGCAAAAATGCTCGAAGAAGGGCATTTCCTCAACGAAATTATCGACAGTTCGCATTTCATGATTGGAAAAGTAAGAGCTACCTGTGTTGTTGATAAAATGGATTTTCTCTATAAAGGCGGCAGATGCTCCGCAGTCGCAAGGTTCGGCGCAACAATGTTCAATATAAAACCGAATATCATAGTAACAAAAGACGGCAAACTCGATGTTGATAAAAAATATCGTGGAAGATTTAATGAATCAATAAGCAAATTTCTCACGGAAGAGCTTAGTGACGGAAAATCAATAGATGATGATACTTTCTTCATAGTACATACCGGCGCAGACTCCGACATCCTTGAAATGTGTGAAAACCGTGTCAAGAATATCGTCAGCCCGAAACATCTCTATACCGTAAAATCGGGCTGTACCATCGCATCTCACCTCGGTCCGAACGTTGTCATACTGGTATTCCTGAAAAAATTCGGCGGAAGCTGGTAATAATATATAAAAAATCCCGAAGCAGTTTTCTATGTTTCGGGATTTATTTTTATAGTGTAAAAAAATTATATAAAAACCATGTTTCCCCCGACTGCGGCAGAGGAAACAAATACAAGATACAAAAATTTTTGTGCATATTTAAAACGCTCATTTATAACATAAATTATGAATTATGCATTTACAAAAGTCCGAGCTGAGATTTTTTATAGAGTATTCTGCTGACACTCTCATCAATCCTGCTTTCGGAAACAGAGCCGTTTCTCACGGCACTGCATACACTGTCAACGGCAGTTCCGAGGTCATAGGGCATCAGTACTATGTCAACTCCTGCCTGTATCGCCATTACTGCGGAGTCTCCCGAGCCGTATACATTCGCAATAGTACCCATCTGGTGCGAGTCCGTAATTATAAGACCGTTGAAGCCGAGTTCCTTGCGCAGGAGATTTGTAACCACTTCATATGACAAATCCGAGGGAAGTCCGTCTCCTACTCCCGAAACTATCTGATGTCCTACCATTACACAGCTTACGCCGCTGTTTATTCCCCTTTTGAACGGAACAAACTCTTCGGCACGGAGCTGTTCAAGAGTGCGGTCTATCGTTACGAATGAGTCGGTATGGGTATTTCCGCCCTCTGCGCCAAGTCCCGGAAAATGCTTCAAAGTAGCGCATACACCCGTGCTTTGCAGACCCGAAACCACATTGGATACCATATCCGCAACTACGGTCGGGTCATTGCTGAAAATTCTGTCGCCGAGTTCGTTATAGGGATTTATATTAACGTCCGCAACGGGTGCAAAATCAAGATTAAAACCAAGACTGCTAAGATAACCGCCTATTGTGCTGCCTATGTTGTAAGCCGCCGCAGTATCATCGTCCTTTCCGTAATAGGACATATCATAGAACGAAGTCGTGCCGAGGTTGTCGGCGACACGGTTCACATATCCGCCCTCCTCGTCAACCGATATGAATAATCCGGCACCGCAGGTATCCTTTGCATACTGCTGGGAATTGCTTATCATCTGTGCGGTCTGCTCCCAATATTCGATATTGTTGGAAAAATATATGATACCGCCGACGGGATAATTTTTAATGCCGTTCTGCGTATCAATTCCTGCATAGTTATCGCTGTAGCCTGCAAGCTGTTCGGGGGTGACGATAAACATCTGACATACCTTTTCTTCGAGCGTCATATAGTCCATAAGCTCCTCGACGGTCGGATTTTGCAGAACATTTCTCTTTTCGGAGGAATTTCCCGATGAATTTTCGTCCTGACTGTTCTCATCATCGTAATTTTCGGAATTTTCATCATTTTCGGAGCTGTTGTCATCGGAGGATTTTTCCCTTTTCCTGCCTGCATTGGGATTTTCCACGACAAGACCGTTTTCGGGGGGCGCATAGGTCGGAAGTTCATCAATATTCACATCGGAGCTTTCGGCTGATTTCTTATCCTTTGCGGCAGCCTGGACGGTATCGTCATTTCCTGCTCCCGAACGTTTTTTTGATTTTCCGCCGATGGTTTCAGTCGGGGAGGCTTCGCCGCTTTCTGCGCTGCCGGCAGTATCCGTGGAAACCACCTGCGGTACTGTTTCGTTATTCTGCGCAACATCGACAGTTCCGCAGCCGCTTAAAATCATGCAGCAGCCCAGTGCGGCGGCGATGATTTTCCTGAATTTTTTGTTCATTCTGCTTATCATATCCTTTCGGTAAATCAATGCCCCATTTATATTTACACGGGAACAAATACTATTCTAACACATTACGGAATATTTTGCAATACAAAAATCAATTTTATTTTATATTTTACTGTTATAAGGCAGATTTAAAATTGATTTTCAAAAAATACTGTTCTCTCCCGAATGCGGCGAGGGGAGCAAAACATAAGACAAAAATTTCTGTGCATTATTTTAAAATGCTCATCTGTATATTCACGGATAAGTCCATGAATACAAAAAAATTTCATAAAAATTTAATATTCTATTGATTTTTTGAAAAATATGTGATATTATATTTTCAGACAATTTGATTTAGGGAGGTATTACCAATGAAGAAAGCTAAAAAAATTATAGCAGCCGCTTTGTGCGCCGCTGTAACACTTTCGTCAGTACCGTTTTCCGTAACAGCAGATGCCGCAGACGCAACCGTAAAGGATTCGGGACTTGATATTGACTATGCCCGTGCATTGCAGTATTCAATGTATTTCTACGATGCGAATATGTGCGGTGAAGAGGTTGGCGAGCATACACTTCTTTCATGGAGAGATGACTGCCACACCTACGATGCCCATGTGCCTATGCAGCCCTGGGACGGAACAAGCGAAAATTCGGGAACAAATCTTTCGCAGGAGTTCATGGACAAATACAAGGATATTCTCGACCCCGACGGCGACGGTACTATTGATGTTTCGGGCGGTATGCATGATGCAGGCGACCACGTTGAATTCGGTATTCCCGAAAACTATGCGGCGGCAACCCTCGGCTGGGGATATTATGAATACAGAGATACATACAAAAAGCTTGGTCAGGACAGCCATATCGAAACGATTTTAAGACATTTCAACGATTATCTCATGAAGTGTACATTCCGTGACGAGGACGGAACGGTTATCGCCCACTGCTATCAGGTAGGCGAGGGCGGAATAGACCATGCCGTATGGGAAGCCCCCGAGGTTGACAGCATGGTGCGCCCTGCATGGTTCCTGACTGCCGAAAAGCCGCAAACGGATTATGTTGTATCGGCTTGTGCATCGCTTGCGATAAACTATCTGAATTTCAAGGATACAGATAAGGAATATGCGGAGAAATCCCTTGATTATGCAAAGGCTCTCTGGAAATTCGCAAACGACAACGAAAAGGAGCTTTCCGACAATGCGGACGGTCCCGTAAGTTTTTATCGTTCAAGCAAATGGGAGGATGACTGGTGCTGGGCAGCCGCATGGATGTATCTCGCAACAGGTGATGCCTCGTGCCTTGATTATGCTTACGGCATATTTGATTATTACGCTCCCTCAGGCTATTGCTACAACTGGAACGATATGTGGGGCGGTGCGGCTCTTATGTGGGCTGTGATAAATCAGGAACACCCCGAACTCAATATCGTTCAGAAAATAAGAGATGCTCAGGGCAAGAACGAATATGTATTCGATGATTTCTGGGACGATGACTGTCTCGGGAAATGCCTCCGCACATGGCAGGGTCTTGAAACAGAGGGCGGATTTGCATTCCTCAGCCAGTGGGGAAGCTGCCGTTACAATACCGCTATGCAGCTTATATGCCTGCTCTACGACAAGTATCATAACAACGGCAAGCCGAGCGAATGGAGCGAATGGGCTAAAAAACAGATGAATTACGTCCTCGGCGACAACGACATAACATTCAAGGAGACCGAAGAACAGACTGTTCTCGCAGGCAAGAACGGCACACACGGTCCGAGGTCGTTTGTTGTGGGATATAACTCAACCGCTGTAAAAAATCCTCATCACCGTGCGGCATCAGGACTTACAATGGCAGAAGACCCCCGTGAACAGAAACACGTCCTCTGGGGCGCACTCGCAGGAGGTCCCGACGGAAATGATGCTCACAGCGACAGCACTAACGACTGGCGTGAAAATGAAGTAACAATAGACTATAATGCGGCATTTGTGGGTGCTTGTGCAGGTATGTACGAAATGTTCGGCACGCCCGATATGGCAATAACAGAGAATTTTCCGCCCGAAGAGGTGTACGACCCCGATACAGAGGGCGGCGGAACAGGCTACTGGGTTGAGGCTATCGGAATTGACAGCCGCAACGATGACGGCACGGGTGCTGTTGAAGTCTCGATGAAGGTAATGTCGGGTGTACCCAAGCCCTCAAAAAATATCTCGGTGAGATACTATATCAATACCTCCGAAATATCCGACCCGAGTATCGTTGAAACCAAAAAGCTCTATGACCAGGCTGAAATGGAGGTCAAGGGCGTAACCGCAAATGTCAGCGAACTCAAAAAATACAAGGATATGGACGATGTATATTACGTTGAAGTATCGTGGGACAATTACACATTTGCAAATTCTGGAAAAAATGTCAGTTTTCTGTCGGCTTCTACGGCAAGGGATATACCGATCCTACAACACATCAGTATGTCGTATATGACTGGGATCCCTCGAATGACTGGAGCTTTGAAACAATGAAAATCGGCGAAAAGACAGATTTCTTTGCCGTGGATAATCCTCCCGAGGTTCTCAACGAGCGTATCTGTGTATATGATGACGGTGTGCTTGTCGGCGGCACTGAACCGGACGGTTCTGTACCCGATACAGGTTCGGACGACAGCAAGCAAACAGAAACAACCGTTCCCACAGATGAAAAACTCTACGGCGATGCAAACCTCGATAAAAAAGTAACCATCTCCGATGCGGTGGCAATCCTCCAGAGCCTTGCAAACGGCGAAAAATACGCTCTCAAACCGCAGGGTAAGATAAATGCCGATGTTGACGGCGTTGAGGGTGTGACAGGCAAGGACGCAGCCGCCATACAGCTCTTTGATGCAGGTGTTATTACAAAGCTCCCCGTTGAGGCTTGATGAAAATCAGGTGAAATCATCTGAAGTACTTGACAAAATGCTCCCGATAATCTATAATTATATCAGCGTGATAAAACCGCTGTATGATTACGGAACAGGAGGTTTTTGAGATGGATATATTTGAAAAACTGCTTGACTTTGTTGAAAAAAATTTCAGTGACCCTGCGGATAAATCCGAAAGCCCCGAAAGAACAGTGACAAAGCTTATCGCCGATATGCACGGAGAGCTTGACGAATGTATCAATAAATACGGAAAAATCAGGGCAAGCGAACGGCTCATATACAGGAAATATCAGGATGCCCTGAAAATCTCACAAATCTGGGAAAATAAGGCAAAATCCGCACTTAATGAAAATAACCGCACTCTTGCGGAACAGGCTCTCGAAAAAAAGATAAATGCCGATGAAAGCGTGAAAACCTATGAGAAAATGTATAACACCGTGTCAGCACAGGCAAAGGCTGCCGCAGAACAGGTTGAAATTCTCAGGAACAGGCTCGAAACCGCAAAGGCTAAAAGAGCAGCACTTGTCGCAAGGTCGCAGGCTGCCGATATAAAAAAGCAGCTCGCAAAAACCCTCGGCGGTTTTGATAAATCGGGTGCGGCGGATAAATTCAGCCGCTTTGAGGAGGAAGTAAGACGCAAAGAGGCTGAAGCCGATGCAATCGCCGAAATTGCGGACGATTTTTCCGTCGGCAAAAATACCGATGAGATTTTATCAGCATTTGAAAAAAATGACAGGATAGACTCAGAAATCGCAAGACTTATGGCTGAAACGGACGGCGAAAAAACCAATCCCAAGGATGATGAATAAAACGCTGTCATCACGGAAAGGAAAAATTATGAGCAGTAAAAAAGACGAAATAAATCCCAAAAAGGTTCTCAATATGTTCCTCCCTATCGTGGGTGCGATATTTATTGCACTCAGCTCGATACTTTATATCCTCTATAAAAGCTGGAGCAATAAGGTGTATTTCGAGAAGTGGAAGGACTATGACGACTGCGGAATATAACATCATATGACAAAATATCGGCAGAGATTAAGACACTCTGCCGATATTTTTTAAAGCCTGCCCCACAATCGTGGGACAGGCTTTTATTGCAATTAAATTATCAGACTATCGAACCTGTGAGTGAACTTGCGCTGTGGTCGGAAAATGTCTCGTTTTTTACAACCTTTACATGACTGTAGCAGTCCATGCCCGTACCCGCAGGTATGAGCTTTCCGATGATAACATTTTCTTTAAGACCGAGAAGCTTATCGCTCTTGCCCCTGATAGCCGCATCTGTGAGAGCCTTGGTTGTCTCCTGGAAGGATGCCGCAGACATGAAGCTGTCGGAATTTGAAGAGGCTTTGGTAATACCCTGAAGCACGGGACTTGTCTGTACAAGCTGTACATCATATTCGCCTGCATCAATACGAGCCTGAAGCTCCTCGTTTACTGCATCGATTTCTTTCCTGTCAACAAGAGTGCCGGGGAGGAGATAGCTGCTGCCTGTTTCCTCGACCTTTATCTTGCGGAGCATCTGGCGGACAATTACCTCGATGTGCTTGTCGTTGATGTCAACACCCTGCAAGCGGTAAACCTTCTGTACTTCGTTTATGATATAGTTCTGTACTTCCTGCGTACCGAGGATATTGAGAATATCCGTGGGGTAGATATTGCCCTCCGTGAGACGGCTGCCCTTGGTTATGATTTCGCCCTCCTGAACACGTATTTTGAGGTTGTAGGGTATCATATAGCTTTCCGTTTCGCCAGTCTCGTCATTGGTGACAACAATATTTCTTGTGGTCTTGACTTCCTCGATGTGTATTCTTCCCGGTATTCTCGAAAGTATAGCCGCACCCTTGGGTCGTCTGCTCTCGAAAAGCTCCTCGACACGGGGAAGACCCTGTGTAATATCCTCCGCATCGGCAGAGGCAACGCCGCCCGTGTGGAATGTTCTCATGGTAAGCTGCGTACCGGGTTCACCGATTGACTGCGCAGCAATTATGCCGACAGCCTCTCCGACAGATACAATATTGTTATTTGCAAGGTTTGCACCGTAGCACTTTGCGCATACGCCGTTTCTCGCCTTACAGTTGAGAACGGAGCGTATCTTGATTTTTTCTATGCCCGAATCGATAATCTTTCTTGCATCTGCATCGTTGATGAGCTTGTTTCTTGAAACGATAAGTTCGCCGCCCTCGTCACGCAAATCCTCGGAGAGATACCTGCCGACAAGTCTTTCAGAGAACGGTTCAACGACTTCGTTGCCGTTTCTGATTTCGTATACTTCAATGCCGTCCGAAGTGCCGCAGTCCTCTTCCCTGATGATTACGTCCTGCGAAACATCAACAAGACGGCGGGTAAGATAACCCGAATCGGCGGTACGGAGTGCCGTGTCCGCAAGACCCTTTCTTGCTCCTCGTGAAGCTATGAAGTATTCGAGGATATTAAGACCCTCACGGTAATTTGCTCTTATCGGGATTTCGATGACAGTACCCGAAGTATTTGCGATAAGTCCACGCATACCTGCAAGCTGTCTTATCTGTGAGATTGAACCTCTCGCACCTGAGTCAGCCATCATCCATATGGGATTATAGCGGTCGAAATTCTCTTTAAGCTTTGAGGTAACTTCATCTGTGGTATCTGTCCACAGGCTGATAATGCGCTTGGTTTTTTCTTCCTTGGATATATAGCCGTAGTTGTATTCCTGAGTAATTTCTGCGACTTCATCGTCCGCACGGGCGAGTATTTCCTTTTTCTGGGGAGGAATTGTCGCATCGCAGACCGCAACGGTAAGGGCTGCTCTTGTGGAATATTTATATCCGAGAGCCTTTATCCTGTCGAGTACCTCGGAGGTTGTTGTCGTTCCGTGGATTTTTATGCAGCGTTCGATAATATCCGAAAGCTGTTTCTTTCCGACGAGGAAAGCGACTTCGAGGTCAAACTGCTTATCCGAATTGGTTCTGTCAACATAGCCGAGGTTCTGGGGGATATTCTCATTGAATATAAGCCTGCCGACAGTTGCGTTTATAATTTTCGAGACCTTCTTTTCGCCGATATCCTTGGTTATTTTAACCCTGATATTTGCGTGGAGCGAAACGTCATGCTCATTGTAAGCCATAAGAGCCTCATTCACATCACGGAATACCTTGCCCTCACCGGGTTCGCCGGGCTTATCCATTGTGAGATAATAGGAACCGAGTACCATATCCTGAGAGGGTACGGCAACGGGCTTGCCGTCCGAGGGCTTGAGTAGGTTATTCGCCGCAAGCATGAGAAATCTTGCCTCTGCCTGAGCCTCTGCCGAAAGAGGAAGATGTACCGCCATCTGGTCGCCGTCAAAGTCGGCATTGAAAGCCGAGCATACGAGGGGGTGAAGCTTTATTGCACGTCCCTCAACGAGAATCGGTTCAAATGCCTGGATACCGAGACGGTGGAGCGTAGGCGCACGGTTGAGCATTACGGGGTGGTCCTTGATTACATCTTCGAGAGCGTCCCATACCTTTGTATCCGCACGGTCGATGAGCTTTCTTGCGCTTTTTATATTCGAACCTGATGTAGCCTTTTTATCGACAAGCCTTTTAAGGACAAAGGGCTTGAAAAGTTCGAGAGCCATTTCCTTCGGAAGTCCGCACTGATACATTTTGAGTTCAGGGCCTACGACAATAACCGAACGTCCCGAATAGTCAACACGCTTTCCGAGGAGGTTCTGACGGAAACGTCCCTGCTTGCCTTTAAGCATATCCGAAAGGGATTTGAGGGGACGGTTGTTCGGACCCGTGACAGCCCTGCCGTGTCTGCCGTTGTCTATGAGGGCATCGACAGCCTCCTGAAGCATACGCTTTTCGTTTCTGACGATGATGTCGGGGGCATCGAGTTCAAGCATTTTCTTCAGACGGTTGTTTCTGTTGATAACACGTCTGTAGAGGTCGTTGAGGTCTGATGTTGCATAACGTCCGCCGTCAAGCATTATCATGGGTCTTAAATCGGGCGGAATAACGGGAACGACATCGAGTATCATCCATTCGGGCTTGTTTCCCGAAAGGCGGAAAGCCTCGATTATCTGGAGTCTTTTGAGGAGCTTGACCTTCTTCTGACCTGACGGGGAGCCGACAAGTTCGTTTTTAAGGTCATCTGCAACTATTTCGATATTGTTTTTCCACTCTACATCGGGGAGAGCCGCAAAAGCCATACACTCATCGCAGCCGCACTCCATGGGATTGGCAAAGCACTGAACCTTTCTGCCGGAACCAAGTGATATTCTGCCTGTTTCGACAAGGCGGTTCTTCTGGGTATCGTATCTTGCAGGGTCGTACTCGTTGAGGAGCTTTTTGATAGCCTCAGCACCCATTTCGGCTTTGAAGTCATCGCCGTATTTTTCGAGATAGGAGAGATATTCCTTTTCCGTGAGGAGCTGTTTTTTTACAAGCTCCGTATTTCCGGGGTCGGTAACTATATATTTTGTGAAATAGAGTACTTCTTCAAGTCTTTTCTGGGAGACTTCAAGCACCTGTCCTATTCTTGACGGAGTACCCTTGAAATACCATATATGTGAAACGGGGGCTGCAAGCTCGATATGACCCATGCGTTCACGTCTTACCCTTGCCCTTGTTACCTCAACGCCGCAGCGGTCGCATATTTTTCCCTTGAAGCGTATCTTCTTGAATTTACCGCAGTGACATTCCCAGTCCTTGGTCGGTCCGAAGATTTTTTCGCAGAAAAGACCGTCTTTTTCGGGCTTCTGAGTTCTGTAGTTTATGGTTTCTGGTCTTTCAACCGCACCGTATGACCAGCTTCTTATCTGTTCGGGTGACGCAAGACCGATTTTTATTGATTCAAAAGTATTAAATTCCAAACTGCTGCCTCCTTGCATAATGCACTGTACACGGCGCATATGCGGTGATATGCGCCCTGTAGCCGATAAAGACTGTTAATCGTCAAAGCCGTCCGAGTCGCCGAGGTCGAAGGTGTCAAAGGCATCGTCCTCAATGAGTTCCTCATCGTCATCGTAATCGTCAAAATCGTCATTTTCATCATAGGAAAGGTCGTCATCTGCGGAGGAATCCGACTCGATGCCCTCCTCGCCGTCCATGAGATAGCCCTCTTCCCTGATGTCATCGTCCGAATAGTCCGTATTGTCGCTCGTATTTTCATCGGAGAACGATTCCTTTGAGGGCAGCGGGTCATCGTCAAAGTTCTGCTTGAGGTCGATTTCCTGCTGGTTTATATCGAGAACCTTTACATCGAGACAAAGCGACTGCATTTCCTTGATAAGTACCTTGAACGATTCGGGTATGCCGGGGGTGGGAACATTCTGTCCCTTGACGATAGCTTCATAGGTGTTTACACGTCCGATAGTATCGTCCGATTTTACCGTGAGTATTTCCTGGAGAGTATAAGCTGCGCCGTAAGCCTCCAGAGCCCATACTTCCATTTCTCCGAAACGCTGACCGCCGAACTGCGCCTTGCCGCCGAGAGGCTGCTGCGTAACGAGAGCGTAAGGACCGACAGAACGTGCGTGGATTTTATCGTCAACGAGGTGGTGGAGTTTAAGGTAATACATATAGCCGACAGTTACACGGTTGTCGAATTTTTCGCCCGTGCGTCCGTCATAGAGTGTAAATTTACAGTCCTCCGTAAATTCGAGGGCATTGGGGTTGATAACCTTATCCATTGCTTTAAGCTCGAACATATCGTCCCTGTGGGCGAGACTGTGAGCGTTAGCCTCCTTGAAGCATTCACGAATATCATTTTCGTGTGCGCCGTCAAATACTGGGGTCATGATATGCCATCCCAGAGCCTTGCACGCCATTCCGAGGTGGACTTCGAGAACCTGACCTATATTCATACGTGAGGGAACGCCGAGGGGGTTGAGTACTATGTCAAGCGGAGTACCGTCAGGGAGGAAAGGCATATCCTCTTCGGGGAGTATTCTCGAAACGACACCCTTGTTGCCGTGTCTGCCTGCCATTTTATCGCCGACCGTTATCTTACGTTTCTGAGCGATATAGCAGATTACACGCATATTTACACCTGCGCTGAGTTCATCGCAGTTTTCCCTTGTGAATACCTTTACATCAACTATAACACCTGCCGCACCGTGAGGCACTTTGAGGGAATTGTCCCTTACTTCACGGGCTTTTTCGCCGAATATCGCACGGAGAAGTCTTTCCTCCGCCGTAAGCTCCGTTTCGCCCTTGGGAGTAACCTTTCCGACGAGAATATCTCCCGAAGTAACCTCCGAGCCTATTCTTATGATACCGTTTTCATCGAGGTTTGCGAGGGCATCATCGCCGACATTGGGAATATCACGGGTAATTTCCTCCGGACCGAGCTTTGTGTCACGGCACTCGATTTCGTATTCTTCTATGTGAACGGATGTGAAAACATCTTCTCTTACAAGTCTTTCGTTGAGGAGAACGGCATCCTCGTAGTTATAGCCCTCCCATGTCATAAATCCTATGAGGGCATTTTTTCCGAGGGAGATTTCGCCGTCCGCAGTAGCGGGACCGTCTGCAAGAACCTGACCCTTTTTAACCTCTTCGCCCACGGATACAATGGGTCTCTGGTTTACGCAGGTACCCTGATTTGAACGCTTGAACTTGATAAGCTCATATTTGTGTTCAATGCCCTTTGTATCAATCATGTGGATTTTATTGGCATCTACATAGGTTATTCTTCCGTCATTTTCTGCAACTATGCATACGCCCGAATCGACAGCGGCTTTGTATTCCATACCCGTGCCGACAAAGGGACGCTCCGTTTTGAGCAGCGGAACTGCCTGTCTCTGCATATTTGAACCCATGAGCGCACGGTTTGCGTCATCATTTTCGAGGAAAGGAATCATCGAGGTAGCGACAGATACGACCATTTTCGGCGAAACGTCCATGTAGTCAACCTTTTCACGCTCGATTTCGAGTATCTGGTCACGGTGACGGGCATTTACACGGGATCTTGCAAGCTTTCCGTCGGGGGTAAGCGGCTCGTTCGCCTGAGCGACAACGAAATTATCCTCCGTATCGGCGGTCATGTATACTACATCGGTAGTGACAACACCTGTTTCCTTGTCAACCTTTCTGTAGGGAGCTTCGATAAAGCCGTATTGGTTTATTCTTGCAAAAGTCGCAAGATAGGAGATAAGACCGATGTTCGGACCTTCGGGAGTTTCGATAGGACACATTCTTCCGTAGTGGCTGTAGTGAACGTCACGCACTTCAAATCCTGCACGGTCACGGGAAAGTCCTCCGGGTCCGAGGGCTGAAAGTCTCCTCTTGTGAGTAAGCTCGGCAAGGGGGTTGTTCTGGTCCATGAACTGCGAAAGCGGCGAAGAACAGAAAAATTCCTTCATAGCCGATGAAATGGGTCTTATGTTTATAAGTGTCTGGGGAGTGAGGGTATTCACGTCCTGAGTCTGGATATTCATTCTCTCACGGATACCACGCTCCATACGGGCATAGCCTATGCGGAACTGGTTCTGGAGCAGCTCGCCCACGCTTCTTATACGTCTGTTGCCGAGGTGGTCAATGTCATCGACAGTGCCTACACCCTCGCAGAGATTTATGAAATAGCTTATCGTGGCGAATATATCGTCAAGAATGATATGCTTCGGTACAAGCTCATCGGCTTTTTTCTTTATATTCTCTTCGATTTCGTCCTCGTCTGCGGAATTTTCGAGAATTTCACGGAGAACCTTGAACGAAACCTTTTCATTTATTCCGTATTTTTCGGTATCGAAGCCGACATATCCCTTTATGTCCACCATGCCGTTTCCGATGATTTTTGCAACTCTTTCCACCATCTGGATAGTGGTTTCGCCTCTCTCGTTGGTGAGGTATTCCTTTGCCTCAACGGTTACGAAAGCGGAATAAACGCCTGCCTGTTCGATTTCGCAGGCTTTTTCGTAGGAAACGGTTTCGCCCGTGTCAGCCATTATCTCGCCCGTAAGGGGATTGACAACGGGCTGGGCAAGCACATGACCCGCAAGACGTGAGGCTATGCCGAGTTTTTTGTTGTATTTGTATCTTCCGAAGCGGCAGAGGTCATATCTTTTCGCATCGAAGAAGAGGTTATTGAGGTGGGTAACGGCACTTTCCACCGTAGGAGGCTCGCCGGGGCGGAGTTTCTTGTAAACGTCAATGAGTGCCTCGGAGTTGTTTTTTGTCTGGTCTTTCTGGAGGATTGTCTGTTTGAGTCTTTCGTCTGCACCGAAAAGCTCGTATATTTCCTCGTCGGTACCTATGCCGAGCGCACGGATAAACGTAGTAAGCGGAATTTTTCTGTTCTTGTCTATGCGGACATAAACGACATCGTTGGAGTCCATTTCATATTCAAGCCATGCGCCCCTGTTGGGGATAACGGTTGTATTGAAAAGGTCTTTGCCTGTTTTGTCCTTTTCAGAACCGTAGTAAACACCCGGCGAACGGACAAGCTGAGATACTATGACACGCTCCGCACCGTTTATTACGAAAGTGCCGCTGTCGGTCATGAGGGGGAAATCTCCCATATAGATTTCGCTTTCGCTGACAGCACCTGTTTCCTTGTTGCAGAGTGTAGCCGTGGCTCTCATTGCAACCTGATAGGTAGCACCTCTTGATTTACATTCGGAGAGGGTATACTTCGGAATTTCATCGAACCTGTAATCCTTGAAATTGAGGACAAGATTTCCGTTATAGTCGGTAATGGCGGTCATATCACGGAAAACCTCTCTCAGTCCTTCTTCTCTGAACCATTGATAGGAGTTTTTCTGAACCTCGATAAGGTTAGGCATTTCAAGCGGCTCGGTAATTTTACCGAAGCTCATTCTGACATTTTTTCCCAGCTGCTTAGGTGTTACATTCACCATAGGCGGAACCTCCTTGTATTTTATAATCTTTCCTGCGAAGGGGAAAGTTTTTGTCAAGCGGTATCGTCCAAAGAAAAAAATTATCGCAAAACTATTGACAAGATTATCGTAAGTATGGTATAATATCTTGCAGAATAAGCGATTTCTTTTCATATTGATACATTATATCATTATAATACATTATGTCAACTATGTCAAGTGGTTTTTTAAATTTTTGTTGATTGTGCCGAAATTATAATCCAAATTTCGGCATATTTTGTCATGCTGGATTTTTATTTTTAAAAAGGGGGGCTTGGGTGGGAAAGCCGCCCTTGCGTTTTGAGTGAACGAAACGCAGCGCAGTGAACGGAAACGCAAGGCTCAAATGGCGGCTCCCCCATTTCAGATAACGGGTTCGGGAAAGCCGCCTGTAATGTAAAAAATCAGGGACGCTCCGCTGTGAAACGTCCCTTTTGATTTTAATTTTTAATGAAAGCTTTTTCAGGCTCTCTCAACCTTACCTGAACGCAGGCATCTTGAGCAAGCGTATATATGACAAGGAGTACCCTTGACGATAGCCTTAACACGCTTTACATTAGGCTTCCATGTTCTGTTTGTGCGTCTGTGAGAGTGGGAAACCTTGATACCGAAAGTAACTCCCTTTCCGCATATTTCACATTTTGCCATCAGGCTGCACCTCCTTACAATCTCGTAGATAAGTCCCGCAAATCGGACAACATGAATATTGTATCATAAAATTTCGGAAAATGCAAGTCTTTTTTGAAAAAAATTCCGAATTTTTTTAAAAATCATTAAATTTGCCTTTTGCACTTGAAAAATTTGTGCATTTGTTGTATAATAGTAAATATTAACTGATTTTGCTTTTCAGGGGGCTTGGGGGAAAGCTGCTGTTGTGCCGTGAGTAAACGGAACGCAGTGCAGTGAGCGGAGGCGCAAGGCTTCAGAGCAGCGTCCCCCATTCAGGATTAAGGGGCTTGGGGAAGATTTTAAGCAGCATCCCCCATTCAGGAAAGGAGTTTTTTAATGAACAGCGGATTTGGATTGTTTCTGAAATATTTTTCAAGAGCGTTGATGATACTGCTTGTAATGCCGATAATAAATTCAGCAAGAGGACTTGCCGCAAAATCTCAGGGTGATGATACCGCAGAACAGGCCGGAAGAATAACTCTCAACCCTTTCATGCACCTTGACCCGATTGGCTCGCTTGCGATACTTCTGTGCGGTTTCGGCTGGTCAAAGCCCATGCCCTTCAACGTGAACAGAATGAGAGACAGGAAAAAGGGAATTATAATCCTCTCCCTTACGGGACCCTTAACGCATTTTCTCTCTGCCATAGCGTGCAATCTGGTTATGAATATAATGCTCTGCTCGGAAAGCATACGCATGAAGCTTGCTCTTTCGGATATAACCCCCATATTCTGCATATTCTTCATACTCACGATACTTTCTGCGATAAATGTATCTCTGGGCGTTATAAATCTTCTCCCCCTGCCCGGAATGGACGGCTTCAATATATTATATCAGTTTGCGCCGCCGAAATTCCTCAACTGGTATCACAGCAATTACAGGGCGATAAATCAGGCATCTACCATAATACTCCTTGCACTTTTCTTCATGCCCACGCTTACAAACGGGCTTTTTGACCCTCTGGGCTGGCTCATAGGCGTGGTTTCGGATTTGCTCGGAGGTCTTACATCATGGATACCCTCGACATTCGGGAGCTGATATGGAAAAATTCTCGTTCAGTCTCGATGTGTTTGAAGGTCCTCTCGATGTTCTGTTAAATCTCATAACCAAGCATAAGCTAAATATATTTGATATAGAAATATCCGTGCTGCTCGAACAGTACATGAAATTCATGGAAGAGGCGCACGAACGGGATATGGAGCTTGCAGGGGAATTTCTCGAAATGGCTGCAAGGCTCATATATATGAAAACGGCTTACCTTCTGCCGCAGAAGGAAGAAGCTGAAAAGATGAAAAAGGAGCTTGAGGGCGCACTTATAGAATTATCCCTCTGCAAAGAGGCTGCCGCAAGGCTCTCGGAAAATTTTGTCGGCGGCGATATTTTTGTCCGTGAACCGATGAAAATAGAGTCCGACTCTACATACCGCCTTGTACACGAGCCTGACCGCCTTGTAAATTCCTATATGAACGCAGTCTCGAATAAAAAAATACATTCCGCAAAAAACAGGGTAAATATCGAAAACAAGATAAATTCCGTGGTAAAGCGCAGAATAGTACCCGTTCTTACAAAAGTAGTGCATATTCTTCGGGAACTCTATACAACGGGAGAGGTATACATGGACAAGCTCTATGAGGGCGTTGATGAACGTTCGGCAAAGGTCGCAACCTTTCTCGCCGTCCTTGAGCTTACCAAATACGGACGCATAAAAATAAGCGATGATAATACAAAAGTATTCTTCAGCGGCGGGAGGCGCAGAAAGTGGAAATCAAAGAAAAACTCGGAGCAGTAGAGGCTATACTTTTCGCAAGCGGAGAGCCTGTCGAAATATACCGTCTTTCGGAGGCAAGCGGTGTGGATACGGGTACTCTCCCCTCTCTTATCCGTCTGCTGAACGAGAGATATGACGACATGGGCAGCGGAATATGCATCAAAAAGCTTGAAAACAGCTTTCAGATGTGTACGAGGGAGAAATATTCCCCCATGATACGCACAGCCCTCAATACCAAAAAAAATTCCCCCCTGACCAGTGCCGCTATGGAGGTTCTTACCATAATAGCCTACAATCAGCCCGTTTCAAAGGGCTTTGTCGAAAATGTCAGGGGAATTGACAGCTCCTCTGTTGTCAATAATCTTATAGAGAAAGGACTTGTCGAGGAGGCAGGCAGGCTGAATGTTCCGGGCAGACCGCTTGTATATAAGACAACAGCAGTATTTCTGAGGAGCTTCGGTCTGAGTTCAACGGCAGACCTCCCTCCCCTCCCCGGACGTGAAAAGGTACTCGTCAGCGAGGACGAAATAAATTAATATATGCTGTTTACAGCTTAAAACGGAGGTGGTTTCTTGGCGGCAATTCTTATTACAATACTCAGGGTGATACTTTGGATATTGCTTGCGGTATTGGGAATAATTGTCCTTGCGTGCATATTTCCGATTTCCGCAAAGGTAAGCTATATTGACGAAAAGCTGTCATATAAGGCGGCATACTGGATTGTTCCGCTTATAAATTCGGACGGCGGAGGACTGCTGAACCGTCTGCGCAGACGCAGAAAAAAGCCCTCCAAAGACGATGATAACGACAATGAAGATAATGACTTTGATGATATTGACGATATTGATGATATTGAAATAGAGGAAGTCCCCGAACTCTCCGAACACCCCGATGATGAAAATATTCCCGGTGAGGATTCCGATGAAACCGATATTCCGGAAGAGGACATAACGGAATATATGAACGATGAGGATTTAACCGAAGAACCCGAAGAGGAAAGCTCTGAAAAAAAGGGAAAATCCCTCGGCGACAAGCTGGAGCTTATTTCAAATATCTGGGAAGCCGCAGACAGACCCGTTCTAAAAATATTCAAGGGCTTTCATTTCAGTGACATATACATTGATTTCATAGTGGCGAACGAGGACGCATATAAATGCGCCGTGAATTATGGAATGGTTTCGGGAACGGTTTATAATCTCCTCGCATGGCTCGGCGCATTGTTTACTCTGCGCTTTAAGACAGTCGATATAAACGCAGGCTTTGCCCTTAAAAAATCCCGCTGGGATATATCGGCAAAAGTAAAATTCCGCCTCGGAACACTGGTTATTGCAGGAATATGGTTCCTGATAACATATTTATTCAAAATATATATACCCAATAAAATAAGCACAAAAAAATCAAGGACTGCCCAATCGGCAGAATGAAAGGTGATGTTTTAAATGGCAGAAAAGAAAAATTCCATCAATGAACTCCTCGGCATTTCAATGGAAAAGGTCAAGGAAATGGCTGACGTAAACGCTATAATCGGCGACCCCATAAAGCTCGATGACGGCACTACCATAATACCCATATCAAAGGTGACATACGGTTTCGCATCGGGCGGCTCGGATATTCCGTCAAAATACGACAAAGACCTTTTCGGAGGCGGAGCAGGAGCAGGAATTTCAATAAAGCCCGAAGGATTTCTCGTAATCTCACCCGACGGCGAGGCTAAAATGATTGACATGGACGCTAAGTCAGACCCCATTACAAGTGCGATAAATTCCGTACCAAAGGTATTTGAAAAGGTTTCGGGACTTATGTCAAAAAGAAAAGGCTCTCCCGACGAAAGCGAAAGCACCGCAGATATTACAATAAACGACTGATTCATATAAATATTTCTTCATGCATATTCTGTAACAAAAACGTTGCGGAGGTATTGTATGAAGAAAATATTTGTCATGATATGTGCGGCGGCTGTTATTGCGGTTTGTCCGCATTTCAGTGCGTATGCCGGTGAAGAACCCGAAATATCCGCCAGGGCGGCAGTCGTAATATCGGCTGACACGGGAGAGATTATATACGGCAGAAATCCCGACGAAAAGCTCCCTATGGCAAGCACCACAAAGATAATGACAACTCTCCTGTGCCTTGAAAGCGGAAATCTCTACGAGGAATTTGTCGTTGACAGCGATGCCATAAAGGTTGAGGGTTCGTCAATGGGGCTTCTGGAGGGCGATATTGTCACAAAATATGCCCTCTGCTGCGGAATGCTGCTGCCATCGGGCAACGATGCCGCCAATGCGACAGCGGTAAAGCTTGCAGGCAGTATTGAAAATTTTGCTGATATGATGAACGAAAAAGCCGAAGAACTTGGTCTTGCTCATACTCATTTCGTCACTCCGTCAGGGCTGGAGGGTGTCGGTCACGGCTCATCGGCATATGATATGGCGATACTTGCATCTGTCGCCCTCAGAAACGAGATATTCAGGGAAATATGTTCAAGTCAGACCATAAAGCTTGAATTTGGAAATCCCCCGTATACGAGGTGGCTTAAAAATACAAATAAGCTCCTCTCAATGGACAACGGAGTATACGGCGTAAAGACAGGTTTCACGGACGAGGCAGGCAGATGCCTGGTTTCAGCCTGCGAAAGAGACGGAAAAAATCTGATATGCGTTACCCTCAACGACCGCAACGACTGGAACGACCACCTGCTCATGTATGATTTTGCATTTGAAAAATCAAACCGGATAACGCTTGATATTCCCGACAATATAAGTCTCCCCCTTGCAGGTGCGGAAAATAGCCGCATAAAGGTCTGGGCAAAAGAGGCTGAAACCGATATAACTGCATATCAGGCGGACGAAAACGACATAGAATACAAAATAATATCATCGCCGTTTGTATATGCTCCCGTTTGTGCAGGAGATGAGCTTGCGCACATTTCCGTGAGATACAAGGAGCGTGAGATTAAAAATATTCCGCTTTATGCCGCCGAAAATGCGCAGTCTGCCATTCCTGCGGAAAAACAGAAGAATATAATCGAAAAACTAAAAGACTTTCTCTTCGGAGAAAAGCACAGCTGAAAGGATTTTATGGATAATAAAATAAGAATACAGAAAATGATTGCCGACAGCGGCTATTGTTCAAGAAGAAAAGCCGAAGCTCTTATTTCGGGCGGAAGAGTTAAGCTTAACGGTCATCCCGTAAAGCTTGGAGACAAATGCGGCTTCAGGGATATAATAACCGTTGACGGCGAGAGAATTTCAATGCCGAAAAAAAAGAAATTCATTTACATAATGCTCAACAAGCCCAGAGGTTATGTAACCACCGTTTCCGATGAAATGGACAGAAAATGTGTCATGGATTTGCTTGACGGCATTGACGAAAGAGTTTACCCTGTTGGCAGGCTCGACAGAAATTCCGAGGGACTTCTCCTCTTTACCAATGACGGGGAATTTGCCAACGACATAATGCACCCCAGCCGGCATATTTCAAAGACATACCGTGTAACAGTCCGCCCCGATATAACCGAGCAGCAGCTTGTGGACTTGCAGAACGGCATAGAAATAGACGGAAAAATGACTCTCCCTGCAAATGTTGTAGTAAAGGAAAAACAGCAGGGCAGAGTTGTCCTCCTCATAACCATAAAAGAGGGCAGAAACCGCCAGATAAGAAGAATGTGCGAGGCTGTCGGTCTCGAAGTCGCAAGACTGCGCCGCATAAGCATAGGGCCCTTAAAGCTCGGTATGCTTAAGCCCGGCACATGGAGAGAGCTTTCCGCAGAGGAACTGCGTGCAATAAGAACCGCTATAGGCAAGGTGAAGTGATATGCTGGAAATACAGGAAAAACTTGACATATCGGGCTATGAAAGCCTTGTTGAAAAAGCAGGCATAAAAAATCTGCATATAACAGAGGCTCTGAGCGGTAATGATATTACGGGCTTTATCGCCTATGCATACGACATTGACCAAACCATTGTCTATGATTATGATGACGGCGGAGATATTATGCTTTGTGACGGTCTTGTCCGTTCGGTCATGTTCAAAAGCGTTCTGAAAGGAATTGAGAGCATGGAATTTCTGCTCGAAAATCATGAAAAATATATTAATCTCATAAGACTTAAATTTCTCGCCGAAAATGAAAATATCTGCGAAAATTTAAGCGGTTTCATGAACTCATGTCAGGACTGCATGAATAAACGGGAAAATTAAAGGAAGTGATATAAATTGCCAATAAGAATATCATCGGAACTGCCTGCGTTCAGAACTCTCGGCGAGGAAAATATATTCGTGATGTCAAAGGAAAGAGCCGAACATCAGGATATACGTCCGCTGAAGGTCATAATACTGAATGTCATGCCTAAAAAAATCGAAACGGAAACACAGCTGATGCGCCTTCTGAGCAATACCCCCTTGCAGGTGGACGTTGAGCTTTTGCAGATGGCTTCCCATGTTTCGAGGAATACCTCTCATACTCATCTTGATGCCTTTTACAAGAAATTCAGTGAGATTAAACACGACAGATATGACGGCATGATAGTGACGGGCGCACCTGTCGAGCTTCTTGAATACAGTCAGGTTGATTACTGGAAAGAAATAACGGAGATATTTGAATGGTCAAAAACCCATGTTTTCTGTACCATGTATATATGCTGGGCGGCACAGGCAGGATTGTACTATCATTTCGGAGTGCCTAAATATCCGCTTGAAAAAAAGATGTTCGGTATATTCCCCCACAGAGCGGAGGTCGGAAACAAACAGCTTCTGCGTGGATTTGACGATGTATTCTATATCCCCCATTCGAGAAATACAGAGGTAAGACGTGAGGATATAGAAAAAATTTCCCAGCTTGAAATACTGACAAGCTCGGAAATGTCGGGAGTTCATATAGTCGCCAACAAAAACGGCAGACAGTATTTTATAACGGGTCATTCGGAATACGACAGAAACACCATAGCCTCGGAATACTTCCGTGATGTCAAAAAAGGAATTGACATACAGATACCGTATAATTATTTTCCGAATGATGACCCCTCGAAAATGCCTGTATTTTCGTGGAGAGGGACTGCAAATCTTCTGTTCACAAACTGGCTCAACTACTGCGTTTATCAGCAGACACCCTATAATCTTGATGAGCTTGAAATAAGAAGCTGGACATGGGAAAACAATTTCCTCTGATTAAATCGGCTGACAAAATTAATGTCATCAGTATGATGTCAATAAAATTAAAAGGAGTTACAAAATAAGCAGCAAAAGCATTGACAAAAGTGGATAAATGTGGTAAAATATACTCATATAAATCAAGGTACAATCAGGATATTGTACTTTCGTGTGCCTGTATCACAATAAGCGAAAACCAAGCGTTGATACAGAGAATGAAGAAGGGAGAACGGATTAGGGGTAATCATTCCTCTATGATAAGGGTTTTGCAGGTTATCCTCTTTATGATACCGTTATCGGACAGCCGGTCGCTGTAGCCAGTCAGCAGTAAATCAGTGCGAAGTCAGTGAGAGAGAGCA
>JAFUXL010000021.1 GCA_017470905.1 Ruminococcus sp. | reverse complement strand
GTTGAGCGTACCCTTTCGTGGATTAATTTCTCTCGCAGACTGTCTAAGGATTATGAGATATCCTCTCGCTCTTCTGAATGTATGGTTATCATTTCTCATCTCCACTCGCTTCTTAAACGGCTATGAACACATGCTCTGAATATGCAGGCAATGGCACAGACACTGAATTTCGGAAAATCTGTCTGTGATAACGGGTGGGGTATTTTTACAGAGTTTTTGAGTTATAAGATGGAATAATATGGAAAGAAATTGGTGAAAACAGACAAATTTTTTGCAAGTTCCCAGACGTGTTCCTGTTGTGGTTACAAAAATACTGAAACCAAAGATTTGTCTGTCAGAGCATGGGACTGTCCGGAATGCGGTACACATCACGACAGAGATGTGAATGCTGCAATCAATATCAAAAATGAGGGTATGCGGTTAATTTTCGCATAACCTGAAATAAAAGAACCGTGGGACACACGGGGTTAGCTTGCTGATGCTTAGTACATTGGTACCTATCGAACGAGAACCAAACCTGTCGGCGAGGGGAAGTCCTCGCCTCTACAGGCGGGGGAGGATGTCACATAATATCAATGTGGCACATTTTCATGGCGGAAAGTGCGTTTTCGTGGCTCTGCGGAGTAACACCCGCACAGCACGAGGAATCAACGGTTATTTTTATTTCGGGTAGCCTGGCTTTTATAAGCAGGGCATTCGATATAACACATATATCGGTACACAGCCCCACGATTACAATTTCATTTATTCGGGGATTTCCTGCGATAAATTCAGCGAGGTCATACGAGCCGAATGTCGGCTTGTCAATAATTGTACATCCCGATGTGTCGAGCTTATCGGAAATTTCCCAGCCCCTTGTATTCTTGATACAATGAACAACGGGGAGCTTTTTTCCCTCCATAGTCGAGAGATAATCCTCATTGTGGGTATCCCTTGTGAATACCACCTCATAACCCGAATTTTTAAATGATTTTATCTTTTCGGCAACCAACGGGACGATATTTTCAGCCTCTTTTGTGCCGAGCGAACCGTCAATAAAATCGTTCTGCATATCTATAACGGCAAGAATTTTCATAATACCTCCAATCAAGGACGGGACTACAACAGCCCGTCCGCATTGTCTCTGATTTGTTAAATTGCGGAGAGGACTTCTCCTATATTGTCGGCTATAAGCAAATCGGCATTTGTATCCATCTGTGTGGGGGATTTGTTGATTATTACGGTATTTCTGCCCTTGAAATACCTCACAAGACCTGCGGCGGGGTAGACATTAAGTGAAGTGCCGCCTATAATCAGGGTATCGGCATTTGATATAGCCTTTATTGCACCCGTCACCACCCTGTTGTCGAGGGGTTCTTCATAGAGTACCACATCAGGCTTGACAGTGCCGCCGCAGCCGCATTTCGGTATTCCGTCCGAATTTGCGATATATTCGACATCATAGAATTTGCCGCAGTTCATGCAGTAATTGCGCAGTACACTGCCGTGGAGTTCATAGACATTCTCACTGCCTGCCGCCTGATGAAGTCCGTCAATATTCTGTGTGACTATAGCAGTTAATTTTCCCTCTTTTTCAAGCTGTGTAAGCTTTATATGTGCCGGATTGGGCTTTGCGGAAAGACAGAGCATTTTTGCACGGTAGAACCTGTAAAACTCTTTAGTATTTTTTCTGAAAAACGTATTGCTCAAAATGGTTTCGGGCGGATAGCTCCACTGCTGGTTATAAAGACCGTCCACGCTCCTGAAGTCGGGTATTCCGCTTTCGGTGGAAACTCCTGCGCCCCCGAAAAATACTATCCTGTCAGATGAATTTACAATATCCCTTAACTGTTCGATTTTGTCCATAAAATCAGCCTCCTATTATCTTCACGAAAAATTTCCTGTTTCTCGGTCCGTCAAATTCGCAGAAATAAATTCCCTGCCAAGTGCCGAGCAGAGGATTTCCTCCACGTATGATTATGGTTTCGCTTGCACCGACAGACGAGGATTTTATATGTGCGTCCGAATTGCCCTCAGCGTGTTTGAAAACGGTCAAATCGGGGAAAGATTTGTTCATACCCTCGACAAAATCTGTTTTTACATCGGGGTCGGCATTTTCGTTTATGGTTATTGCGGCGGTCGTGTGCGGACAGAAAACAACGCATATTCCCTCATTTACACCGCTTTCACGGACGGCTGCTTTCACCTCGTTGGTAATATCGACAAGTCCCTCATCAGGGGTACTTAAAGTAAATTCAAATAACATAAAAACCTCCCATTTAAAATCGTCAATTTGCGCCCCTTAAATCTTGCGCTTTCGTTCACTCCACTGTGTTTCGTTCACTCCCAGCGCAAGGTCGCAAATTTCCTCTTATTTAAAATCGTCAATTTGCGCCCCTTAAATCTTGCGCTTTCGTTCACTCCACTGCGTTTCGTTCACTCCCAGCGCAAGGGCGCAAATTTCCTCTTATTTACAATTTGCTGTTGTATTCTGCACAGAAATAGTTTAGTTTGCATTCACCGCATTTCGGATTTCTTGCACGGCATACGTCACGTCCGAACTGTACGGTCTGATGACAGAAACGGCTTGAAATTTCGGGCGGAATAAGCTTCAGCAGGTCTTTTTCGACTTTAAGGGGGTCTTTATTTTCAGTAAGTCCGAGCCTGCCCGAAATGCGTATGCAATGCGTATCTGTTACGATTGCAGGCTTGCCGTACACATCGCTTATGATTAAATTCGCAATTTTCCGCCCCACTCCCGAAAGCGAAAGCAAGTCATTCATATTATCAGGGACGACACCGCCGAAATTATCAATAATCTGCTGTGACATCTCCTTAATGCTTTTAGCCTTTGTGCGGTAAAGTCCGCATGATTTAACATCCTGTTCGAGTTCCGACAAATCCGCATCGGCGAATGCCTGCAAGGCAGGGTATTTTCTGAACAAATCCTTTGTTACCCGGTTTACTCTCGCATCGGTACACTGTGCGGCAAGACGTGTGGCGATAAGCAACTCATACGGCTTTTCAAATTTAAGAGTACACTGAATATCGGGGTAGAGCTTTTCGAGTTCCATGCACGAAAGCTTCGCAATTTCTTCTTTAGTCATCATCATACCTCCCTGAAAATTTTTCTTTTTTCGAGCATTTTATCATATATTTTGTACATCTCCTGAACGGTATTTTCGAGGAAATAATAATGCTTTATGTAAAACGCAAGCAGTACCATAATAATGGTAACGAGCAGGAGCAGCATTATATTTTCGCTGAAAATAAAGGCGCACATGAAAATGCAGAGTATCACCGCAAACATGAATGTAACAAGGAAATGCACAATTCGCTCATGCTGCATGAAAGCGATTTTGTCGAGATGTTCGGAGAGTATGTCTTTGAGTTCGTTTTCATCGGAGCATTTTTCAAGCTTATCGGAGATATATTTCATATAATTGGTTAAATATTCTGTCAAGATACTCACTCCCATATTATTATTATGAAAATTATACACCTTTTTAGGCGGAATGTCAATAATTTTAGGAAACAAAATATCATAAGCAAGGGTCAGTACTGCCGTATCTGCTGTGGGGAGATATGCAGCCAACATTATATTTATGCATGATTACCATGTTTGAATGTTGTTTTTCGGCAAATCTTACAAAAATGTAATTGTTAATAAATAATTTCTTCACTTTTTTAAACAGATATGTTATAATGGTACTGTAAGTTTCACAAGAGGAAATCTGCGCCCTTGCGCTGAGAGTGAACGGAACGAAGTGCAGTGAACGAAAGCGCAAGCCTGAAAAGGCGCAGATTGACGATTTTAAATAAGAGGAAATCTGCGCCCTTGCGCTGAGAGTGAACGGAACAAAGTGCAGTGAACGAAAGCGCAAGCCTGAAAAGGCGCAGATTGACGATTTTAAATATGTGCGAGGGGATTATTATTGAATATTCTTTATATTTCTGACCTTGACGGTACACTGCTTGACCCTGTGGGTGATGTAACCGCCGTTACCGCAGAAAAATTAAACAGTCTCATAAAACAGGGAATGAATTTTTCCGCAGCAACCGCACGTTCCGTATATTCCGTAAAGCCAAAAATGTCGGCGGTGAATATGAATGTACCCTGCATACTTATGAACGGCGTGAATATCTATGATTTGAAAAATGACTGTTTGATAAACAGCGAATTTATTGCGCCTGCGGCTTCTGCGGAAATTCTCCGTGCCTTTGAACATAACGGCAAACAATGCTTTATGTACCGCATTGATGACGGGATACTGACCTGTTATTATTCAAAGCTTACCACGAATGTCATGAAAAGCTTTGCGGAGGTAAGAAAATATGAATACAAAAAGCCGTTCGTTCAGTGCAATCTTGCGGACTATGCCGATGAATACACGATGTATTTTACTTCTACAGGCTCTTATGACGAGCTTCTTCCTGTGAAACTTGAAATTGAAGGGATAGACGGTGTTGACAGTGCTTTCTATCTTGATGTTTACAACGATGCATGGTATCTTGAAATATTTTCACACAGAGCGTCAAAATCCAACGGCATAAAATTTCTGCGTGAAAAATACGGCTTTGAAAAGGTCGTTGCTTTCGGGGATAATCTTAATGATTTGCCGATGTTCGCACAGGCGGATTTGAAAATAGCTGTCGGAAATGCAAGAGATGAAGTCAAGGCTGCCGCCGATATTATCATAGGAGATAATAAAAATAATGGTGTTGCGCTTTGGCTTGAGGATAATTTTATTAAAATGAAAGAAAGGACATTTTAAGAAATGAAAAAACTTATGTTAGGTAACGAGGCATTTGCAAGAGGTCTGTATGAGGCAGGATGCAGGGTAGTTTCAAGCTATCCCGGCACTCCCTCTACGGAGATAACCGAAGAAGCCGCAAAATATGACGAGATATACGCAGAATGGGCTCCCAATGAAAAGGTTGCCATGGAGACTGCTCTCGGCGCATCAGTCGCAGGTGCAAGGTCATTCTGCGGAATGAAGCACGTCGGACTTAATGTCGCCGCAGACCCTCTCTACACCGCCGCTTATACGGGCGTAAATGCAGGAATGATAATCGCCGTTGCGGACGACCAGGGTATGCATTCATCACAGAATGAACAGGACAGCCGTCATCATGCGATAGCATCTAAAGTCCCCATGCTCGAACCCTCCGACTCCGGCGAATGTAAGGAATTTGTGAAGAAAGCATTTGAACTCTCCGAAGAATTTGACACGCCGTTCATAATAAGAATGTCAACAAGAGTTGCACATTCGCAGAGCAGTGTCGAAATGCTTGACCGTGAAGAGCCTGAATTAAAGGAATATACCAAAAATCCGCAGAAATATGTAATGATGCCGGCATATGCAAAGGGCAGACACGTTTTTGTTGAGGAAAGAACCAAAAAGCTTACCGAATATGCGGAGGTCTGTCCCTTTAACCGCACGGAAATATCCGAAACCGCAGAATTTGGCGTTATAACCAACGGTGCGGCTTATCAGTACGTTAAAGAGGCTCTTGGCGACAAGGCATCTGTTCTGAAACTCGGAATGGTAAATCCTCTCCCTGTTAAGCTTATACAGGATTTTGCAAAAAGATACGAAAAAATATACGTAATCGAGGAGCTTGACGGCATTATCGAACAGCATTGCAGAAATATCGGGGCAAACAACGTACAGGGCAAGGAGATTTTCGGATATATAGGCGAACTTCCGCAGTCCGTCATTGCGGAAAAACTCCTCGGCATAAAGAAAGAATATGCACAGCTTGATGAGAATATACCGATACGTCCGCCTGTTATGTGTGCAGGCTGTCCGCACCGTGGACTTTTCTACTGCCTTAAAAAGCTTGGTGTAACGGTATCGGGCGATATAGGCTGTTATACGCTCGGAGCAGCCGCACCTCTCAATGCAATAGATACAACCATTTGCATGGGTGCATCAATATCGGCTCTCCACGGCTTCAACAAGGCAAGGGGAAACGAGTCGGAGCATAAAACCGTTGCGGTAATAGGCGACTCCACATTCATGCACAGCGGAATGACGGGACTTGTAAACATAGCCTATAACAATTCAAATTCAACAGTTATAATTCTCGATAACTCTATCACGGGCATGACGGGTCATCAGCAGAACCCCACAACGGGCAAAAATCTCAGGGGCGACCCTGCCGCCGCAGTAAACCTTGAAGAGCTTTGCAGGGCTATCGGAATTAAGAGGGTAAGGGTAACAGACCCCTATCACCTTGCGGAAACCGAACAGGCTATAAAGGAAGAACTTGCCGCAGACGAGGCATCTGTAATAATTTCACGCCGCCCCTGCGCTCTGCTCAAATATGTAAAGCATAATCCGCCGTTCAGGGTTGATACGGATAAATGCGTAGGCTGCAAAGCCTGCATGAAACTCGGCTGCCCGGCGATTTCAATACACGGCAAAAAAGCCGTCATAGACCATACACAATGCGTTGGCTGCGGAATTTGCAAGGAACAGTGCAAATTCGGTGCGATAGAATAAAGGTGATATTATGATACAGCCCGAAGTATACAGTGAATTTGAAAGCTGGATAGATTACCTCCTCGAAACGAACAATATGCCCGAGGATACAAGGGCATACTGCTTCAACCTCTACGATGAGGGGGAGAATATCTATTCGTTGCAGATAGTAGCCGCAAACAGCTACAGCGACACCGACAGCGACTGGCCCTGCGATCAGGTCTGGTCATCGGGGGAGGATATTTTCAGCATAGATATATCCGATGAAGATACGAAAGATCGTCAGCACGCATACGAGATATTCAAGGATATAATCGCAGAATATCTCCTTAACGGAAAATACAGAAATTTGCTTACGTCCTATCTTGCTCTTGCAATGGGATATATTGACGGCGAACTCGAAATAATCTATAAAGCATAGACAGGAGATAATACAATGGAAACCAAATCAATAATGATAGTCGGCGTGGGCGGACAGGGTTCGTTGCTTGCGTCAAGACTTCTCGGAAATGTTCTTCTCGCTCAGGGATATGATGTAAAAGTCAGCGAGGTACACGGTATGTCCCAGAGGGGCGGAAGTGTCGTTACATATGTAAAATACGGCGATAAGGTATATTCACCCGTTGTCGAAAAGGGAGAGGCTGATGCGGTCATATCCTTTGAGCTTTTAGAGGCGGCAAGGTGCCTGCCCTATCTCAAAAAGGGCGGAAAGCTTATAACCTCCACACAGCAGATAGACCCCATGCCCGTCATAACGGGTGCGGCTGAATATCCCGAAAATCTCGTTGAAAAGCTCAGAAATGCAGGAGCGGACGTAACGGCGGTTGACGCTCTTTCGCTTGCGGAGCAGGCAGGAACTGCAAAGGCTTCAAATGTGGTATTAATGGGAGTGCTTGCCGCAAGAATGGACTATCCCGACGAACTCTGGCAGAAAGCCCTTGAACAGTGCGTTCCTCCGAAATTCCTTGAACTTAACAAAAAGGCATTTGAACTCGGAAAAAATGCCTGATAAAGATATAATTTCATCTGCACAATATAAAATATTATAAAAAGGAGTATGAACATCCAATGGAAAGATATTGGAACGAAGAAATTGAAACCATGTCCCGTGAGGACATGAAAAAGCTTCAGGACGAACGTCTTGTAAAGCAGGTAAGGCACGTTTATGACAATGTAAAATACTACCGTGACCTTATGGACGAAAAGGGAGTAAAGCCTGAGGATATAAAATCAACGGACGACCTCTGCAAGCTGCCTTTTCTCTCAAAGTCGGATTTGAGAGATGCTTATCCCTACGGACTTCTTGCAAAGCCCCTCAGTGAATGCGTGAGAATACAGTCCACAAGCGGCACTACGGGCAGGAGAGTTGTTGCATTCTATACCCAGAATGATATTGATTTATGGGAGGATTGCTGTGCAAGAGCCATTACTGCGGCAGGCGGCACAAATGAGGACGTTTGTCAGGTATGCTACGGATACGGACTCTTCACGGGAGGTCCGGGACTTAACGGCGGTTCGCATAAGGTCGGCTGTCTCACGCTCCCCATGTCATCGGGAAATACCGAAAGGCAGATAACATTCATGCGTGACCTCGGCTCGACAATTCTCTGCTGTACGCCGTCATATGCCGCATACATAGGCGAAACTCTCCATGATATGGGCTTTACAACCGATGATATAAAGCTTAAGGCAGGCATTTTCGGTGCAGAACCCTGGACGGAGGAAATGCGCCGTTCTATCGAAAAATCTCTCGGCATAAAGGCTTATGACATCTACGGACTTACCGAAACCAGCGGTCCGGGTGTATCGTTTGAATGCAGTGAACAGACGGGTATGCATATAAATGAGGATCATTTTATCCCTGAGATAATCAACCCCGATACGGGCGAGGTTCTCCCTGACGGCGAAGTCGGAGAGCTTGTATTCACAAGCATAACCAAAGAGGCTTTTCCGCTGCTCAGATACAGAACCAGAGATTTGTGCGTACTCAGCAGGAAGAAATGCTCATGCGGACGCACACTCATAAAAATGTCCAAGCCCAAGGGCAGAAGCGATGATATGATGATAATAAGAGGCGTGAACGTATTCCCCAGTCAGATTGAAACTGTCCTTATCGAACAGGGATATTCGCCGAATTATCTCATCGAGGTTGACCGTGTGAACAATTCCGATACTCTTGACGTAAGCGTTGAGATGAACCCCGACCAGCTTTCGGATAAGGTAAAGGATATGCAGCAGCAGGAGCGTGACCTTGCAGCCGCAATAAGGCTGATGATTGGCATAAGCCCCAAGGTTCACCTTGTAACTCCCAAATCAATCACAAGAAGCGAGGGCAAGGCAGTAAGAGTTATCGACAAGAGAAAGCTCCACGACTGATAAATGTTAAAATATGGTGGTGAATAAATTTCACCGGTATCTTGACAATAGTAAAAATATGCAGTTGTGCTGACAAATCATTCAGCACGTAAAATTTTTAGTGTCATTTATACCTTCTGAAAAAAGTGGTCAGAACAAAACAAATAACTAAAAATAATTAAAAGCAGCGGTGCAGGCTTAACAAAGTCTTATCCGATAGCGGCGAAGTGGACACACCTGTAAGAATAAGGGTTGCCTGAAAAGGTGGAAACTTAAATACCAATCTTCTTACGAAGCCTCCGCCTCTTTATGTGGGGGAGAGTTCACAGGCAGCGTGAAAATCTGTGATATTCGTATGAAAAACATCGAGGGATATTACTCTGTTCTCTTCTTGTGTGAGTAAAAATAACTATTATGGAGTGAAAATTATGAAAGTAAAAATCTTTTCTACCAGCTTTCTCCCTGTACAGGAGAAATATGAAAAGTTCGATACCTTTGAGTACGAGCTGAATGAATTTATCTCAACCGTAAAGGTTATTGACATCAAGTACAGCACTACATCAAGCCTCTGCCACGATGCACAGACCCATGTAAATGACTACAGAGAGGAATTTTCCGCTCTTGTAATGTATGAGGAAAAGCCAAAGACTTCGAGAAAGAAGAAAGCTGCCGAGGAAGACACTCCGGAGGAAAAGTAATAATCTGAAAGGCGGTATAAAATGCTTATAAAAGGTTTTGTCGGAAAAAATATCGAAAGCATTACAAAGCTTGTGAATGATTTTCTTGTTAATGTCGGAGTTATAGACGTAGATGTTGAAAACCACCCGTATGAATACAGGTTTTTCATAAAATACGACAAGCCCAACGGCAAGAATGTAAAAATAAGATACTTTTCAGGCGATGACTACCTGACACTTGTCCGCAAGGTCGAGAAATTCGGCGAAACGGTAAAGGTCATAGACGTTAAGATGATTAGCTATGACCGCAACGACTATGAATACTGGGAGGATGACTGCCATACAACCGAATTCCTTGTGATATACGAGGATAACAACAAGAGGGCTGTCGTCAAGAAAGTCCCCCATGTACACAGCGTTGAAGTCTTTACGGGAAAAAATCTTGCTTCGCTTGAAAAGGAAATCCGTTTCTTTATGTCAAAGGTAAAGGCAACAGATGTTGAAATGCACTGCCGTGACGGCATATATACCGTAATGGTTACTTATGATAACGAAAAGGGCAGACGAATGGACATAAAGGTTTTCGGCGGCGCATATGCCGATATAGAGCCTAAAATAAATAAATTTCTCCCCGCTGTCGGAGCAGTCGGCATTTCTGCGGCGGGCTACGGAAATTATCAGAGCTGCCTTATACTCTATACCGAACCGGACGGGCGCAGGACAAAGGTTAAGTACTTCTGCGGCAGCAATGCCGATGAGGTAAAGGAAAGCCTTAAGGAATTTATCAAAACAGTTGACCTCGTAAGCGTGAGAATATCCGACTCCTCGGAGGGCTGCGTATTTCTTGCGGTCTATGAGGAAAAATAATTATAGCATACAGGAGGAAATTTGCGCCCTTGTCATGGGAGCGAACGGAACGTAGTGAAGTGAGCGAAATGACAAGCTTCAGGAGGCGCAAATTGACGACTTTAAATTAGGAGGGAAAGCTATGCAGAATGTAAGACAGATTTCCGTTTTTCTTGACAACAAGCCCAGTCAGCTCACGGGCGTTATGAAGGTTCTCAAGGACGCAGGAATTAACATCAGGGCATTGAGCCTTGCCGATACAAAGGATTTCGGCATATTGAGGATTATCGTGAACGATACCGACAAGGCTCTCGAAAAGCTCAAAGAGGCTTCCTATGCCTCTACTTCAACAGAAATAATCGCAATAACAATCCCCGATACTCCCGGACAGCTAAGCCGTGTGCTTGATATTCTCGGCGGCGAAAATGTAAACGTTGAGTATCTCTATGCATTTATCGGAAAATCTGACAAGGCGGTTTCGTTCGTTATCCGTGTGGACGACAACGCAAATGCCTCCGCCGCACTTTTAAAGGGCGGTATTATTCAGCTTACCGAAAATGACATATCTGAAATGTGAGATTTGCACAAATATCAAAGGTTTAAATAAAATAAGTTTGAAAACCCTTGACAAAATTCTGATTTTATTGTATAATTATTATGCAATAAACTATGACTGAGCAAATTTAAAATTCTTCGTGATAATATACAATAAAAACTGCCTCCCCGTAATGCACGGGGGAACAGAATATGAAAACTTTTGTGCATTATTTTAAAACGCTCATTTATAGCAATAAAGTTTTTCAATAGGAGTGATGATTAAATATGAGCATTCTCGATACGGTCAACAACATCAGCAGGTCTGCCTCCGATAAGGCTAAGAGCGTTTCGGAAGCCAACAACCTGAAAAGAAAAATCCTCTACGAAGAGGAAAGAATCGTTGAAATTTTCACGGACATCGGCAAGAAGTACTACAAGAACCCCAACGAGGACCCCGCAAATCTCAAGGTTCTCTGCGATGACATCGACACAAGACGCAGAAGAATCAAGAAGATGAGATTTGAGCTTAACGGCATAAGAGGATATAAAATATGCCCCAAGTGCGATGCGGAGGTAAACGAGCGTTTCCAGTTCTGCGGACGCTGCGGTGCGAGACTTCCCGATGTTGAGGACGATGACTTCATGTCGCTTGAAGCCAACGATTACTATACAGAAAGCAGCAATAATTTCTTTAATGCGGATTCCAACAAGAACTTTTAATTCAGAGGGCTGTTCTGAGCAATCGGAACAGCCTGTTTTTTAAGGAGGCTGATGTGATTGCTTCGCTTTTTCGAAACGGTGCTTTTTATACTGTCGTGCAGTCTCGTCCCGATGTGGACGGAACTGAATATCCCGAAGGGCTTTAAAATACTTATTACAGTATTTTTATCGCTGTTCTATATATTTGAGCTGGTTAAAAGCGACAGGATACAGACAGACGATAAAAGACTCAAACGCCTTAACCGTGCTGTGAATTTGATATTTATCGGCGGAGTTTCCGCAGCCGCAGAGATTGTCCTGATTATTTTTTATTTCATAAAATCAGATGCCGGTACGGCTGCAAAAATATTATCCGTAGTTGTTCCGTTGATTATGATTGGTTTTGAATTGTTTGCCGGAGTGCTGAAAGCAGCCGTAAGCTCAAAGCAGATAAAAATATCGGACTATATTCTCATGCTCACGCTCTGGTGGTGTCCGATAATAAATATTTTCCTTATACGGAAATTTTATAAGGTTTCAAAACGGGAATTTATCGTCGAAAGAGATAAAACCGAACTCGAAAACGCAAGGGCTGAAAATGAGATATGCAGGACAAAATACCCCATACTCATGGTTCACGGCATTTTTTTCCGTGACTGGCAGCTTATGAACTACTGGGGCAGAGTACCTGCATCTCTCATAAGAAACGGCGCAAAAATTTATTACGGTAATCAGCAGTCTGCACAGTCCGTTGCGGACAGTGCGGAGGAACTTAAAAATACCATACTCAAAATAGTAAACGAAACCGGTGCGGAGAAGGTAAATATCATTGCCCATTCAAAGGGCGGTCTTGACTCACGCTATGCGATAAGCCGCCTCGGAATGGATAAATATGTCGCTACGCTCACAACGATAAATACTCCACATAAGGGCTGCGATATGGTGGATTATCTCCTCGAAAAATTGCCTGACAGCTTCGCACAGTTTCTTGCGGCGAAATATAACTCCGTATTCACCAAACTGGGCGACACAAAGCCCGATTTCATGGCAGGAGTTCATGATTTGAGCGCAGTAAGGGCTAAAAGCTATGACGAGGAAATGCCCGACAGCCCGAATGTCTCGTACAGAAGCCGTATGTCGGTAATGAAGAGCGCAGGCTCGGCAGGTGTTCCGCTTAACATCGGCTATATGCTCATCAAAAAATTAAACGGTGCCAATGACGGGCTTGTCTGGGAGGAATCCGCAAAGCACGGCGAATATCAGCTTATTTCCAATCAATACAAGAGGGGAATAAGCCACGGAGATGTTATTGACCTCTTTCGTGAGAATATCGAGGGCTATGACGTAAGGGAATACTATGTCGGTCTTGTTGAAAACCTCAAAAATCAGGGGTACTGACCAAACTGCCTCCTTATGCCCTTGCAGACGTAGTATGCAGGTATGCACAGGAAAAACCATGCAAACGAAAACGGCAGGCATATCTGACCCATTACGTTGAACGGCACATCGGAATAATCCCATACGTTCCAGTGCATAATAATATTGTCAAAAATTCCCACGGCAAATTCTGTCCCCGTTATTATGAACGCTCCTATGAAACAGCTTTTTATAAGGTTCATAGTCCTGCGTTTGTTCAGACCGTAGAGTATGCTGAGGATTAACCCTCCTGTGAGTGCCATTGTCCAGTGAGTATATCCACGGTTGAGTATTTCTATCAGACTGTAAATAAAATAACCCATAAGAAAGGCAAATAGGTGCTGAGAAAATTTCATTTTGTTACCTCTTTTCCTGTTTTATGGTATTATAAGCAAAAAATAAAAAATTATGCAATGAGGTGTAAAAATGCGAAAAAACTGTATAATTATGCATATTTCAAGCCTTCCGTCGGAATACGGGATAGGAAAAATGGGAAAACACGCATTTGAATTTGTTGATTTTCTCAAAAGTGCAGGAGTTAAGTGCTGGCAGATACTTCCTCTCTCTCCTACAAGCTACGGAGACTCCCCCTATCAGTCGTTTTCCGTAAACGCAGGAAATCCCTATTTCATTGATTTCGATATACTCGAAAATGACGGTCTGCTCGAACATCACGAATGTGCAAGCTATGACTGGGGCAGCGACCCCGAAAAAGTCGATTACAGCATAATATATGATAACTGTTTCGATGTCCTCAGACTTGCCCATGCAAGGTTCAAGCCGTCAAAATTTCCCGCTTACAAGAAATTCTGCGATGAAAACAAAAGCTGGCTCGATGAATATGCCCTCTTTATGGCTCTCAAATTCAAATATGACGGAAAACCCTGGACGGAATGGGATGAGGATATATCTCTCCACAAGACGAAGGCTGTCAGTGATGCGAAAAAGGAACTCAAAAAAGATATAAATTTTTATAAATTCCTGCAATATGAGTTTAAAAGACAGTGGACGGAGCTTAAAAAATATGCCAACGACAGCGGAATTGAAATAGTCGGAGATATTCCGATATACTGCGCCCTCGACAGCGTTGAGGCATGGTCTGACCATAAGCTTTTCTGGTTTGACAAGAAACGCCGCCCCGTATGCGTGGCAGGCTGTCCGCCCGATGAATTTTCTCCCTCGGGACAGCTCTGGGGAAATCCTCTCTATGACTGGAACTATCACAGAAAAACGGGCTATGCGTGGTGGATAAACCGCATAAAATCCGCCGCAGAACTCTATGATATCGTGAGGATAGACCATTTCAGGGGCTTTGAAAGCTATTATACCATTCCCTACGGCAACAAGGACGCAACTGTCGGCGAATGGAAGAAAGGGCCAAATCATGAACTGTTCTGCCTTGCGGAGGAAAAACTCGGCAGGCTCAATATTATTGCCGAGGATTTGGGCTTTATTACCCCCGAAGTCCGTGAAATGCTCGATAAATGCGGATACCCCGGAATGAAAGTCCTGCAATTCGGTTTCAGTGACGGCACGAACGAACACCTTCCGCATAATTTTACGACAACGAACTGCTTTGCCTATACGGGTACTCACGACAACGAGACACTTAACGGCTGGGTAGAGGGCATGGACAAAAAATCGCTCAAATTTACAAAGAAATATCTCAATGTAAAGAAAAAGAGCGAAATTCCCATGGCGGTTATACGTGCGGCATGGGGAAGTGTGGCAGAGGTTGCGGCGGCACAGATGCAGGATTTTCTGGACAGCCCAAAGAGCGCAAGAATGAATACTCCCTCAACCCTCGGAAATAACTGGCAATTCCGCACGAAAGAGAGCGATTTCAGCCCTGAACTCGCAAAGAAAATCAGGAAATTAAATAAAATATATAACAGATAATACGGAGGAATAACAATGGACAAGAATTTATTTATCGAAAAATTCACGGGAAAGCTCCCGAAAGACCTGAAACAGGCATCGCCCCAGCAGATACACAATGCCCTCGGCGATACTGTCACGGAGATTTTTTCCGACCGCTGGAACAAGAGCTGTGAGGAGCATTTATCCAAACGCCGTGCGGCATATCTTTCAATGGAGTTTCTCGTGGGCAGAGCCGTTTATAACAATCTTCTCGTGCTGGGAATATATGACGAGGTGAATGAGATTTTCGGCGAACTCGGAATAGACCTTGCAGACCTTGAGGTTATTGAGGACGCAGCACTCGGAAACGGCGGACTTGGCAGACTTGCGGCTTGCTTCCTTGACAGTGCCGCAACGCTTTCGCTCCCTCTTGACGGCTATGGAATACGCTATAAATACGGACTTTTCAAGCAGTCAATTTCTGACGGTTTCCAGAAAGAGGACATTGACGACTGGACGAAATACGGCGACCCGTGGTCAAAGAGATGTGATGATGATACGGTTATCATAAATTATAACGGACAGACCGTAAAGGCAGTACCCTATGATATGCCGATATTCGGCTGCAAGACCGAAAACGTAGGAACGCTGAGATTATGGCAGGCTGAACCTGTGAAGGAATTTGATTTTGATACCTTCAACCGTCAGGAATACCTCGAAGCCTCAAAGGAAAAAATCTATGCGGAGGATATTTCCCGTGTGTTATATCCCAATGACGACACCAACGAGGGCAAGAAATTAAGGCTTAAACAGCAGTATTTCTTCAGCAGTGCATCGCTCACGGATATAATCAGAAAACACAAGGCAAGATACGGAACATTGGATAATCTTGCCGATTATATCTCGATACAGCTCAATGATACGCACCCCGTAATTTCAATTCCCGAACTTATCCGCCAGCTTGTTGACAACGAGGGATATACTTTCGACAAAGCCCTTGATATGGCGAAGAAGATATTCAACTACACAAACCACACCGTAATGCAGGAGGCTCTCGAAAAATGGTGGATTGGTCTTGTGGAGGAAGTACTCCCCAGAATTTACGAGATAATCATTCAGATTAACGAGGAGCTTATCGCCGAAATGTATGCCGGGGGAGTTGAAAGAGACAAGATAAACCGCATTAAAATCATAAAGGGAGAGCTTATCCACATGGCGGATATGGCTTGCTATGCATCGAGTCATATAAACGGTGTTGCCGAAATTCATACGCAGATACTCAAGGATACCGTTCTTGCGGACTGGTACAGTCTTAATCCCGAAAAATTCAGAAACGAAACGAACGGCATCACTCAGAGAAGATGGCTCGCCCTCTGCAACAGGGAGCTTTCCGCACTCATAACCGAACTTCTCGGAAATGATAAATGGATTACAGACCTCAGTGATCTTAAAAATCTCGAAAAATATGCCGATGATGAGAATATCATCAATCGTTTTGCTGCAATAAAAGCCGACAAGAAAAAACAGCTTGCCGATTTTATAAAAATCCATGACGGCATAGAGGTAAACCCCCAGTCTGTTTATGATATACAGATTAAGAGACTTCACGAATACAAGAGACAGCTTCTGAATGCTTTCTCGATACTTTGGATATACTACGGCATAAAGGACGGAAGTATAAAGAATTTCAAACCCACAACTTTTATTTTCGGAGCGAAATCTGCTCCCGGCTACAGGAGGGCAAAGGCTATCATCAAGTATATCAACGAGATAGGCAGGATAGTCTCGTCAGACCCCGAAACCAGGGACTTAATCAAGGTTGTGTTCGTTCAGAATTACAATGTATCATATGCCGAAAAGCTTGTGGCGGCGGCAGATATATCCGAGCAGATTTCAACGGCAGGCACGGAGGCTTCTGGTACGGGCAATATGAAGCTCATGCTCAACGGTGCTGTAACTCTCGGAACTTATGACGGCGCAAATATCGAGATTGTTCAGGAGGCAGGCGAGGATAACAATTACATCTTCGGCGCAAGGGTTGAGGAACTCGAAAAAATCGTACCCGATTACGACAGCAGGAAAGTCTTTGCGGAAAACAAGATGATAAAGAAAGTTGTATCCTCACTCATTGACGGAACGGTTTCGGACGGCGGCAGCGGAGATTTCCGTGAACTCTATTCAGCACTTCTTGACGGCGCAAGCTGGCACGCTCCCGACCATTACTACCTCCTCGGCGATATTCAAAGCTATGTTGACAGAAAGCTTGAATGTATCAGTGATTACGGCAGCACGGCATTCGCAAGGAAACAGTGGCTTAATATGTGCAATGCAGGAAAATTCAGCTCCGACAGGACAATTGCCGACTATGCCGAGAATATCTGGAATATAAAATAATATCAATGCTTTGTATCTCACGACCGATGTCGGAGAGATACAAAATACCGCATATCAGTTAATTCTGATATGCGGTATTTTTATGTAGCTCTTTTGCTTTTATGACTTTTATCTGCTTACATTTACTGTAATCTTTGCGCTTACGTTTCTGTTATTGCTGCTCGTTACTGTGATTGTGCAAGTACCTGCGCCGACAGCCGTAACATTTCCGTATCCGTCAACGATTGCGACAGCAGTATTTGATGACGTCCAGATTTCGCCCTTTAAGCTTTCGGGTGCTGTGGTCGGGGTCATGGTTACCCATGAAATATCTTTCTGACCGACAGTTAAATTCATGGTATATTTTGAGAGCGTTATGCCCGTTATCTGACTTGAAGTGTTTCCTGTGACATTTACCGTAATCTTTGCGCTGACGTTTCTGTTATTGCTGCTTGTGACTGTTATCGTACAAGTACCGACACCGACAGCTGTAACATTTCCGTAGCCGTCAACGGTTGCGACAGCGGTATTAGAGGAAGTCCAGATTTCGCCCTTTAAGCTTTCGGGTGCTGTAGTCGGGGTCATGGTTACCCATGAAATATCTTTCTGTCCGACAGTTAAATTCATGGTTGTCTTGGAAAGAGTGATACCCGTTATTACGGACGATGTTGAATTTCCCGTGACATTTACTGTAATATTTGCGCTTACGTTCCTGTTGTTGCTGCTTGTTACGGTAATAGTACAAGTACCGACACCGACAGCCGTTACATTTCCGTAGCCGTCAACGGTTGCGACAGCGGTATTAGAAGAAGTCCAGATTTCGCCCTTTGCAGTTTCGGGTGCTGTGGTCGGGGTCATGGTCACCCATGAAATATCTCTCTGTCCGACAGTTAAATTCATGGCATATTTTGAGAGCGTTATGCCCGTTATCTGACTTGAAGTGTTTCCTGTGACATTTACCGTAATCTTTGCGCTGACGTTTCTGTTATTGCTGCTTGTGACTGTTATCGTACAAGTACCGACACCGACAG